>JAQGIC010000096.1 GCA_028288725.1 Rhodospirillales bacterium
ATACCGAATTCGGCCTCGCGGCCTATTTCTACAGCCGCGACATCGGCCGGATCTTCCGCATCGCCGAGGCGCTGGAATACGGCATCGTCGGCATCAACGAGGGCATCATCTCGACCGAGGTCGCCCCGTTCGGCGGCGTCAAGCAGTCGGGCCTCGGCCGCGAAGGCTCGAAATACGGCATCGAGGATTATCTCGAGGTCAAGTATCTGTGCCTGAGCGGGATGGACAGGTAATACGTGGCTGCCTCTGCAGTGCCCGCGCGCAAGGCGACGCCCTCTAAATCAAATATTTAGTGACTGATTCACCGATCAAACCGAGCCGGTTTGATCGGATCAGGCTCTGGCGGGAAGCTCATCCACCTCATCTGGATTGGGACCGTTTAGCGGACAGAGTCGGAAAATCGCCGTTACGGGGTGCCCGCACCCGGCACATCAACCGCCGCGCCATTCTGGCCGTCCTTCTCAGTCGTCGGGGCAGGAATCGAAGGCGGAAATCGCCTTGGCCGAGTGGACCAACTGGTGACATAAGGGGTTCACCCAACGAAGGAACCGATCCATGCAGGACGGCCCGCCCACCAGGGCAAAGGAAGACCCTGCCGGCCCGGCGCCAGGCCCAAGCCGATTAAATGTGAGCGCGATCCTGGCAACCGAGATTGCTAGAGGGATCTATCCTGTCGGCGGGCGGTTTCCGACAGAGTTTGACTTGCAGGCACGCTTCGCCGTCGGCCGACACAGCATCCGCGAAGCGCTTAAGATTCTGACCGAACAGGGGTTGATCGGCCGCAAACGCAAGACTGGATCGGTTGTGCTGTCAGCCGAGCCGGTATCTCATTACGCCCATAGCCTGCGTGACATGCGCGGACTGTTGGATTTTGCAGATTCAACCACGCTAGACGTTCGGCACCATGGATTCGTCATGGTCTCCACTGCACAGACGACGCAGTTTCTGCCGGACCCCGGTCGCCGCTGGTTTCGCGTGGCCGGGTTACGTTCGACCAAATCTGACGATGCAGCTCTTTGTTGGGCCGAGATTTTCGTGGCCGACAAATACGTACCGAACCGGGAGGAGCTGGTGGCGACCGAAGGGCCAATTTACGAGCGGGTCATGGCGATCAATTCCTTGAAGCTCGGCTATGTCGACCAGGAAATTCGCGCCACTACGCTTGAGCCGGGTATGGCGATGCTGCTCGGCGTGGAACCCAAATCCGCGGCCCTGCTGGTAAAGCGCCGGTACGTCGCCCATACCGGCGATACCTACGAGATCTCGTACAATCTCTATCCCGCCGACCGTTACTCGGTGCGTTCGGTGATCCGGCAACGCGCCTGATTGACACCCTTCCCAGATCCGATACATTCGAACAAATAGAAAAGCGCCTTGCCGCCCAAGTGCGGCGAACCGACCTGGGGAGGGAAATGACTATGGCAGTGAATGCTGGGGCCCGGCTGGACCGTTTGCCCATCACGTCGTTCCATTGGCGCATGCTGGGCCTGATCGGCGCCGGCATGTTCCTCGACGGGTTCGAAGTCTACCTGGGCGGCGGCGTCCTGGGCGCGCTGGTCAAGGACGGCTGGTCCGACATGGCCCACAATGCCCAGTTCATCTCGGCGACATTCGCCGGCATGTTCATCGGGTCCTGGATGGCCGGCATCCTGGGCGATCGGTTTGGCCGACGCTTTTCCTACCAGGCCAACTTGATGATCTTCGGCCTGGCCTCGTTCGGTGCCGCGCTTGCGCCCTCGATGGAATGGCTGATCGTCGCGCGCTTCGTCATGGGGCTGGGCCTCGGGGCCGAGATCGTCATCGGCTATGTCACCCTAACCGAGTTCGTGCCGCCCGACCGTCGCGGCCGCTGGGGTGCGGGCCTCGCGACCATCACCAGCTCGGCCCTGTTCTTTTCCTCCCTGCTGGGCTACGCGCTGATCCCGACCGTCGGCTGGCGCTGGATGTTCGTGATCGTCGGCGTCGGCGCCGTCATCGTCTGGTACCTGCGCAAGAAGATGCCGGAATCGCCGCGCTGGCTCGAATCCAAGGGCCATCTGGAAGAAGCTGAGCGGGTGATGAGCGAGATCGAGGCCGAAGTGTCGCGTTCGAAGCCGCTGCCGCCCGTCGTGCCGGTCGCGGTCGTGGCGCCGGTCCAACGCTCCGTCATGGCGCTGTTCTCACGCGAACTGCTGCCGCGCACCATCACCGGCAGCATCATCCTGATCACCATGAACACAGCGCTATACGGCTTCATTGCCTGGCTGCCGACCTTCTTCGTCAAGCAGGGCGTCAGCGTCGTGACTTCGCTCGGCTATACGACCGCGATGTCGCTGGGCGGCCCGGTCGGCGCTGCAATCGGCATGTATCTGTCGGACCGGCTCGGCCGCAGGCCCGGCATCATGGTCTTCTCCGCCATCGCGATCGTGCTGGGCCTGATCTATCCGCAGATGAGCGATCCGATGGCGATCGGCCTGGTGGGATTCGCTCTCGTCACCTCGATATACGTGCTGCTTGCCTTCACCTGGTCGCTCTATATCCCCGAACTGTTCCCGACCGACATCCGCATGCGCGGCGCCGGCTTCTGCAACACGGTCGGCCGGTTGATGACGATCCTGACGCCCTACATGGTCATCACGGCCTTTACCGCCTACGGCGTGTTGGGCGTGGTGGCGACGCTCAGCACCCTTCTGCTGCTGCAGCTGATCGTCGTCGGGCTGCTCGGCATCGAGACCAAGCGCCAGCCACTCGAGGCGCTGGCACCCGACGGCCAGGATGCCCTGCTTGGCATGCCCATGGCCGACGGGTCACGGGTCCGCGCGATCGATTGACGACGACGTCCCCGCCGCCGCCCGATTGGGCGGCGGTCGCTCTCTCCATCAGGCGAAGGAAATCGAGCCGTGAAAGCCATCATCTGCGAGCAATGGGGCCCGCCGAGCAGTTTGCGCTGGGCCGAGGTCCCCCATCGCACATTGGATGCCGGTCAGGCCCGGATCCGCGTACGCGCTACGGGCATCAATTTCGCCGACGTGTTGATGGTCGGCGGCACCTATCAGGTGAAGCCCGCCTTCCCGTTTTCGCCGGGGCTGGAATCGGCCGGCGAGGTCGTCGAGGTGGCCCCGGACGTGACCAATGTGGCGCCCGGAGACCGCGTGCTCGCGGTCTCGCGCTTCGGCGGCAGCTATGCCGAGGAGCTGGTGGCCGATGCCCGCGCGGTGGTGCGGATTCCAGACGAAATGGACTTCAAGACCGCGGCGGCCTTTCCCGTCGCCTACGGTACGTCGCATTTCGGCCTGACCCATCGCGGCAATCTGAAGGCCGGAGAATGGCTGGTCGTTGCCGGCGCCGCCGGCGGCGTCGGCCTGACCGCGGTAGAAATCGGCAAGCAACTGGGTGCCAAGGTGATCGCCATTGCCGGCGGTGCCGAAAAATGCGCGGTCGCCCGCGAATATGGCGCCGACGCAACCATCGATCACCGGACCGACAGCATCCACGAGCGCATCAAGGAACTGACCGGCGGGCAGGGCGCCGACGTGGTCTACGACCCGGTCGGCGGCGATGTGTTCGACGAATGCCTGCGCGCGGTGAATTGGGAGGCCCGCATGCTGCTGATCGGCTTTGCCGCCGGCCGCATTCAGTCCGTGCCGGCCAACCGCATCCTGGTCAAGAACATCTCGGTCATCGGCGTGGTCTGGGGCGCGCAGGCCGCGCGCGATCCGGTCCTGATCAGCAAACAACTGCGCGGGTTGCTCGGTTGGTATGCCGAGGGACGGCTGAAGCCGCGCATCTCCGCCACCTATCCCCTGGCCGAGGCCGCGACGGCGATGGATGCGCTGCTGTCGCGGCAATACCCCGGCAAGATCGTCCTCTTGTCCTGAGATCATTGACACCAACGCCGAGAGTCGTATTGTTCGAACAAATAGACGGAAAGCAGGCGGAAGCCCAATGCTCGAACGAACCCTATCCGGCGTGAAGATCCTGGACCTGACCCAGAATGTGGCCGGGCCGTTCTGCACGCAGATCCTGGGCGACATGGGGGCCGAGGTCATCAAGGTCGAGCGCCCCGGCCGCGGCGACGACACGCGGGATTGGCGGCCACCGGAGATCGGCGGCCTGTCAGCCACGTTTCTCTCGCTCAACCGCAGCAAGACCAGCATTTGCATCGATCTGGACCATGCTTCCGGACAGACGCTGCTGCGCGAGCTGGCGGCGCAGGCCGACGTGATCATCCATTCGCTGAAGCCCGGCAGCGCCGAGCAGCGCGGCTTCGGGTACGAGGATCTGAAGGCGGTCAATCCCCGGCTGATCTATTGCGCGATCAGCGCGTTCGGCCAGACCGGTCCGTTGAGCGGCCTGCCCGGGTACGATCCGCTGGTCCAGGCCTTCACCGGCATCATGAGCGTGACCGGCCAGGCCGGCGACGATCCGGTCCGGGTCGGCGTCTCGCTGATCGATCTCGGCACCGGCATGTGGGCGGCAATGGGCGTCATGGCGGCGCTGATACAGCGCAAGGACGACGGCCAAGGCCGCATGGTTGAGGCAAGCCTGCTCGAGACCGGCATCGCCTGGATGACCATTCCGATCGCGGGCTATCTCGCTAACGGGCAATTGCCCCGCAAGATGGGCTCCGGCATCGCCATCACCGCGCCCTACGAGCTGTTCCGCTCGGCCGATAGCTACGTCTTCGTCGCCGCCGGCAACGATCGCCTGTTCCAGAAGGTCTGCGCGGCGCTGGGCCAGCCGGAGATCGCTCAGGACCCGCGCTTCCTCAGCAACCCGCTGCGCGTCGCCAACCGCGAGGCGCTGCACCAGGCGATCGAGGCGATCACGCTGACCATGCCGACGGCCGAAAGTGTCCGGCGGCTGCGCGGGGCCGGGGCACCCTGCAGCGAGATGAACGATGTCTCCCAAGCCCTCGCCCACGAACAGGTCAAGGCCGCCGGCATCGTCGAGGATCTGCCGGTCGAGGGGGTGCCTCAGCACAAGGTCGTAGCCATGCCGCTGAAAATGAACGGCGCCCGTGCCGCGCAATCGAGCCCGCCGCCGGCGTTGGGCGCCGATACCGAAACGGTACTGGCCGCCCTCGGCTACAGCCATGGCGACATCGCCCAGATGCGACAGCGCGGCATCGTCGCCTGATCCCAAGAACAGAGATGATGTGATGGACCTGGAATATACCGACACTCAGAACGAAATCCGCGCGTCGGTCCGCAAGCTGTGCAATTCGTTCGGCGCGGATTATTGGCGCGACTGCGACGATCGCGGCGCCTATCCGGAGGAATTCGTCGTCGCCATGACCGAGGCCGGCTGGCTGGCGGCGCTGATCCCGGAGGAATATGGCGGGTCGGAGCTGGGCGTGCTCGACGGCTGCCTGATCCTGGAAGAGATCAACCGCTCGGGCGGCAACGGCGCTGCATGCCATGCCCAGATGTACACCATGGCCTCGATCCTCAATCACGGCAGCGAGGCGCAGAAGCGCAAGTACCTGCCGCGCGTCGCCGACGGCAGCCTGCGCCTGCAGGCCTTCGGCGTGACCGAGCCGGATGCTGGTTCGAACACGCTCAAGATCAAGACCTTCGCCAGGAAGGTGCCCGGCGGCTACGTCATCAACGGCCAGAAGATCTGGACCTCGCGCTACATGCAGTCGCACATGTACCTGCTGATCACGCGCACCACGCCGTTCGACGAGGTCAAGAAGAAGACCGACGGGCTCAGCCTGTTCCTGGTCGATATCGCCAAGGCGGGGAAGTCGCTGCAGGCGACGCCGATCAAGACCATGCTCAACCATCACACCAATCAGGTCTTCATCGACAATCTGGAAGTGACCGACGACGACCTGATCGGCGAAGAGGGCAAGGGCTTCTACTACCTGGTCGATTCCCTCAACTCCGAGCGGCTGCTGGTGGCGAGCGAGGCGATCGGCGACGGTAAGTGGTTCACCGAGCAATCCTCTCGCTATGCGACCGACCGCGTCGTGTTCGACCGCCAGATCGGCGCCAACCAGGGCATCCAGTTCCCGATCGCCAAGGCCTACATGAACCTGCAGGCGGCCGAGCTGATGCGGAACCGGGCCGCGCGGATGTTCGACCAGAAGCTGCCGTGCGGCACCGAGACCAGCATCGCCAAGTACCTGGCGACCGAGGCCTCGTGGGAGGCGGCGGAAGCCTGCATGACCACCTTCGGCGGCTTCGGCGTCGCCAGCGAATATCACGTCGAGCGCAAATGGAAGGAGGCGCGGCTGTTCCGCACCGCGCCCTTGTCCAACAACCTCATCCTGGCCCAGGTGGCCGAGCGCGGATTGGGCATGCCCCGCTCCTATTGAGCGAAGGCAGCCGAAAGGGAGCCTGACCCATGTCGACTGCACCCAAGCTTCATCCTGTGGACGATCTGCCGTCGGCATCGGTTCGGATCGCCGACTTCGTCGTCGGTGCCGATCCGGGCGACGCCGTCCGTGCGTTGGCCCTCGACGGCGTGCTCGATACGCTGGCCGTCACCCTGGCAGGCGGTGTCGAAACGGGGGTGCAGCGCCTCGCCGGGTCGATGGATCCGGATACGAAGGGCATCCCGTCGTTCTGGCGGCCGGTCGCCTACCGGCCGGACGATGCGGCCCTGCTGTTCGGCATGGCCAGTCATATGCTGGACTATGACGACGTCAGCATGGCTTGCATCTGCCATCCGACCGCCCCGGTCCTGTCGGCCTGCCTGGCATTGCCCGGCCGCGACCGTCTGTCCGGCCGCGCGCTGCTCGATGCGGTCGCGATCGGCACGGAAGTGATGATCCGTCTGGGCGAGGTCATGGGCTTTCGCCATTACGATCTGGGCTTTCATGCGACCGCGACGCTCGGACCCTTTGGCGCGGTGGCGGCCTGCAGCAGGCTGATGGGGCTCGACCACCACCAGACCGCGCAGGCGCTATCGATCGCGGCCAGCCTGTCGTCCGGCTTGCGCAAAAACTTCGGCTCCATGGTCAAATCCCTGCATGCGGGCATCGCGGCCCAGAATGGGCTGAAGGCCACGCGGTTGGCCGCGGCGGGCATCGTGTCGGCGGGCGAGGCGATCGACGGCGACGGCTTCCTGCGCGCGTTTTCCGGCGCGACGGTCGATCGCTGGCCTGCCGACCATCATCTGGGCAGGCCCTATATCCTTGAAAGCCCGGGGTTCGAGCGCAAGCGCTATCCCTGCTGCTATATGATGCACAAGATCATCGAGGGCACGCTGTTCCTGGTCCGGCAGGAGAAGGTCGGCCTGGCCGATGTCGCCCGCGTCCGGATCGACATGGTGCAGGGCGCCACCAAGCCGCTGATCCACCCGCACCCGAAGACCGGTCTGAACGCGCTGTTCAGCGGACCTTATGCGGCACTGGCCAGCCTCGCCGACGGCAAGATCGACTTCGCCAGCTTCACCGACGCGGCGGTTGCCCGGCCGGAGATCCAGTCGCGCCTGAAGGATGTCCGTATCGTCGAGGGCAACGTCCCGCCCGCTAACGGTGAGCTCGGCAATGCGCCGGTGACGGTGACGCTGGAGCTGAAGAATGGCGCCGTCCTGACCCGCACGGTGCTCGACCCGCCGGGCTCGCTCAAGGATCCGATCATGCCCGAGCAGCTCGCCCACAAGTGGCTGGACTGCCTCCAGCGCGGCGCGCCTCATGTCGATGCGGATCAGGCCCGTCGGCTGTTCGACCAAGGCACGGCGCTCGACACGATGCCCCAGATCGGGCCGTGGCTTGCGGAACTGTGCCCGAAGGAGAAGCCGTGACCGATTTCGAGACACTGCGAGTCACCCGTCCGGCCGAGGCGATTGCCCTCGTCACGCTCAACCGCCCCGGGGCCTTGAACGCGCTCAATACGCAGATGGGTCTGGACCTGATGCGGTTCTTCGAGGATGTCGGGCTCGATGTGGGCGAGCTGCGCTGCGTCCTCCTGACGGGCGAAGGAGAAAAGGCGTTCTGTGCGGGCGGCGACCTCAAGGAACGCCGCGGCATGACCGATCAGGCCTGGACGGCGCAGCACCTGATCTTCGAGCGCATGTTCCGAGCACTCATCGCCTGCCCAATCCCGGTCATCGGTGTCGTCAACGGTGTTGCCTATGGCGGCGGTTGCGAGATGGCGGCGGCCTGTGATTTTCTCTATGCGGCCGATCATGTCCGCTTCGCCCTACCCGAGGCGAAGCTGGGCATCCTGCCCGGCGGCGGCGGCACCCAGACGGTGACGCGCGCGGTCGGCGAACGCCGGGCCAAGGAGATGATCCTGAGCGGCCGACCGTTCACCGCCGCGCAGGCCCGGGAGTGGGGGCTGGTCAACGAGACCTTCCCGGCCGCGTCCTTGATGACGGAAGCGCTCGCAATCGCCGGTATGATTGCGGCCAACGCCCCGCTGTCGGTGCGGCAGAGCAAGCAATCGATCCATCGGGGCCTGCAGATGTCGCTGTCGGATGGGCTGGCGTTCGAGATCGAGGCCTACAATCGTCTGGTGCCGACCGAGGATCGCCGCGAGGGCGTGCTGGCCTTCAACGAAAAACGGCCGCCGCGCTTCCGGGGCCGCTGATGCCCGGGCGCCTGACCGCGGAGACATTGCGTCACCTGTTGCGGCCGGGAACCACCGTGTTCGTCGAATCCGCCTCGGCCGAGCCCCTCGGCATCGCCGCGATGTTGGCTGAGGATCCAGCGCTGACCCGCGGCGTCCGCTTCGTCGGCGGCTGGCTGCCTGGCATCAATCGGTTCGACTATGCGCTCGATCCGGACGCGGTCATGGAAGCGTTTTTCCCGATCCGCGCCTTTGTGAAGACACCCGGTGCCGGCCGGCAGATCGTCCGGCCGCTGCACTACAGCGAGATATTCACCTATCTGCGTGATGTCTGCCCGATCGACGTCGCCTTCCTGCAAGTGGCACCCCCGGATCGCGACGGCAATTGTTCGCTGGGCATCGTCGCGGAATTCGTGCCGGCCATCCTCGGCAAGGCAAAGACGATCGTGGCCGAGGTCAGCAGCGCAATGCCCGCGCCGCCGCTCGCCGTCAAAATCCCCTATCATCGCCTGGGTTGGGTCGTCGAGACCGACCGGCCGCCGCCGGAATTTCCGATAGACGAGCGGGATGCCGCCGTTGCGGCGACGATCGCCAAGCATGTCGCCACCCTGGTCCGGGATGGCGATACGCTGCAGGTTGGCCTCGGCCGCATTCAGCACGCGGTGCTGCGCCAGCTCCGCGATCACCGGAACCTGGGCCTGCATTCCGGGCTGGTGAGCGACGGTGTACTCGATCTGATCGAAGCCGGTGCCATGCCACGGCCACTCGTCGCCGCCGTCGGCCTCGGCACCCGGCGGCTCTACGACTTCCTGGGTGAGACGCGACAAGTCCGCTTCGCCTCCGTCGAGGATGTGCATTTCACGACGGCTCTCGCCGCCGTCGACCGGTTCGTCTCGATCAATTCCGCGCTCGAAGTCGACCTGTTCGGTCAGGTCAATGCGGAGATTGCGGACGGGCGGCGCGTCAGCGGCGTCGGCGGTCTGGTCGATTTCATGCGCGGGGCCCGGGCGTCGCCCGGGGGGCGGAGCATCCTGGCCTTGCCCGCCACCGCGCGGGGCGGCGTTTCACGCATCGTTGCGCGGCTGGCGCCGGGTGCCTCGGTGTCTGCGGCCCGGGCGGACCTCGACTATGTGGTGACCGAACATGGCGTGGCTGCGCTGCGCTATGGCTCAGTCGAGGAACGGGCGGAAGCGCTGATCGCCATTGCGGCGCCGTCGGAACGCGGTGACCTGGAACGGGTATGGCGCGACATGGTGAAGGAAGGCCGAACATGATTCGAACCTGTCTCGACGGCATCAGCGTGCTGGACTTCAGCCAGATCGGTGCCGGGCCGACCGCGACGATGATGCTCGGCGACTTCGGCGCGCGGGTGATCAAGGTCGAGCCGCCGGCCGGCGATCTGGGCCGGCATCTCGGCCCGCCCTGGTATGGCGAGCACAGCCCGGTCTTCATTGCCTTCAACCGGGGCAAGGAAAGCATCTGCATCGACCTGAAGAGCGCGGGCGGCAAGACGGCGGCGCGCCGGCTGGCCCTGCAGGCCGATGTGGTGGTCGAAAGCTTTCGCCCAGGCGTCATGGATAGCCTTGGCCTCGGCTATGCGAGCCTGGCGGCGGAACGCCCGGAACTGGTCTATTGCGCCGTCACCGGCTATGGCCAGACCGGCCCCTTGTCGCAGGAAGCCGGCGTCGACGGCATTCTGCAGGCGGCATCCGGCCTGATGGGATTGATCGGCGACGCCAGCTCGGGGCCTTGCAAGGTGCAGGCGCCGATCGTTGATGTCTCGACTGGCTACATCGGTGCGCTCGCCGTGCTGGCCGCCCTGACGGCGCGCCAGAAGAGCGGACGCGGCAGCTATCTCGACATCAGCCTGTTCGCGACCGCGGTGGCGCTGCAGCAATCGGCGGTCACGTCGTTCCTGGGCGACGGCCAGCAGCCGGCCAAGATCGGCAGTGCCGCGCCCTATTCGGCACCGAACGAAGCGTTCGAGGCGCGCGACGGCTGGATCATGGTCGCGGCCTATATCGGCGAACGGTGGCGCCGGCTGTGCGAACTCCTGGAGTTGCCTCAGCTGATCGAGGATCCTCGTTTCAAGACATCGAGCGACCGGGTCGTCAATCGAGTGGCGATGCGCCAGGAGTTGGGCGGCGTTTTCCGTCGGCGCAGCTGTGCCGAATGGTTGGACCTGTTCAGTGCCGCGGACATTCTGTGCAGCAAGGTTGCCGACTATGCGGACCTGCTGGCCAACCCGCAGTTGGCGCATCTCAACATGCTGGTCGACCTGCACCATCCGACCGATGGCCATTTCCGCGCGCCCGGCTCGCCGATCAATCCGCGCGAGACGAACCAGCGCCCCTTCGAGCCGCCGCCGCGGTTAGGCGAGCAAACCCGATCGATCCTGCGGGAAGCGTCATTTGCACTGGACGAAATCGAAGACCTGCTCGCTTCAGGCGCGGTCGTCGGGAACTGAGACGAAGGCGGATCTCATCTCCATACGGGGCCGTCACAAGGGAAGCTCGATATCCGCCGGTTTAAAGGGTGGGCTGTGGTTGTGGACTTCGGACATTTCGTTCCGAACGTCCGCTCCATCAGTTCTCGGACTGAGAGCAGACATTCCGCTGTCGGCCCATCCAAGTCGAAGAGCAGCCGGGCTGCATCGCGCCCATGACGGTCATCCAGCCGAAGGCGGTCACCCCTTCGAAGCGGACGTTGGCGCCTCGTCACGGCTGCTCGACCGTCGCGATGAGCTCGGCCGAGCCTGGCTGCTTGCCGGATCGGACAGCGATGATGAAGACACCGACGAGCGTGAGGGCGCCGCCTACGAACATGCGCGGCGTGAACGCATCGCCAGTGATGAGCACGCCGAGAACGATCGTCATGACGGAATGCAGCAGCATCAGCGAGACGATCTGGTTCGCCTCATATTTCTGTACCAACCGATAGTACATCGTGTGCGAGAAGATCGAGACGATCAGTGCGGAGGCGGCGATGGCGGCCACGAACGTCCAGCCGGCGCCGATTGCCGCGTCGATCGGATGGCGCTCGAACCCGACGCTGAGCGCGGTCAACAGCGGGATCGACCCCAGGCTGCCCCATGCCTGAACTCGCAGCGGATGCACGGGCGCGATCTTCTTCAGCAGGATCGCACCCAGTGCGCTCGACAGCGCCGATGCCGCGGTGAAGATCAGTCCGAACGAGATGCCCATCGCCTGCGAATCCCACAGCAGAATGATTACCCCGCCGAACGACAGGGCGATGCCGAGGCTGCGCTTCCACCGGATCCGCTCGCCGAGGATGGTGATTGAAAGGACGGTCGCCATGGGAACGGACAGTTGTAGGACGACCGCTACCGTGGACGGCGTCGCGAACTCCAGCCCCATGAAATTGAGCGCGAAGGCGCCGCCGCCCAACAGGATGCCGACGGTGATCATCAGTCCGACGTTGCGCGGAAGCGGGCGCAACATCGGCAGCAGGAGAGCCGCGATCGCGATCGACCGGACCAGCGAGTAGAAGATCGGTGGAACGCCGAGATTCGTGACGACCAGCCGGCTCATGATCTGGTTGGCCGCCCAGATCAGGCATACGAGAAGCACCAGGCCGATGTCGCGAGTTTTCATGGGAATCTGCGCCAGCTGTGTCGGGAACGCGCGGAAACGCGGACGGTCACGCCGCCCGGGGAAGGCCGGACCGCGGCTCAGGGCCCTTTGAACAGCGGGGAGGAACTAGCGGCCGCGCCCAGTTCGGTGGCACTCGCCAGCAGCCAGGGCACGAATTCCTGGATCCGATCCGGCGTCATGCGGACCGTCGGGCCGGCGATGCTGACCGTTCCGATCGGATGGCCGGTGGCGCCCCGCCGGATCGGCGCCGCGACGGCCGAGGTACCGGCCTCGTAACTCTCGGAGACCACGGCATATCCCCGAGCGCGGGCGACGGCGACATCATGGAGCAAGGCGTCGATCGTGCCGGCGGCGCCTGGGCCGCTTTTCTCGATCAGGGTGCGGGCTTGGCGGTCCCCGAGGCAGGACAGCCAGGCGCGGCCATTGGCCGTCGCGGGAAGATGGACCTCGGCATCAGTGTCGGGATTGTAGAGCAACCCGCTGCGCGCGCCCTGGGATTTGGCGACCCAGGTCAGGCTGTCCGCCTCGATGACCGCCAGTCTCACGAGCTCGCCGGTCCGCTTCGCCAGATCGTCGAGAATCGGTTGGACCAGATCGGTCACGCCCGTGGCGCCCAGATAGGCCAGGCCCAGGGCGGGGAGCTTGGCCCGCAGGCGGAACAGGTCCGCCTTGCCGGTACCGCCATGGACATAGCCGCTCTCGATGAGATCGGAGAGCAGGCGCTGCGTCGAGGCGAATGGGATGTCGAGCCGATCCGCGATATCGTGGGCCGACAGGCCCCAGACGTGGTGGGACAGTAGTTCGAGGATCGAGATCGCCCGGTTCCTGCTGGACATCATCGCGCCGCCGCTTCGGTGGCCTGTTCGAAGATCGGCAGCTCGCTGCCAGCCTGGGCGATTTCCGCAGCACTGGCGAACAGGGTCGGCGCCAAAGAATCCATGTGCTCGTCAGTCATGCGCAGCAGTGGCCCGGCGATGCTGAGCGTGCCGATCGCCCTCCGTGTGCCGGGTCGGAAGATCGGCGCCGCCATGGCCGAGGTCCCGGCAACGTAGGTCTCCGAGATTTTCGCGAAGCCCCGTGCTCTCGCCGCTTCGACATATTTGAGGATGTCGCGCAGCGTCTTCGGCGCGGTCGGCCCGTCGATCGGCCGGTTGTACCCCTGCTTGGCAACGAGCTGCAGGGCTTCCTCCTCGTCCAGGCAAGATAGCCAGGCGTGCCCGTTCGAGGTGGCCGCGAGATAAACTTCCGGGCCCTCGTCCTGATGGTAAAGCAGGCCGCGTCGAGCCCCCTGCGCTTTGGCGACGCGAAGCAGCCGTTCCCCGTCGACCACGGCAAGGACGATCAATTCCCCGGTCCGTTCGGCTAGCCGGTCGAGGATGGGCTGGATCTCCGCCGTCACGCCCGCGGCACCCAGAAATGTGAAGCCGAGCGCCACGACCTTGGCCGTCAAGCGGTAGGTGCCGCCTCCATATTCCTGCCGCACGTATCCTTCCTCGCGCAGGTCGGCCAATAGCCGGTGCGTGGCGCTGCGCGGGATCGACAGCTCGTCGGCGATCGCCGAGAGCGGCAGCCCCAGGGCATTTTTCGAGAGGAGTTCGATGATCGATATCGCGCGGTCGGGGCTGTTCATCGCTTCATCCTGTCCGGTTGGGGCATCGCAAAACGACAGCCGAATAGCTGAAATCTATTCCATTTGGAACACCATGTCACCTGGTTGACAAATTTGGAATATGTTCCATATTGGCACAAATTCCAGTTTGAGAATGGAACGGACGCCTTGACCGAAAATTTCTGGCAGTCGCGGCGGTGAGCGGGCCCCAGCTTCCCCAGCAGGTGACACCCTTCCAGCTGCCTTGCCCGACCGGTGCGACCCGCCTCTTCGCGGTGATTGGGTACCCTGTGGCCCAGGTGCAGGCCCCCGCGCTGATGAACCGTCTGTTCGTCGATCGGAGGGTCGACGCGGTGCTCGTGCCGATCGAGGCGGCGCCGGCGGATTTCCCGGTGATGATCGAAGGGCTGAAGCGCATTGCAAACCTGGACGGCATCCTCGTCACCATTCCGCACAAGTTTGCGGCGTGTGATCATGCGGATCATCTGGGCGAAGCGGCGAGGCTGACGGGCTCGGCGAATGCGCTGCGTCGCGAGGCCGACGGCACATGGGCGGCCGACAATTTCGACGGCGTCGGTTTCGTCCGTGGGCTCGTCGGCGCGGGCCATAATCCGAGAGGGAAAACCGTGAGCCTGGTCGGGGCGGGCGGCGCCGGCACCTCCATCGCGCCTGCGTTGCTGACCCATGGCGCATGTCTGCTCGTGCTGTCCGATGTCTCGGAGAAACGCGCCAATCAGTTGGCCGCGCGGCTGGAGGCGAAATGGCCTGGACGCGTCCGGGTCGCCTCGTCACCCGCCGCAGCCGAGAGCGACATGCTGATCAACGCAACGCCGGTCGGCTTGCACGAGGACGATCCGCTGCCGTTCGACCTTGGCGCCGCCCGCGCGGACGCCGTCGTCGCGGACATCATCATGAAGCCGGCGGAAACGCGTCTCCTGAAAGCGGCGGTCGCGCGGGGCCTGCGTGTCCATCCCGGCATCCACATGCTGAGCGAGCAGATCGAGCTCTATCGGCAGTTCTTCCGGATTCCATAGGGACGCGGACCGACAGCAATGGACGAGGCGGACAAGTCATCGCCGGACCAAGGGAGGAAGAATGACCTACAAGTTCGATTTTGCCGCCCTCGCGCCCTATTGGGAAACGTTTCTCCGCGGGTGCTGGCAGACGATCAGCTTGGCCGCGATCGCCGTCGTCCTTGGGCTCGTCATCGGCATCGTCGCGATGCTGGCCAAACGGAGCCCGATCAGAGCAGTCCGGCTGTTCGCGACCTCCTACATTGAGGTCGTTCGGAACACGCCGTTCCTCGTCCAGGTCATGTTCATCTTCTTCGGCCTGCCCTCGCTGGGCATCAGCCTCAGCCCCTGGACCGCTGCGATCCTGGCTCTGAGTCTCAATTGCGGCGCGTTTGCTGCCGAGATTATCCGCGGTGGTGTCGAGGCGATTTCCAAAGGCCAGGTCGAAGCGGGGACGGCCCTCGGCTTGAGGACCTTGCAGATCTTCCGCTTCATCGTCCTCAAGCCGGCGCTGCGCATCATTTTCCCAGCGCTGTCAGGGCAATTCATCCTCGCTCTGTTGACGACCAGCATCGTCTCCTCGATTTCGGCGGAAGAACTGGCGTCGATCTCGCAGTCGATTGATGCGGAAACCTTCAGAAGCTTCGAGGTCTATGCCGTCGCGACCGTCTTGTATTTCGGACTCTCGCTGATCTTCTCGACCGCCTTCAAGGCGATCAACCGGATCTACTTCTCCTATCCGGTCAGGTGAGGCCAGGACCATGATCCGCCTATTCGGCTCCAACGAAGTCCTGTTCATCCTGGCCGGCATCCAATGGACCCTGCTTCTATCGCTGATCGCCTTCACCGGCGGCGGCGTTTTCGGGCTGATCATCGCGCTCAGTCGCACCTCGACGCGGGCTTCGCTTCGCTCGATCGCCGCGGGTTACATCGATTTCTTCCAGGGGACGCCGCTGCTGATGCAGCTGTTCTTGGTGTTCTACGGCATGCCGGTCTTCGGTGTGAAGGTAAGCCCATGGACCGCGGTGACCATCGGCCTGACGCTGCACGCGAGCGCGTTCCTGGGCGAGATCTGGCGGGGCGGTATCCAGGCCGTACCGAGGGGCCAGACCGAGGCGGCCCGTGCGCTCGGGCTGCGCTACGCCTCCCGTATGCGGGACATCGTCTTGCCTCAGGCGCTGCGCCTGTCCGTTGCCCCGACCGTGGGGTTCCTGGTGCAGCTCATCAAGGGGACGTCGCTCGCATCGATCGTCGGCTTCGTCGAGCTGTCGCGCTCGGCCCAGATCGTCGCGAGCACGACCTATAAGCCGCTGCTCGCCTATGGGCTCGCGGCCCTCCTCTACTTCGTCATCTGCTTTCCCTTGTCGCGCTTCAGCCTGCGTCTGGAGCAGCGCTTTGCTGCCAAAACCTAAAAACAAACCCGCGGGAAAGAGCCCGCATTCCGGAGGTAACGACCATGAAGATACTGAAGAACTCGAACGTTTCGCGTCGCCTGCTCCTGGGTGCCGCGCTGGCTCTCTGCGTGATGCCGATCGGTGTTCGAACAGCCTTGGCCCAGACCGTTGCGGACATCAAGAAGAGCGGCGTCCTCAAGGTCGGCTCCCAGGTCGCCCAGGTGCCGTGGGGCTTTACCGATGAATCCGGCAAGCTGACTGGATTCGATATCGAGGTCGCCCAGTTGCTGGCGAAGGATCTCGGGGTGAGGGCCGAGTTCTCGCCGGTCACGCCGGCCAATCGCATCCCGGCCCTCCTGACGGGCCAGGTCGATGTGCTCGCGGCCGTGATCGGCATCTTCCCCGACCGCCAGAAGGTCGTCCTGTTCTCGCGCCCCTACACCAACAACGACACGGTCTATATCGGCAAGGCCGGCGCGTCGATCAAAGGCTGGGACGATATGAAGGGCCTGCGCGTCGGCGTGCCCCGTGGCACGCCGCAGGACAGCGCCGTGACCAAGGCGGCGCCGGCCGGGGCCACCATCCAGCGCTTCGACGACGATTCCAGCACCGTGCAGGCGCTGATTTCCGGCCAGGTCGACATCATCGGCGGCGCTGCGACCCAGGTGAAGAATATCGAACAGGTCGCCGGCTCCGGGAAGTTCGACGAGAAATTCGCCGTGGCCCGGGCCTACAACGCCTTCGCCGTGCGGCCGGATGCCCGTGAATTTGTCACCTACCTCAACGCCTTCATCGCCCAGAAGATCGAAGGCGGCGAACTCCCGGCGCTCTACAAAAAATGGATCGGTGGTGATCTGCCCGCCTTGCCGACGACCGGCGAGGGCGACGCGCCGCTGCCGATCGCGATGGTGAAATAGCCTCGATGCGCTCGACGGGCGGCCTTGGTGGCCGCCTGTTCCAGCAGCCCCGTGCCCCGTTCAAGGGATCAGAATGATCGAACTCGCTACGCCATTCGCACCGCCCCGCGACACGCCGTCGACGGCCGACGCCATGATCGTCTTCGAGAATGTCGAGAAGTGGTACGGCAGCTTTCAGGTGCTGAAGAACATCAACCTGACGGTGGCCAAGGGCGAGAAAATCGTCGTGTGCGGACCGTCTGGCTCGGGCAAATCGACGCTCATCCGCTGCATCAACCGGCTGGAAGAATACCGGAGTGGCCGGATCCTGGTCGACGGCATCGATCTCGGCGCCAGCGCGAAAAACGTTGAGGCCGTGCGCGCCGAGGTTGGCATGGTCTTTCAGCAGTTCAATCTTTTCCCGCATTTGACGGTCATGCAGAACTGCATGCTGGCGCCGATGCGGGTGCGCGGCATCGGGACATCCGAAGCCGAAGCGATCGCGATGAAATACCTGAAGCGCGTCCGCATTCCGGAGCAGGCCGGCAAGTACCCGGCCCAGCTCTCCGGCGGCCAGCAGCAGCGTGTTGCCATCGCCCGCGCGCTCTGCATGACACCGAAGATCATGCTGTTCGACGAACCGACCTCCGCTCTCGATCCGGAGATGGTGAAGGAGGTGCTCGACACCATGATCAGCCTCGCCGAGGAGGGCATGACCATGCTGTGCGTGACCCACGAAATGGGTTTCGCGCGCAGTGTGGCCGACCGGGTCATCTTCATGGACCGCGGCGAAATCGTCGAGATGGACCGGCCGGATCGGTTCTTCGCCAATCCCAGGAACGAGCGCACGCGCAGCTTTCTCGGCCAGATCCTGAACCATTGAGCGACCTGGCCATCGAACGACGACCTCGAGAGGACGCGGAATGAAGGCGGTGGTGCTGAGCGCGTTCGGCGAGCCGGAGGTGCTCCAATACAAAGACGTCGCCCGGCCCGAGCCAGGGCCGGACGAGGTCCTTGTCCGGATCCGCTGCTGCGGCGTCTGTCACCTCGATCTGATCCTGCGCTCCGGCAAGCGCTCCCGGGTGACCCTGCCGCGCATCCTCGGCCACGAGCTCGCAGCGGAAGTGGTCGAGGCCGGCAGCGAGGTCAGCGGCTTCGCGCCCGGCGATCTCGTCGCCTCGTTCAATTTTCAAGCCTGTGGGCGGTGCGAAGACTGCCGCCGCGGTCGCCCGTCGCTCTGCCGGCAGACCGACGGCGACATCGGGCAGACGCGTGACGGCGGCTACGCCGAATATGCGGTGCTGCGCGCCGGCAACCTCGTCAAGCTTCCGCCCGGCATGCCGCTCGAGCACGCGTGCTTCGGTGCCTGTGTCTATGGCCCGCCCTATAAGGCGATCCGCCAGGTCGGACGCATCACGGCAGGACAGACCGTCGTGATCACCGGCGCCAGCGGGGGCTTGGGCCTCGCCGCAATCCAGATTGCGAACCGGCTCGGCGCGCGCAGCATCGCGATCACGAGCAGCCCCGCCAAGGTCGCGCCGCTGAAAGCGGCCGGCGCCGACGAGGTCATCGTCAGCTCCGATGGCGCGTTCGGCGAAGAGGTTCGCATGCTGACGGGCGGCAGAGGCGTCGATCTCGTCGTCGAGCTGCTCGGTTCGCCGACCTTCCACGGCTCGCTGCGCAGCTTGGCACCCGGCGGCCGCTGCGCGGTGATCGGCGAGCTTCACGGCACGCCAATCGAGATCAATCTCGGGCTCCTGATCATCAAGGAGTGGGAGTTGCACGGCGTCCAAAGTGCGTCGCGCGACGAACTCGAAGAGATCCTTCGGTTCATGCACGAGACCGGCATCGAGCCGGTCGTGTGGAAGACCCTGCCGCTCAGCCAGGCCGCCGAAGCCCATCGCGAACTCGCCAACCGCGAAGCGATCGGCCGCGTCCTACTCGTTCCTTAATCCCGTCCGGCCTTCCGTGCCGTCGATCCAAGCCTTCAACGAGGACCAGGCCATGCTTCCCGGAAATTTCTATGACGACATCAAGATCGGCGACGAGCGGCTGACGCCGCGCGTCACGGTTACCGAAGGGCACATCCTGGCTTACGCGGGCGTCGCGGGCGATTTTTCGCCGGTGCACCTGGATGAGGTCTACGCCAAGACCACAGAGTTCGGCGGCCGCATCGCCCATGGTCTGATGGGACTGTCCCTGACCGACGGTCTCAAGGTGCAGTCCGCCTTCTTCCGGGACGGAATCGCGCTCGGCTGGTCGTGGAACTTCAAGCGGCCGATCCGGATTGGCGACACGCTGCAGGTCAAGTTCCGTATCCGGGATGCGCGGGTCTCGAAAAGCAAGCCGGACATGGGGATCCTGTTCATCGAGATCCAGTTGCTGAACCAGCACGGCGAGATCGTCCAGGAAGGCGAGCACCGGCTGATGGTGCCCAGAAGGCCCGAGCTCGTCGCGGCAGAGGCGTCGGCATGATGCGCAACAAGTTCATGTCGGCGGACGACGCCGTGAAGCTCATCAAGGACGGGGATACGGTCGCACTCATCGGCGGGGGCGGCGGGCTGATGGAGGCAAGCCATGTCTTCCGGGCCGTGTCGCGGCGGTTTCTGTCGACCGGCTTCCCCCGTGCGCTCACCGTCCTGCACGCGCTCGGGATCGGAGACAAGAAGACCGAAGGCATGAACCACTTCGCCCATGAGGGCCTGGTGAAGCGGGTCATCGGCGGTCACTGGGTTTGGTCGCCGAAGATGCAGGAGATGGCGCGCGACGAGAAGATCGAAGCCTATGTCCTGCCGAGCGGCTGCGTCATGCAGCTCTATCGCGAGATCGGCGGCAATCGGCCCGGCCTCTTCACCCATGTCGGCCTAGGGACCTTCGTCGATCCTCGCCACCAGGGCGGCAAGATGAACAAGTCGGCCAAGGAGGACCTGGTCGAGGTCGTCAATCTCGGCGGCAAGGAACTGCTCTGGTACAAGTCCTTCCCGATCAACGTCACCATCATCCGCGGGTCCTTCGGGGATCCGGACGGCAACATCAGCCTGGATCAGGAAGCGGCGAACGTCGATGTCTATGCGGCGGCGCTGGCCGCGCATAATTCCGGCGGGCTGGTGATCGCCCAGGTCCGCACCGCGGTCGACCTGAACTCCTTGCCGGCACGCTCCGTGCGCGTGCCGGGCGCGATCGTCGATGCGGTCGTCGTCGATCCGAATCAGCAGATGAGCTACGACCTGCCCTACGATCCGCTGATCTCCGGCGAGCGGCGCGGACCGATCCCGATCGAGCCGGCCGAACCGCTGAACGTCCGCTCGCTGATCGCGCGGCGCGCCTATCGCGAGCTGCACGACGGCGCCATCATCAATTTCGGCGTCGGGATCGGCGAAGGCGTCGCCAAGATGGTGGCCGAGAAGGGCGAGGGCGGCCGTTTCTACCAGACGATCGAGCACGGCACGTACGGCGGGTCGCTGCTCGTCGGCCTGCTGTTCGGCTTCGCCCGGAGTGCCTCCGCGATGATCGACGGACCATCGCAGTTCGACTTCTACGCCGGCGGCGGCCTCGATACGGCATTCCTGGGTTTCGGCGAGCTGGACGAGCAGGGTGACGTCAACGTGTCCAAGCTCGGCGGGCTCACGGTCGGGCCCGGCGGCTTCATGGACATCGCCCAGAATGCCAAGAAGGTCGTGTTCTGCGGCACGTTCGACACCAAGGGCAGCCAGATCGATATCGGCCCGAACGGCATCAAGATCGTCCGGAACGGCACTGTCCGAAAGCTGGTGAAGCAGGTCGAGCAGATCACCTATTCCGGCGCCCAGGCCCTGAAACGCGGTCATCAAGCCGTGTTCGTGACGGAGCGGGCGGTCTTCACGCTGACGCCGGAAGGCCTCGTGTTGAGCGAGGTTGCCCCGGGCGTCGACATCCAGAGCGACATCCTCGACGTCATGGGATTCCGGCCGCTCATCCCCCGCGACCCCACCGTCATGGATCGCGCGCTCTTCGCCGACTGATAGCCCTCGAGGATCACTATGGAATACGCCAATCTGGGAAGAACCGGCCTCAAGGTCTCGCGCATCGGGCTCGGCTGCATGAGCTACGGCGACCCGACCAAGGGGAATCACAGCTGGGTGCTGGACGAGGCGGCGGGCCGGCCGTTCATTCGGCGTGCGCTCGATGCCGGCATCAATTTCTTCGACACGGCCAACGTCTATTCCGACGGGGCGAGCGAAGAGGTGCTCGGCCGCGCGATCCGGGATTTCGCCGACCGGGACGCGGTCGTGATCGCGACCAAGCTTCATGGGCCGATGCGCAGCGATCCGAACGGCAAGGGCCTGTCGAGAAAGGCTATATTCACCGAGGTCGACGCCAGCTTGCGTCGGCTTGGGACCGACTATATCGATCTCTATCAGATCCATCGGTGGGACTACGAAACGCCGATCGAGGAGACGCTCGAAGCGCTGCACGACGTCGTCAAGTTGGGCAAGGCCCGGTACATCGGCGCTTCCTCGATGTTCGCCTGGCAGTTCATGAAGGCGCTGAGCCTGCAGCGAGCCAACGGATGGACCGAGTTCGTCTCGATGCAGAATCATCTCAACCTGCTCTATCGCGAGGAAGAGCGCGAGATGCTGCCGCTTTGCATTTCGGAAGGCATCGGGGTGATCCCCTGGTCGCCGCTCGCGCGCGGGCGCCTTACGCGACCTTGGGAAGTGACGCCCAGCACCGCACGGGCGGCCACCGACAATGTCGGGAAGGCCTATTACGCCAAGGCCGAAGAGGCCGACCGCGACGTGGTCGATCGCGTCGGTGATATCGCCGAACAGCGCGGCTTGCCGCGGGCCCAGATCGCGCTCGCCTGGCTGCTGCAGAAACAGGGCGTCACGGCACCGATCATCGGGGCGACGAAGCCCGCGCAATTCGAGGATGCGGTGAGCGCGCTCTCAGTGACCTTGAACGACGAGGAAACGGCGCGGCTCGAGGCGCCCTACGTGCCACATCCCCTCTCTGGACACGAATAGATCTTCGTTGCCGAATAGACGTCGGCCTGAGAGACATCGACGGCGCGGGTTGCCTTTGGCAGCGTTCGAACCGTTGTCGACCGATTCACACGCCTTCGACGTCGGCTTTGTCGGAATTAGACTGATCTCCCGACCGATCGCCGCGTCGAGAGAAAGCAGTGTGGTCATTGCCAATCCGGCATCGGCGATGATCCAGGTCGACCTGCCGCCCCAGCCAACGGGTCGGCGGCTGCATCGCGTCCACTACGGCCGTTCCCGCCCAACCGCGAACTGCTCCGGATCGGCCGTTCGGCCGATGCC
>JAQGIC010000130.1 GCA_028288725.1 Rhodospirillales bacterium
CCCTGGGGATCGGCCTCAGCAGGACATCGGCCCCCGCCCGCCAAGGCCATAAGGATCCGGAAGGAAACAGAATGTCCCCATTGGCCAGCCACCCCCGTTTCACCGGTGTCTTCCCGGTCGTGCCGACCATCTTCGACGCGGCCGGGAACCTGGACCAGCCCGGCCAGAAGCGGGCGGTCGATTTCATGATCGACGCCGGGTCCGACGGCCTGTGCATCCTGGCGAACTTCTCCGAACAGTTCGTGCTGTCGGACGAGGAGCGGGCGATCCTGACGCGCGAGATTCTGGAGCATGTCGCCGGCCGCGTGCCGGTGATCGTCACCACCTCGCATTTCTCGTCCCGGATCTGCGCCGAGCGCTCGCGCCAGGCGCAGGCCATGGGCGCCGCCATGGTCATGGTCATGCCGCCCTATCACGGCGCCACGATCCGGGTGGCGGAGCCGGGCATCGAGCGGTTCTTCCGCGCCGTCTCCGACGCCGTCTCCATCCCGATCATGATCCAGGACGCGCCGGTCAGCGGCACCGCGCTCTCGGCGGGCTTCCTCGCCAAGCTGGCGCGCGAGGTCGCGGCCGTCGCCTATTTCAAGATCGAGGTGCCGTTCGCCGCGGGCAAGCTGCGCACGCTGATCGCCGAGGGCGGCGAACATGTCGTGGGTCCGTGGGACGGCGAGGAGGCGATCACGCTGATGGCCGACCTGGACGCGGGCGCCACCGGATCCATGACCGGCGGCGGCTTTCCCGATGGCCTGGCACCGATCGTGCGCGACTATCTGGCCGGCGACCGCGAGGCGGCGCAGCGGCGCTACGACCGCTGGCTGCCGCTGATCAATTACGAGAACCGGCAGTGCGGGCTGCTCGCCTGCAAGGCGCTGATGCAGGCCGGCGGCGTGATCGCCTGCGACGCCCCGCGCGATCCGATCGCCCCGCTGCATCCGGCCACGCGCGCCGGACTGATCGACGCCGCCAGACGGCTCGACCCGCTGGTGCTGCGCTGGGCGAAATAATTGGCTGGGCGAAATAATTGACAGGCGGCGGCATCTGCGACTAGCGTCTGGCCGATGAACGCCGCCCGGACCCTTTCAGCGCGATTTTATCCCCGCTCTATCGCTGGCGGGATCAGGGGCGCGTGACCTAAACGAACGAAACGCGAGAACCCGAAGAGCCGCCAGTCTGCCTGGCGGCTTTTTTTGTGCCGCCGGGTGGAATTGCCACCGGAGCGCTTTCCGCTCGGATGAAATCCGAGCGACAAGAAATCGCTCCAGACCAATAACGTCCGGGCGATATCCGATCACGCGTGATCGGATATCGCCGTAGGAGCTATGACGTGCCGAACAAAACCGACGACCTGCGCATCCGCGAGATCACCGCGCTCATCTCCCCGGTCGATCTGATCGCCGAGCATCCGCGCAGCGACGCCGTCACCGCCACCGTCGCCGCGGCGCGGACGACCATGCACGACATCCTGCATGGCCGCGACGACCGGCTGATTGTGGTGATCGGGCCCTGCTCGATCCATGATCCGATCGCCGCCCGCGACTATGCCCGGCGCCTGATGGCCGAGCGCACGCGCCTGGGCGACGCGCTCGAGATCGTCATGCGGGTCTATTTCGAGAAGCCGCGCACCACGGTCGGCTGGAAGGGCCTGATCAACGATCCGGGCCTGGACGGCAGCTTCCGGATCGACGAGGGCCTGCGCGTGGCGCGCAGCCTGCTGCTCGACATCAACCGAATGGGCATGCCGGCCGGCTGCGAATTCCTGGACACGATCTCGCCGCAGTATATCGCCGACCTGGTCGCCTGGGGCGCCATCGGTGCCCGCACCACCGAAAGCCAGGTGCATCGCGAACTGGCGTCGGGCATGAGCTGCCCGATCGGCTTCAAGAACGGCACGGACGGCGGGGTCAGGGTCGCGATCGACGCGGTCACCGCCGCCTCCGAGCCGCATCATTTCATGGCCGTCACCAAGGAAGGCCGCGCCGCCATCGCGGCCACGGCCGGCAACGAGGATTGCCACATCATCCTGCGCGGCGGCAAGATACCGAACTACGACGCTGCCAGCGTCGAGGCGGCCTCGGCCGAGTCGCGCCGCTCGGGCTTGACCCCCCGCATCATGATCGACGCCAGCCACGCCAACAGCAGCAAAAAGCCGGAAAACCAGCCGATGGTGGTCGACGCGATCGCGGCCCAGGTGGCATCCGGCGACAGCCGCATCATCGGCGCGATGATCGAGAGCAATCTGGTGGCCGGCCGGCAGGATCTGGTGCCGGGCCAGCCGCTCACCTACGGCCAGAGCATCACCGACGGCTGCATCGACTGGCCGACCTCGGTCGCGGTGCTGGAGACGCTGGCGAACGCGGTCCGGCAGCGGCGGCGCATACAGGCGGCGTGAGCGAAACGGTCAGCCGCCGGGCACCGCCGCCACTTCGCGCACCAGCTTGTCGGTGATCGCGGTCGCGAAGGTCTCGAAGCTCTTCGCCGGCACCAGGAACGCGCCGGGCCCGCCGATCACGTTGTCGCGGTAATAGCGATCGAGCTCGGGCTCGACCGCCAGGATCGGCAGCCCGTTGACGGTGATGCCGGCCGCCACGGCCTCGTCGCGCGCCAGATGCGCCATCCGGCCGCTGTTGTTGCTGCCGTCGCCCGAGACATCGATGATGCGGCGGCCCGCCGGATAGGGCGACACGTCGAGCAGCGCCCGCGCGAAGGTGATGGCTCCGCTGATCGAGGTGCTGCCCTCGTCGAGGCGTTCGCTCGCCTCGATCCGGTCCGCCAGCGCCCGCGCCCCGGCCTCGCTGTCGATCCGCGTCCAGGCCAGAACCAGATGCTGCGACCCGGCACCCGCCCATTGGACATAGGCAATGGAAACCGCGTGCTCGGTACCGCCCAGCAGCGCCGCCTGGACCATCGGGCTACGGAACGCGGCGGCATAGCCGGATTGCTGCAGGCGGAATCGGGCCTCGTCGACGCTCGAGGAAACGTCGACCGCCAGTACCAGCGCCACATCGACGGCCCGATCGGCGGGCGCGGCACCCCCGAGACCGAAGCAGCACAGGATCAGGGCGAAACGCCGGAGCATCATCCCCTCCGTCTCCCATTCGTGGGCATAAGGCGGGGCACTATGATCTCTTATCGGCAGGTGAGCAAAATGCGCCGCCGAAATCGTGGCCGTCCGCACCCCGCCCCTGCGCGATCAAGACTCCCGCCCGCCCCCCTCGATCCGCTATAGATCATCGCTCACATCGGGGAGGCTTCGGGGTTCGGGATGACGGTTGCCATCGACATGGGGAATACGGCGGCGGGTCCGGCGGCGACGCTCGATCTGGAGGAACTGCTGGCGACCCGCCTGTTGGTGCAGGGCAATTCCGGTTCCGGCAAATCCCATCTGCTCAGGCGCCTGATGGAGCAGAGCGCGCCTTGGGTCCAGCAGGCGGTGATCGATCCCGAGGGCGATTTCGTCACGCTCGGCGACAAGCACGGCCATATGGTGATCGATGCCGCCGCCCATACCGAGGCCGGCCTGCAGCGCGCGGCCGAGCGGGTGCGCCGGCATCGCGTGTCGGTCGTGCTCAATCTGGAAAACCTGGATACCGAGGCGCAGATGCGCCATGCCGCCGCCTTCCTGGGCGGGCTGTTCGATGCGGAGCGCGATTTCTGGTACCCGATGCTGGTCGTGGTCGACGAGGCGCAGCTGTTCGCACCCGCCGCCGCCGGCGAGGTGTCGGACGAGGCGCGCAAGGTTTCGCTGGGCGCCATGACCAACCTGATGTGCCGCGGGCGCAAGCGCGGGCTCGCCGGCGTGATCGCGACCCAGCGCCTGGCCAAGCTCGCCAAGAACGTCGCGGCCGAGGCATCGAATTTCCTGATGGGCCGCACCTTTCTCGATATCGACATGGCGCGTGCATCGGACCTTCTGGGCATGGAGCGGCGCCAGGCCGAGATGTTCCGCGATCTGGAGCGCGGCCATTTCGTCGCCCTCGGGCCCGCCCTGTCGCGCCGCCCGCTGCCGATCAAGATCGGCACGGTCGAAACCTCTACGCGCGGCATGAGCCCGAAGCTGATGCCGCTGCCCCAGGCGACGTCGGAAGACATGCGCGAGCTGATCCTGCGGGCGCCCGAGCCCGAGCCGCTACGCCCGATGGTGCGCCGCGCGGCACCGGCGAGCCCGCCGCCCGACATCCTGACCCAGCTGGCCCAGTCGCGCCCCGCCCCGATGCAGGACCGCGGCCGCCCGGCGCCGCGCGCCGAGACGCCGGAGGAACAGGCCGAGAGCAGCCGCAAGCTGGACGAGGTGCTACGCCAGGTCGCGGCCGATCCGGATGCGGCGTTCCGCTCGGTCGCCGTGCTGTATCAGGATTTCCTGGTGCGTTGCCGGATCCACAACCTCGCCGGCAAGCCGCTCGATATCCCGGCCTTTCGCCGGCGGCTCGCGACCGTCCGCGCCGGCGTCGGTGCCGAGGCGGCGGACAGTCCGGAATGGGCCCAGGCCCTCGCTATCGCCGGCAGCCTGCCCGACGATGTCCAGGGCGTGTTCCTGCTGTTGGCCCGCGCGGCGCTCGACCGGCTGCCCTGCCCGTCCGACGGCACGATCGCGCGTGCCTATGGCAGCCGCTCGCTCGGCCGCGCCCGGCGGCTCTTGAGCTATATGGAAGAACAGCGCCGGATCGTCTGCCGCCAGGATCTGGCCGGCCATCGGATCGTGACCCTGCCGGAGCTGGGTTGGGAGACGGCGCCGGGCGATCCGAACGCGCCCGATCCGATCGAACGGGCGACGGCGCTGGCGTAAAAATCGCCGGGCCTCGATTTTTTTCCTCTTGAAGCCGTCCGCCCCCGCCCCAGATTCAGGCTCGTCCGGATGCCCATATGGGGTTCGGACTTAACTGGCGCGCGGACGTCCCGCAGCGGCCGTCTGCGCTCCCATGTTGCTCAATCAAGAGGATATGGATCATGAGTGCAATCGCCTTCGCGCCCCTCTACCGCTCGGCCATCGGCTTCGACCGGGTTCTGAATCTGCTTCAGGAATCCCAGGCTTCCGCCCCGGCTGACAACTATCCGCCGTACAACATCGAAAAGACCGGCGAGCAGACCTACCGCATCACGCTTGCGGTGGCTGGCCTCACGCTCGACGATATTTCGATCACCGCCCGTCCGAACCAGCTGATCGTGGTGGGCAAGCGCCAGTCGAAGGATGGCGCGCAGTACCTGCACCAGGGCATCGCGCAGCGCGGCTTCGATCGCCGCTTCGAGCTCGCCGACCATATCGAGGTGACCGACGCCGCGCTGGAAAACGGCCTGCTGTCGATCGATCTCAAGCGGGAAGTGCCGGAAGCATTGAAGCCCCGGACCATCCAGATCACCAGCGGCAGCCATCAGCCGAAAGTGATCGATCAGCAGGCGGCCTAATCGCCCCTGTTGCGTTAATGTCGGCGCCGCCCGGATCGCTCCGGGCGGCGTTTTTCACATCTGCCCAAAACAACCGAACTTTCCCGAGGAAACCCCCTAGATGTCCCTATCGATGCACCAGGCGTCCGTGCCCGCGCTCCAGCAGATCCTGGGCAGCCTGTCGGCGCTGATCGACAAGGCGGCGGCCCATTGCGAGGCGCGCAAGATCGATCCCGCCACCCTCATCGGCTATCGCCTGGCCCCGGACATGTTCGCCTTCGCGCGCCAGATCCAGATCACGACGGATCAGGCCAAGGGCATCGCCGCCCGTCTGGCCGGCGTCGAGATCCCGAAACTGCCCGACACCGAGACGACATTCGACGAGCTGAAGGCGCGGCTCGCCAAGGTGTCGGACTTCATCGGCTCGCTGCCCGCCGCACAGTTCGACGGTTCCGAGACGCGGGCCATCACCATGAAGCTCGCCGGCCAGGACGTGAGTTTCACCGGGACGAACTATCTGTTCGGTTTCGGCCTGCCGAACTTCTATTTCCATGCCTCGACCGCCTACGACATCCTGCGTCATGCCGGCGTGCCGATCGGCAAGCGTGACTTCCTGGGTGCCGTTCCGGCGCAATAGCCGGAGGATCGACGGGATGCGGTGCACACCGCATCCCGGTTCCGACTTTGATCACCCGATCGTGTCTTGAGCCGGGCCACTGCCGCCTCATGTCGGAGCCCATGAACCGCGACAAGCTTTGGGACTGGGACAAGTTGCAGGGCTTGGGCGAAAGCCGGTCGATCTCCGACATCCATTGCGTCACCCAATGGTCGCGCTACGACAATGAATGGGGCGGCATTTCGGGCCGCGACCTGGTCGCGTATCTGCGGCCGCTGCCGACCGCGCGCTTCGTGCGCATCCGCAGCTTCGACAGCTATGGCACGACGGTACCGCTGGCCGATTTCATCGCCGAGGGCGCCCTGCTGGCGACCCATTGGCAGGGCGAGCCGCTGACGCGCGCCCACGGCGGCCCGGTGCGCCTGGTCATCCCGCAGCTCTATTTCTGGAAATCCGCCAAATGGCTGCGCCACCTGTGGTTCACCGACCGCGACGCCCCCGGCTATTGGGAGGCGCGCGGCTACCATCCGCGCGGCGACCCGTGGCGGCAGGAGCGGTATAAGTGAAAAGCCTTCTCCCGCCGTTCGCGGGAAAAGGTGCCGAGCGTGAGCGAGGCGGATGAGGGCGCTTTACTTCATCGCCGCTTCGAGCGTCGCTGCCCAGGTGCCGTCGACCTTGGCCGGCGCCAGATAGCCGTCGATCGCCTGCTTCAGGCCCGGATCCTTGGGGAAGTACCAGGCCTTGGTCAGATGGGTGAACGGGGCCGGCACCGCCGCCGCGCACAGCACGCCCGCGTGGCGCTTGGCGACCAGGTCGACCTCGATGCCGTCGGTCACCCACACGTCGGCCCTGTTGGCGACGATCTGATCGGCCACCGTAATATTTTCCGGGTTCACCGTGATCGGCGCCCGATGGAAATTGGCCCGGGCGAAGGCCTCGTTCGCGGCACCCGGATTGACCACGACGCGGGTCCCGGGCTGATCGATCGCGGCGACCGAAATGAACTTGTCCTTGTCGGCGCAGCGCACGACGGGCCGCTTGCCGTCCTCCAGCAGCGCCACCGAGAAATCGCCCTTGGCCGCGCGGTCGGGCGTGATGGTGATGCCGCCGATGGCGATGTCGAAATTGCCGGCGTCGAAATCGCCCTGCAGCTTGGCCCATTCGGTCGGCACGATTTCCAGCCGCACGCCCAGCTTGCCGGCGAAGCCCTTGGCCATGTCGATATCGGCGCCCTCGTAGCTGCCGTCGGGATTATGGATTGCGAAGGGGCGGTAGTCGCCCGGCGTGCCGACGCGCAGCGTGCCGCGCACCTTGATGGTGTCGAGCGTGATCGGATCGGCGGCGCAGGCCGATGAGGCAACGCCCGCGAGCAGCAGGACGGATAATAGACGGCGCATCAGACAGCCTCCCCAAGGCTTTGCTTTTATTGGTGCCTAGGATGCCGGCTCGCCGCAGCAGGGGCAATGCGGATCACGCGGCACGCGGACCGTATAGAAACTGGTGGCGAGCGCGTCATACATCATCAGCCGGCCGGACAGGCTTTCGCCGAGGCCCAGTAGTTCCTTCAGCACCTCGGTCGCCTGCAGCGTGCCGATCACGCCGGCCACAGGCCCGAGGATGCCGGCCTCCTCGCAGCGCGGGATCGAGTCCGGCGGCGGCGGTTCGGGAAACAGGCAGCGATAGCAGGGATGGGCGGGGCCGGCGTGCGGCTTGAAGACGGAGAGCTGGCCCTCGAATCGCAACAGCGCCCCCGACACGAACGGCTTGGCCCCCCGCACGCAGGCATCGTTCACCAGGTAGCGCGTCGTGAAATTGTCGCTGCCGTCGGCGACCAGGTCATAGCGGGCGACCAGATCGTCGACATTGGCCGCCGTCAGCCGTTCCGGCCACAGATCGAGCGTCACCGCCGGCTCGATCGCCGACAGCCCGTCGGCGGCGCTGTCGGTCTTCAGCCTACCGATATCGGCGGTCCGGTGCAGCACCTGGCGCTGCAGGTTCGACAGCGAGACTGCGTCGTCATCGATGATGCCGAGCGTGCCGACCCCCGCGGCCGCCAGATACAGCAGCAGCGGCGAGCCCAGCCCCCCGGCACCGATCACCAGCACCCGCGAGGCCAGCAGCTTCGCCTGACCCTCCTCGCCAACCTCGTCGAGGATCAGATGCCGGGCGTAGCGCTCGAATTCGGCATCATCCAGATCGCGCATCAGACCGGTCAGAGCCCCTCGAACAGCGCGGTCGACAGATAGCGCTCGGCGAAGCTGGGGATGATCGCCACGATCAGCTTGCCCTCCATCCCGGGGCGCGCACCGACCTCTAGCGCCGCCGCGAGTGCCGCACCGGACGAGATGCCGACCGGCACGCCCTCGAGCTTGGCGACCTCGCGCGCGATCTTGAAGGCGCGATCGTTCGAGACGCGCACGACCTCGTCGATTTCCTTGGGATCGAGCGTGTCGGGCACGAAGCCGGCGCCGATACCCTGGATCTTGTGCGGCCCGGGCGCGCCGCCGGACAGCACCGGGCTGTCTTCGGGCTCGACCGCGATCATCTTGAAGCCGGGCCGGCGCGGCTTCAGCACCTGGGAGACGCCGGTCAGCGTGCCGCCGGTACCGACGCCGGAGATGACGATGTCGACCAGGCCGCCCGTGTCGCCCCAGATCTCCTCGGCCGTGGTCGCGCGATGGATCGCCGGATTGGCCGGATTCTGGAACTGCTGCAGGATGATCGCGTCGTCCAGGGTCTTGGCCAGTTCCTCGGCCCGGGCGATGGCGCCCTTCATGCCGGCCGCCGCCGGGGTCAGCTCCAGCTCGGCTCCCAAGAGCTTCAGCATCTTGCGCCGTTCGACCGACATGCTCTCGGGCATGGTCAGGATCAGGCGATAGCCCTTGGCGGCGCAGACGAAGGCGAGCGCGATGCCGGTGTTGCCCGAGGTCGGCTCGACGATCACGGTCGAGGGCTTCAGGCGGCCCTCGGCCTCGGCGGCCTCGATCATGGCGCGGCCGATGCGGTCCTTGACCGAGGCCAGCGGATTGAAGAATTCGAGCTTGGCGGTGATCTGCGCCTTCACGCCATAGAGGCCGGCGAGCTTGTTCAGACGGACGATCGGCGTCGCCCCGACCGTATCCAGAATGCCGTCGTAGATCCGGCCGCGAAAGGTAGGCGTCGCAGACATCCAAGGTCTCCTGGCTATGGAACGGCGACGATCCGTAGTTAGCGAACCAACACCGAACGATTTTCGGGGAATGTAGGGTGTCCGGTGCGTCGGCGCAAACCTCGAACCGGAGAAAACCCGCTACATCGATCCGGTCGAGCCGTGCCCACCGCCGCCGCGCTCGGTCTTTTCCAGCACATGGACCTCGTGCCAGTCGATCTGGATCACCGGCGCCACGATCAGCTGGGCGATGCGCTGGCCGCGCTCGATCGCGAACGGGCGATGGCTGAGATTGATCAGGACGACCTTGATCTCGCCGCGATAGTCCGCATCGATCGTGCCCGGGCTGTTCAGCACCGTGACGCCGTCGTTCAAGGCCAGACCGGAGCGCGGGCGCACCTGGGCCTCATAGCCATTGGGCAAGGCGATCGCGAGGCCGGTCGGCACGGCGATGCGACCCAGGGGCGGCAGGATCATGGTCTGATCGATCGCGGCGCGCAGATCGACACCGGCACTTTGCGGCGTCGCATAGGCGGGCAGAGACAGGTCGGCACCATGCGGCAGGCGCAGCACCGGCACTTGTACGGTCATCAGGATTTCCCTCCGCCCAGATGGGCGGCGATGCGCAGGGCCAATCGCTCGGCCACAGCTTGTTTGGTGAGGATCGGCCAATGGTCGACCCCCGTGTCGTCGATCAGATGGATCGTGTTGGCGTCGCCGCCGAAGGTACCCGTTTCCGGCGCGACATCGTTCGCCAAAATCCAGTCGCAGCCCTTGCGCCGCCGTTTTTCGGTCGCCTGGGCCACGACGTCGCGCGTCTCGGCGGCGAAGCCCACGACCAGACGCGGCCGCGCAGGTCCGACAGCCGACAGCGTCGCCAATATGTCGGGGTTCTCGATCAGGGTCAGGCTCGGCGGGCCGCCGTCGCCTTTCTTCAACTTGTGTCCGGGCACCTCGGCGACGCGCCAGTCGGCGACCGCCGCGGCACAGACGGCGATATCGACCGGCAGGGCCGCCCGGCAGGCGGCCAGCATCTCGACCGCGGTCTCGACCGGCTTCAGGCTGACCCCGGGCGGCGTCGGTTCGCTCGTCGGCCCGGAGACCAGCGTAACCTCGGCGCCGAGCCGTGCCAGCGCGCCGGCGATGGCATGGCCCTGCTTGCCGGACGAGCGATTGGCGATATAGCGCACCGGATCGATCGGTTCGTGCGTCGGGCCGCTGGTGACCAGCGCCCGCCTGCCGGCGAGCGGCCGGTCCGGTCCGGCGAAATAGGCTTCGATGCCGGCCACGATCTCCAGCGGCTCCGCCATCCGGCCGGAACCGATCTCGCCACAGGCAAGATCGCCGGCGTTGGGACCGAGGCTGATGACCCCCCGCTTCAGGAGCGTGCGGAAATTCTCCTGGGTCGCCACATGCTGCCACATCATGACGTTCATGGCGGGCGCGATCATGACCGGCTTGTCGGTCGCGAGCAGGACCGTCGAGGCCAGATCGTTCGCCATGCCGGCCGCCATGCGGGCGAGCAGGTCGGCCGACGCGGGGGCGACCACCAGCAGGTCAGCCTCGCGCGACAGCCGGATATGGCCCATCTCGCTTTCGTCGGTCAGCGAGAACAGCTCGGTATAAACCTTGTCTTCGCTCAAGGCCGCGGCGGCGAGCGGCGTCACGAACTGCTGGGCACCCTTGGTCATCAGGCAACGGACGGCACAGCCGCGCTCGCGCAACCGACGGATCAGGTCCAGCGATTTGTAAGCGGCTATTCCGCCCGAGATGATCAGCAGGACCCGTCGGCCCGCGAGACTCAATTCCATGGCGTGATCATACACCAGTCAATGGGACGCCGCGACCAGCTGGGCGATGGCCATGGCACCCAAGGCCAGCGCCGCGATCCACAGGGGCCAGATCATCGGATTGCGCGCGCCGCCGTCGCCGCGGATCGCCCGTACGGTCTCGGGACTGAGCGCCAGGCCGCCATGGGACAATTGCCGCAGCAGCAGTTCGAAATCGCCCATCAGCGCCGGCAGCCGTTCGAGCCCGGCCAGCGCGTCCGTCGCGGTCAGCAGGGCCCGCGCCGGGCCGGAGCGGTTGACGATCATCCATTCCTCGATCAGCGGGCGCGACAGCGACCACATGTTGACCGACGGATCCAAGAGCCGGCCCAGCCCCTCGGCCAACACCATGGTCTTCTGCAGCATCAGGAGCTGCGGCTGGGTTTCCATCTTGAAGGTGCGGGTGATCTGGAACAGCTGCGACAGAAGGCGCGCCACCGAGATCTTTTCCAGCGACTGCCCCATCAGCGGCTCGCCGATCGAGCGGCAGGCCTGGGTGAAGGCATCGATCGATTCACTCGCCGGCACGAAGCCCGCGTCGAAATGCACCTGGGCCACCTGGCGGTAGTTGCCGGTGAGGAAACCCAGCAGCATGTCGGCCAGATAGAAGCGATGCTTGCGGTCCAAGCGCCCCATGATGCCGAAATCGACCGCGACGATGGCCCCGTCCAGGCCGACGAACAGATTGCCCGGATGCAGATCGGCGTGAAAGAAGCCGTCGCGGAACACCATGGCGAAGAAGGCGGCGGCCGCTTTGCGCACGATCTCCTTCGGGTCCAGCGCCGCCGCCTGCAGCGCCGCGAGATCGCCGACCGGAATGCCGCGGATCCGCTCCGTCACCAGCACGCGCCGGCCGGTGCGCATCCAATCGACCGACGGCACCCGGAAATCGGCATCGCCGGCGAAATTCTCCGCGAGTTCGGCGGCGGCCGACGCCTCCAGCCGCAGATCCATCTCGAACGCGACGGATTCGGCCAGGCGGCCGACCACTTCGACCGGTCGCAGCCGGCGGAACGCCTGGAACCGCTCGATCTGTTCGGCCAGCCACAACAGCAGGTCGAGATCGCGCGCGAAGGCGCGTTCCACGCCCGGCCGCAGCACCTTGACCGCGACCTCGGCCCCCTCGGTCGTGGTCGCGAAATGCACCTGGGCGACGGAGGCGGCGGCGACGGCGACCACGTCGAATTGGCTGAAGCGCTCCGACAGCGGCACGCCCATCTCGGCCTCGATGACCGCGATCGCTTCCTCGCCCGGGAACGGCGGCACATTGTCCTGCAGGCCCGAAAGATCGGCCGCGACCTCCTCGCCGATCAGATCGGACCGGGTCGACAGCGCCTGGCCCAGCTTGATGAAGCTCGGCCCCAATTGGCGGAGCGCCAACGCCAGCCGCTGGCCCTCGCGTAAGCCCCGCACTTCCCCCGCCGGCGGCCGAATGAACCGCGCTACGCGCAGAAAGGCCGACAATCCGACGATAGTGCGCAACGGGAACAGCGCATCGTGCCGGGCCAGATGCCAGCCGATACGGATGAGTGCCCCCAGATGCCGCAGCGCGCGAAACACGCCGGTCAGAGCCGCCAGCCCGAATGCATCGCCGCGATGCCGCCCGTGAGATTGCGGTATTTCACCTGATCGAACCCGACACCGCGCATGCGTTCCACCAGTTCGCCCTGGGGCGGGAAGCGCCGGATGCTCTCGGCCAGATAACGATAGGAATCCTCGTCCTTGGCGACCCAGCGGCCGAGCCGCGGCAGCACCTGGAACGAATAGGCATCGTAGAGCTTGTCCAGCACCGGGACGGCGACATGGCTGAATTCGAGGCAGATGAAACGCCCGCCCGGCTTCAGCACGCGGCGCGCCTCGGCCAGCGCCTGGTCGATATGGGTGACGTTCCGGAGCCCGAACGCGATGGTATAGGCATCGACCGAGCCCGATGGCACCGGCAGCGCCTCGGCATTGCCGCAGACCCAATCGATGCCGCCAAGGATGCCCCGATCGATCGCCCGGTCGCGGCCGACGCCCAGCATGTTCCAATTGATGTCGCAGACGGTGACCCGGGCCGGTACCGGCGGCTTGTCCGAATTCGCCTGCCGTAGCCGCGTGCGGTCCAGAAACCGAAACGCGATATCGCCCGTGCCGCCGGCGACGTCGAGCAGATGCTGCCCCGGGCGCGGGTTCAGCCAGTCCATCAGCGCCGCCTTCCACAGGCGGTGGATGCCGGCGCTCATCAGGTCGTTCATCAGATCGTAGCGGCCGGCCACGCTGTCGAACACGCCGCGGACGAGACCGACCTTCTCGTCCTCCGCGACGGTGCGGAAACCGAAATGGGTCGAACCGGGGGGCTCTTGGGCGGTGCCGGGAATATCGTCAGTCATCATGGGCCGGAACATAGCGCGGGCGCGGGAGGGCCGCTAGCCATCACCCTTGCTTCGCCGGCAGCACCAACCGGCGCTGGACCGCGCCCAGGCCGATCAGCGTCAGGCCCAGTCCCAGGAAGGACAGAACCCGCCACAACCCGGTCAGGCCCGACATGTCGATGAGGAAGACCTTGGCACAGACCAGGCCGAGGACGCCCAAGGCCGCGAGGCGCAGGGCGCGCTCGCCGGTGCGGATGCCCTGGAACATCAGGGCCGCGCCATAGACCAGCCAGCCGCCGGACCAAGCCCACAACTCGGCATCCTCGACCGTCCCGCGGAAGAGGCTCATCAGATCCGGATGGAAGAATTGCCGGATCTGAAGCGTGATCCAGACGAAGCCCGCGACCAGAGCATAGGCCGCGAGCGCGCGTCGCAGGCCGGCATCGGCAAGATACCGGCGACTGAGCAGGGCGATCACCGCCGGGACGAGATAGGCGACGAACAGCGAGGGCACGCCGGCCGTCTCGCCGGTGATCGCCGGATTCAACGGCAGCATGAGGATGGCGATGGCGAGCGCCGCGCCACCGAGCGCATGGGCCGCCCATCGCAGGATCCGGCGGCCCGTGCGCTGGGCGAGATGAAGATACGCCAGGGCCTGGACTGCCAGCGTCAGCAGATGCAGGGCCGCTTCCTCGAAGCCGAAGGCACCCGCCAGCCGACCTCGACCGAACCCGTGACGGATTTCGAGGGCGACGAAGCAGGCGGCGAAGGCGACGGCACCGGCTTCGAGCGTGGCGACCAGCAGATCGTCGGCCCTCCGGCGAAACAGGAAGGCCGCGAGCGCGAAGGCGGCCGCCGGGAACGCATAGGCGGGAACCAGCCCGTTGGCGATCACTGTTTCGCCGAAGAGATAATGCGGCACGTACCAGTTCAGCAGCAGGCGGACGAGAACCAGGGCCGCCACCGCCAAGGCCACCTGGCGGAGCGGCGGCAGATCCGCCCGGGCTTCGATCCAGGCGAGCGCCGGCAGAAACAGCGCGATGGCGAGCGTCAGCCAATAGTCATGCAGCAGCATGGCGCAGCCGAGCGCCAAGGCCGCGACCGCGCCGGCGGCGTGGACACCGGCGCGCTGCGGCGCCTGGTCGCCGGACGCGGCCCCCGTGGTCACCGTCAACGCCCCCGCCAGGGCGAGGGCGACCAGAGCCCAGGCCGTGTCGGGCTGGAAGCGGGCGATCTGGGCATAGGCGACGGTGAGCGTCAGAACCGGAACGCCGGCCGTCAGCGCCGCCCAGGGAAGCGGACGGGCGGCCCGGCGTTCCTGCCACAGGCCGGCGGCGGCATGGAAACCGGCCAGCAGCGCCGCGGCGCCGAGCAACGGCCGGACCACCTGCGGCGCCCAGGCACCGGGCAGCACGGCCTGAACCACGCCGTCGATGCTGAGCACCTCGCCGGTCGGGACCCAATCCGGCAAGGCCCAGAGCAGCAGCGTCAGGAGCCCGACGAGGGCGGCGAGCCAGGGCAGCCGATCGAGCCTTGGCTCGGCGCTCCCCTTCCAGACGGCGATCGGGGACAGCAGGAACAGACCGACGCGCGGCAGGTCGCCCGCGGCCGACGCCTCGAGCACCAGGCCGGCGGCGGCCAGGACGACGAAGGGGACCCAGGCCAGGCGGCGGCCGGTCGGATGATCGAGCGCCGCCCCCGGCAGCAGGACCAGGTTCAGCGCCGCGGTGGCCGGTATGAAGATGGCGGCGGCCCACAGCTCGGTTCCCTCCATGCCGGCGGCGAGACAGACCCAGATGGCATCGGCGATGGTGGTAGCCCAGCCGAGCCAGATCCAGGCGGTGTGGCGCATCACGAGCAAGGCGACGGCGGATATCACGAAAAGATAGCCGAACAGACCGGGCAGCGACGGATCCACGGTCGAGACCAGCGCCGGCGTCGCGAAGGCGCCGACCAGGCCGATCGCGGCGGTGAGCTGCCCATATCGGAGCGCCGCCCCCAACCCGACCAACGACGCGGCAGCCATGGCGGCAAGCGCCAACACCGGCGGCAGCAGGCCATAGAACGGGCCGGCACCATAGGCGGCCCCGAACAGGATCGCCGTGCCGCCGGCAGCGAGCGCGCCCGGCGCCTGATCGGCGGCCAGCGGACCGGAAAGCGGTCGGGCCTCGTGGCGCTGCAGCCATTCGGCGGCCCCAAGCAGGGCAAGCCCCAGCAATGCCGCGAGCCCGCAGCGGGGGGCCGGGCCCAGAACCGCGTGCTCGACCGCATAGCGGATCAGAAAGACACCCGCGAACAACAGCGCCGCCGCACCAAGCCAGACACCCCATCGCGTGGTGATCAGCGTTTCCAGATCACGACCCGGCGCGGGAGCGGACGGCGGGTGCGGCTCCTCCGGTGGCGGGGGAAGTTCGACCGTCTCCGCGATCCCGGACGGGATCGACACTGGTGCTGCGACCGGCTCGACCGGCTCCGGCGATACGACGTGCCGAGCTGCCAGTTGGTCGAGGGCCAGGCGCAGCGCGCGCAGTTCCTCATGCGCGCTCCCGGCCCTGAAAAAGCCGATGACGCCGAACAGCCAGCCGAGCCCCCCGAGCAGGACGAGGAGAAAGATCAGCGCTTCCATCGGTGCAGGGGGCGATAAGCCGGCCTTTGGGTCAAGGGACTACGCGCCTCGCACGCCGTCGTTCTGGCCGGTTCACGATAGATGTTGGCAGGACATCGCGAAATCACCGAGGCTATGATCCGGCTTGAAATCAACGATCCACACGGCGGACCCAGTGAGCACGACCCTGGACGACAATCTAGCGACCAAGCCCGCGGCCGACGGGCCGGTCTATGGCATTCTGGGCTCGATCAGCTTCGCCCATATGCTGAACGACATGATCCAGTCGCTGCTCCTGGCGATCTATCCGATGCTGAAATCGAGCTTCGACCTGTCGTTCGGCCAGATCGGGCTCATCACGCTGACCTACCAGATTACGGCGTCGCTGCTGCAGCCGGTCATCGGGCTCTATACCGACAGAAGGCCGAAGCCCTATTCGCTGCCGATCGGCATGGGCTTCACGCTCATGGGCCTGCTGCTGCTGTCGGTGGCGCCCAGCTATCCGATCCTGCTGATGGCGGCCGCCCTCGTCGGCACCGGCTCGTCGGTGTTCCATCCGGAATCCTCGCGCGTCGCGCGCATGGCGTCGGGCGGCCGGCACGGCTTCGCCCAGTCGCTGTTCCAGGTCGGCGGCAATCTCGGCTCGGCGCTGGGGCCGCTGCTGGCCGCGCTGATCATCATCCCGCGCGGCCAATATGCCATCTCGTGGTTCTCGGTCGCGGCCCTCGTCGCCATGGGCGTGCTGGTCGCGGTCGGCCGCTGGTACAAGGCGAATGCGGCGCTGCTGAAGCCCAAGACGAAGCAGGCGGGCCACATCGAACTCGGCCGCGCCAAGGTGACCGGTGCGCTCGTCGTGCTGGGCCTGCTGGTGTTCTCGAAATTCTTCTATCTCGCCAGCCTGTCGAGCTATTTCACCTTCTACCTGATCGGCAAGTTCGGCCTGTCGGTCCAGTCGGCCCAGCTCCATCTGTTCGTGCTGCTGGGCGCGGTCGCCGCCGGCACGATCATCGGCGGGCCGATCGGCGACAGGATCGGGCGCAAGATCGTCATCTGGGTCTCGATCCTGGGCGTGGCCCCCTTCACGCTGCTGCTGCCCTATGCCGACCTGTTCTGGACCGGCATCCTGTCGGTCGTGATCGGTCTGGTGCTGTCCTCGGCCTTCTCGGCCATCGTGGTGTTCGGCCAGGAACTGGTGCCGGGCAAGGTCGGGCTGATCGCCGGTCTGTTCTTCGGCTTGAGCTTCGGCATGGGCGGCGTCGGCGCCGCCGTGCTGGGCCGGGTCGCCGACGGGACCGGTATCGATTACGTCTATCGGCTCTGCTCATTCCTGCCGCTGATCGGCATTCTGACGGTGTTCCTGCCGAACCTGGAGAGGCCTCGGCCGGCGAAGGCCTAGATCAAATATTTAGAGACTGATTCACCGATCAAGCCGAGCCGGCTTGATCGGATCAGGCTCTAGAGTCCGGGCGCCGTCGGCGCTTCGGATATCACCCTTGGATCTGATAGATCTCGAGAGCCGCTTCCGGCGCGGAAAGCTTGGTGTGCGGGATGTAGAGCCGGTTCAGGCTCGGCACCAGGACCGAGGTCTTGCCGCCCTTGGTGTCGACCCGACCAATTTCATGATAATGGTCGGCATCATCCTGCTGAAATACCGTCAACCCTTCGGCCGCGCCGACATAAACCCGCTTCATGCGAGCGTCATAGATCAGTTCGTCGGCGATGTTGGTGCAATCGAAGCTGCCGATGGTGGCTCCGGTATCCGAATTCAGGACGAACATCTTGCCGGGCGAGCGCGAGCCGACGAACAGCCGGTGATCCGCGGCATCGAGCGCGATCGGCGTGTTGTCGTTGAGGCCCGGGACCGACCAGACCTGCGTGACGGCATCCTTGACCAGGTCGATGACCGCAACCTGCTTCTTGTCGCGCAAACTGGCGAACAAGCGGTTCGTGGCAGGGTCGATCTGCAGGGATTTGATCGTGGTCGCATCGACCCGTATCTCACCGTGAATGGAGGCATCGTCGACCGATATGATGCTGATCTCCGAGAAATCCGCCTTCTCGCCACGGCCGCCATTGCCGATATAGAAGAGCCGCGTCTTCGGATCGTAGATCCCGGCGTCGGGATCGGCCCTGGTGTCGATGCGCTTGATGAGACGCAGATCGCTGGCATCGAGCACCTTGACCGAACTATCGCCGCCATCGGCCACGAACAATTGGTTCTTCTCGAGATTCAGGGCCAGCGCATGCGGCGTCGCGACCGGACCGCCGCTCTGGAGATGCTCGCCGGTCGCCAGGTTGAACACCTCGATCGAATGATGCGCTTCCGCCGCGACATAGAGCCGGTTGCGCTTCAGATCGACGGCGAAATGATCGAAATCGCCCCCGCCGATGCTAGGTAGCGCGATGGTCTTGATCAGCTTGACCGGTGCGGTGCGGGGTGCGGCCAAGACGGTCGAGCCCAGGAGAAAGACAAGTGCCACGGCGCCGCCGCCGAGAGACCAACCGTACTTCATTTGTCGAAGATCCCGATCTGTTTGCAGGCTGCGCCGCGGACCGCGGGACATCGCCCGGCACTGCCTGCGTAACAGAGGTAGACAAGAAAACGCCTGGTGGCCCCGGCGCTCAATTAAGTTTTATTTTATTGAAGCCGACCGGCTGTTGGCCGGGCGTCGCCATGGCAACTCGCTCCCGACCGGTCTATACCGGCCTTGTCCGCTCCCTCCTTGCCACCGGTCCCCATGCCCGAACTGCCCGAAGTCGAAACCGTCTGCCGGGGCCTGGCCTCGCGTCTCGAAGGCCGTAGGCTGACCCGGCTTGAGCTGCGCCGCCCAAACATGCGCTTTCCCTTTCCGGTCGGGCTTGCGGCCCTGGTCGAAGGGCGCGCCGTCACTGCGATCAAACGCCGCGCAAAGTACATTCTTATGATGCTCGACGACGGCGGCGTGCTGATCGCGCATCTGGGCATGTCGGGCCGGATGACGATCGGGCCGGCGGCGGGCCTGATCCCGGAGCCGCACGATCATGTCGTGTTCGAGACCGAGGACGGCACCGCCGTGCGCTTCAACGACGCCCGCCGCTTCGGCTTCCTGGATTATTGCCGGGCCGAGGATCTGGCCGGCCACAAGCTGTTCGCCGATATCGGACCGGAGCCGCTCGGCAATGAATTCTCGGGTCCGGTGCTGGCGGCCAAGCTCGCGGGCAAGATGACGCCGATCAAGGCGGCGCTGCTCGATCAGAAGATCGTGGCCGGCCTCGGCAATATCTATGTCTCCGAAAGCCTCTATTGGGCTGGCCTGGCGCCGACGCGCATGGCCGGAACCGTGCAGGGCGAGACGGCCGACCTGCTGGTGGCGGCCATTCGCCAGGTGCTGCTGAACGCCATCGCGGCCGGCGGATCGAGCCTGCGCGATTATGTCCAGGCGACCGGCGAACTCGGCTACTTCCAGCATCAATGGGCGGTCTACGGCAAGGAGGGCGAGCCCTGCCCCGATTGCACCTGCAAGACCGGCATCGAACGAATCATCCAATCGAACCGTTCGACATTCTATTGTGCCCAGCGGCAACATTGATGGTGTAGAGTTCGTCCCGATGGCTCGACACCTCGCCCTTCCGGCGGCCCTTGCCGCCCTGATGATCGCCAGTCCCTGCCTCGCGGGCCCCGGGCTGGTTCAGGTGTCGCTCGTCCAATCCGTCCCAGCCCAGTCCACCTATGTGCCGGGCACCGAGGACGTGCCGTTGATGCCGGGCCTCTCGGCCGATGAAGCATCCTCGCTGATCTTCGACAAGCCCCAGGGCCGCATCGTCGAGGCCGCCGCCCGCGGCGCCGTGACGCGGCACGCGGTCATGGCGTTCTATGAGGAAAGCCTGCCGCAATTGGGCTGGCGCCGGTCCGTCCAAAAATCGGCGACCGCCAGCAAATCCTTCGAGCGCGAGGGCGAGCGCCTGAGCCTCGATTTCGACGGACGCGACGGCAATCTGCAGGTCGCCTTCACCCTGGCCCCGCGCTGACGCCCGGCGCACCACCGGGCCGGCCGCCAGGGCCAATCCTTCCGATGAGGAAAATCCCATGAGCTACGAAAACATCCTCGTGGAGAAGCGCGGTGCCGTCGGCATCGTGACGCTCCATCGTCCCCAGGCCCTGAACGCGCTGTGCGCGGCACTGATCACCGATCTGGGCCAGGCGCTCGACGACATGGAAGCGGACGAGGCGATCCGTTGCGTCGTCCTGACCGGCAGCGAGAAGGCGTTCGCCGCCGGCGCCGACATCAAGGAGATGGGCACCAAGACCTACATGGACGTCTATCTCAGCGACTTCATCACCAAGGGCTGGCAGCGGGTCACGACCTGCCGCAAGCCGATCATCGCGGCGGTCGCCGGCTATGCGCTGGGCGGCGGCTGCGAGATGGCGATGATGTGCGATTTCATCATCGCCGCCGACACCGCCAAGTTCGGCCAGCCCGAGATCACCATCGGCACCATTCCGGGTTCCGGCGGCACCCAGCGCCTGACCCGCTTCGTCGGCAAATCCAAGGCGATGGACATGTGCCTGACCGGCCGGATGATGGACGCGGCCGAGGCGGAGCGTTCGGGCCTGGTCAGCCGGGTCGTGCCGGCGGCCGAGCTGCTGGCCGAGGCGGTCAAGACCGCGGAGAAGATCGCGTCCATGTCGATGCCGGTCGTGATGATGGCCAAGGAAAGCGTCAATCGCGCCTACGAGACCTCGCTCGCCGAAGGTATTCTGTTCGAACGCCGGGTGTTCCATTCGACCTTCGCGCTGGGGGATCAGAAGGAAGGCATGGCCGCCTTCGCCGAGAAGCGTAAGCCCCAGTTCAAGCACAAATGAGTCAAGCACAAGTGAGCGCCGCGGTTCCCAACACCGACGGCTGGATCGTCCCGGTCGTCGGCGGCATCGAAGAGATCGCGGATCGCTACGACGGCTTCATCCTGGACGTCTGGGGCGTGCTGCATAACGGCGTCGAACCCTATCCGCGCGTGGTCGACACGCTCTATCGCCTGAAAGCCGCCGGCAAGCGGCTGTGCATCCTGTCGAACGCGCCGGTCCAGGCCCTGACCGTGGCCGGCCGGATCGAAACGATCGGCATTCCGCGCGACGCCTACCACCACATCATGACCTCGGGCGAGGAGGTCTGGCAGCATCTGAAGCACCGGCCGGACGCATTCTACCAGGGCCTCGGCCGCAAGGTGCTGCATATCGGGCCGGAGCGCGACAAGGGCATGCTGGATGGGCTGGATCTGGTCCCGGTCGCCGACCCGGCCGAGGCCGAGTTCGTGCTGAACACCGGCCCGGGCGAGCCGGCCGATACGGTCGCGACCTACCGGCCGCTGCTGGACGCGGCGGCGGCGCTGAAGCTGCCGATGGTCTGCGCCAACCCGGATCTGACGGTGATGCGCGGTCCCGAAGTGCTGATCTGCGCCGGCTCGCTGGCCCAGGCCTACGAGGCCCAGGGCGGCAAGGTGCGCTGGCACGGCAAGCCGTTCCCCGGCGTCTACCGGACCTGCATGGCCTTGCTCGGAATTTCGGACAAAAGCCGTATCGTCGGCGTCGGCGACAGCCCGCGCACGGACGTGGCGGGCGCCAATGCGGCCGGGATCGACAGCCTGCTGGTGGCCGGCGGCCTGCACGCCGACGAGTTCAAGTTCGTGCCCGGCACCCGGCTCGACGCCCGGCACCTGACCCGGGTGCTGACCGACGGTCCGCGCCCGAAAGCCGTGGTCGGCCGCCTCAACTGGTGAGGCGGCCAAACCCGCTCTTTAGTGACCGGCTTAGTGGTCGGCGCGGTGCAGGATTTGCTCGGCGAGGCCCGTGTCGTACGCCATGCCTTCCGCCGTGATCAGCGCGCCGTGGGGAAAGTCCGACTGGATCAGGCCCTTGCGCTCCAGCGCCTTCCAGGCCGCCTCGTTGGCAAGGCCGGACGCGTCGGCGGTCATGACCACCGCATGGCCGACATGGAAATGATTGCCGTGCGGATGCGGCATGTTGCTGATCTCGACCGCGCCGCCGTCGCGCGGGCTGGCATGGTTGGGCGAGCGCGCGAGCTCCTGCATCAGGGTCAGGGTCTTCAGCTGCAGCGGATTGAGGCCGAGCGGATTCTTCTTGGCGGGCATGGGTGGGGCTCGTTTGAGACGGGAGGATGGGTCAGGCGTAGCCCTTTCCGAACGGAGGGGCAAGCGTACGGGCGTGGCGACACGTCCCATGCCTCTTTTCGTTCTTTATTTGTTCCGGACGCTCCATCGACCTGATAGCGTGCTGCTTTGTCGCCTTTCACCAACGGAGCGCGATCTTGAGATCCACATTGCTCGGCCATCTCTCCCTCGGCGTCGCCGATCTCGCGCGCGGCACCGCGTTCTACGACGCGGTCATGGCGACGCTGGGCGGAGTGCGGTGTTTTACCGGGCCGGTCTCGGTCGGCTATGGCCCGGACATGGACAAGGAGGATCTGGCGCTGAAGCTCGCTCCGGGCCCCGACGTCACGCCCCGGCCGGGATTCCATCTGGCGTTCGACGCCACCAGCCCGCAGGGGTGATACGTCGCCCTTAATCGGCTCCACACGCGGACCTTCCCTCTGGACTTTTCATGCCTGGCCGCCCGCTTAGCAAGGGTCTCTTAAGCGGCTTCCGCTAGATTGCCCGCATGTCATCCCATGCATCCCAGAGGACCCGGTCGGGGAAGAAGCCATGAGCGCCGAGATTATTTCCTTTCCGTTCAAGGCCCAAGACTTCGATCAGCAGCGCTGGATCCCCGTCCCGCGGGCGCGCCAGGCACCGCGCCGCCCGGTCCGCGGCTGGCTGCGTCTGGCCGGCATTGTCGGCGCCGTGCTGTCGAGCTGGCTCCTGGTCATCGGCACCGCCCGTGTAATCGCCGCGCTCTTTTAGAGGATCGCCGACGCGGGCTCCGGACGGCCGAACAGCCATCCCTGGCCGAGCCTGCAGCCCTCGCGCCGGACCAGCGCCAATTGCGCCTCGGTCTCGATCCCTTCGGCGACGGTCGCGACGGCGAGGCGCGTGCCCAGATCGGCCAGCGCGCGGACGATGGCGGCGCAGTCGGCCCGCTCGGTCGCGTCGCGCACGAAACTGCCGTCGATCTTGATCTTGTCGAACGGGAACGCCCGGAGATGAACGAGCGACGAGAAGCCGGTGCCGAAATCGTCGAGCGCCACCGCGACGCCCGCGGTCGCCAGCAGATGCAGTTGCGACAGCGTACGCGGATCGTCGCGCAGCAGGGCGGATTCGGTGATCTCGATCTCGAACCGGGCGACTGGCAGCCCGGACGCCGCCAGCGCCGCCGCGACGATCTGCGGCAGGTCGCGATCGACACCCAGCTGCGCCGGCGAGATATTGACGGCGACGGACACCCGATCGGTCCAGCGCGCCGCGTCGCGGCAGGCCTGCTCGACCACCCATTGGCCCAGCGGCACGATCAGGCCGGTATCCTCGGCCAGGGGGATGAACCGTACCGGCGGCAGCAGCCCCAGCAGCGGATGGTCCCAGCGGATCAGCGCTTCGCGTGCCACGACCCGGCCGGTCGCCAGATCGACGATCGGCTGATAATGCAGCAGCAGCCCCGCCCCGTCGGCCAGCAGCGCATCGCGCAGATCCTGCTCCAAGGCGCGCCGGGCGATTGCCTGGATATCCATCTCCGGCTCGAACAGGCGATAGCGGCCCTTGCCTGCGGCCTTGGCGGCATAGAGCGCCATGTCGGCCCGCGCCAGCAGCGCATCCGCGTCCATGCCGTGATCCGGCGCCCGCGCGATGCCGATGCTGACGCCGCTTCTGACCTCGCGCTCCAGCCCCAGGTCCTGCGGGCCGCCCAGGGACATCACCAGCCGCTGCGCCAGATCGACGGCCGCTTCCAGCGTGCCGCCGGGCTGGACGACCGCGAACTCGTCACCGCCCAGGCGCGCGACGATATCGCCCTCGCCGGCCGCTTCGGTCAGCCGGTCGGCCATCAGCTTCAGCAAGGCATCGCCCGCGGCATGGCCCAGCGAATCATTGACGGTCTTGAACCCGTCCAGGTCGAGATAGAGCACCGTCACCCCGGCGCCGGCCGGCCGATCGGGCAGCGCCGCCAGGCTGGCGACCAGGCCGCTCATCAGGCGGGACCGGTTGGAAAGCCCGGTCAGCGGGTCGTGGCGGGCCATATAGAGCACGCGCGCCTCGGCCCGGCGGCGCTCGCTCACGTCCTCGATGATCGCGATCGAACCGCCATCGTCCATCGGATGATGGCTCATCTGCAGGGTCCGGCCATCCGCCAGCGCCATCTCGCCCGTGCCGACATCCCGACAGGTCAGCAGCGCCTCGTGCGTGGCGTCCGGCAGAACCTCACGCGCGAATTCGCGGGCCGTGAGGCCGAGCCGCACCGCCTCGGGTGCCACATTGCACAGCCCCGCCACCCGCCCGTTGACGACCGCCAGCCGACCGTCGGCGTCGAACATGCACAGGCCCAGGGGCATGTTGGTCAGTGCCGCATCGAACCGCGCGGCCAGCGCCGCATTGGCCCGTTCGGCCAGCATCAGCCCTTCCAGATGCCGGTGATTGCGGTCGACGATGGAGGCGAGCGCCCAGATGTAGAAAAAAATCTCGGCGGTCAGGAACAGATACCAGCGGTCGCCGCCCAGCGCGGCGCCGGCCGCGACCGGCAGCAGCATCAGGATGATCTGCAGCGTGGCGAAGCGCGGCAGGGCGGCGTTGCGCGACGACAGGCCGCCGGCGGTGCCGGTCACGACGGTCAGCGACAGGAGCGAGATGGTCTGATCCTGCAGCAGCAGGCAAAAGAAGCAGCCGACGCCCAGCATGGTGGACGAGATGATGCCGCCGATCATATAGGCCCGCGCCCAAAGCCGGTCGTCCTTGCGAATCCCCGTTTCGCCCTCCCGCTGGAACGAGCGGATCAGGATCAGGCGGCCCGCCAGCACGATCACGTCGGCCACCGACCAGGCGACGGCCCAAGGGCTGCCGGTGCGCGCGAAAACGGCGATGCTGACGACCAGACCGGCGGCCCCGCTCAGCACCAGCGAGGCGGTCCGCGTGAACAGCGTCGCCAACAGCGCCGCGGCGACCTCGTCCGATACCGCGGTTCGGGCTGGGCTCGGGCGCCGGAAGATCGGCCAAAGGGAAAGATCGGACATGAACGGGGTTCGCCCCTGGCGGCACGAGGTCGAGCGGGTCGAGCCTGCCCGAGCTTCGTTAGACAATCCTTTACGGCAGGCCGCCGCTTCGTTGGTAACGGCTGCGCAGTCAATCGGGTGCAGCCGCTACGCCGGTTCTTCGCGGAGGCTGGCCCGCCCGGCGCGAGGGGCGGGTTTGCGGCACCTGCCCCATGACGCGGCGCAGCATCCCCTATATACTGGGCCGGAGCGACGAGACGCGGGGGATACCCGCGCGCGCCCTGTTTGGTTTGGAGAGGAGCAGCCCCATGGTCGATTTCCCAAAGCGGAGCCTTGCCGATTGGCAGGCGCTTGCCGCCAAGGAATTGAAGGGTGCCGACCCCGAGACGCTGGTCACGACCACGCCCGAGGGGCTGGACGTGAAGCCGCTCTATACCGAAGTCGACCTTGAGGGGCTCGACCTTAAGGGCACCATGCCGGGCTTCGCGCCGTTCCTCCGCGGTCCGCGCGCCACCATGTACGCCAACCGGCCCTGGACGATCCGGCAATATGCCGGCTTCTCGACCGCCGAGGAATCCAACGCCTTCTATCGCAAGAACCTGGCGGCCGGTCAGATGGGCCTGTCGGTCGCGTTCGATCTGGCGACCCATCGCGGCTACGACAGCGACCATCCGCGCGTCGTCGGCGACGTCGGCAAGGCCGGCGTCGCGATCGACAGCGTCGAGGACATGAAGATCCTCTTCGATGGCATTCCGCTCGATCAGATGTCGGTGTCGATGACGATGAACGGGGCGGTGATCCCGGTGCTGGCGATGTTTATCGTTGCGGCGGAAGAGCAGGGGGTGGCGCAGGAAAAGCTCGACGGCACCATCCAGAACGACATCCTCAAGGAGTTCATGGTCCGCAACACCTACATCTATCCGCCCGAGCCCTCGATGCGGATCGTCGGTGATATCATCGCCTATGCCGCCGAGCACATGCCGAAGTTCAATTCGATTTCGATCTCCGGCTACCACATGCATGAGGCCGGGGCGACGGCGGTGCAGGAGCTCGGCTATACGCTTGCCGACGGCATGGAGTACGTGCGGGCGGCGCAGGCCAAGGGGTTGGACATCGATGCCTTTGCGGGTCGGTTGAGCTTCTTCTTCGGCATCGGCATGAACTTTTTCGTCGAGATCGCCAAGTTGCGCGCCGCGCGCCAGCTCTGGGCGACAATCATGGCCGATCTCGGCGCCAAGGACCCGCGCTCGCTGATGCTGCGGACGCACTGCCAGACGTCCGGCGTGTCGCTCACGGAGCAGGACCCGCACAACAACATCGTGCGCACGGCGTTCGAGGCGATGGCGGCGGTGCTCGGGGGCACGCAGAGCCTCCACACCAACTCATTCGACGAGGCGATCGCGCTGCCGACGGAATTTTCCAGCCGTATCGCCCGCAATACGCAACTTATCCTGCAGCACGAAACGCGGGTCACCGATGTGGTCGATCCGCTGGGCGGCTCGTACTACATCGAGGCGCTGACGGCGGAGTTGGTCAGCAAGGCCGGCGCGCTGATCGCGGAGATCGAGGCGTCCGGAGGGATGACGCGGGCGGTGCAAGAGGGGGGACCGAAGCTTGAGATCGAGAAGGCGGCCGCCATCCGGCAGGCGCGGATCGATCGCGGTGAGGAGGTGATTGTCGGGGTCAATCGCTATCGGCTCGACAACGAGGCGCCTATCGACGTTCGCGATATCGACAACGCGAAAGTGCGGGACGAGCAAGTGGCGCGCCTGGCCGCGGTCAGGCGTGGGCGCGATGAGCGGCGCGCACAGGCGGCGCTGAATGGTTTGCGCGAATACGCCGCCAAGGATGAGGGCAATCTGCTGGCGGCGGCGATCGAGGCGGCGCGCGCGCGTGCCACCTTGGGTGAGATCAGCCAGGCGCTGGAAGATGTCTTCGGCCGGCATGCCGCGATTACGCGGGTGATCTCCGGCGTCTATGCCGAGCACTATGCCGGCGATCCGCAGTATGGCGCGATGCGGCAGCGGATCGAGCGGTTCGCGACGGCCGAGGGCCGGGCGCCGTCGATCTTCATCGCGAAGATGGGGCAGGACGGGCACGACCGCGGCGCGAAAATAATCGCCTCGGCCTTTGCCGACCTGGGGTTCGACGTGCATATCGGGTCGCTGTTTGAAACCGCGCCGGAAGTCGCCGACCACGTCGGCGCGCTCAAGGTCGATGCGGTGGGCGTGTCATCACTTGCCGCCGGGCACAAGACGCTGGTGCCGGAACTGATCGCGGCGCTCACGGCCCGCGGCTTGGGCGAGGTCACCGTTATTGTCGGCGGGGTCATTCCCGAGCAGGACTATGCGTTCCTGCGCGAGGCGGGCGTTGCCGAGATATTCGGCCCCGGCACCAATGTGCTCGAGGCGGCGTTTTCCGTGCTCAACCAGATCGAGGGCCGGCTCGGAAACCGGTGAGTGCGGCGCCCACTGCGGGCGCCGCCAGGGTTCAGTCGAAGAAGTCAGCGTCCTCGACACTGAGGTAGCGCTTGGCCTTTTCGGGGATCAGGTCGACGCCCATGCCCGGCCGGGTCAGCACGTCGATCATGCCGTCCTTGACGATCGGGTTGGGCAGGCCCTCGACGATATCGTACCACCAGTCCGGATCGCCGGTGGTGTATTCGAAGGCGATGTAGTTGCTGGGCAAGGTCGCCGACACCTGGATAAGCGCCGCGAGGCCCAGCAGGCCATTGGCGGTGCCGTGCGGGGCGATGAGGATGCCGTGCAGATCGGCGTACTCGGCGATCCATTTGAGCTCGGCGATGCCGCCGACATCGGCCGGATCCGGTCCGATGACGTGCACGGCGTGGCTCTCGATGAGCTGCTTGAAATTCTGCCGCAGGTAGATCTGTTCGCCGGTGTGGATGGGCGTCGTGCTCATGCGGGTTACTTCGCGGAAGACGTCGGCGTTGACCCACGGGACGTAGTCGCCGGTGATCAGGTCTTCGAGCCACATCAGATTGAAGGGCTCCAATTCCTTCGCGAGGCGGATGGCATCGGGCACCATCCAGCCGGGGCCGCAATCGAGTGCCAGGCCGATCTCGTCGCCGAGCACTTCCTTCATGGCCGCGACGCAGGCGACGACGTGGGCGATGCCCTTTTCGGTGGCCTTGCCGCGATCGAGCGCGCCATGGAACGGGCTCTTGTTCGGTTCGCCGTAGTAGAAATTGGGCACTTCCCGCTTCATCGCCGAATGAAAGCCGATCGGCTGCTTGATGATGGTGAAGCCTTCGGGCAGCGCGGCCATCTTGCGCACGTCCTCGGCGTAATCTTCGGGCTCGTAGCCGGTGAAGGGGAAGCGCAGCGAGCCGTTATAGACACGGACCTTGTCGCGCACCTTGCCACCGAGGAGCTTGTGCACCGGCAGGCCAGCGGCCTTGCCAGCGACATCCCAGAGCGCGATCTCGATGATGGAAATCGCCGCGCCCCACGGCTTGAAACCGCCGCGCTGTCGGATCTTCAGCATCACCCGCTCGACATCGGTCGGATCCTCGCCGATCAGGGCGTCGCGAAAGGCGAGGACGTGCGGCTTGAGAAACGGCTTCCAGGTCTCGGCCTGGCCATAGCCGGAAATGCCCTCGTCGGTGACGATGCGCACAACCGGGCTCTTGCCGATGATGGCGCACTTTAGATCGATGATTTTCACTGTTGTTCCTTCGGCTAGACTTCAGGCGTTGGCGGACAGGCGTGCAGACATGGCCTTTCCCGCCGCAACGACAGCAAGGCGGATTTCTTCCATGCGGCTGGCTTCGGCGCCGACCAGGAAGGGGACGCTGATGGCGGCGACAACCTTGCCGGAGGGATCAAAGACGGGAGCTGCGAACGCCTGGATGCTGGGCGCGTTTTCGGCCCGGTCCTGGGCCCAGCCGAGGCGCTTGATGCGGGCCAGCTCAGTGGCGAGGCGCTTCGGATCGGTGACGGTCCTGGGCGTAAAGGCAATGAGCGGCTGGGACAGCCAGCGCTGTTGTTCCGCTTCGGGCAGATAGGCGAGCAACAGCTTGCTTGCCGCGCCGGTGTGGACGGGCAGCCGCTGGCCCGGAGCGACGGAAAGGGCATAGGGGTGGCGGCCCTGGACGCCAGCCAGCACCAAAACACCGTCGCCATCGATGATCGATAGTTTGCAACCTTCGCCGATGGCGCTCTCGAGCTGCTCGAGGGGGCGATTGGCCAGGGCGATCAGATCATAGGTGCCCGCCCCGGCGGCCACATGCGAGGCGAGGGCGAGCAGACGGCGGCCGAGATGGTAGGCCCCGGCTTCATCGCGGCGCACCATATCGTGCACTTGCAGGCTGTTCAGGATGCGATAGACGGTGGTGCGCGGCAGCTTCAGCTGAAGCACCAAGTCGCGGATGGTGACGCCGTTCTCGCGTATTTCGAGTTCGCTCAGCACGTCCATCATCCGGTCGATGACCGGGATCCGGTGCTTCATCGCGCTGTCGGGGGCGACGGAATTTTCCATTGAACGCAGACGACTCCTTGACTCCGTAGCGGCACAAACAATAGCATAAGATATTGAACTGCAAAAGTTCATATTTGGATAGGCTGAGAATAACTCGGCTATCCAGGGGGCT
>JAQGIC010000016.1 GCA_028288725.1 Rhodospirillales bacterium
TGGGTCGCTCTCCGCCGTATTCGATCCCGTCTCTGGTCCAGCCAGTTCCACGTGAAACGAAACAAGAACAAAATTTGAGCCGGCGCAAATTTGTCCGAGAGTGCCCCGGACGGGCCCGAGTGTCCGATGGGCGGCTGTGTTACTTGGGGCGAAATCCGCTGGTGCCTGCGCCCCGCACCTACAGCGACGCGCCCACCGCCACTTCTGTGATCTCGACCAGCCGGCCGCGCTGGACGTCGTACAGCCGGTCGCAATAGGGGAAATATTCGGTGTCGTGGGTGATGGCGATCACCGCTTTGCCGGCCGCCTTCAGCTGCGGCAGGATCTCGCGATAGAAGCGATGGCGGAAGCCAGGATCCTGGTCGGCCGCCCATTCGTCGAACAGATAGATCGGCCGGTCCTCGAGCAGGGCCGAGATCATCGCGATGCGCGTGCGCTGGCCGGACGACAAGGCGAGGGTCGAAAAGGTGCCGTCGACCAGGTCGGTCTTGCCGCGCAGGCCCATCTCGTCGATCAGCCGGGCCGCGCGGACGGGATCGACCTCGAAGCCATAGAGCTTATGGAACAGGTAATGCTCGGCGAAGATGCAGGAGATCAGCGAGCGATATTGCACGAACTGATCGCCGCGGAGCGCGTGACCGTCTACCAGCACGTCGCCGCGATGGGGCGGGTAGAGCCCGGCGATCAGGCGCAGCACGCTCGATTTGCCGGACCCGTTGCTGCCGGTCAGGAACACGATTTCGCCGGGCTTGATGGTTAGATCGAATGGTCCGACGGTGAAGCGCGCCTTCGCCAGCGCGTCGACATTGTCATAGGTGATCTGGCGGAATTCCAGGCTTTCGAACGTCGACCAGAGCGGCGGCGTCTCGCCGGGCTCGTCCGAGCGCAACTGGTCGATCTCGCGCTCGATCTGGACCAGGCCGCCGCAGACCGAATTGAGGATGATCACCTCGGTCCCGGTCGTGATCGCCTCGCGCACCAGGCTGGCCATGAACAGGGCCGCGACCGCGACCTGCATGACCGTCTGGGTCGACGTGCCGATCAGCCGGGGCTCGACGAAGACCAGCGCGCCGATGAAGCAGGCCAGCAGCAGTTCCGACCAGCCGTAGTCCTTGAGCACGTCCTCGCGCAGGCGGGAATTGGCGCGCAGGTTGGCGGCGGACACTTCGGTGACGTCGCCGATCAGCGCGTCGCTGCGCCACCGGTTCATCTTCACTTCCTTGAAGCCTTCCATCAGCTCCGACGCGGTCGACAGGAAGGATTTATCCGACTCCTGCATTTCGCTCATGCTGCGCTGGATCTTGGTCGTGCCCTCCCAGAAGGACAGCGCGATCAGCAGCATGGCGGCCAGCGCCACCACGAACTGGGTCGCCGAGATGAAATAGACATAGATCAGCAGGAACAGGATCTGGATGATGCCCTTGAACAGGAGCGGTACGTAGAACGACAGGTAGCCGATCGACGACACGTTCGCGATCGTGCCGATCAGCAGCGCCGACTGGTCGGTCAGCTCCATGGATTTGACGTCGACCCGGCGCACCTTGTCGATGATGCGCACCCGGACCGAATGAATGATCCGCATGATCTCGTTGCCGCCGACGCGGATCAGATGTTCCTGGCTGTATTTGCGGGTCGCGACCAGCAGGGCGAACGCGCCGATATGCCAGAGCGGAACCTGGGCGATATCGTCCTGCATCAGCACGTGGTTGATGATGATGACGATCGTCATGTCGGACAGCGCCAGCGCCACCGCGACGCAGCCGTAGAAACCCAGCCTGACCGTCGCCTCGCGCCGCAGCAGCTCGATGAAATTCATGACGCGGCCCCGACCGGAACGGCCTGGATCCGGGAGAGGCCGTCGGGACGGACCTCGAACAGCCGGTCGCAATAGCCGAAGAATTCGGTGTCGTGGGTGATGGCGATGATGGTTTTGCCGCGCCGGCGCAGCTCGGGCAGGATCTCGCGATAGAAATGCGCCCGGAAGCCCGGATCCTGGTCGGCCGCCCATTCGTCGAACAGATAGATCGGCCGGTCTTCCAGCAGGGCCGCGATCATCGCCGCCCGGGTCCGCTGGCCCGACGAGAGCGCCAGCGTGGTGAAGCGCCCGTCGACGATCTCGGTCTTGCCGGTCAGCCCCATGTCCTCGATCAGCGCGCTCGCGGTCTCGCCATCGACCTCGTGGCCGTAGAACTTGGCGAACAGGTAATGCTCGGCGAAGACGCAGGTCATGAGCGAGCGGTACTGGACCAGCTGTTCCGGCGTCACCGGCTTGCCGTCGACCAGCACGCAGCCCTTGTGCGGCGCATAGAGGCCGGCGATGACGCGCAGCAGGGTCGATTTGCCGGTGCCGTTGCTGCCGGTCAGGAAGACGATCTCGCCAGGGTAGACGGTGAGATCGAGCGGTACGGTGGAGAACCGGGTCTTGGCGACCACGTCGATATTCTCGTAGCCGACGCCGCGGAATTCGATCGTCTCGAAGCTTGCCCAGACCGCCGGGGTGGCCGCCGGCTCGTCGCTCGGCAGGCGGTCGATGTCGCCCTCGATATCCATCAGCGCGCCGCATAGCCGATTGAGCACGACCGCCTCGGGTCCGATGGTGAGCGCATCGCTGACCACGCCCATGAGGAAGATCACCGCGAGCGCCACCTGCATCACGGTCTGGGTCGAGGTGCCGATCAGGCGGGGCTCGATCATGACCAGCACGCCGACGAAGCCGATCATCAGCACGTCGGAGCGGGTATAGCCCTTCAGCAGATCCTCGCGCAGCCGGCTGTTCGCGGCGAGATTGACCGCGGAGATGGCTCGGACCTCGGCCACCAGCGCGTCGCCGCGCCGGCGGTTCATCTTCACTTCCTTGAAGCCCTTCAGCATCTCGGTCACGGTCGCGAGGAAGGTCTCGTCCGACCGTTCCATCGCATCCATGCTGTGGGCGACCTTGATCGTGCTCTCCATGAACGAGAGGACGATGATGCCGATGGTCGCGAACGCCAGCGCGAACTGGATGGGCGAGATGGTCAGGATATAGACCAGGACGACGATGACCTGGAGCAGGCTCTTCAGCAGCACCGGCATGTAGAAGGACAGGTAGCCCAGCGACGAGACGTTCGCGATCGTGGTCATCAGCAGCGAGGATTGGTCGGTCAGTTCCATGGTCTTGGCATCGACCCGGCGGACCTTGTCCATGATGCGGGTGCGGACCCGGTGGATGATGCGCATGATCTCGTCGCCGCCCTCGCGGATGACGTAGCGCTGGGAATAGCGGCGGGTCAGCGCCAGCAGCACGAACAGCGCCATCAGCCGGCCGGACACGTCGCGGACATGGTCGAGCATCAGCACGTGATTGAGGATCATCACGATGAACAGGTCGGCCAGCGCCAGCACCAGGGCGCCGGTCAGATAGATCGCGAGCGAGAGCGTGGTCTCGCGCCGCAGGAGCCGGATCAGGAACATGTCAGAGGCTGGTCAACGCCGCACCGGCCGGGATGATCATGCCTCGTCGCCGCGCGGACGGGCCGGGGCGGTGATCAGCAGCAGAAACAGCGCCAGAAGCGGCGTCCCCAGCAACGCGATCACGAAGAACCCGTTCATGCCGATCCGTCGCTTGCGCCCGAACATCGCCGCGAGGAAACACAGGCCGACATAGATCGCGAAATACCCATAGACCAGGATCATGTGCTGCTCTTTTCGTTCAGTCCGCCCGGCCGGCCGCGGCGAAATCGGATCCTCGGGTTTCCGCGCAGGCACGGCAAGCCGAAATGCCGCCGGCCCGCTGCCAGATCTACAGGCCGACGGTTAAAAGGGGGTTGCGTCCGGTCCGCTGCCCACGGCATTTCTATGGCCACGGGACAAAGTTTCCGGGTTTCGGAGTGCATCTTTTGATCCTGACCGTCGGCAACACCAAGGGCGGCGTTGGCAAGACGACGATCGCCGTCAATCTCGCCATTCTGCGCGCCGCCACCGGCCGGGACGTGCTGCTGGTCGATGCCGATGCGCAGGGTTCCGCCAGCGTCTTCTCCGAGATCCGCGCCGAGCAGGGCGGCCGCTCGGGCTACACCGTCGTCGGATTGCACGGCGGGGCCGTCAGGACCCAGGTGCGGCTGCTGGCGCCGAAATACCACGAGGTGGTGATCGATGTCGGCGGCAACGACACGGCCGGCCTGCGCGCGGCCCTCACCGTCTCGGACGCCCTGCTGGTGCCGGTCCAGCCGCGTTCGTTCGACATCTGGGCGATCGCGCAGATGGCCTCGCTCGTCGCCGAGGCGCGCGAGCTGAACGAGACCCTGCGCGCCTTCATCGTGATCAACGCGGCCGACGCCCAGGGCCGCGACAATGCCGCCGCCCGCGAGGCCCTGTCCGACGTGGCCGGTCTTGAAATGATCGAGGCCCATCTGGTCCGCCGCAAGGCCTACCCGAACGCCGCCGCGCAAGGCGCCGGCATCATCGAAATGCAGCCGGCCGATGCGAAGGCGATCGAGGAATTGAGCGCCTTGGCCGCAACCCTTTTCGGCTGACGCGAACCCTTGGTCAGTATTTCGAAAACATTTGGATGTGAACTAGGTCACTACACAGGAAGCGTCGTCGGCGCTTTTATGATGGCGCGACCCTTTGCCCACCGGAAACCAGCACCTTGAAGCATACGACGGCTCCCCTGTGCGACGCGTTGCGCCGCTTCGTCGAGCGCGAGCAGGCGCCGTTCTACAGCCCCGGCCATAAGGGTGGCCGCACGCTGGATCCGTGGTTTCGCGCCAATATCGCGGCGCTCGACCTCAATAATCTGCCGGACACCGATACGCTGCATTGCCCCGAAGGGCCGATCCTGGAAGCCGAGCGGCTGATCGCCGATGCCTGGCGGGTCGGGCAGAGCTTCATGCTGGTCCAGGGCTCGACCTCGGGCAATATCGCCATGGCGCTGGCGGCGCTGAAGCCGGGCGATCCGGTGCTGGTCCAGCGCAATGCGCATAAGTCGGTGGTGGCGGGCCTGATCCAAAGCGGGGCGAGCCCGATCTGGCTCTGGCCGCGCTGGGACGGCGTGTTCGGCGTTGCCCATGGCCTGGACGCCCCCCGGGTCGAGGCGGCATTCGCCGAAACGCCGGCCAAGGCGCTCTGGGTCCTGCATCCGACCTATTTCGGCACGACCGCCGACATCGCGGCGCTCGCATCCGCCTGCGACCGGCACGGCGCCCTGTTGCTCGTCGATGGCGCCCATTCGCCCCATTTCGCCTTTCACCCGGAACTGCCGCGGCCGGCCGAGCAATCCGGCGCCGCCGCGACCGTGCAGTCGGTTCATAAGATCATTTCGGGCCTGAGCCAGGCGGCCGTGCTGCACATCGATCCGGCCAAGCTCGATCCGGCCGCCGTGCGGCGCGCGCTGCAACTGATCCAGACCACCAGCCCGCATTTCGCGATCATGAGTTCGATCGATCTTGCCCGGCGCCAGATGATGCTGGACGGCCGGCTCCTGCTCGACCAGACGCTCGACCGGGCGCGGCGAACCGCAAGGCGCCTCGCCGCCATCCCGGGACTGCAGGTTCTGCGGCCGGAGCATCTGGCCGGTGCCGGCACCGGGCTGCATCAGCTGGACGAGACCAAGCTGCTGGTCGGCGTCTCCGGGCTGGCCCGGGATGCGCGCGCCATCGTCGCCCGGCTGAACCGCGACCATGGCGTCCAGCCCGAACTGGGCGGGACCGGTCATGTGCTATGCATCACGACGATCGGCAATACCGAGCGGGACATGGACCGGCTGGTCGCGGGCTTTGCCGAGGTCGCGGATCATGCCGGGCGGCGCGACGCCGCCGGCGGGAGCGCTTTGATCGAAGATATCCTGGCCGTGCCGCCCGAGATGGTGCTGACCCCGCGCGAGGCGTTCTTCGCGCCGGACGAGGCCGTCCCGCTCGCCGACGCCGTCGGTCGGATTGCCGCCGAGGCCATCACGCCCTATCCGCCCGGCATTCCGCTGCTCATGCCCGGCGAAAGGCTGACCCGCACGATCGCCGGGCTGCTGCGGGCGCTCTTGGACGCCGGCACGCCGATCAGCGCGTCGGATCCCCAACTCAATCAGGTCAGGGTCGTTCGATGATTTCTCCCGTGCTCGCGTCGTCTCACAACGACCCCGATGGAACGGCCGTGTTCGAACGGATGGAATCGAATGTCCGCACCTATTGCCGGACGTTTCCCGCCGTGTTCGACCGGGCGAAGGGCGCCATGCTCTATGACGAGGCCGGGCGCGGCTATGTCGATTTCTTCGCCGGAGCCGGCGCGCTGAACTATGGGCACAATCCGGATTTCATCAAACAACGGCTGATCGATCACCTGCTGTCCGACAGGATGGTGCAGGGACTGGATCTGCATTCCGGTGCCAAGCGGGATTTCTTCGAGCGGTTCGAAGCGACGATCCTCGAGCCGCGTGGACTCGATTACAAGATCCAGCTGTGCGGACCGACCGGCGCCAGCGCGGTCGAGGCGGCGATCAAGCTCGCCCGCCGGGTCACCGGCCGCAGCAATATCGCCAGCTTCACCGGCGGCTGGCACGGCATGTCGAACGGCTGCCTGGCGGTCACCGGCAACCGTGCCCACCGGGCCGCGGCCGGCGCGCCGCTCGATTCCGCGACATTCTTTCCGTTCGAGGACGGCCCCTACCGGCTGGCGGATTCGCTGGGTTACATCACCCACCTGTTCGAGGACCCGAATTCGGGTCTCGACCTGCCGGCTGCCATCATCCTGGAGACCGTTCAGGCCGAGGGCGGCGTCTATCTGGCCTCGCCCGAATGGCTGCGGGGGCTGCGCGCGCTGTGCGACCGGTTCGGCGTGCTGATGATCGTCGACGACGTGCAGGTCGGCTGCGGCCGAACCGGCAGCTTCTTTTCGTTCGAGAGCGCCGGCATCGTGCCCGACCTGGTCTGCCTGTCGAAATCGATCGGGGGCTATGGCCTGCCCATGGCGATCGTGCTGATGAAGCGCGCGCTCGACCAATGGGAGCCGGGCGACCATACCGGCACCTTCCGCGGCAACCAGCTCGCCTTCGTCGCGGCGACGGCGGCCCTGGAACTGTGGGGTCAGCAGCGCTTCGCGGCCGAGCTGGCCCGGCGCGCGGCCAAGCTCGAAGCGCAGCTGCGCGCGATCGTGGCCGCGCGGCCGAAGCTCGCGCTGCGGGGCCGGGGTTTCATCTGGGCGATCGATTTCGCGGAGGCCGGCGGTCCGGCGGCGGCGGCGGCGGCCGGACGGCGCGCCTTCGAGAAAGGCCTGCTGATCGAGCGCTGCGGCCGCGACGACGTCGCACTGAAGATCCTGCCGCCGATCACGATCGATGACGAGGCCTTGCGGCTCGGCTGCGCCATCCTGTCGGAAGCCGTCTGACCAAAGCGGCTGCGAGCGCGGCCGGCCCTCGCGACCGACCGCGCTCGCCATCCGTTCATTCGCCGACGAAGGCCAGGCCGTGCGGGCTCGTCAGGTTGGTCAGCACCGGAAGCACCACTCCGCTATGGAGGTCGAGCTGTCCGACATAGGCGGGAACGGCCGGCGTCGTCCCGGCCGCCGCAACGCCGGTCGACGCCGAAAGGGCGGTGCCGACCTGCCAGACGTTGCTCGATAGCTTGTAGATGGTATTGGAATTCCGATCCGCGATCAGCAGGAAGCCGCGGTTCGCCGTCACGAACGCCGTGTCGTCGATCTGCATGCCCCCCTGCAGCGGAATGACCTGGATCGGCGGTTCCTTCGAGCCCGAGGCGCGTAGAAGGACGAGCTGCCCATCGCCCTGATCGTCGAGCAGGATATCGCCCCAGGGCGTGAGCACCATGGAATCCGGATCGGTCAGATTGAGCCGCGTCACGGTGCCGAACGTGAAGTTCGCCGCCTCCGGATTGCCGGACATGACCGGATAGACATCGACCGTGTGGTTTTGCCGGAGCACCGCCCGGACGATCGCCGGCCCGGTATTGTTGCCGCTCTTGTCGAGCTTCGGGTTCGAGGCGCTGAAATAGGTATAGCCGTCTTTGAACACGATATCGTCGTAGCCGCCGCCATGGGGCGGTTTGCCGAACGTGAAGATTTCCGTCGCGGCCGATGCCGGATCGATCAGCACGAGGTTGGTGTTGGCGTCTTCGTTTTGCAGCGCCCACAGCTTCTTGCCGACCGGGTCGTAGCGCAGCCCGTCATTGTGGCCGGCGACCGTCAGCACGTGCATGACCGCGCCGTTCGCTGAATATTCGACAATCTGGCTCATGGCGCCCCCGGAACCATCCGGCGCGCCCGTATTGCCGTAGCCGACCCAGATCGTGGCCCCGGCAACGGCGACCGAATCCGGCTGGCTCGACCCTGTCAGAGGGCCGGCAAAGGTCGAGAGGGTAAAGCCGGTTGTCGGCACCGGCGCGGTGCCGGTCGCGGCGACATCCGCGCCGAACGACCCCTGCGGGAACAGGGCGAGGCCGAGGGCGAAGATCGCGGTGGCCAACGGCTGTCCGAGGAAATGTGCAGGGTTCGATGCGCGCATGATACCGCCTCCCTGTGGTTAACTTCCATTAACCATCTTGCGCCTGGGTTATGACGGCAGCGTGAAGCTCGGATCGGAAGAGAAAAGATTACCAAAAATCAATGTTCGCCGAATCACCCGGCGGTTCATTTCACCGCGAGCGCGATCAGCTTGCGGCTTGCCGGCGAATATTCATGGGAGTCTTCGCCCACGAACCGGATGTCGCGAAAGCCCGCGGCCAGGGCCATGCCCCGGAGCTCCGG
>JAQGIC010000017.1 GCA_028288725.1 Rhodospirillales bacterium
ACCTCGAACGGCGGTTTCGCCGTCGATTGCGCGCCCGTAGCTCAACTGGATAGAGCACCAGACTACGAATCTGGGGGTTAGGGGTTCGAATCCCTTCGGGCGCACCACTCCCTTTCCTTGTCGCATAAGGCCCTTTCGGACGCCCGGCCCTCCCGCCGGGCTTCGTCGTTTCTGGGCTGTCCCACGCTATCCCCACCAACGCGGCAAAACCCCGATCTTTCGGGCGTGGGCCGTCATCGTTCGACCTCGATCGCCCGCGATTGGGGATGATCGCTCGGTGCCGATCCGAGCTTCATCTCGTGGCTCCGCCCGCGCGTGTCACGGTATCGGAAGTAGAGGGTTGTGCCCGAACGCCGTTGCTCGGCGATGAAGCCGGCGAGGCGGCCGTCGAAGATGCGGCGCTTGTCGACACCATCGGGCAGCGGCGGCAGGTCCCTGATGAACCCGCGGGTGATCGTGGCTCGGGCCATGGGTCCGTTCTCCAGGAATGTGATGATTGTCCCCACGCGGGGAGGCGTACGAGACGACCGCCCTGTCCGTGGGCGCGCCGGGACGGCTGTGGGTTCAGCCACGTGACGGTAACGGGTGAGGGACCCGCTCAGCGCGCCGGGATCACCGGCGACGCCGTCACGAAACGCCGGCGCGGTGAAGGCCGGTCCGTCGGCCGCACCGCGGTCTTCTGCTCCGAGCGCTCTCCGGCGATCGAGGCTCCGCCGGCGCGACGGACCCAGCGCGGCAGACCGGAGCGGGACTGGCGACGGCGAGACGCAGCGCCTCCACCAGCGCCTCGCTGGCCGGCAACGCGCGGCGCCCGGCCTCGTCTTCCGCGCGGGCCAGCGCGATCCGGAGGAGAGCCAGCGCCGTGAAGCCCGCCGGCCGACAGCGCTCGTCGACCCCGACCGGAATCTGGGCGACGTCGCCCTCATCGTCGGTCTGCGCCTCGATGATCCACCAGCCCAGCCTTTCCCCGTCTCCATCAGTGAAGAACTCGACAAGTCTCTGGTCGACAGCTTGCGGACATGGCTTTCGGCGGCTCTAACGCTTGCAGACACGGTCCATCGTCTCCCGAATGATTCCTAGACTTCGCTCCTGCGAAGCAAATAATCGAGGCCGCCGATGCGGAACCAGCGATAGCCATAGGCCTCCATCAGAATGCGATGGCAACCCTGTTTGTCGGGCTCGCTGTGATCGCCCGAGAGCAGATTGACCAGCAGCCCGTCGTGTTCGCCTTCGGCACCGCGCTCGATCGTCACTTCGCGCGGTTGAGCGCCCAGGTTATGGACGAACAAGACCGAGTTTCGGCGCCATTCGTATCGGATGGCCAGGACTTCGTGGGTGCCTGTGGGTACGAACTGGAAGTCGCCCCAGCCGATCTCGGGTACTTCCTTGCGCATGCGGATGATACGCTCAAGCCAATTCAGGAAGGAGTCCGGGTCGCGCCGCTGGTCCGCCACGTTAGTGTGCTCGAAGCCGTAAGCGCCACCTGAAATCACCGGCGAGATCGGATGGTCGCTCTTGGTGAACCCGCCATGAGGCTCCGTCGACCACTGCATCGGCGTCCGAGCGCATTCGCGCTCCTTCAGGCTGAGGTCGTCGCCCATCGCGATCTCGTCGCCGTAACGGATCACCGGCGTGCCTGGCAGCGTCATCATCAGGCTCGTCGCCAATTCGAGCCGCCGGCGATCGCCGCCCAGCATCGGCATGAGGCGGCGCCGGATGCCGCGGCCATACAGCTGCATCGAAGCGTCGGGGCCGAAGGCGGCGAACACTGCCGCGCGCTGCGGCTCGGTCAGCCGCCCCAGGTCCAGTTCGTCATGGTTGCGCAGGAACATGCCCCATTGAGCGGTGGCGGGCCGTGGCTTCGTCGCTTTCAGTGCCTTCTTCAGCGGACGGCAGTCCGCTGTCGCCAAGGCATAGAATAGGTTCTGGTTGGCCTGGAAGTTGAAGACCATCTGAAGCCGTTCGCCGTCGCCGCCGAAATACTTCATGTCATCCTCGGGCAGCACGTTGGCCTCGCCCAAGATGATCGCGTCGCCGCAGCGCCATTGCAGGAACTCCCGGAACCGCCGCAGCATGTCGAATTGCTCGGGCGGCTTGGCCGGAACGCGAGCGCCCTTGGCCGAGATGACGAACGGGACCGCATCCATCCGGAAGCCGGAGACGCCGAGCTCCAGCCAGAAGCCCATGATTTTCAGGATCTCGGCTTGGACATGCGGATTGGCGGTAGCGAGGTCGGGCTGGAAATCGTAAAAACGGTGGAAATACCAGGCCTTGGCGGCTGCATCCCGCGTCCAAGTCGATTTCTGCACGCCCGGAAACACGACGCCGGTCGTGGCGTTCTTCGGTTCGGCCTTCGACCAGACGTACCAGTCGCGGTATTTCGACGTCGGATCGGATCTCGCGGCCTTGAACCAGGGGTGCTGGTCGGAGGTGTGATTGACCACAAGGTCGATGATGACGCGCATGCCGCGCTGCTGGCAGCCGTGGGTGAATTCGACGAAATCACCCAGCGTGCCGTAGCGGGGATCGACGCCGTAATAGTCGCTGATATCGTAGCCATTGTCCCGGCCGGGCGAGGGTTGGAACGGCATCAACCAGATGGTGGTGATGCCGAGGCCCTGCAGATAGTCGAGACGGCGCGTCAACCCCTCGAAATCTCCGATGCCGTCTCCATTTACGTCCATGTAGGTGCCGACGGACAGGCAATAGACGACGGCATTCTTGTACCAAAGGTCGTTGATCATCGTCGTTCGAACCCTTCCTGCCGCCGCCGCGTTGTAGAGACCGCGGTCGCTTACAGGAATGAACGATGCAGAACCCATTATGGTGGCAGCGCGGCATCATTTATCAGGTCTACCCCCGCTCGTTCCAAGACACGAACGGTGACGGAGTCGGCGATCTGTTAGGAATCGCTGAACGGCTGGACTACCTCGTGACGCTCGGTGTCGATGCGCTGTGGCTGTCGCCGATCCAGCCGTCGCCGATGGCCGACTTCGGCTATGACATATCTGATTACTGCAACGTCGATCCGCTATTCGGCACCCTAGCTGACTTCGACAGGCTGCTGGCCGATGCCCATGCGCGCGGTCTGAAGCTCATTCTCGACTTCGTGCCGAACCATACGTCCGAACGGCATCCGTGGTTCATCGAGAGCCGCGGCTGTCGCGACAGCCCCAAACGCGATTGGTATATCTGGCGGCCGCCGGGCCCAGCTGGCGGCCCGCCGAACAACTGGCTGAGCCGGTTCGGCGGCAGCGCCTGGGAACGGGACGAGACCACGGGCGAGTATTACCTCCATTCCTTCCTGAAGCAGCAGCCGGATCTCAACTGGCGTAATCCGGCTGTTCGCGCCGCGATGATGGACGCGCTTGGCTTCTGGCTGGACCGCGGCGTCGATGGCTTCCGGATGGATGTGCTCTGGGTGCTGGTCAAGGACGACCTGTTCCGCGACAACCCGGTCAACCCGGCCTGGAAACCCGGCGGTCCGCTGCACGACCAGTTCATCGACCTCTACACGGCGGATCGGCTGGAGGTGCAGGATATCGTCGCCGAGATGCGGTCCGTCATCGATGGCTATCCCGGAGACCGCGTGATGATCGGGGAGATTTACCTGCCGGTCGATCGCCTGGTCGCCTATTACGGCAAGTCGCTGCATGGCGCCCAACTGCCGTTCAATTTCCAGCTGATCAATACGAAATGGAACGCCGCCACGATCGCCGACATCGTCAGGAAATACGAGGCGGCATTGCCACCTGGAGCTTGGCCGAACTGGGTCCTGGGCAACCACGACCAACCCCGAATCGCGACGCGGGTCGGCGCCGCTCAGGCCCGACTGGCGGCGATGCTGCTACTGACCCTGCGGGGCACGCCAACGCTGTACTACGGCGACGAGATCGGCATGAGCAACGGCAAGATCCCGCCGGAATTGGTCCAGGATCCGGCGGAGAAGATCCAGCCCGGCATTGGTTTGGGTCGTGATCCGCAGCGGACCCCGATGCAATGGGACGCATCGCGCGAGGCCGGCTTCACCACTGGCCATCCGTGGCTGCCGATCGACCCGGTCGCCGAACTCGACAACGTGGCTAGGGTGAGCAAGGACCCAGACTCGATCTGGACGCTTTATCACGCGCTGATCGCGCTGCGCCGGGACAGGACGGCTCTATCGGTGGGGTCGTTGCATGAGATTGGGGCGGACGGAGACATTCTCCGCTTCTCAAGAGGTGAAGGGGCGGAAAGCGTGCTGGTGTTGCTGAACATGGGCGAGGTGCCGAAGGAAGTGGCGATCGGACCGGCGACGATATTGCTTTCGACCCACCTCGATCGCCCGAACGAGTTGGTCAGCACCGTGGCAATGCGCCCCGGTGAAGGCCTCGTGTTGGAAATTGAATAGCGCCGGCCCGATGAAGTCGGCCCGCGTTCACGCGATCACGTTGAAGCCAGCATTCGACCATACCAAGATCGAGAGCACGGTTCGCTATCTCAGTGTCGACGTCTAGGATGCGCTCACCCTCGCCGAGGGCCCGAAAGTCTAGCATCTGATGAGTTCCTCGACGTTCACGTCGAGGAACTCTGGTTTCCGCACCGCGCCCAATCTGGTCGTTGCGGATTGGTCTCGGCTACGCCGAAACCCGACATTTATTCATGATACTGCGAATGACGGCTTGCGGCCATTCGGCCGTCTCTTCCAGCGCTTCGGCGCCGTTCAGGCATCGCCCATCGCCAAATCGCCGCGCCCAAGCGACCGATCCGCCTGTATTCGTTGCGCCGCGCATTCGCGAACGAGAAAATCCAATAGCGCCCGCACCGACGGCAACAGCCCGCGCCGCGAAGCGAACGCCGCGTGGACGATGCCCGCCGGTGGATGCCAGCCCGGCAACACTTCGATCAGCCTGCCGGCGGCGAGATCCTCCCAGGTCATCATCATTGGGAGCTGCACGACGCCCACCCCGGCATAGGCCGCGTCGCGGAGCGCCGGCATGTCGTCGGTGACCAGGCGCGGGGCGTGCCGAACCGCCGCCGTCCGGCCGTCCTCATGGCGGAGTTGCCAGACATGCTCGCGATGCGGCGGCCCGAGATCGAGGCTCGGCAGGCCAACAAGATCGGCGGGAGATATGAGGGCCTGCGCGACGAGCGCGGGGCTGGCGACAAGGCACTGGGTGCTCTGGTCCAACTGGCGCATCACCAGATCGCTCGGCGCCAGCGGCGGAAAGCGCACGCGGATCGCGATATCGAATCCTTCGGCGATGACATCGACACGCCGGTTGGTTCCCTCCAGATGCACCTCGATTGCTGGATTCTCCGCCATGAAGCGCGCGACCAGCGCACCGAACTGGAAGGAGAGCAGTGCGGTGGGGCAGCTCACCCGAATGATGCCGCGCGGCTCCGCGCGCACTTGGGCAACCACCTGTTCGGCGGCTTCCGCCTCGACCAGCATCGCGGCGCAGCGATCGTAATATTCGCGGCCGATTTCGGTGATCGAGAAGCGGCGCGAGGAGCGGTTGAGCAGGCGCACGCCCAATCTTTCTTCCAGCAGCAGGATGCGGCGGCTGAGCTTCGATTTCTGGACGCCCAGCGTCCGACCGGCGGGTGCGAAGCCGCCATGGTCGACCACCTGGACGAAGTAGAAGAGGTCGTTGAGGTCTTGCATATCGTCCTATAAATAGGACGCTGCGTCGAGTACCGCCATCTTTCGTCGCCAACGTCCCACGTCTATCTCCTTATCAACAGCACGCCATTCCGCTGGTCGCTACGGAGAAGATCAATGCGCAAGAATCTACTCGGCCGCTACGGTAATGATCGCAGCCATTGGGTGGGCGACGGTTTCCCGGTCCGCTCGCTATTTTCCTACGATACGCTGGGCGCTCATATCAGCCCGTTCCTGCTGCTCGATTATGCAGGCCCGCATCAGTTCGCGCCGACGACCGAGCGGCGCGGGGTTGGCCAGCACCCGCATCGCGGCTTCGAGACGGTAACCATCGTCTATGAGGGCGAAGTCGAACATCGCGATTCCGCCGGCAATGGCGGCGTGATCGGCCCGGGCGACGTCCAGTGGATGACCGCCGGGGGCGGGATCATCCATGAGGAATATCACTCGCCTGCCTATGCCAAGGCGGGCGGGCCGTTCCGGATGGTGCAGCTCTGGGTCAACCTGCCCGCCAGGGACAAGATGGCGGCCGCCGGCTATCAGGGCATCCTCTCCGCCGATGTGCCGGCGGTCGAGCTGCCGGGCGGCGCCGGCAAGGCGCGGATCATCGCCGGCGACTATCTCGGCGCCAAGGGTCCCGCGCGCACCTTCACCCCGATCAATGTGTGGGACGTGCGGCTGAACCGGCGCGCCGATGTCACGCTGGATCTGCCCGAGGGGCATACCGCCATGCTTATCGTGCTGAACGGGCATGTCACGGTGGGGGGCGAGCCGCTCCACGATGCCGAGATGCTGCTGCTCGATCGCACGGGCAGCGAGGTAACGCTCCAGAGCTTCGGCGAGGCGACATTGCTCGTCCTCACCGGCGAGCCGATCGACGAACCAATCGTCGGCCGTGGCCCGTTCGTGATGAACAGCCAGGCCGAGATCCGCCAGGCGATCGACGACTTCAGCAAGGGCCGCTTCGCGACGATCGCGGCCTGACCCCAGCCCCGGTCCGGCCAGGGATCGGGGCCCTCTCCCATCGCCACCGGGACGGCGTGCACTCGCTCCGTCCCCCAACCGCCGGACGCTCGTCCGCGCGGAACCCCAGTGAACGCCCGAAAGGAATTCATCATGACCACCGACGACACCTTGCTGACAGGCGACAATCACGCGCTCCTGCTGATCGACCATCAATATCTGCAGCTGCTTGCCGTGCGCTCGCACTCCAACGACACGATCGTCAACAACACGGTGATGCTCGCCAAGGGCGCCAAGATCTTCGGCGTGCCGACATTGTTCACCACGGCCTTTGCCGAACGCCTGGAACTGATCAAGGAAATCCAGGCCGTGCATCCGGACCAGGCCCCGATCGACCGCACCGGTCTCAATTCCTGGGATGACGAGCGAGTTCGCGACTGGGTGCAGGCGACCGGCAAGAAGAAGCTGGTGATGGCGGGCCTTTGGACCGAGGTCTGCCTGACCATGCCGGTGCTCTCTGCGATCGCGGCGGGATACGAGATCTATATCGTCACCGACGCTTCGGGCGGCGGCAGCGTCGAGGGGCACGAGCGCGCCGTGCAGCGCATGATGCAGGCCGGCGCACGTCCGCTCACCGTCGCCTCCTATGTCAGCGAGCTCCAGCGCGATTGGGGCCGGACGAAGACGGCCGACGATGTCGCCAATCTGTTCGCTGAGTTGGGCGGCGGATTCGGACAAGGGCTCCGTTGGGAGTGGCAGCTGCTGGGCCTCGAGGAAGGCACCCGCTGAGCCCTGCCGCCCGAAGAGGATCCCCACCTCTTCGGGCGGCCATATTACCGCTTGCGACGTCGCTTTGTCTGCTTTCGAATGTTCTGCGGCAGAACCTGACATTCTCTATTCGGCCCATCCAACACATGAGCAGGGCGCTTCGGCGCGCAACGACGGTCATCGATCAGCTTGCTGAGGCAAATTCGGGCTTGTCCGCCATACGGTCCCAATCTGGACAGATAGGTGGCCCTCTGCCCGATGGCATCGGCCGAACGGCCGATCCGGAGCAGTTCGCGGTTGGGCGGGAACGGCCGTAGTGGACGCGATGCAGCCGCCGACCCGTTGGCTGGGGCGGCAGGTCGACCTGGATCATCGCCGATGCCGGAT
>JAQGIC010000076.1 GCA_028288725.1 Rhodospirillales bacterium
CGCAGGAAAACCCCCGAAGCTCGCGCTCACGGCCATCATGCGAAAGCTGCTGATCCTCGCCAACGCACTCATTCGCGACGGCAGGCTCTGGACCCAAAAACTCGCTTGATCAACACGGATACTCTAGTGTGGGATCTCTAGCGATCCAGCACGTCCCGGATCTTCAGCGCGATTTCCTTCAGCGTGAATGGCTTGCCGATCATGTCGACGCCGGGGTCGAGCGTGCCGTCGCGGACCACGGCGCGGCTGGCATAGCCGGTGGTGAACAGCACCTTCAGGCCGGGCTTCGACGCTGCCGCGGCCTCGGCCAACTCGCGGCCGTTGGTGCCGCCGGGCAGGCCCACATCGGTGAACAGCAGATCGATCCGCGCCAGTTCCCTCAGCCGCTGGAGCGCCTCTCCGGCGTTGCGTGCGGCATGGACGACGTATCCCAGCGTTTCCAGCGCGGTCACGGTATACTCGCGGACATCCTCGTCATCCTCGACCACCAGTACGGTTTCACCGGTCGCACTGTCGGGCATCGCCACCACGGCGGCCGCCTCGGGTGCCAGGGCGGGCGCCACCAGGCGCGGCAGGAACAGCTCGACCGTCGTGCCATGGCCGGGCGCGCTCTTGATCGCGGCATGGCCGCCCGACTGGCGCGCGAAGCCATAGACCATGCTGAGGCCGAGCCCGCTGCCGTTGCCGATATCCTTGGTGGTGAAGAACGGCTCGAAGGCCTTGGCCAGCGTCTCGGCGCTCATGCCGACGCCATTGTCGGTCACCGACAGCTGGACATAGTCGCCGCGCGCGACTTCGGGATAGCGGCCGGCATAGGTGGCATCCAGCACGGCATTGGTGGTGCCGATGGTCAGCTTGCCGCCCGACGGCATGGCGTCGCGGGCGTTCAACGTGAGATTCAGCAGCGCGTTTTCGATCTGGTTGGCATCGGCGCTGGTCTGCCATAGATCGCCGGCGAGCGTGGTTTCGATCGTCACCGTCTCGCCCAACGACCGGCGCAGCAGTTCGGACATGCCGCCGACCAGCTTGTTGAGATCGACCGGCTGCGGCGCCAGCGGCTGCTTGCGCGAAAAGGCCAGCAGGCGATGGGTGAGCGTCGCCGCCCGCTCTGCCCCGCGCCGGGCGGCGCCCAGCAGGCGGACCAGACGCTCGTCGGTCAGGCCCATTTCCATCACATCCAGATTGCCGATGACGACGGTCAACAGGTTGTTGAAGTCATGGGCGACGCCGCCGGTCAGCTGGCCGACCGCCTCCATCTTCTGGGCCTGGCGCAATTGTTCCTCGAGCTGCCGGCTCTCGGTCACGTCGCGCGCACTGACCGCGATCCGCCGGAGCTCGTCCGGATGGGCCGGTATCGGAGCCGCGACCGCGTCGACCAGCGAGGCGCCCTGGGCGCGCTGGTAGCGCACCGGCCGGCCGGTCGCCAACGCCTCGTTGAGCGCATGGGCGATTTCGGTCGCCTCATCCTCGTCGTGAACCTCGGCCAGGCTGTGGCCGACGACGGCATCGCGCGGCAGGTCGTAGAGCCGGAGCGTCGCCGGGTTGATCTCCTCATAAATGAACTCGCCGGTCTCGCCGACCTTCAGCAGCGCGTGGCATTCGGACGAATGATCGTAGAGCAGCTGGAGCTGATGCTGGCTTGCCCGCAACTGTGCCGTCCGCTCCTCGACCTGGCTCGCCAGGGTCTCGTTCAGCCGGCGGATCTCTTCGTTGGCGCGATGGCGCTGCACGGCCATGCCCAACAGGTTGGCGACCGCTTCGAGAAAAGCGAGGTCGCGTTCGGTGAAATCGCCGTCGGTCGGGCTGTCCGCCTCCAGCACCCCGAACGGCGGGTCCTGGCCATCCAGAATGACGTTGATGGCGCGCTGGATATTGTGCTCGACCAGCAGGTCGGGCGTGCGGAACCGTTCCTCCTCGGCCAGATGGTTCGAGATGACCGGCCGCCCGGTTTGGAAGGCGTAGCCCGCCGGCGAGGCAAGGTCGGCGCCGATGGTCGCGTGGCCAACCACGCCCTCGTGCCAGCCGACCCCGGCGCGCACCAGAAAGCGTCCCTCGTCGGGCTGATATTCCAGTGCCTTGCAATATTGGATGCCGAGCCCGAGCGCCGTCAGCCGGCAGGCCTCGCTCAACAGGTCGTCGAGCGTCACGTCGAGCATGGCGATATGGCCGAGTTCCGCCAATAGCGCTTGCTGGTGCAGGCGGTGTTCCAGCTCGGTCTCGGGGCGGTCCGGTTCGACGGGCGGCGCTGACGTCACGGGAGGGGCTTCCGATCGAACGCTTGAAAGATAAAGCTGCTTCCCAAAGCCAACGCTGGCGGGGCGCATAAAGTCCGGCGAGCCGATAGAAAATCGCACTCGCGTATGCGCGTATACGCGTACGCGCGGGGCAGATGGCGATTGGGCTTCTGATCCTGGGGCCGCCGGTGTAAACTGACCGCTTCGAACCGCTCCGGCAGCCGGAGAAAAAACGACGGACTTCCGCGGGGTTTCTTGACGCTTTGATCCAGTACCCGGCCGACTCCGTGCAACCCGATGATCCCATAAGTCGATTGGACAGCTCCTATACGCCCGACGGTGCCGCCGGCCCGTCCTCGACCGCGTTCGAGGCGGCGGGACAGGCGCGCGCGCCGGCTGCTCCGGTTGCGGTCCTGCGGCTCGATCTGACCGATTTCCGCTGCTACGAGACCGCCCGGCTGGAGGTCGATGCCCGGCCGGTGGTGCTGACCGGGCCCAACGGCGCCGGCAAGACCAATCTGCTGGAGGCCGTGTCGTTCCTGGCGCCCGGCCGCGGCCTGCGCCGGGCCCGCCTGGCTGAGATCGACCGGCGCCCGGCACTGATGGGCGGCGAGGCCACGCGCGAGGTTTCGCGACCCTGGGCGGTCGCGGCACGCCTCGCGACGCCGGATGGGCTGGTCGCGATCGGCACCGGCCGGGATGGCACGAGCGAGACCGGCGATCGGCGCCTGGTCCGGATCGATGGCCAGGCGGTCAAGGGCCAGGCGGCACTCGCGGGCTATCTCAACCTCGTCTGGCTGACGCCGCAGATGGATCGTCTGTTCCAGGAGGGGGCGGCACCCCGCCGCCGCTTTCTCGATCGGCTGGTGTTCGGCTATGATTCCGCGCACGCGACCCGGCTGGCGGCCTATGAGCAGGCGCTGCGCGAGCGGGCGAAGCTGCTGCGCGCCGGCGGTGCCGACCCGCAATGGCTGTCGGTGCTGGAAGAGACCCTGGCGCGCGAAGGCGTCGCAGTTGCCGCCGCCCGGCGCGAGGTCGCCGACCGGCTCGACCAGACCGCGTCGCGGCCGGCCGGCAGCTTCCCGTCGCCGCGTCTCACGCTCGACGGCGGCGTCGACGCCTGGCTCGACCAGATGCCGGCCTTGGCGGTCGAGGAGCGGCTCCGCGCGGAATATGGCGCGAGCCGCCGGCTCGATGCCGAGATCGGCGGCGCCTCGGTCGGTCCGCACCGCACCGATCTCAAGGTCCATCACGCCGCCAAGGGGGCCGCCGCGGTCGATTGCTCGACCGGCGAGCAGAAGGCGCTGCTGATCTCGATCGTGCTGGCCCATGCCCGCCTGCAGGCCGGCGCCAAGGGGGCGGCCCCGGTGCTGCTGCTGGACGAGGTCGCGGCCCATCTGGACCGGACCCGCCGGCGCGCGCTGTTCGACGAGATCGTGGCGCTCGGCAGCCAGGCCTGGCTGACCGGAACCGACCCGGAACTCTTCACCGAGCTCGGTGGTCGCGCCGATTTCGTCACCGTGGCCGATGGCGCGGCGCTGCATGGCGCCGGTGGCGCCGCACTGCGTGGCGTGTCCCATGCCCGGTGATTGACCCGCCCATTCCCGCCAGGCGGGCAGTTTGCCCCGACCTTGCCCGAATTTCGTTCTAGACTGATCCGTTCGACGTCCGCTATCCGGCGCCGACAGAGCGTGGAAGAGAATAGTGATCCATCATGAGTGAGCCCGTTCCCCACCATCAGGACCCGTCGGCCGAGAATTATGGCGCCGATCAGATCAAGGTGCTGCGCGGCCTCGATGCGGTGCGCAAGCGTCCGGGCATGTATATCGGCGACACCGATGATGGGTCGGGCCTGCATCACATGGTCTACGAGGTCGTCGACAACGCGATCGACGAGGCGCTGGCCGGCTGGTGCGACACGGTCGAGGTCACGATGAACCCGGACGGCTCGGTCACGGTGCGCGACAACGGCCGCGGCATCCCGACCGACATGCATAAGGAAGAAGGCGTGTCGGCCGCCGAGGTCATCATGACCCAGCTCCATGCCGGCGGTAAGTTCGACCAGAATTCCTACAAGGTCTCCGGCGGATTGCATGGCGTCGGCGTTTCGGTCGTGAACGCGCTGTCGAGCCGCCTGGATCTGGTGATCTGGCGTGCCGGCAAGGAGCACACCATGAGCTTCGCCCATGGCGACGCGGTATCGAAGCTCGAGATCACCGGCGTCGCACCGATGATGCCGGACGACAGCAAGCGCCCGGGCACGCTGCGCACCGGCACCCAGGTGACCTTCCTGCCCTCGACCGAGACCTTCACCAAGGTCGATTTCGATTTCGCGACGCTGGAGCATCGCCTGCGCGAGCTCGCGTTCCTGAATTCCGGCGTGACCCTGGTGCTGAACGATCAGCGCACGGCCGAGTGGAAGTCGGTCACCATGTATTACGAGGGCGGGCTCGAGGCGTTCGTAGCCTATCTCGACAAGGCGAAGCAGGCGCTGCACGCCCCGGCCATCGTGGTGTCGGGCGAGCGCGAGGGCATCACGGTCGAAGTCGCCATGCAATGGACCGACTCCTACCATGAGTCCATGCTGTGCTTTACCAACAACATCCCGCAGCGCGACGGCGGCACCCATCTGGCCGGGTTCCGTGGCGCCTTGACCCGCACCATCAATAATTATGCGACCGAGAGCGGCATCGCCAAGCGCGAGAAGGTGGCGCTGACCGGCGACGACGCGCGCGAAGGCCTCACCTGCGTGCTGTCGGTCAAGGTGCCGGACCCGAAATTCTCGTCCCAGACCAAGGATAAGCTGGTCTCGTCCGAGGTCAGGCCCGTGGTCGAGGCGATCATCGGCGACAAGCTGCAGCAATGGTTCGAGGAACATCCGGCCGACGCGCGCAAGGTCATCGCCAAGGCGGTCGAGGCGGCGGCCGCGCGCGAAGCGGCGCGCAAGGCACGCGAGCTGACCCGGCGCAAGGGTGCCTTGGATTTCGCCAACCTGCCGGGCAAGCTGGCCGACTGCCAGGAACGCGATCCTGCCCAGTCCGAAATCTTCCTGGTCGAGGGCGACAGCGCCGGCGGCTCGGCCAAACAGGGCCGCAACCGTAAATTCCAGGCGATTCTGCCGCTGCGCGGCAAGATCCTCAATGTGGAACGCGCGCGCTTCGACAAGATGCTGTCGAGCCAGGAAATCGGCACGCTGATCACGGCGCTGGGCACCGGCATCGGGCCGGACGATTTCAATGCCGAAAAGACGCGCTACCACAAGATCATCATCATGACCGACGCCGACGTGGACGGCAGCCATATCCGCACGCTGCTCCTGACCTTCTTCTTCCGGCAGATGCGCGACGTGATCGAGCGCGGCTATCTCTACATCGCGCAGCCGCCGCTCTATCGCGCCAAGCGCGGCTCGTCCCAGGCGGTCTATCTCAAGGACGACGCGGCGCTCGACGAATATTCGATCAGCTCGGGCCTGAACGGCGCGGTGCTGGTCCAGGCCGACGGCCAGCAGCGCGGCGGCAACGACCTGCGCGACCTGGTCGACAAGGCGCGCTCCTGCCGCAGCTGGGTCGAGCCGCTCGCCCGCAAGATCGGCAACAAGGATCTGATCGAGCAGGCGGCGATCGCCGGCCTGTTCGCGCCCGGCGTGTTCGCCGACGAGACCTTGGCGGCGGCCGCCGCCGCGGAAGCCGCCCGCCGCATGGATCGACTGTCCAACGCCGACGAAGAGGCCTGGAAGTCGGCCGTGGTCGAGGGCGAGGGCGTCGGTTTCATGCGCATGGTGCGTGGGCTGCAGCAACGTTACGTTATCGATCCGATCTCCGCCCGCAGCCAGGAAGCGCGCCGGTTGGACGATCAGCGCCCCTATCTGTTGGGCACGTTCGACGCCCCCGCGACGCTGCAGATCCGCGATACGGAAACCCGGATCCCGGGCCCGACCAAGCTGCTGGACACGGTGGTCGAGTTCGGCCGCAAGGGCGTGGAGGTGCAGCGCTACAAGGGGCTGGGCGAAATGAACCCGGACCAGCTGTGGGAAACCACGCTCGACCCGAACGCCCGCGCGCTGCTGCAGGTCAAGGTCAGCCACGAGGATTCGGCCGAGGAAACCTTCTCGACGCTCATGGGCGACATCGTGGAACCGCGCCGCGAGTTCATTCAGACGAATGCGCTGAACGTGTCGAATTTGGACGTTTAGGACTGCTTATCCGTCGCCTCGACATCACCGACCTCACCGAGGCTGCGCGCGTACTCACCCTCCAACGCGCGTCCTATCGCGTCGAGGCGGCGTTGATCGGCCGGGACGATATTCCGCCGCTTCATGAGGCGGCGGGCGATCTGCAATCTTCCGGCGAGACGGTTTTCGGCGCCTTCGCGGGAGACCGTCTCGCGGGTGCCGTGGGCTATAAGTTGATCGACGATACCCTGGATCTGCACCGGGTCATGGTCGATCCGCCGTTCTTCCGGCGAGGGATCGCGAGCAAACTGCTCGGGTTTGTCGAGGCCTTGGAACGCCGAGCGCTTCGTTCGGTCGTGACGACCGGAAGCCGCAACATCCCGGCGCGCCGCCTCTATGAGAGACTGGGTTATGTCGAGACGACGGAGCGCGAGGTCGCGCCTGGTTTCTGGATCGTCGCGTTCGAGAAAAGGAATGCGCCGTAGGACGCGACCTACAGCCCGCCGGAATTGCGCATCGCTTCGAGACGGACCGCGATGCTCGTCTGGAGCTGCGATCTGTATCCAGCTTCTTCCCGAAAGCGCTCCCCAGCAGGCGGTCCTATGGACCCTGGCCCCTGAATTCGTGCCGCCCCGGCCGTATCGTGGAAAGTGAGTCCGCAAATATTTTTTCCCAGGCGGCGTGCCGCCTCGCGGCCCGGCGGGGCTTTTGCGTGCGAAACACATCTTGACGAGACTCGCCGTCCAAGCGCTAAATCTAGCCAGTCGAGGTTCTCCCGATCGCAAGATCTGGGGCTAAGAGGGAAGCCGGTGCATCGCCGTCAGGTCGATAAGGCCGGTGCTGCCCCCGCAACTGTAAGCGGCGAGCGGCTGTCGAAAGCGTCACTGGTGCCGGGGGGCGCCGGGAAGGCCGGACAGCCGCCGCGACCCGCGAGCCAGGAGACCTGCCGCGACTGAAGAAGACGTCCGCGGGCGGGGTGCCTGACGGTCGCTGGTTCGTCCCCTTTGGGGTATGGCAACGCGCCCGATTCGAGCCCCGTCGTTTCAAGAAAAATGGGGTTCCCGATGTCAGCGCTGGCTTTTGATTTCGACCGAGACGGAAATCTCGTGCCCCTCGACGGGTCGCAGCAGCCTGCACCGAAACCCAGACAGTCCCAGCCTGCCGCCCGGGAGCCGGTCGCGGCACCGGAACCCGAACCCGAACCCGTCGCGGCCGAGCCCGTGCGCCATGCGCCGATGGGCGGGCCGCTGTTCCAGCAGCCGAAGCCGTCCGACCTGGTGCTCGACCGCGAGCGCGATGCGCTGCTGACCAATTTCGGCAAGGCGACGCTGCAGGATCGCTACCTGCTGCCGGGCGAGAGCTATCAGGACATGTTCGCCCGCGTCGCCTGCGCCTTCGCCGACGACGTGCGCCACGCCCAGCGGCTCTACGATGCCATTTCAAAACTGTGGTTCATGCCGGCGACGCCGATCCTGTCGAACGGCGGCACGACCCGCGGCCTGCCGATTTCCTGCTTCCTGAACTCGGTTTCGGACTCGCTCGACGGCATCGTCGGCACCTGGAACGAGAATGTGGCGCTCGCGTCCAACGGCGGCGGCATCGGCACCTATTGGGGCCAGGTCCGCTCGATCGGCGAGGCGGTCAAGGGCGCCGGCGAGACCTCGGGCATCATCCCGTTCATCCATGTCATGGACGGCCTGACGCTCGCCATCAGCCAGGGCTCGCTCCGCCGGGGCTCGGCCGCGGTCTATCTCGACATCCATCATCCGGAAATCGAGGAATTCCTCGAGATCCGCAAGGCGTCCGGCGATTTCAACCGCAAGGGCCTCAATCTCCATCACGGCATCAACATCACCGACGAGTTCATGGAGGCCGTGCGCGACGGCATCATGTTCGGCCTGAAAAGCCCGAAGACGAACGAGGTCCTGCGCGAGGTCGATGCGCGCCAGCTGTGGCAGCGGATCCTGGAGACCCGCCTGCAGACCGGCGAGCCGTATCTGCTCTATATCGACACGGTCAACCGTGCCCTGCCGAAGCATCAGCGCGAGCTGGGGCTCAAGGTCTCGACCTCGAACCTGTGCAGCGAGATCACGCTGGCGACCGGCATGGACCATCGCGACGAGGAACGCACGGCGGTCTGCTGCCTCGCTTCGATGAATGTCGAGACCTGGGACGAGTGGGAGGGCGAGCCGGGCCTGATCGAGGACGTGATGCGCTTCCTCGACAATGTGCTGACCCATTTCATCACGGTCGCGCCCGACAGCATGGCGCGTGCCCGCTATTCGGCGATGCGCGAGCGGTCGGTCGGACTGGGGGTCATGGGCTTCCATTCGATGCTGCAGCAGCGCGGCATTCCGTTCGAAAGCGCGCTTGCGAAGTCGTGGAACCTGCGCATCTTCAAGAAGATCCGGCGCGAGGCGGATGCTGCCTCGGTCGAGCTGGCGGCCGAGCGCGGCGCGTGCCCGGATGCCGCCGAGCGCGGCATGCAGGCGCGCTTCAGTCACAAGCTGGCGATCGCGCCGACTGCGTCCATCAGCATCATCTGCGGCGGCACCAGCGCCTGCATCGAGCCGATCCCGGCCAATGTCTATAACCACAAGACGCTGTCCGGCGCCTTCGTCGTGCGCAACCAGTACCTGACCAAGCTGCTGGCCGAAAAGGGCGCCGATACGGCCGAAGTCTGGCAGTCGATCGTCGAGCAGGAAGGCTCGGTCCAGCATCTGGATATCCTGAGCGAGGACGAAAAGGCGATCTTCCGCACCGCGTTCGAGATCGATCCGCGCTGGATCATCGAATTCGCCGCCGACCGCGCGCCGTTCATCTGCCAGAGCCAGTCGGTCAACCTTTATCTGCCGGCCGACGTCGATAAGTGGGACCTGCATATGCTGCATTGGTCGGCCTGGAAGCGCGGCGTGAAGAGCCTGTATTATTGCCGGTCCAAATCCTTGAGCCGCGCCGGGTTCGCCGGCAGCCAGGAAAAGGCCGAACAGCAGATCCAAGCGCCGGCAGAACGGCGCGACTATGAGGAGTGCCTGGCATGTCAGTGACCGGCAGCCTCGTCTCGCTCGACCCGCGCACGCTCATCGGCACCGGCAAGGTCGGGCTCCTGACCGCGACCGGCACCTATGACGTCAACCGCTACCCCTGGGCCTACGAGTTCTGGAAGCGCCAGCAGCAGACCCATTGGATGGGCGAGGAAGTGCCGCTCGGCTCCGACATCCGCGACTGGGCCTCGGACCGGGTGACGGATGCCGAGCGCAATCTCTTGACCCAGATCTTCCGCTTCTTCACCCAGTCGGACGTCGAGGTCGGCGACAATTACCTGAAGCGCTACATCCCGCTGTTCCAGCCGCTCGAACTGCAGATGATGATGGCCGCCTTCTCCAACATGGAGACGGTGCATATCGACGCCTACGCGCTCTTGCTGAAGACGCTCGGCATGCCGCAGGCGGAGTTCGAGGCGTTCCGCGATTATGACGAGATGCGGGCCAAGGCCGACTACATGCATACGTTCGGCGTCGGCACGGTCGGCGATGTCGCGCGCACGCTCGCCATGTTCGGCTCCTTCACCGAGGGCATGTCGCTGTTCGCCAGCTTCGCCATGCTGCTGAACTTCCCGCGCCACAACAAGATGAACGGCATGGGCCAGATCGTCAGCTGGTCGGTGCGCGACGAGAGCCTGCATTGCGAAGGCATCACGCGGCTGTACCATGAATGGAACCGTGAGACCGGCGCCGTGACGGCCTCGGTGCGCGACGACATCATCGATGTCGCCAAGACCATGGTCGGGCTGGAAGAACGCTTCGTCGAGCTGGCGTTCAGCCTCGGCCATATCGACGGCATGACGCCCGACGCGATCAAGCAATATATCCGCTATATCGCCGACTGGCGCCTGACCCAGCTGAAGCTGACGCCGGTGTTCGGCTATTTCACGATGGAAGAGAGCGGCTATCGCCAGATCAAGCCGCATCCGCTGCCCTGGCTGGTCGAAATCCTGAACGGCGTCGAGCACGCCAATTTCTTCGAGCAGCGTGCGACGGAATATTCCAAGGGCGCCACCAAGGGCAGCTGGGACGGCAGCGACGGCGTCTGGGCCATGTTCGACCGGGCCCGGCAATCGGCGTGAGGCTGGCGGCGGAATGACCCGGGGACGGCATGTCCTGCATATCTGCACGACCTGTCGTCCGCCCGACGCCGATCCGGCGGCGCCGCGCGATGGCGCCAAGCTGTTCGGCCTGGTCGAGGCGCTCTATCGCGACTGGCCGGGCCGCGCCGATGTGCAGCTCAACCCGGTCGAATGCATGAGCGGCTGCGACCGCGCCTGCACGGTGGCATTCTCCGGCCCGGACAAGCCCAGCTACCTGTTCGGCGACAAGCAGCCGACAGCGGAGACGGCGGCCGCGGCGCTGGAACTGGCCCAGCGATATCTGGCGAGCGGGAGCGGCGACCTGCCGCGCAAAGAGCGGCCGGAGCCGTTTCGTCGGGGCATTTTGGCGCGGATTCCATAAATCATCGTCATTCCCGCCGATGCGCTAGACTATGTACATATCTATTTTCGTCTTTTGAAATCAGCAGGTTACCCTAACACTCCGTCATGCCCGGGCTTGACCCACGGCTGTCCGGTTTAATTCTTCCGTCATTCCCGCGCAGGCGGGAATCCAGAGCCATGCGCGAGATCGACGGGCACAAGTTGAGGATTTCCGTCGCGGAGAGAACCTTTGCGGCTCCCCTGGATTCCCGCCTGCGCGGGAATGACGGTGAAAAATGCTGACGCGTCGTTCCTGTCTCGGACGTTCTTTGGCTAACGCGGGCTCAGGCGACGCCGGGCCAAAATACCGAGTGGCAAAATCTAAACCGGACAGCCGTGGCTTGACCCGGCCATCCACGTGGTTGGGCAAGCCGATTTCACGGCCAAACAGGGCTCCGGCGGAGCGGCGTGGATGCCCGGGTCAAGCCCGGGCATGACGGAGTGTTAGGGTAACCTACTGATTTCGAGAGACGAAAACAGATATGTACATAGCCTAGCGCTGCGCCGGAATGACGGGGAAGTTTGTGTCAGGCCGATACCACCCCGTCGATCAGGTTCGTCCGCAGCAGCTGTTCCGTCGTAGGCACGACGATGACCGGGCCGATTGCCTTCAGCAGCGTCGTGAACGCCGCTTCTTGCGAGCGACGGGCCGCTTCGGCC
>JAQGIC010000105.1 GCA_028288725.1 Rhodospirillales bacterium
TTGAACCAACCGGGGCGGTGCTCTGTCCCTCAACTTCAGGAGAAGACGCATGTATTTAGTAATGGGAATCACGGGAAAAGTCGGAGGCGCGACGGCAGAACATCTGTTGGCGCACGGCAAGGAAGTACGCGCGCTAGTCCGCAATCGCGAGAAGGCGTCAAGCTGGGCGAACCAAGGCGTGGAACTGGTTGACGGTGATTGGAATGATTCGGCAGCCATCGAGCGGGCGCTCAAAGGCGTCGAAGGCGCGTTCGTCATGTTGCCCCCTGTCTGGGCGCCGTCGCCGGATTACAAAGAAGCAAAGGGCGTGATTGCAAACTATGTTGAGGCGCTCACCAAGGCAGCGCCGCCGCGAGTGGTTGCCCTTTCGTCGATGGGTGCGAACAGAATCAGCGGGCTGGGGATGATCGCGGCCTTGTCGCTTCTGGAGCAAGGTTTTCGCGACCTGACATCCCCAATCGCATTTGTGCGCGCCGGTGGATTCTTCGAAAACTTCCTCTACGGCTTGCAGGTCGCCCAGGGCGGAACGCTACCGGACTACTACAATCCGACAAACCGGAAATCGACCATGGTCGCGACGAACGACATCGGCGCGGAGGTCGCAACCCTTTTGACCGGGCCAGCGTGGTCAGGGCAGCGCGTCGTCGAGCTTGGTTCGATGGTCACCGCGGATGAAGTCGCTGAGCAATTGGGTGAAGTCCTGAATCTTGACGTGAAAGCCTTTGCAGTCCCGCGTGCAGGGTGGGCGGAAGCGTTCGAGCAATTCGGCATCCCGAAGGGCCACACCGGACCTGCCGAGGAAATGTTTGAGGCCGTGAATGCGGGATGGATGGACCTCGGAGCTGAGGGTACGGAGCACGTAGCGGGCACGACGTCCGCACGCGATGTATTCGAGGCTGCACAGAACACCGCCAAGGCGTAAGTCCGGGACGGATCAGGCGTGAGACGGAGGCTGTCCGCTTCTGGCCCATCCAAGTCAAAGGACGAACGTCCGCTATTTCGCATCAGGCCCCGAAAGCAGCCAGACCGTTCAACCACCCGTCTCCGACATTCCTGCGTTTTGGCCTATCCCCCCGCCAACCTTCTCGCCACCGCCCGCGTCGACGGCATGCGCCGGTCGTCCTTGGCCGCTTCGATCTCGTCCTCGGCCAGATTGGCGATCACGGCCAACAGGGTGCGCCGGGTCGCCGCGATGTCGGCCTCGCGCACGCCGCGCACCGCGATCTGGTTGATCTCCTCGGCCATCGGCACCAGCACGTCCTTCAAGCCCTTGCCGGCCGGGGTCAGGTGAATGAACACCTTGCGCCCGCCCTCCGGCGCCGGGACCCGGGTGATGTAGCCGAGCTTCTCCATGGCGGCGAGCGCGGAGAAGGTCGTCGGCTCCATCACGCCGGCCCGCTCGCTGAGTTCCCGTTGAGTGAGGCCGTCGGTGTCCCACAGGATCCGCAGAAAGCTCCAATGGCCGAACGACACGGAATGGTCCGCGAGGCGCCGCTGCAGCCCGCGCTGAAAGCCGCGGGTGGCGTCCTTGATCAGATGGGCCAGCCGGTCGTTCGGCACGTCCTTCAGCCAATGGCGCAGCATCGCCTGGGCGTGGCCGGCATCGGCGGCCTTGGTCGGTCGCTTGCGCTCTTTCATGTCATTCCCCGATCGCGACCTGATGGGTGAGCGGGATTTCGCGTCCCGCCCTGGCAGAGTGCAGGATCGCCAGGCAGACCTCCAGCGTCGACAGCCCCCAGGCGCCGGAATGATCGGGCGGGATGTTCTGGACGGCGGCGCGATACAGTTCGTCGATCACTTCCGGGCGCGGCACGGCCGGCGGCGGCAAGGCGTCGAAGCGGCGGGTCTGGTCGGCATAGACATGCACGCCATCGGCGGTGGGCCTGAGGTCGGCCCCCGCGCAGCTGACGATGATCTGGCCGAAATGATTGTGATGGCGCACGCCGCCGGCGGGCAGCGCTGCCGCGTCCAGACTGGCCGGCGCACCATAGGTCCGGGTCTCCTTCAGCGCCGCCTCCTCGGCCGCCGAGCGGATCCGGGCGAGGGCGGCGCGGGCCGTGCCATAGCGCGCGGGATCGCGCTCCTGGCCCAGCTCGCCGACCCAGCCGACGAACTCGTCGATGTCGAAATGGCCGTAGCCGCTGTAGGTGAGATTGGCGAAGGCGCCGCTCTCGAAGCTCAGAAAGGCACCATAGGCGCCCTCGGTCGGGCGTGCCGGATCCCAGGCGCCGGTCTGGGCGCGCACGCTCTTGACCCGGCCGCCGCCCAGCAGCCGGACGATATCGACCTGATGGGCCGCCTGGCTGAACACGACGCCGCCGCCCTCGGCCGTGACCAGCTCCTCCGGCCGGCGCGGGCGATAGAGGAAATCGGTGAAATTGACTGCCGTGATCATCCGGACCGGGCCATAGGCGCCGCTCCCGATCAGCCGGCGCGCTTGGGCGATCGGCCCGTCGTAGCTGTGGCTGTGACCGACCATCAGATGGACGCCGGCCGTTCGCGCCGCATCGATCATGGCCTGGCAGTCGGGAAGGGTCAGCGCCATCGGCTTCTCGACCAGGATATGCTTGCCGGCGCGGGCCATGATTCCGACCTGGGCGACATGAAATTGATGGGGCGTGGCGATATAGACCGCGTCCACCGCCGGATCGGCCGCCAGTGCCTCGGCCGTCTCGTAGGTCCGGGCACCGAATTCCTCGGCGAAGCGGCGGCGGGCGTCCGGCCGGGGATCGGCCGCCGCGACCAGCCGGACCCGCGGATGATGCGCGAGCGTCGGCAGCATCAGCATGAAGGCCCGGCCGAGGCCGAGGATGCCGAGCCGCAGGACGGGGTCGGCCATCAGAGATCCAGCACCAGCGTGCCGCCCTTGGCGCGCGAGACGCAGACCATGATGTTGCTGGATTGCTCATAGGGTGCCAGCACCAGGTCGCGATGATCGGCCTCGCCCGCGAGCAGCCCGGTGCGGCAGGTGCCGCAGGTACCGCTTTCGCAGGAACTGGCGACCTTGACGCCCTGGGCGCGCAGGGTGTCGAGCAGGCTCCGGTCGGCCGGCACCTCGAATTCCCGGCCGCTCTGGGCGAGCCGGACGGTGAAGGGCGCATCGTCGGCCGTTGCGAGACCGGATCCCACGCCGAAATCCTCGAAATGCACGGCGCTGGTCGGCCAATGGCCGGTCATGTCCCGGACCGCATCCATCAGGCCGCGCGGACCGCAGCAATAGACATGAGCGCCCTTCGGCTGCTCCAGTACCGGCCACAGGTCGAAGCCGCGGGCCGGGTCGCCCTGGTCGTGATGGATCACGATTTTACTCCCCCGCTGGGCCAGCTCGTCGCGGAACGCGGTCGTCTCGGCCGATCGGGTCAGGTAATAAAGCTTGAACGGCTTGCCGCCCGTTGCCTCCAGATGGCGGATCATCGACAGGATCGGCGTGATGCCGATGCCGCCCGCGATGAAGATGTAGCTGGCCGGGTTGCCCTTCAGCTCGAAATTGTTCAGGGGGGCCGAGACCGGCAGCAGGTCGCCGGCGCCGACCCGGTCGATCATGCCGGCCGATCCGCCGCGGCCGGCGGCCTCGCGCTTCACGGCGATGACATAGCGATGCCGCTCGGCCGGGTCGTTCGACAGCGAATAGCAACGGATCGGCCCGCCGGGCGTCCGGACGCGCAGATGGGCGCCGGGCGTGAAGGCCGGCAGCGCGCCGCCGTCCGCGCGCGCCAGCTCGAACTGGTGAATGTCGGTCGCGATCCGGGCGGTGCTCACCACGGTGAGCGGCACCATCGCGTCGTCGTCGGGCTCGATCATGACTTAGATATCTAACATAGATCCGGAGTGTTAAAAACGCGAAAATCAAGCAGGGAGGCAGTAACGGCTCTATAATTTTGCAGCGCAACAAATTATATCAAGGTGATATCCGTCCGGTCGCGCCGGGACGATGCAGTATTTTATCGACAGGCAAATCAGAGCCGGGTAACTTAGAGAGCTAAGTTGGCCTTCGCCGCGGGAGATGCCCCATGTTGTCAGCCGAAGAAAACGAACTGCTGTGCCGCATCGAGGGCAAGGCGCCGATGGGGCAGCTGATGCGGCGGCACTGGCTGCCGGCCTGCCTGGTCGAGGAAGTGGCCGATGCCGACGGCACGCCGCTCCGGGTTCGGCTGCTGGGCGAGGATCTGGTCGCGTTCCGCGACAGCGACGGCCGCGTCGGCGTCATGAACGAGCATTGCCCGCATCGCGGCGCCTCGCTCGCCTTCGGCCGAAACGAGGAATGCGGGCTGAGGTGCCTCTATCACGGCTGGAAGATGGATGTGGACGGCAACGTGCTGGAAATGGCGTCGGAGCCGGCGCAGTCGGGCCTGGCCTCCAAGGTCAAGCACAAGGCCTATCCGGCCCGGGAAGCCGGCGGCTTCGTCTGGGTCTATATGGGCCCGGCCGCCCAGCAGCCGGCCTTCGAGCCGCCGGTGTTCCAACCGACACCCGATACCAGGATCTCCATCGCCAAGATCATCGTCGATTGCAATTGGGCCCAGATCCTGGAGGGCGCCATCGATTCGGCCCATTCCTCCAGCCTGCACGCATCCGACATGGTGCCGGCCAAGATCGGCGGGGCCCAGGCGACCGACAAGAACTGGCTCCGGCCCTCGACCGACAAGGCGCCGCGGCTGGTGCTGCAGAAAACCAGTTTCGGCTTCCGCTATGCCGCGATCCGGCGGCCGATCAGCAATGCCGCGACCCACGACTATGTCCGGACCACGCTGTTCATCGCGCCGATCACGGTGCAGATCCCGCCGAACAATCTCTACAATGTCGCGATCCTGCACGTGCCGATCGACGATACCCACACGGCGTTCCATTTCATCGCCTGGGGCGCGGGCGCCGTGCCGGAGACGGAGGTCTGGCGCAAGTTCCTGCATGCCCAGGTCGGCATCGATCTGGACGAGCGGTTCCGAAAAGTGCGGACGCTCGAGAACAACTATCTGCAGGACCGCCAGGCGATGAAGCTGGGCAACCATACCGGCGTTCCGGGCATTCCGAACCAGGACATCATCATGTGGGAGACGATGGGGCCGATCGCCGATCGGACCAGTGACCGGCTGGGGGCGAGCGATCTCGCCATCGTCGAATTCCGCCGGCAGATGCTGCATGCGGTGCAGCAGTTTCAGGCGGGCGGCCCGGTCATCGGCCGGACCGAGCCGCATATTCCCCATGTCCATCTTTGTTCGTTCGAGGGTGTCGTGCCCAAGACGGAAGATTGGCGCACGCTGGGCGTTTCGGCCGAGGAACTGGCCATGACCTCTCGCGTCTCCGCCGCCGAATAGGAAATCTCACATGGCAAAGCTCGAGCTCTCGATCGCCGTCGGCGACTATGACCGGACCCGCCCGCTGGTCGATGGCAGCGCGCAGATCGACGGCGTCGATCCGGTGTTCATGCTGCTGGAGCCGGAGGAGATATTCTTCCGCGCGTTCCGCCATGCCGATTTCGACGTGTGCGAACTGTCCTTGAGCAGCTTCACGGTCAAGACCGCGCGCGGCGACAGCCCCTATATCGGCCTGCCGGTGTTTCCGTCGCGCGCGTTCCGCCATACCTCGATCGTCGTGCGTACCGATCGCGGCATCGAGACGCCGGCCGATCTCAAGGGCAAGCGGATCGGCGTCGCGGAATATCAGCTGACCGCGAATGTCTGGGCCCGCGCCTTCCTGGAGGAAGAGCACGGCCTGAAGCCGTCCGATGTCACCTGGGTGCGCGGCGGCTACGAGCAGCCGGGCCGGGTCGAGAAGATCGCGGTCACGCTGCCGCCCGACGTGCGGATCGAGACCATCCCCGATGGTGCTACCATCTCCGGCATGCTGGCCGCCGGCGAGATCGATGCCGCCATGGGGCCGCGCACGCCGTCCTGCTTCGAACGCGGCCATCCCCAGGTCAAATGGCTCTATGACGATCCGACCGCGGCGGCCTCGGCCTGGTTCGAGAAGCGGCGGATCTTTCCGATCATGCATCTTCTGGGGCTGCGGCGGACGCTTGCCGAAAAGCATCCCTGGCTGCCGGCCGCCCTGGTCAAGGCGTTCGAGCAGGCCAAGGCCCAGGCGCTGCTGAAGCTCAGCGATACTTCGGCCACGAAGGTGACATTGCCGTTCGTCGAGGAACAGTTGCGCGCGGCCAAGCGCCTGATGGGGCCGGATTTCTGGTCCTACGGCCTGGCGTCCAACCGCCATGTGCTGGAAAGTTTCCTGAAGCATCATCACGCGCAGGGCCTGTCCAGCCGCCTGATGACGCCGGAGGAGCTGTTCCATCCGGCCACCCATGAAAGCCACAAGATCTAGGCGGCCGAAGTCGCTGGCAAAGCCAGGCGTCTATCACCATGATATGAAGCTGGCCGGCACTGATGCCGGCCATCGAAAGCCTGGAAGACGTGATGCAGCGTAAAAGCTTCGGCGAGATGCCCTGCCCGATCGCCCGCAGCCTGGAGCGGGTGGGCGAATGGTGGAGCATCCTGATTCTGCGCGATGCGTTTCACGGCCTGACCCGGTTCGATCAGTTCCAGAAGAGCCTGGAGATCGCGCCGAACATGCTGACGCGTCGTCTCAACACCCTCGTCGAGTCCGGCTTGCTCGAGCGCCGGCGCTACAGCGAGCGGCCGCCGCGCGACGAATATGTCCTGACCGGGATGGGTCGGGATTTCCGGCCGGTGCTCTGGTCGATCCTGGCCTTCGGCAACAAGCATTTCGCGCCCGAGGGCCCGGCCGTGCAGATCGTCGACAGTGCCACCGGCGC
>JAQGIC010000145.1 GCA_028288725.1 Rhodospirillales bacterium
CGGGATTTACAGTCACGCCGTCTGCTGAATTCTCAGAGGGCGTGACGGTCTCGTTTCGGGACGGGAGCAAGTGCTTGCTTCCCGACGCCGCGAGGGCGAGGGCTTCAAACGGGCCGACGCGCGCTTCGCGGAGGAATTAGAATGCTCTCGCAGGTTTTCACCTGGCTGTTGTCGACCGACGGCTTTCTGCCGCACGGATTTTGCCTGACCGGCGACGATCGCGTCATCGCGCTCAACGTAATTTCCGATCTGTGCATCGCGCTCGCCTATTTCTCGATCCCGGCCTTTCTGGTGATCCTGGTCGTCAGGCGACCGGATCTGCCCCTGCCATCGACCCTTCTGCTGTTTTCGGCCTTCATCATGCTGTGCGGCCTCAGCCACGTGATCGAGGTCGTGACCTATTGGGTCCCGATCTATGTGCTGGATGGCCTGATCAAGGCCGCGACCGCGCTGGCTTCGCTGGCCACGGCCTTCACGCTTTGGCCGATGATGCCGCGCCTGCTGGCGGCGGCCAGCCCGGCCCAGTTGGAAGAAGTCAATCAGCAGCTGTCGGAACAATTGCGCACCCGGGCCGAAGCCGCGACCGCGCTTACGCAGTTCAATGCCGAGCTGGAGACGCGGGTCGCGGTGCGCACGGCCGAGCTGACGCGGATCAATGACGAGCTGGAAGCCGAGATCGAGAGCAACCAGCGCATCGCCCGGGAACTGGCGGTCGCGCGGGACCAGGCGGAGCAGGCGAGCCGGGTGAAATCGCTGTTCCTCGCCGCGATGAGCCACGATCTGCGGACGCCGCTCAACGCGATCATCGGCTTTTCCGATACGATCCTGTCCGAAGCGTTCGGTCCGCTCGAGCACCCGCGCTATCTGGGCTACATCGACGATATCCATCGCAGCGGCCATCTGCTGCTGAGCATGATCAACAATATTCTGGACCTGTCCAAGATCGAGGCCGGCAAGCGCGAGATCGCGCCGGCGCCGCTCGACGGGGCGGAGCTGACGCGCGCTTGCCTGCGGCTGATCAAGGCCGAGATCGACGAGAAAAACCTCGACGTCGCCGTCATGGTCGATCCCTCGGCCCAGATCCAGGCCGACGATCTGGCCTTCCGGCAGGTGCTGCTCAACCTGCTGTCCAATGCTGTCAAGTTCACGCCGGCCGGCGGTCGGGTGGCGGTCCGCATCCGGCCGGCTCCGGCCGGCGGCGCCCTGGTCGAGGTCGAGGACAGCGGCATCGGCATGACCGATGACGGTCTGCGCGGCGCATTGGAGCCGTTCGGCAAGCTGGGCGTGATGACGGCCCGGCGCCAAGGTTCGGGAACGGGCCTCGGCCTGTCGATCGTGGTCCGGCTGATGGAGCTGCACGGCGGCAGTTTCGCGATCGACAGCGCGCCCGACAGGGGCACGACCGTGCGCCTGGTATTTCCGCCGGTCGCGGCCTGAGCCAGCGCGCTATCGCGCCTGGCTTAGCCGACCAGGATGATCTTGCCCGTTCGGCCCGGCCGCTCGGAATGGACGATCGCGGCATGGACGTCGGCCAGGTCGTATTCCGCCTCGACCGGCGGCACCAGCTGACCGCTCGCCAGCAGCTTGGCGACCGCGCCCAGCGTCTTGTCGCGGGTTTCCTTGGCCACGGTGCGGAACCAGTCGGTCAGCCAGAAGCCCTTGACGACCAGACCGCGGAAGATCAGGCGGCCGGCATCGAGCGGCATCGGCGCCATCGACAGGGCGCCATAGACGATCAGCGTGGCGCCGAAGCCCAGCGCGTTGGCCAGCTTGGCGCCGGTTTCGCCGGCGACCGCGTCGACCGCCTTGGTGATCGGGTTCTTGCCGGCGATCTCGGCAAAGCGCGCCGCCATGTCCTCGTCTTCGGTCACGACGACATGCTCGGCGCCGGCGGCCTTGAGCGCGTCCACGCCACGCCGGCTGCGAATGACGTTGATCAGGTTGATGCCGTTGAGCTTGGCCAATTGGATCATCAATTGCCCCAGCGTCGAGCCGGCGGCGGTCTGCACGACCCAGTCGCCGGCCTTGGCATCCAGCAGATCGAACAGCAGCAGATGCGCGGTCAACGGATTGGCCAGCAGTTGGCAGGCGATCTTGTCGGGCAAGCCTTCGGGCGTCGGCATCATCGCCTTTTCCGGCACGATGATCGCTTCCTGCCAGGTACCTTCGATGCCCAGCGGAATGACCCGCTGGCCGATCTTCCAATCGGTGACGCCGGGGCCGACGGCATCGATCGTGCCGGCGGATTCATAGCCGGGCGTCGCCGGCAGCTTCGGGCGGCGACCGTACTGGCCGCGCACCGTCAGCACGTCGGACGGGTTGATCGAGCGGGCGCCCAGCCGGACGCGCACTTCGCCGGGACCGGGGTCCGGCGTGGGGATCTCTTCCAGCGCCAGGACCTCGGACGGATCACCGAAGCGATTGAAAATCAGACTGCGCATGGCGGCTCCTAGGGCTTCTTCGATGAATTATCGGTCAGGCGGCGGGCTTCCAGCACCCGGATCAGGAATTCGTCGCGGCGGCGGGCCAGGTCTTCAACCGAGCGCTCATCGGCCTCGTCGGCGACGCCGTCGATAATTTTCCGCTGCAGGTCGGGGGTCAGGACCGGATTGCCCAGGTCCGGCCACCAGCCCGAGATGGCCGGGGCCAAGTGATCCATGTAATGCGCCATGCCGCCGGCGCCGCCCGCCAGATGAAAGGTCAGGTGCGGTCCCATCAGGGCCCAGCGCAATCCGGGACCCTCGCTGATCGCGGCATCCACATCGGCGACGGTCGCGACGCCTTCCGCCACCAGATGCACCGCCTCACGCCACAGGGCCGCCTGCAGCCGATTGGCCAGGTGGCCCGGCACTTCCTTGCGGATCTCGATCGGATGCTTGCCGATGCGCCGGTAGAAGCCCATCGCGGCGTCGATCGCCCAGCGCGCGGTCTGAGTGCCGCCGACCACTTCGACCAGCGGCACGATATGGGGCGGGTTGAACGGGTGGCCGATCACGCAACGTTCGGGAAAGCGGCAGACTTCCTGCAGCCGACTGATCAGCAGGCCGGAGGACGAGGACGCGATGATGATGTCCTGCGGCAGCGCCGCCGACAGGCGCTTCAGCAGGTCGAGCTTGATCTCATAGCGCTCCGGCGCGCTTTCCTGCACGAAATCGGCGCCGTCGAGGGCGGCGATCGGATCGGCGACGAAGCGCCAGCGGCTGGGCGAGGCGCCGGGTGCCAGACCCAGCCGTTCGAGCGTGCCCCAGGCGCCCTCGATGATGTGCCGGGCGACGTCCTCGCCATTGGGTGCCGGATCCGATAGCGTGACATCGAGCCCCTGCGCCAGGAAATACGCGGCCCAACTCGACCCGATGGTGCCGCCCCCGATACAGGCGACGCGCTGGATTTTGCGCTCGATACCCTCGGCCATGGCCGGTTATCCTCCCTTGAGCACGCTTGTTCCTTGCCTGGATGATCGGGGGCGCTGAACCTCCTGTCAAACCGGAAGGCGACGTTCTAGCATCTCAAAGCAAACAAACGATCGATTGCTGTCCAAAAATTATCGAGGAAACCGCCATGACCCTCCCCTCGCTGTTCGATCTCACCGGCAAGACCGCGCTCGTCACCGGATCGTCCCGCGGCATCGGCCGCGCCATCGCGGTCGAGCTCGCCCGGCATGGCGCGCGCGTTACCGTCTCCAGCCGCAAGATCGATGCCTGCCACGAGGTTGTGGCCGAGATCCAGGCAGCCGGCGGCACGGCGATCGCGATCGGTGCCAATATCAACGACAAGGCGCAGCTGCGGGCGCTGGTCGACGGCACGGTCGCGACCCATGGTCCCGTCGACATCCTGGTGTGCAACGCGGCGGTCAATCCCTACTACGGACCGATCTCGGGCATCGCCGACGAAGGCTGGGACCGGATCATGAATGCCAATGTCCGTTCCAACCTGTGGCTCTGCCAGATGGTCGGTCCCACCATGGCGGCGCGCGGCGACGGCTCGATCATTTTCCTGAGCTCGATCGCGGGGCTGCGCGGGTCGGCCATGATCGGCGCCTATGGCGTGTCCAAGGCGGCCGACATGCATCTGGCACGCAATCTGGCGCTCGAGTGGGGCAAGCAGGGCGTGCGCGTCAACACGATCGCGCCCGGCCTGGTCAAGACCGACTTCGCCAAGGCGCTGTGGGACGATCCGGCGACGCTGAAGAACGTGCTGGCCGCCTCGCCTTTGGGCCGCATCGGCGATCCGCGCGACATCGCCGGAGCGGCCGTGTTCCTGGCCTCCAAGGCCGGTTATTTCGTGACCGGCGAGACGATCGTGGTCGATGGCGGGGCGACTATCGGCGGATCGCTCTGACGTTTGCCGCATCGACGACCTATATAGAGGGTCCGAGCTGGAGAAATGTCATGCGTTGGTGGATCGTTCACCGTCCTTTGCCGGAAAACCCGATCGGGCGGGAAAGCTCTGCCTATATGCAGATCACCGGCCCGTTGGAGACCCGCGACTCCGCGATGGACGAGGCTCGGAAGATCCTGTCCGTGGGCAGCCTCGTCACCGGCATCTACGATCACGAAAGCAAGGAAGTGATCGGCCAAGCCGAGATCGCCGCCAGTTTGAGCGTGCCGAGTCCTGCCCTGTCAAACCGAAGCCGCTGATCCCGGGATGGATCGGGAAAGGAACGAGATGGACGACAAGACGAAGACCGAACTCGAAGCGGCGACGTTCCGCCGGTTGGTGGCGCATCTGCAGGAGCGCACTGACGTGCAGAACATCGACCTGATGAATCTGGCGGGCTTCTGCCGCAACTGCCTGTCGCGCTGGTATCGCGAGGCGGCGGCGGAGCAGGGCATCACCGTGCCCGATCCGGCGGCGCGCGAGATCGTCTATGGCATGCCTTACGACGAATGGAAGGCGAAGCACCAGGCGGAAGCCAAGCCAGAGCAGAAGGCCGCCTTCGACAAGCAGCATAGGCTCTAAATTTAGCCCTCAGGCGCCGGGCGCCTGCCTGCGCAGGCTTGGCTCGCATCGGCGAACGCAAAAGCGTTCGTCCGACAATCGGCGCGGGGCCTCAATGGTCCCGGCAGGCTCACTCCGTCATATCGCAGTGGCGGGCCGGCTCCGCGCCCGGTGCGGGTGGACAGCGGATCGGCCGGCACCCTATATGATCACTCATGGAAACCGTACCGTTCGCCAAGATGCATGGGTTGGGTAACGACTTCGTCGTGATCGACGGACGCGTGCGGCCGATCCGCGTGTCGGCGGCGGCGGCGCAGGCGATCGGCGATCGGCATACCGGCGTCGGGTTCGATCAGCTGATCGTGCTGGAACCGCCGCAATCGGCCGAGGCCGACGTGTTCATGCGCATCCTCAATTCCGACGGCAGCGAGGCCGGCGCCTGCGGCAATGCCACGCGCTGCGTCGTGTCCAAGGTGCTGGCCGAGAGCGGGCGCGACCGGATCGTAGTCGAGACCATCTCGGGCCTGCTGCCGGCCCACCGTGCCGGCGGCGAGATCACCGTCGATATGGGCCCGGCCCGGCTCGACTGGCAGGATGTGCCATTGGCGCACGCGATGGATACGCTGGCCGTACCGATCGGTTTGGATGGGTTGGGCGACGCCACCTGCTGCTCGATGGGCAATCCGCACGCGACCTTCTTCGTGCCCGATCTGGACGCGGTCGATATGGCGCGGCTCGGCGCCCGGCTCGAACGTCACCCGCTCTTTCCGGCGCGGGCCAATATCGGTTTCGCCCAGATCCTGACGCCCGAGCGCATCCGCCTGCAGGTCTGGGAGCGGGGGGCCGGCCTGACGCTCGCCTGCGGCAGCGGCGCCTGCGCCACGCTGGTCGCGGCCGCGCGGCGCGGGCTGACCGGACGCATGGCCGAGATCCTGGTCAAGCATGGCCGCCTGACGCTCGAATGGCGCGCCGACGGCCATGTGCTGATGACCGGTCCGGTCGCGACCAGCTTCACTGGCACGCTCGACCCGTCCCTGTTCGCCGACGCGGTCTGATCCGTCCGATATGGCAGGCCTGGAACTCCTGACTTTCGGTTGTCGGCTCAACATCTACGAATCCGAGGTCATGCGCCGCCTGGCCGGCGAGGCCGGCGTCGAAGACGCGATCATCGTCAATACCTGTGCGGTGACCGGCGAGGCCGAGCGCCAGGCGCGCCAGGCGATCCGCCGCGCCCATCGCCGCCGGCCCGGCGCGCCGATCATCGTCACCGGCTGTGCCGCCCAGCTGCATCCCGAGCGCTTCGCCGCCATGCCCGAGGTTGCCCGCGTGCTGGGCAACGGCGAAAAGCTGACGGCGGCTGGCTGGGCCGCCGACGCGGCGCCGCTGCTGGTCGGCGACGTCCAGGCGCTGCGCGAAACCGCGAGCCATCTGATCGACGGGTTCGACGGTCATGCCCGCGCGTTCCTGCAGGTGCAGCAGGGTTGCGACCACCGCTGCACCTTCTGCATCATTCCGCTGGCGCGCGGGCCCAACCGTTCGACCCCGATCGGCGAGATCGTCACCCAGGCGCGCCGGCTGGTCGACGCGGACTATCGCGAACTGGTGCTGACCGGCGTCGATCTGACCGCCTATGGCGCGGATCTGCCGGGCAAACCGTCGCTGGGCCAGATGGCGCGCCGCCTGCTGGCGCTGGTGCCGGATCTGCCGCGCCTGCGCCTGTCCTCGCTCGATCCGGTCGAAATCGATGACGAACTCTGGCGCCTCGTCGCCGAGGAGCCGCGGCTGATGCCGCATCTGCATCTGTCGGTCCAGGCCGGCGACGATCTGATCCTGAAGCGCATGAAGCGGCGCCATGACCGCGCCGCCGTGCTGGCGGTCGCCGCCCGGGCCCGCTCGCTGCGCCCGGACCTTGCGCTCGGCGCCGATCTGATCGCGGGCTTCCCGACCGAGACGGAGGAAGCGTTCCGGCGCACGCTCGATCTGGTCGACGAAGCCGGGCTGACCCATCTGCATGTGTTCCCGTACAGCGCGCGCGAGGAAACGCCGGCCGCGCGTATGCCGCCGGTGCCGGGCGATCAGATCAAGGATCGGGCGGCGCGGCTCCGGGCGAAGGGCCTGGCTGTCAGTCGGGAATTTCTCGCCGCCCAGGTCGGGACCATCGCGGAGGTCTTGATGGAACGGGGCGGGATCGGCCATACCGCACAATATGCGCCGCTCAGGCCGGACCGGCCGGTTGCGGCCGGTGCCCTGTTCCGGGCGCGGGTGACGGCGGTCGAGGGATATCAGTTGTTGGGAGAAGTCGAGTGAGCGAAGGCGGCGGTTGGCTGCAACGGCTGAAGCGGGGTCTCGGCCGGTCCTCCGCCAAGCTCGGCGAGGGCATCACCGGCATCTTCAACCGCCGGCGGCTCGACGACGAGACGCTGGACGAGCTCGAGGAACTGCTGATCCAGGCCGATATGGGCATGGCCATCGCGGACGAGGTGACCGGCCGCCTGCGCAAGACGCGCTTCGGCCAGGAAGTGTCGCCCGAGGAAGTGCGCGGCGCGCTGGCGGAGGTCATCGTCGAACTGATCGAGCCGATCGCCAAGCCGCTGAAGATCGATCGCGCGCTGAAGCCCCACGTCATCCTGGTCGTCGGCGTGAACGGCAGCGGCAAGACCACGACCATCGGCAAGCTTGCCAAGCAATATCGCGATGCCGGCCTGGCGGTGCATCTGGCGGCAGGCGATACGTTCCGCGCCGCCGCGGTCGAGCAGCTGAAGATCTGGGCCGATCGGACCGGCTGTCCGATCACGACGCGTCCGACCGGTGCCGACGCCGCCGGCCTGGCGCTGGATGCGCTCAGCGACGCGAAGGCGACGGGGGCCGACGTGCTGCTGATCGACACGGCGGGGCGGCTGCAGAATCGCACCGACCTGATGGCCGAGCTGCAAAAAGTCGTGCGCGTTCTGAAGAAGGGCGACCCCAAGGCGCCGCACAGCGTGCTTCTGGTGCTGGACGCCACGGTCGGCCAGAACGCCCATGCCCAGGCCGAAATCTTCCGCGAGCTGGTCGGCGTGACCGGCATCGTCATGACCAAGCTCGACGGCACGGCGCGCGGCGGCGTGCTGGTCAGCCTGGCCGAACGCTACGGCATTCCGGTCCATGCGATCGGTGTCGGCGAAACGGCGGAAGACCTGCGCCCGTTCGAGGCGACATCGTTCGCGCGCAGCCTGGTGGGGTTGGAGGACTGATACCCGTCATCGTCAAGCCCGGGCTTGACGGCCTATGATGGACTGGCGGGAGAATGCACTCTCAGGCGAGCCGATCGACCAGCTTCCCGCGCCGATGATCATTCTCTTCGGGCTTGCCGTTCGTCTCGTTTTTCGAGTTTTTCGCGTCGTCGCGCTTCTCGTTGGCGGTGACGGCGAGGGCCGCGACCGGAACGGCGGCGCCTTGGGCAAGCTGCACCTGCGCCGGCAGCACGGTCGGCTGCGGCGGAGGAGGCGGGATCGCGTTGGACAAGGCGATCGACATCCGAATATCCTAACAAGTTTTAACCATCATAACATCGAACGGCTGCGACGAGAAGTGGCGGCCAGCATCGTATTTTTGTAAAAGAACGATGCAAGCTTCAGGGCGAGAACGCGAAATTGCTTAACACTTTCGCAAGACCGCCGACGAGATACTGTATTGCCGATCAAGGCAGATGAATTGGATTGAATGCAGAATAAATTACCACAATCCCGATGCGCTTGATGTTCACGCCCGTTTCGGGATTGCCGCGTCCAGCGGCCAACCCTTCAGGGGACCCTAATGTCGAAGGTTGAGCGTGACGACCTTGAGTACCTGTTCGAACTGGCGCGGGACAAGACCGTCGCCGGTCGACGCATGCTGGTCGCGACGATCGGTGATCTGTTCTTTTCCCAGCATGATATTCTAAGCGACCGCGAGCGGGCGCTGATGACGGAAATTCTGCGCCAGCTGATCCACGACGTCGAAATCTCGGTGCGGCGCGCGCTGGCCGAGCGCCTGTCCGAACAGCCTCTGGCGCCGCATGAGCTGGTGATCGCACTCGCCAATGACGAGATCGAGGTGGCGCATCCGCTGCTGGTCAACAGCGACGTGCTGCAGGATCTGGAACTGATCGAGATCATCCGCAACCGCACGCTCGAACATCAGTTGGCGATCGGTATCCGCAAGGCGGTGTCGGAGGAGGTGACCGACGCGCTGGTCGCGACCGACAGCATCGACGTCATCAAGACGCTGCTGGAAAACCACCATGCCAAGATCTCGCAGCGGACCATGGAATATCTGGTCGAGCAGTCGCAGCGTGTCGATACCTATCAAAACCCGCTGCTGCGCCGGCCCGATCTGGAAACGACGCTGGCCAAGCGGATGTACTGGTGGGTCTCGGCGGCGTTGCGCACCTATATTCTCGAGCGCTACGAGGTCGATCCGGGCGAGCTGGACGAGACCATGGAATCGACGGTCAAGGCGCTGACCGATGGCGACGGCGAGGCGCGGCCGAAAGCGGTCGAACTGGCCGACGAACTGGCCGAGCGCAAGGAGATCACGCCGGGGCTGATCGTGAAGACGCTGCGCGAGGGCGAGGTGGCCCTGTTCGCGGCGCTGTTCGGCAAATACACCGGCATCCGCCTGCAACTGGTCCAGCGCATGCTGTTCGAGCCGGGCGGCGAGGGGCTGGCGATCGCCTGCAAGGGCAGCGGCATAGATAAATCGACCTTCGCATCGATCTACGTCCTGACGCGCAAGGCGCGTGGACGCGATTCGGTCAATCATCTGGCCGATATGGCCGGCATCCTCGGCCTGTACGACCGGATCAGGGAGGATGCGGCCGGCATGCTGCTGAAGAAATGGCAGCGCGATCCGAACTTCCTGCGGGCGATCTGGCAGATCGAGCAGCCGCAGCGTACACCGACGCGCCACTGACGGTCGGGGAGACAGGGATGCCTCGCCTCCGCCGCGTGCTCGAAGATTGCCGCCGGTGACCACGCCCGCGCCGGCCGCCAGCGTGTTGAGCGCGCTCGATCCGCAATGCCGGCTGGTGCTGGATGTAGTCGGGCTCGATTTTCTCGGTCGCGGCGGCGCCGCCCTCATCACCGACGCCACGGGCCGGATGCTGTGGAGCAATCTCGCCTGGCGCGAATTCGCCCAGCGCATCGGCTTTCACGACGATATTCCGGCTCCGCCGCCCTGGTCGATCGCCGAGGTCGCGAGCGGCCTCGCCCGGGGCGCGACCCATCTGCGTGAGGATCTGGTCCCGACGCCGGCCGGCAACGAGGTCGTGCGCTCGGAACATTGGGGCGCGTTCGACGCCCAGGGCGGGCTGATCGGCATCGCCACCGTGATCGACGAGCTGTCGTTGAGCGGCCGGCTGCGCCAGCAGATCGGCGCCGCGCAGGAACGGCTCAACGATGTCACGCGGCTGGTGTCGGATTGGATCTGGGAAACCGGTCCGGACCTGATGCTGCTGGTGGTCTCGCCCCGGGTCAGCGAACTCTTGGGCTATCATCCGCGCGAACTGACCGGTCGCAGCCTGCTCGAGCTCGGACGGTTCGTCGACGCGCGGGGCGAGGACGTGCCGAACCCGATGGACGCGCAGCACCCTCGGCCGTTTCGCGACAAGCCGTTCATGATCCGCCATGCCAACGGCGCCGAGCGCCATTGCCGGATGGCGGGGCTGCCGGTGTTCGACCCGGATAGCGGGCGTTTCGTGGGCTATCGCGGCACCAGCCGCGACGTAACGGCCGAGGCGATGGCGCTGGGCATGGTCGCCCAGTCCCGCACCCAGCTGACCCACGCGATCGACAGCATCTCGGAAGGCTTCGCGCTGTTCGATGGCGAGGAACGGCTGCTGCTGTGCAATCAGCGCTTCCTGGCGATGTATCCGCTGAGCGCCCGGCGCATCCATGCCGGCGTCGGCTTCAACGATATCGTCAAGACCGCGATCACCTGCGGCGATATCGTCGCAGGCGAGATCGCCGACGGGCTGCTCGCCATCACGCTCACCGAACGGGCGAATTCGCTGGACGCGATCGAGTTCGAGCTGGCCGACGGCCGGTGGATCCGCGCCACCGACCGGCTGACCGCCGAGGGCTCGATCGTCGGCATCCGTACCGACATCACCGAGCTGAAGCATCGCGAACGCGCCCTGTTCGAGGCGAAGGAAGCGGCCGAGAGCGCCAACCGCGCCAAGTCGGAATTCCTCGCCAACATCAGCCACGAACTGCGCACGCCCTTGAACGCGATCATCGGCTTTTCCGAACTGATCATCGCGGAGACCCTGGGGCCGATCGCCAAGCCCTATCGCGAATATATGCAGGACGTGCTGAACAGCGGCCGCCATCTGCTGGAAGTCATCAACGACATCCTGGATCTCGCCAAGGCCGAGGCCGGCCGGCTCGACCTCAACGAAGAGGCGCTGGAGCTGAAAGGCGTGGTCTATGGCGTGCTGCGCCTGATGCGCGAGCGCGCGATGCGCAGTCATCTGGAACTGATAGGCCAGATCCCGGCGCTGCTGCCGCCGCTGCGCGCCGATCCACGCAAATTGCGACAAATTTTGCTCAATCTGATCTCAAACGCGATCAAGTTCACCCCGGCCGGCGGCACGATCACGGTCACGGCCGAGCGCGAGCCGGCGGGCGACCTGCTGCTGCGCGTCACCGATACCGGCATCGGCATCGCGGCCGACGATATCGCGACCGCGCTGAAGCCGTTCGGTCAGGTCGATGGCACCTTGAGCCGGAAATACGAGGGGACCGGCCTGGGATTGCCGCTGACCCGCGCCATGGTCGAGCTCCATGGCGGCACGGTGGGGATCGAAAGCCAGCCCCATCGCGGCACGAGCGTCATCGTCCGCTTGCCGGCGGGGCTGTTCGATCTCAAGGATGCGATCGGGCGGCCCGAGCCTTAGAGCCGGATGCGATCATGTCGGTTCGACATGATCGCTGAATCCGTCTCTAAATATCTGGTCTAGTGGGCGATTCAGACATGAGGCCGGTCCGACCTCATGTCATCGCGCTCTCTAGCCGCCCGTTGACCCCTCAGGCGGCCAGCGCCTTCACCCCCGGCAATTCGCGGCCTTCGAGCCATTCGAGGAACGCGCCGCCGGCGGTCGAGACGTAGCTCAGCTTGTCGATCACGCCGGCATGGGACATGGCCGACACCGTGTCGCCGCCGCCGGCAACCGCCAGCAGCTGGCCTGCCGCGACCAGGCGGGCCACGTTCTGGGCGATCGCGTTGGTGCCGGCGTCGAAGGGCGGGAATTCGAACGCGCCGACCGGGCCGTTCCAGACCAGGGTCTTGGCGCCCGCCAGCTTGGCGGCGATGGTCGCGACCGTCTTCGGGCCCGCGTCCAGCACCATCAGATCGGCGGGGACCTCACCCATCGGCACGATCCGCGTTTCCTGTCCGGCCGCCAGCTTGGACGCGACGACCGCATCCTCCGGCAGGACGATGGTGCAGCCGGCCTTGTCGGCGGCCGCGAAGATCGCCTTGGCCGTATCCAGCATGTCGCGCTCGACCAGGGACTTGCCGACCTCGACGCCCTGGGCCAGCAGCATGGTATTCGCCATGGCACCGCCGATGATCAGCAGATCGACCTTGCCGACCAGCGAGTTCAACAGGTCGAGCTTGGTCGAGACCTTGGAACCGCCGACGATGGCGGCGACCGGGCGTTCCGGCTTCTCCAGCGCCTTGGTCAGCGCCTCCAGCTCGGCCTGCATCAGCAAGCCGGCCGCGTTCGGCAGCAGATGGGCCAGCGCCTCGGTCGAGGCATGGGCGCGGTGGGCGGCCGAGAAGGCATCGTTGACATAGAGGTCGCCGAGCTTGGCGAGCGACGAGGCGAAACCCGGATCGTTGATCTCTTCGCCCGGGTGGAAGCGCAGGTTCTCGAGCAGCGCTACGTCGCCGTCCAGCAACGCGCCCACGACCTTCTCGGCCGCGGGACCGATGCAATCGTCGGCGAAGGCGATGTGGCGGCCGCCCAAGGCCGCCGACAGGGGGGCCACCAGCTGGGCCAGCGAGGCGTCCGGGGTCGGCTTGCCCTTCGGCCGGCCGAAATGGGACAGCAGCACGACCCGGCCGCCGGCCTTGGTCAGCGCCTGAATGGTCGGGACCAGCCGTTCGATGCGCGTGGCGTCGGAAACCTTGCCGTCCTGCATCGGGACGTTGAGATCGACCCGCACGAGCACGCGCTTGCCCGCGACGTCGAGCTGATCCAGCGTCTTATATGCGACCATGTTGCGTCTCTCCGGCTTTCCGAGAAATAGATTGGCCATCGCTCTAGATAAACAATGTTTGAGCAAGGTCCGATTTCGAGAATTCGGATCTTGCTCTAGGGCGGCGGTCCGTCTGCTGTCAACGGTTCGCGACGGCATGCGCTCCCTGGGGCCTGCCGTTTTCAATGCACCGCAACAATGTTGCGCTTGCCGTCTGGCGATACGGCAGCGGGTTTCTCATGAGCTACTCTCGGGGCGGCGGTGACGCGCTGCGACTGACGACGCGCGTGAAATGGTTCCACCGGACCAAGGGGTTCGGTTTCGTTGCGGCGAATGACGGTACGGGAGATGCGTTCCTGCCGGCCGGCATCCTGGCCCAGGCCGGGTATGACGAGATCGCCGAGGGCACGACACTGGTCTGCGAGGCGGTCGAGGGCACCGAGGGCCTTGCCGCGGCCGCGAAGCCACGGGCGTCGAGCTGATCTGACCTCACCGGCTCGTGCGTTGCGGACCGGCTGCGGCGATCTTATCTCCATGAGCCTGATCCCTTTTTCGGAGCGACGACATGGCGGACGATGACGGCGAGGGCCTGATCGAAGGCGTCAAGCGCAAGCTCATCGAGACCAAGCAGCGCTGGGCCGGCGAGGGCCGGCTGCTGACCGGCGAGACGTCACAGCCGGGTGCGCAGCGCCTGCCGCCGGGCCAGCGCGAGGTCAAGAACTGGCCGGTGCTGGACCTGGGCGCCAAGCCCGACGTGCGGCTCGACCGCTGGCATCTGCGCATCGACGGCCTGATCGAAAGCCCGCTCGTGTGGGACTGGCCGCAGTTCCTGGCCCAGCCGCAGAGCGAGGACGTGTCCGACATGCATTGCGTCACCGCCTGGTCGCGCTACGACAACAAATGGCAGGGCGTGTCGGCCAAGCATCTCTTGTCGCTGGTCAAGCCGCTGCCCGCGGCCAGGTTCGTCGTGTTCCATGCCTATGACGGCTATACGACCAATCTGCCCTTGGCCGATTTCGATGATGATGACGTGTTCCTGGTGCATCATTGGGAAGGCCGGCCGCTGACGCGCGAGCATGGCGGGCCGGTGCGCGCGCTGGTGCCGAAGCTTTACTTGTGGAAAAGCGCGAAATGGATCAGCCGCATCGAATTCATCGCCGAGGATCGCCCGGGGTTCTGGGAGATGCGCGGCTACCATAATCACGGCGACCCCTGGACCGAACAGCGCTACGGGGACTAAAGCTTCAGCGGACAACAGGGGGATGCGCGATGAGCGCCTTTGATTTCGACTTCACCGCGATCGACGGCAGGCCGATGCCGCTCAAGACCTATCGGGGCAAGGTGCTGCTGGTGGTGAATGTCGCCTCGTTCTGCGGCCTGACCCCGCAATATGAGGGGCTGGAGGCGCTGTCGAAAAAATACGCCGACCAGGGTCTGGTGGTGATCGGCGTGCCGGCGAACGATTTCGGCACCCAGGAGCCGGGCACCGAGGCCGAGATCCACGCGTTCTGCACGGGTAAATTCGCGGTCGACTTCCCGATGACGTCGAAACAGCCGGTGGTCGGCCCGTCGGCGCATCCGTTCTACCAATGGGCGGTCGCGGAGCTGGGCGCCGATGCGGCGCCGAAATGGAATTTCCACAAATACCTGGTCGGCCGCGACGGCAATGTGACGAGCTTCGGCTCGCGCACGACGCCGGATGCGCCGGAACTGGTAGGCGCGATCGAGGCGGCGCTGAAGGGGTGAATTGCTCGCTCTACCGTCGTTCGCGGGAGGGAAGAGACCACTATCCGGCGAGGTCGCTGCCGAGCGGAATCCCTCGGATCGTCAAGGGCTGCACGCGCCCGCGCACCATGATCTCCATGACGGGAAACCGGTCCAGGTTGGCGGCGGCGTGGCGCGCGACCTCTTCCGACACGATCAGCTGTACGCCGTGATCCTTGGTCATGGCCTCGAGCCGGCTCGCGGTATTGACCGCGTCGCCGATCGCCGTGACCGACACGGTCTGGCCGAAACCCATCTCGCCGACAATGGCCGGGCCGGCATGGATGCCGATGCCGATCCTGAGCGGGCTCGGCAAATCGTCGCTCAGCACCGCGTTCAGGTGGACCAGCCGGTCCGACATGGCCGCCGCCGCCGCCAGCGCCGCGCGGCAGCCGGCCTCGACGCCGCTGTCGACCCCGAACAGCGCCATGATGCCGTCGCCGATGAACTTGTCGACCCGGCCGCCGGCGCCCTCGATGGCGCGGCCCATTTCTTCGAAATAGCGGTTGAGCAGGAACACGACGTCGTAGGGCAGCTTGGTTTCGGCCAGTTCGGTGAAGGAGCGGATATCGGCGAAAAGGATCGCAATCTCCCGCTCGCTGCCGGTCATATGGCCGACGGCGTTGAGCCCGTCCGTGGCGGTGATGGTCGGCGATAGCAGCGGCGTGGCGCTGAGGTGCCCCGTCGGGCGCAATTGGCAGGCGAGCCGCACGTTGGGGGCGGCGCCGACCCGGTGCAGCACCTTCATCTCGGCGTCGGACAATTCCGGCAGCGCGCTCGCCGGCGCCACGACGCGGATGCGGCAGGTCGAGCAGCGGCCCCGGCCGCCGCAGACCGAGGCATGGGGAATCCGCGCCATGCGGCTCACTTCCAGAACGCTCGTGCCGATCAGTGCCTCAATCCGACGGCCGTCGGGATAGGTCACGCGGAACGTGCCGCGGCGCCGCTGCCATTGCCGGCGAACCAGCCGCAGGACCAGCACGCCCAGGATCAGGGCCGCGACGGTCCCGCGCATCCAGTCGCGGATCAGGTCCAGATGGGCCACGGCCTCCGGCGACAGCGCGTGATGGGCCAGCATCCGGGCGAGCACGTCCGGATCCACCACCATTTCGCTGACCTCGCGCCCGCCCTCCCAGAAGCCCAGTAGGGCCAGGACCGGGACCAGAATGGCGACGGCGAACAGGGCCGGCTTCGCGGCCGGATACCAGCTGCGGGTGTTGAGCGAGTAGTTCACCCCGATGGTGCCGTGGGTCCAGGCGGCGATCAGCAGGACGACCTGCAGCAATCCGCGCATCGGATCCAGCGTGTAGAGCCGCAGCAGCTCGGCCCGGTAGGTGTCGTCGCCGTCGTACAGGCTATAGCTCAGCCGGGTCGCGGCCAGATGCTGGGCCAGCAGGAACGGGATCAGAAAGCCCAGGCACAGCTGGACCGCCTCGGTCGCCGGCATGCGCAGCGACCGGCGCCGATAGAGCGCCAGCAGGGCCAGCGCCATATGGACCAGCAGCGCGCCGTACAGCACCACGGTGCCCGGCGGGCTCTCCCAGATCGTCTCGACCCGGTCCAGCATCGCCTGCATCGCTATCACCGAGATCAGGCCCAGCGAATGGTTGATCAGGTGAATCGAGACGTAGGTGAACAGCGTGAGCCCACTATAAAGACGGGTCTTGTTGATGAGCTGCGGAGTGAGCACCGGGGCGGGTTTCCTCGGATCTGTCGCGGGCGGCACAGACCTATCACGGGGATCGCGCGCGGGCCATCGGCAGCACGATGGCCGCCGATCACGCTCTCGCGACTTTCCGCCGCGTTGCGCGGACTAAAACGGAAGGTTCCCTTGGCACCCGCTTTCTGCTAACCCGGCAGCCATGTTCAAAGGGGGTGTCGAGCCGGTGACTCATCTCATTGAAATTCATGGCCTCGTCAAGAAATTCGGACCTGTCGAGGCGGTCAAGGGCATCAGTTTTACGGTCGATCGCGGCGAGGTGCTGGGCTTCCTGGGTCCGAACGGCGCCGGCAAGTCGACGACGATGAAAATGGCCGCGGGCTTTCTGGCGCCGACGTCCGGCCGGGCGGTCATCTGCGGTCACGACGTGGTCAAGGAGCCGCAGCAGGCGAAGCGCAAGCTGGGCTACCTGCCCGAGGGCGCGGCGGCCTATCCGGACATGACGCCGGCGGGATTTCTGACGTTCATCGCCCAGGTGAGGGGATATCGCGGGGCGGAGGCCAGGCGTCGCGTCGAGGACGCAGCCGCCCGGGTCGAGCTGGGCCGCGTGATGTATCAGCCGATCGAGACCCTATCGAAGGGCTTCAAGCGCCGGGTCGGGCTGGCTCAGGCGCTGCTGCACGATCCGGAGGTGCTGATCCTGGACGAGCCGACCGATGGCCTCGACCCCAATCAGAAGCACCAGGTGCGCGCGCTGATCCAGGCCATGGCCCAGGACAAGGCGATCATCATCTCGACCCATATTCTGGAAGAGGTCGACGCGGTCTGCACCCGTGCCATGGTCATCGCCCATGGCACGGTGCTGGCCGACGGCACGCCCGGCGAACTGGAGGCGCGCTCGCGCTATCACAATGCGGTCTTCGTGCGCGGGTTGGCCCGGCTGGACGATGCGTCCGTGGGCGATCTCGCCCAGCTTCCGGGCGTGGCCTCGGTCGAGTGGGGCGGCCGGCCGGATGCGATCGGGCTCTATGTCCTGGCCGAGGACGGCGTCGATCTGCTGCCGGCCGTGCGCGAACTCGTGGCCGGGCGCGGCATCGTGATCGCCGAACTGCGGCTGGAGCGGGGCCGCCTCGACAGCGTGTTCCGCGACATCACCGCGGCCCGAAACTAACCACAGCTTCCGGGAGAATATTGCCCATGGGCACCGTCGGTGTCGTGTTCCGCCGCGAGCTGGTCAGCTATTTCGCAACGCCGCTCGCCTACGTCTTCATCGTGATCTTCCTGGTCATGGCCGGCGCGCTGACCTTCTATGTCGGCGGCTTTTTCGAGCGGGGTCAGGCCGATCTCCAGACGTTCTTCAACTTTCATCCCTGGCTTTACCTGTTCCTGATCCCGGCGCTGTCGATGCGGCTCTGGGCCGAGGAGCGCAAGACCGGCACGATCGAGATGTTCCTGACTTTGCCGATCACGACGGCCGAGGCGGTCATCGGCAAATATCTGGCGGCCTGGGCCTTCACCGGCATCGCGCTGGCGCTGACCTTTCCCTTCTGGATCACGGTCAATTACCTGGGCCAGCCGGACAATGGCGTGATCCTGGCCAGCTATATCGGCAGCTTCCTGATGGCGGGCGCGTTCCTGGCGATCGGCTCGGCGATCTCGGCCTTGACCAAGAACCAGGTCATCGCCTTCGTGTTGAGCGCTGTCGTCTGCTTCCTGTTCACCGCGTCGGGCTCGCCGGTCGTGCTGGGACCGGTCCAGGGCTGGGTCCCGGGCGGGCTGGTGCAGACCATCGCTTCCATGAGTTTCCTGTCGCATTTCGCGGCGATCACGCGCGGCGTGGTCGACCTGCGCGACCTTATCTTCTTCGGCTCGGTCATCGGCGTGTTCCTGTTCGCGAACACGATCCTGGTCGAGCTGAAGAAGGCGGATTGAGGAGCCAGACCATGAGCCGTTCCGCTACCGGAATGACCCTGGCGGGGCTGGGCCTCGCCGCCGTTCTGCTGATCTCGATCAACGCGCTCTCGGGCAGGCTGCTAGGCGGCGACACGATCGATCTGACCGATCAGCATCTCTACACGCTGTCCGACGGCACCAAGACCATCCTAGGCAAGATCGACGAGCCGGTTACGCTCAAGCTGTTCTATTCCAAGCAGTTGGGCGAGCAGGTTCCGAGCTTCGGCGTCTATGCCCAGCGCGTGCGCGAGCTGCTGCAGGAATATGCCGCCCGCGCCCATGGCAGGATCGATCTGCACATCCTTGATCCTGAACCCTATTCCGAGGTCGAGGATCAGGCGACGGCGGCCGGATTGCAGGGCGTGCCGCTGGACGAGGGCGGCGAGCAGGTCTATTTCGGCCTGGCCGGCTCCAACTCGACCGACGACAAGCAGACCATCGCGTTCTTCCAGCCGGAGCGCGAGCGCTTCCTGGAGTATGATCTGACCAAGCTGATCCAACAGCTTGCCTTTCCGAAGAAAAAGGTCATCGGTCTGGTGTCCAGCCTGGCGCTCGACGGCGATCCGATGGCGCGCATGCAGGGCCAGCCGACCCAATCCCAAGTCGTGCTGGATCAGCTGCGCCAGGGCTTCGACGTGCGCGATATCGGCGTCGGGTTCGACAAGGTGCCGGCCGATGTCGATCTGCTGATGATCGTCCAGCCGCAGAAGCTGCCGGCCAAGACCGAATATGCCGTCGACCAGTTCGTGATGAACGGCGGCCATGCGCTGGTGTTCGCCGATCCCAATGCGGAATTCGCCCAGGCGCATCCCTCGATGATGAGCCCGCCGGGCGGGCCGCCGTCGGCAGCCAGCTTCGACCGGCTGCTGCATGCCTGGGGCGTCGAGCTGGTGCCGGGCAAGATCGTCGGCGACCGGCTGGCGGCGCGCAAGGTCAATGCCGGCACCGGGACCCACGTCCAGGCGGCGGAATATCTGGCCTGGCTCAATCTCAAGGGCGATGCGATCAACCATGACGATCCCATCACCGGGCAGTTGGGCCAGCTCAATTTCGCCACGGCCGGCGCCTTGCAGCCGGTCCAGGGCGCCAAGACCAAGCTCGAATGGCTGGTCCGGTCGTCCGCCCAGTCCGAACTGATCGATGTGGCCCGGGTCCAGGGCCTGCCCGACGTGCTGGGCCTGCTCGCCGCGTTCAAGCCGACGGGCGAGCGCTATGTGCTCGCCGCCCGCATCACCGGGCCGGCCGACACGGCGTTTCCCGACGGCAAGCCGGTCGAGCCCGAGGCGGCAAAGCCGGGCGACCCGCCCAAGCCCGACGAGCCGCCGAAATCCGCGGCCGACCCGAACGAGATCAAGACGGCGAAGGAACCGATCAACGTCATCGTCGTGGCCGACAGCGATCTGCTCGACGACCGGTTCTGGGTCCAGGTCCAGGATTTCTTCGGCCAGCGTGCGGCGACGCCGACCGCCAACAACGCCGATTTCGTGCAGAACGCGATCGACAGTCTGGCCGGTACCGGCGACCTGATCGGCCTGCGCTCGCGCGGCAGCGCGGTCCGGCCGTTCACCGTGGTCGATCAACTGCAACGCCAGGCCGAGGACAGCTATCGCGCCAAGGAAAAGGAACTGCAGGACAAGCTGCGCGAGGCGCAGTCGAAGCTCGTCGAACTGCGCACGAGCAAAGGGCCGGACGGCAAGGATGTCCCGCTCAGCGCCGAGCAGCAGCAGTCGATCAACGATCTGTCCGCCACCATCATCCAGACCCGCTCGCAATTGCGCCAGGTGCAGCTGGCACTGCGTCAGGACATCGATCGGCTGAAGGAGGCCTTGGTCGGCTTCGATCTCGTCCTGGTGCCGGTGGTCCTGGCCGTCATGGCGCTGATCATCGGGCTGGTCCGCGGCCAGCGGCGCAAGCGCCGCGCGCAAGCGGCCTGATGGGAGAAAGAACCTGATGCGCAGCACCACTCTGATCGCGCTCACGATCGTCACCGCCGCCGCGGTCGCCGCGGCGGTCTTCGTGCCGGCTCCGGGCGGGACCAAACCCGCCGGCGTCGCGACCGCGCCGGTCTTTCCCGGTCTGAAGGGCTGGATCGCCGGCGCCGCCAAGCTGACCGTGGTCGGTCCCAGCGGGACCGTGACGCTGGAGCGCAAGGGTGCCGCACCCAAGGCCGGCGAGCCGCCGGTCGACGGCTGGAGCCTCGCCGACAAGGGCGGCTATCCGGTCGATCCCGCGACGATCCGCCCCATCCTGTCCGGGTTGGTCGATCTCAAGACCGTCGAACCCAAGACCGAACGGCCCAAGCTCTATGATCGCCTCGATCTGGGCACGCCCGGCGACAAGGGCTCCGAGGCGAAGTCGGTCGCTCTGGCCGACGGCAATGGCGCCGATATCGTGAAGCTGATCGTCGGCCGCCGCCGCTATGGCCTGGCCGGCAACGACGACGGCATCTATGTGCGCAAACCCGACGAGGCCAGGACCTGGCTCGCGGCCCCCGCCTTCGACCCACCGGCCGACGCGATGGCCTGGATCGACCGCAAGCTGGTCGATATCGATGCCGACCAGATCAGGTCGGTCAGCCTGACGCCCGCGGCGGCCGGCGCGAAGCCGCTTATTTTTCGGCGCGACAAGCCGGCCGACAAGCTCGCGATCCAGGATCTGCCCAAGGATTTCAAGCTGAAATCCGACAATCCGGGCAGCGACGTGGCGCCGGCGTTCCGTTATCTCGATCTGACCGACGTCAAGCCGGCCGGCGGCGTCACGGCGGCACCGGTCGCGACGGCCCATGTCGAGACGTTCGACGGCATGGTGCTCGACGTGACCCTGGTCGATCAGGATGGGGCTACCTGGGTCAAATTTGCGGCCAAGGGCAGCGACGCGGCCGCTGAAATCGCCAGGCGGACCGACGGCTGGGCCTACAAGATCCCCGACGCGCGGGTGAAGACGCTGGAGACCAAGCTCGCCGATCTGCAGGCCCTGCCGCCCGCCAAAGGATCGTGACGGAACCCCTCCCCGAATGGCACCGTTGTTCTTCCTCCGGACATGGTGAGTGGCAAAGCGCGTCTCCGATGCGCTAAACCACTCGCGACGTTCCGGCGGAGGTGATGGGTTGGAGGAAGTAGAGGTCCCGGTCGACGGGCCCCAGGGTGCGATGGGCTTGATGCGGCGCTTGATGGCGCCGATCATCGCGCTCGTTGCCTGCGGCATCGTGCTGGCGCTGCTGCATGGCCTGTCCCACGGCATCGACTATCACGCGATGATCCGCGCCATGCGGCGTACGCCGAACAAGCTGCTGCTCTGGTCGGTCGGCGCCACCGCGATCAGCTATCTGGCGCTGATCGCGCGCGACGTCTGCGCGCTGAGATATGTCGGTGCGCGCATTCCGGCCTCGGCCCTGCTGCTGGGTTCCTTCTGCGGCTCAGCCCTCGGCAATGCCGTCGGTTTCGGTGCGCTGACCGGCGGTGCCGTGCGCTATCGCGCCTATGGCGCGGTTGGCGTGCAGTCGGACCAGATCGCCCGAATCATGCTGTTCATCACGGCGGGGTTCGGCGTCGGTCTCGCGGCCTATGCGGCGGCCAGCGCCGTGTTTGCGGGCAAGACCGTCGCGCGGCTGCTGCATCTGTCGCCGATGGCGCTGCATATCGGCGGCGGCGTCGTGCTGGTCGGCGTGGTGTTGCTGGTCGTCGCCTGCGGCATCCGGCGGGCGCCGATCCGCCTCGGCCATTGGGTGGTCGCGGTGCCGGGTGCCGGCCTGACGCTGACCCAGATCCTGCTGACCGCAATCGACCTGATCGGTGCCGCCGCGGCGCTGTGGTTTCTGCTGCCCGAGGGCAAAGTCGATTTCGCGACCTTTTCGGCGATCTATGCCGCGGCGACGGCGCTCGGCGTCATCAGCCATGTGCCGGGCGGCATCGGCGTGTTCGAGGCGGTCGTGGTATTCGCGCTCGGCAATCGCGTTTCGCCCAGCCTGGCGGCGGCGGCGCTGCTGGCCTATCGCGCCGTCTATTTCCTGCTGCCGCTGATGCTGGCCGGCGTCCTGCTGGCCGCCTACGAATTGACCCGCCTGGCCGGGGGCGCGAACAAGGCGACGGAGCGGGTGCTGCGCGGCGCCGGCCTGCTGGCGCCGATCTACCTCAGCGTCGTCACTTTCGCCATCGGCGTCATGCTGGTCGTCTCCGGCGCCACGCCCGCCTTCGGCAAGCGGCTGGCCGTGCTGCACGATCTGGTCCCGCTCTGGGCGGTCGAGATGTCGAACTTCTTCGGCAGCCTCGCCGGCGTGCTGCTGCTGTTCGTGGCGCGCGGGCTGTTCCATCGGCTGGATGGCGCCTGGTGGCTGGCGCTGCTGCTCGCCTTCATCAATCTGGGCCTGTCGCTGGCCAAGGGATTGGCCTGGGACGAAGCGATCATCATCTGCTTTTTCATTCTGATGCTGCTGTCGACCCGCCGGCAGTTCACGCGGCCGGCCTCGTTCCTGCGCCAGCCGTTCACGGCGGAATGGTTCGTCGGCGTCGCGGTCGTGCTGGCTGGTTCGTCCTGGATTCTGTTCTTCGCCTTTCGCGACGTCGCCTATACCCATGATCTCTGGTGGCATTTCGAGTTCGACGAGCAGGCGCCGCGCGCGCTCCGTGCCCTCCTGGGCATGGCAGTGCTGGCGCTGGTGCTGGCGACCGGGCAGCTGCTGCGGACGGCGCCCGGCCGCGTCGAGCCGCCGGCGACGGCCGAACTGGACCAAGCCGCAAGGATCATCGGCGACCAGGGCCGCAGCGAGGTCGTGCTCGCCATGATGGGCGACAAGAGTTTCCTGTTCTCGGCCTCCGGGCGCGGCTTTCTGATGTATGCCAAGCGGGGACGCAGCTGGGTGGCGCTTTACGACCCGGTTGGCCCGCGCGAGGAATGGCCGGAGCTGATCTGGCGCTTCGTCGAGCTGGCCGACGAGCACGGCGGGCGCGCCGCCTTCTATCAGGTCCGTGCCGAAAGCCTGCCGCTTTATCTCGATGCCGGCCTGAAGATCCTGAAGCTGGGCGAGGAGGCGATCGTGCCGCTCGCCGATTTCACGCTGCAGGGCGGGCGCTGGTCGGGCCTGCGCTACGCGCTGAAGCGTGGCGAACGCGACGGGCTGGCGATCCAGATGCTGACGCCCGAGGCGGCCGGACAGCATATCCAGACCCTGACGCGCATCTCCGACGCCTGGCTCGCCAACCGGCGCGCCAAGGAGAAGAGCTTTTCCGTCGCCGCGTTCGAGCCGAGCTTCATCGCCGCCCAATCGGTCGCCCTGCTGACCCAGGGCGGCGAGCCGGTCGCCTTCGTCAGTCTGATGACGACCGACCGGCGCAAGGAGGCGACGGTCGGCATCATGCGCCATACACCCGATGCCTCGGCCTATGCCATGGAGTTCCTGTTCACCTGCATCGCCCAGCGCCTGCGCGAGGACGGGTTCGAGCGGTTCTGCCTCGGCATGGCGCCCTTGTCGGGCATCAACCGGGCGCCACTCGCCTCGCGCTGGCATCGGATCGCCGGGCTGGTCTGGGCGCATGGCGGCCGGGTCTATAATTTCCAGGGGCTCCGGACATTCAAGAACAAGTTCCACCCGACCTGGGAGCCGCGCTATCTGGCGGCCTCCGGTGCGATCGGGCCGTTCGTGGCACTGGCCGACGTGGTCGCGCTGGCTGGCGGCAGCAGCAAGGCATGAGGATCGCGATGGCGGGACGTTGGCTGGCGATCGGGCTCGGCCTGATGGCGACGGCGGGGTCGGCGATCGCGGCCCCCTCGGCGATAGACGGCGGTCGCTTCGGGACGGTGCAGCTGACCGAGCCCGAAGGCGACATGCGCGGCTTGGTCGTGCTGTTCAATGATCATAGTGCCGGCGCCGCGGTCGATGGTCCGGCCGCGGCCAAGCTCGCCGCCGCCGGTGCTTTGGTGATCGAGGTCGATACCGACACCTATATCGCCAACCTCAACGCCCTGCCGGACAAATGCTTCAATCTGGGTGGCGATATCGAGGGGTTGAGCCGTCAGCTTCAGCATGATCGCGCTTATGTGACCTATCGCTCGCCGATCCTGGCCGGGGTCGGGTTGGGCGGCACGCTGGCCGCGATGGCGCTGTCCCAGGTGCCGTCCGCGACCTATTCCGGCGCCGTGGCGCTGGATCCGGTCGTCGCGATTCCGACCAAGAAGCCCCTCTGCCCCGGTGCGCCGTCGAGCGCCGTCGGCGGGGGGTTCAGCTACGGTCCCTATAAGGACCTTCAAGGCTTCTGGTCCGTGGGATTGACCGCGGCCGCGACCAGGGCGGAACGCGATCACCTGACGCGGCTGGCCCAGGGCGGCACGCCGATCGAGATCGAGGATCTGTCGGGCGGGGCCGTCTCGGGCGATACGCTCGCCGACCTGGTCCTGCTGCATCTCGGCAAGCCCGAGGCGGATGCCTCCGGCCTGGACGCGCTGCCGCTGACGGAGCTGCCGGTCGAAAAGCACTCCGACCTGATGGCGATCGTGCTGTCCGGCGACGGCGGCTGGCGCGATCTGGACAAGACCATCGCCGAGAACCTGCAGCAGGATGGCGTGCCGACGGTCGGCTGGGACGCGTTGCGCTATTTCTGGAGCAAGAAGACGCCGGAAGAAACCGCCCATGCCCTCGGCCTGATCATGAAAACCTATATGGCCAAGTGGCATGCGACCAAGGTGGTGCTGATCGGCTATTCCTTCGGCGCCGACGTGATGCCCTTTGCCTATAACCGGCTGCCGGCCGATCTGCGGCCCCATGTGGCGTCGATGGCATTGCTGGGCTTTGCCCAGAACGCCGATTTCGAGATTACGGTGGGCGGCTGGTTGGGCGCGGCGACCAGCGACGATGCGCTGCCGATCAAGCCCGAGGTCGCCAGGGTGCCGCCGGCGCTGATCCAATGCTTCTATGGCGCGGACGAGGACGACACGATGTGCCCGGCTCTGGCGGCGAGCGGCGTCGAGCAGATCAAGACGACCGGCGGCCATCATTTCGACGGCGACTATGCCAAGCTGGCCAAGCGCATTCTGGAGGGCCTTCGCAAGCGGGCCGGCTGAGCGGCACTTGGTGGATAAAATAGGACGGATGAATCCGTCCTATTTTACCACAACTCATTGATGTGGTGGACCGATTCACCTGATGCTTGAGAAGGAAGCGTTAGGATCGGACCACTGGACGGCTTGGGCTCGCTCGACTACTCTCCCCCGGTTTGGCCGGCTTTAAGCGAGGTCCCGAATTTGTTTTGCGACGCGACCGCGACATCGCCGTGCACCGGCGTCTGCGAGTTGGATCCGGCGAGCGGATTCTGCCGCGGCTGCTTGCGGACGCTGCAGGAAATCGCCAAATGGGGCGGGCTCAGTCTGAGCGAGCGGCGCCTGGTGAAATCGGCACTCGCCGAGAGACGTTGCGCCGTCGCGGAGCGGCCTAGCTAGAGTCTGATATGAGGCCGAGCAGGCCTCATATCATCGTGCTCTAATCCCCTGCGCCCAGATACCCGGCCCGGCCAGGCTGGGGTTGGGCATAGCAATCGGGTTGGCCGAGGCTCGAATAGCAATATTTCGCTTGTTTATAGGGTTTGTCGGTCACCGGCTTGGGCGGGCAATTCGACGGAAGCTGACCGACCGACGGCGCGAATTGATCGCACCGATCGACGGCGGGCTGACAACCGGCGGCGAGACCGCCGAGCATCACGAGCAAGGAAATGCCAAATATGGGACGCATGGGTCTATGAAGCCTCGAAACGCGTTAACACTCTCTTGCCGTCTCGCGGCAATCGTCGGTTTGCTGGGCATGACCGCCTGCGCCAGCGGCGGTGAGCGGAACTGGGGCCGACCTGGTGTCAGCGACAGCCAGCGCGCCGCTGACTATAGCCAATGCCGATCGCAGATGCGTGCCGTCAGCAAGCAGAGCGATAATATCGACCAGGACATCACGGCCAGTCGCGGCGGCGATTGGCGCAAGATGGGGCAGTACAATTCCCAGCAGTCCCAACTGGCCGGAGTCGACGCCGATTACGCCGCCCGGGTCCTGCACGACTGCATGAAGGACAAGGGCTACCAGCCCCTGTAGTGGTCCGATTGACCGGATTGATGAGCTAAACCAGTTCCACCGCCAGAATCCGCGCGGCCGGCAACAGCACGGTCACGCGGGTGCCGGATCCCGGTTGGCTGGCGAGGTCGATCGTGCCGCCATGCAGCTCGATGAAACTGCGGGCGAGCGGCAGGCCCAGGCCGGTGCCGGCATGGCGCCGCGCCAGCGAGCTGTCGACCTGGACGAACGGCTGGAAAATCCGGTCCAGATCACCCTGGGCGATGCCGATGCCGCTGTCGGTGACCGTCAAGGCCAGCGCGCCGTCGGTCCGCCGCTCGGTGCGGACCGATACGCGGCCGCCGGCGGGGGTGAACTTGATCGCGTTCGAGACCAGGTTCAGCAGAACCTGCTTCAGCTTGGTCTCGTCGGCCCAAAGCTCGATGTCCTCGTCGGGGCCGCTGATCTCCAGCGACAGGTCGGCGATCTGGGCGCGCTCGCGGAAGAAACGTTCGGCGCTGCTGACGAGCGCGGTTACCGACATCCGGTCCTCGCGCAGTTCGACCTTGCCGGCGGCGGCCTTGGTGAGATCCAGGATGTCGTTGATCACGTCCAGCAAGAACCGGCCGCTCGAGCTGATGTCGCCGGCATAATCCTTGTACCGGTTCCAGGCCGCCTCGCCGGAGCCGAACATCTCGCTCTGGATGATGTCCGCAAAGCCGATCACCGCGTTGAGCGGCGTGCGCAGCTCATGGCTCATGTTGGCGAGGAACTGCGATTTCGCGGCGTCCGCGCGCACCGCCTCCATGCGGGCCGCCTCCAGTTCCTGTCCGCGCTGGCGCCCTTCGGCGACCTGCAACTGAAGAATGTCGAGCACCGAGCCCATGCCGATGAAACGGCCGTCCTTGGCGACGATGAAGCCGCTCATCAGCGCCGAAGGCTTGTCGCGGCCGATGCGCTCCGACAGATCGCTGATGTTGGTGTCGGGGTCGACGATCAGGGGGGCACGATCCATCAGCAGGGCGACCGGCCGGCGTTCATAGACGTCGCGCACCACCGGCCGCGCAAAGGTCGTCAGCAGGCTGTGGCGATCGATCGACCCCACGATGACGCCATCCTCGATGATGGCGAGGCCCGGCAGTTTCTCGTCGGCGGCCAACAGCGCATAGGCCTCGCCGCAAGTGGCCGACGGAGGCAGGTGCCGGGCATGCAAGGTCAGCAGGGTCGCCCGCCAGGGGGCGGTGGCAGACGGAGTGGCAGCCATGTGTGTGCCGTTGTTCCAATGTCCTTGAGAGACTCGCTTTCCATCATATCGCTGAAAGATGGATTTTTTGCGAAGCTCTTTCGCGGCACCGCAACAAATTACCGACCTATCCCCGTCTTGCATATCAGGGCGGCACTATTGCTAATTTATTAATTCGTTAACGTCGCCACTTCTCCCCGACATGCGGTTGGTTGCAATGCAACCGGCCTTGTTTCTCGGGAGTCTTCCATCATGCGCAACGACGGGTTTGATCGGTCGGCGGCCGAACGCCGGCGCGGATTGCGCCGCGCCGCCATCGCTGCCTGGACCGTTGTCGTCGTTCTGTTCGCCATCGTCTACGCGATGCCGGGTGCCCCCGCGCATCAGGCGACCCCGGACCACGCGATCGCGCGCCTGGTTGCCCATTCGGTTCAGCCGGCCGGCGATTCCTGTTACTGCGACGATTTCGACCATCTCGCCATGGCACCTTCACCGTCGCTCTGCTAGCGGTATAATAGGGGGATGAACAACCTTCCCCTCGCCTGGAGCCACGCCGGGCCGTCGATGCTGGCAGCCTTTCTCGCCTCTTTGGTCGAATTCGTCGAAGCGCTGACGATCGTGCTCGCGGTCGGCAGCGTGCGCGGCTGGCGCCCGGCCCTGGGCGGGGCCGGCCTGGGCGTTGCCGCCCTGGCGCTGCTCGTCGTCGTCCTGGGTCCGGCCCTATCGCTCATCCCGTTGCAGTATCTGCAGCTCGGCGTCGGCGTTCTGTTGCTGCTGTTCGGCGCGCGCTGGCTGCGCAAGGCGATTTTGCGCGGCGCCGGCCGGCTGGCACTGCATGATGAGACCGCGGCTTTCGCCAAGGAAACGGCGGCCTTGCAAGGGGCGGCCGATCTCGCCGCCTTTATGACGTCGTTCAAGGCGGTGCTGCTCGAAGGGCTCGAGGTCGTCTTCATCGTGATCGCGGTTGGGGCCACCGGCAATCTGCTGGTGCCGGCGACAATCGGCGCCGCGGCCGCGTTCCTGGTCGTGCTGGTGCTGGGGCTCGTGCTGCATCGGCCGCTCGCGCGGGTACCGGAAAACACGCTCAAATTCACGGTCGGCGCCATGATCCTGTCGTTCGGCCTGTTCTGGGTCGGCGAAGGGCTGGGCTTGGCCTGGCCCGGCGAGGATTGGTCCATCCCGGTCATGATCCTGGTCTGGATCGGCTTCGGCCTCATGCTCGTCCAAATGGTCAAGCCACGGGTGCAGGCATGAAGGCCGTGTTGAAAGAGCTGTTCGGCCTGTTCGTCGATGACGCCAGCCTGGCCATCGGCCTGCTGATCTGGGTCGCGATCGCCGGCTATGTCCTGCCGCTTCTATCGCTCGGTAGCTGGAGCGGCCCCATGCTGGCACTGGGCATCGCGATCGTGCTGGTGGTCAGTCTGCGCAAGGTCGGCCGCTAAGCTGACCTTGACCGACCTCATTCGATCCAAGCGGTGCCGGCGGTCCGATCGGACCGCCGGCACCGGCCCTCGGTCTTGCGCGCGTCCTTGTCGTTCGAATGATTCCATTCGAACGGAACGCGCGCTAGAATACCGTTGGTATTCAAACGAAGGCTTCGATGTCTCCGATCGATCCGACCCCCGAGCCGTTGCGGCTGGAACTGAGCGCCGTCGTGGTCGCCGTCACGGCGGACGAACCGCGCGTGCTGGTGGTCGGCGATGCGCTGCCGTCCGGGCCGCTCGAACCGGATCATCGCACGCTCGAACTGGGCCTGCGCGCCTGGGTCGAGGCGCAGACGCATCAGCCGCTGGGCTATGTCGAACAGCTTTATACCTTCGCCGACCGCGACCGCACGCCGGGGCATAGCGAGCGGGTCATCTCGCTCAGCTATCTGGGCCTGGCCAAGGAGGCGTCGCCGGCCTCCTGGCAGAACTGGTACCGCTATTTCCCCTGGGAAGACTGGCGCGGCGGCCCCAACCGGCTGGTGGTCGACACGATCCTGCCGCGGCTCGCCCTCTGGGCGGACGAGGGCTCGGAGCCGCATCAGCGCCGCCAGCGCATCGCCGTGAGTTTCGGGGCGAGCGAGCGCAGCTGGAACGAGGATCTGGTGCTGCAGCGGTTCGAACTGCTGTACGAGGCCGGGCTCGTGCCCGAGGCCGCGCGGACTCGGCCGATCCCGGCCGACCGGCTGGTGCCGGGCGAGGCGATGACCCACGATCATCGCCGCATCCTGGCGACCGGCATCGCGCGGCTGCGCGCCAAGATCAAATATCGGCCGGTCGTGTTCGAGCTGCTGCCGGCCGCCTTTACCCTGCTGCAGCTCCAGCGTTCGGTCGAGGCGCTGGCCGGGCGGCGCCTGCACAAGCAGAACTTCCGCCGCCTGATCGAGGCCCAGGGCCTGGTCGAAGAGACCGGCGAGATCGAGGTCGGCACCGGCGGCCGGCCGGCCAAGCTGGTGCGCTTCCGCCGCGAGATCCTGGCCGAGCGTGCCGTTTCGGGGACGAAGCTGCCGCTGTCGCGGACAGCTTAATTCACCGACTTCAGATATGCGATCACGTCGGCCCGGTCGGCCGGGTTCGGCAATCCCACCAGCATCTTGGTGCCCGGCACCGTGGCACTCGGCGCCGCGAGGAACTTATCGAGCGTGGCATCGTCCCAGGTCAGGCCGGCGGCGGCCATGCCCTTGGAATATTGATAGCCCGCGACGGTACCCGATTTCCGGCCGGCGACGCCCTTGAGGCTGGGCCCCACCAGGTTCTTGCCGGCATCGAGCGAGTGGCAGACGGCGCAGCGGCCGAACACGATCTTGCCATGGGCGGCATCGCCGTCGGCCAAAGCGGGGCCGGTACCGGCCAGCAGCAGGGCGGCGATCCACAGGGTGGGCTTCAGTTTCATTGGTGTCTCCCGGGAAATCGACCCCCATTTCCGGCACGGGCCGGCCGATCCGGCAATCCCGCAGGCCCAGCCAAAATTGTCGCAGGCGATTGACAGGCCCATTATGCTCATGATTAGCATAAGCCGGTCGGAGCGTTCCGGCTTTTTTCAGCCCCTGAAATGCTCCTGGTGAGCATAAAGGATTGCCCCATGTCCGCACTCGCCATGCCCGCCCGTCTCGCCCGCGTCATCCCGCCGATGGAATGGCCGTTCTTCGCCGAGGATATCGCCGCGATCCAGCGCCTGAAGCGCGAGCGCAACGCCATCATCCTGGCGCATAACTATCAGACGCCGGAGATCTTTCACGGGGTCGCCGACATCGTCGGCGATTCGCTGGCGCTGGCGCGGGAGGCGGTGACAGTGAAGGCCGACGTGATCGTGCTGGCCGGGGTGCATTTCATGGCCGAGACGGCAAAGCTGTTGAATCCCAGCCGGACCGTGCTGATCCCCGATGTCGAGGCCGGCTGCTCGCTCGCCGCCTCGATCACCGGCGCCGACGTGCGTCTGCTGCGCCAGCGCTATCCGGGGGTGCCGGTCGTGGCCTACGTCAACACCTCGGCCGAGGTGAAGGCCGAGAGCGACATCTGCTGCACGTCCGGCAATGCGGTGAAGGTGGTCGAGAGCCTGGGCGTGTCCCGCGTGATCATGCTGCCCGATCGGTATCTCGCCAAGAACGTCGCGGCCGAGACCAAGGTTGGGATCATCGCCTGGGCCGGACAATGCGAGGTGCATGAGCGCTTCAGCGCCGCCGATATCGCGACGCTCAGGCAGAGCCATCCGGGCGTCGTGGTACTGGCCCATCCGGAATGCCCGCGCGAGGTGGTCGAGGCGGCCGACTTCGCCGGCTCGACCGCCGCCATGGTCGGCTATGTCGGAACCCACCGCCCGGCGCGCGTAGCGCTCGTCACCGAATGCTCGATGGCCGACAATGTCTCGGTCGATTATCCGGATATCGAGTTCGTGCGGCCGTGCAATCTGTGTCCCCATATGAAGCGGATCACGCTGCCCAAGATCCGGTTGGCGCTCGAGACGATGAGCCACGCGGTGACCATTCCCGACGCGCTGGCCATGCGCGCGCGCCGGTCGGTCGAGCGCATGATCGCGATCGGGTGAGGGAGCCCATGACGATCCATCCGCAAGAGCTCGCGGGCCGGCCGGTCATCGTCGGCGCGGGGTTGGCCGGGCTGATCGCGGCGCTGACGCTGGCACCCCGGCCGGTCGTGGTCGCGACCAAGGCGCCGCTCGGCCTCGACGCCGCCAGCGGCTGGGCGCTGGGCGGCGTCGCGGCCGCCGTCCTGCCGGGCGACGCGCCGGCGCTGCATGCCGCCGACACGATCGCGGCCGGCGCCGGCCTGTGCGATCCGGCCGTGGTCGAGCGCATCGTCGGGGCGGCACCGGCCGCGATCGACGAATTGCTGCGGCTGGGCGTGCCGTTCGACCGGGATGCGCGGGGACGGTTGCTGGCCAGCCTGGAGGCGGCCCACGGCCGCCCCCGCGTGTTGCATATCGGCGGCGACACGTCGGGGCGCGAGATCATGAAGGCGGTCATCGCCGCGGTGCAGGCGACGCCGTCGATCACCCTGCTGCAGGCCGAGGCCCATCGGCTGATCGCGGGCTCGCGCATCGAAGGCGTGGCGCTTGTCCGGGACGGCGCGAGCTTCACGCTGCCGACTGGGCTCGTGCTGCTGGCGACCGGCGGGCTCGGTGGCTTGTGGCGTCACACCACCAATCCGCCGGGGGCGATCGGGCAGGGGCCGGCGCTGGCGGCGCGGCTGGGCGCGCCGCTGGTCGATCTGGAATTCATGCAGTTCCATCCGACCGCGCTCGATACCGGCGCCGACCCGATGCCGCTCGCCAGCGAGGCCATCCGGGGCGACGGCGCCATCCTGGTCGATGAGGCCGGGCGGCGGTTCATGGCCGATGTGCCGCGTGCCGAACTGGCGCCGCGCGATGTGGTCGCCCGCGCGGTCTGGGCGGAACTACAGGCCGGCCGCCGCGTGTTCCTGGATGGGACCCGGGCGATCGGCGCGCGCTTCCCCAACCGCTTTCCCGCCGTGACCGCGGTCTGCCTCGCCGCCGGGATCGATCCGGTCACCATGCCGATCCCGATCCGGCCGGCGGCGCACTACCATATGGGCGGGATCCAGACCGACGCGCGCGGCCGGACCGGCCTCGACGGGCTGTGGGCCGCCGGCGAATGCGCGTCGACCGGCCTGCACGGCGCCAACCGGCTTGCTTCCAACTCGCTGTTGGAGGCGATCGTGATGGGGCAGGCGGCGGCGCGGGATATGGCGGACGCGGAAGGCATGACGGCGGCCCGGACCGCCGATATCCCGGCGCCGCCGACCGATGCCGAGGGCCTGGGCGAAATTCGCCGGCTGCTGTCGGCCCATGTCGGCGTGCTGCGCGATGCGGACGGCCTTGGCCGGGCGATCCGCGGCCTCGGGCCCATCGTCGAACGCCAGAGCGCCGCCTCGGCGCCGGCGCTGGTCGCGCTGATGATGGCCGTGGCGGCGCTGGACCGCACCGAAAGTCGCGGCAGCCATACCAGGACCGATCATCCGGGCCTGGGTGCCGGCCCGGCGCGCCGCCTTCCGCTCACCGCCGCCGATGCCGCCCGCCGGCTGGCTTCCCTCCGCGAACAAGGATTTGCCGCATGACCGTCTCCCCGCTGCCGCTCCTGTTGATCGACCCGATGGTGCGCAATGCGCTGACCGAGGATCTGGGCCGGGCCGGCGATATCACGACCGACGCAATCGTGCCGGCCGACCTCTCGGCGCGGCTGGTGCTGAACGCCCGCCAGGCCGGCGTGGTCGCCGGGCTCGATTGCGCCCTCCTGGCGTTCCGACTGATCGATCCGCGCATCGAGGTCCGCGTGCTGCGGCCTGACGGCAGCGCGCTGGCGCCGGGCGACGTCATCGCCGAGGTCTCTGGGCCGGCGCGCGGGCTGCTGACGGCGGAGCGGGTGGCGTTGAATTTCCTTGGGCACCTGTCCGGCATCGCGTCGGCGACGGCCGCGATCACGGCGGCGATCCGGCCGCACAAGGCGCGCGTCACCTGCACGCGCAAGACCATGCCGGGCCTGCGCGCGCTACAGAAATACGCGGTCCGCGTCGGCGGCGGCGCCAATCATCGCTTCGGCCTGGATGACGCCGTGCTGATCAAGGACAACCATATCGCCGTCGCCGGCGGCATCCGCCTGGCGGTCCTGCGCGCCCGTGCCGCGGTCGGCCATCTGGTCAAGATCGAGCTGGAGGTCGACAGCCTGGCCCAGCTCGACGAGGCGCTGGCGCTCGGGGTCGATGCCGTGCTGCTCGACAATATGGGGCCGGATCTATTGCGGGACGCGGTCCGGCGCGTCGACGGCCGGATGATCACCGAGGCCTCGGGCCGGATCAACGCCGAGACGGCGCCGGCCATGGCGGCGACGGGTGTCGATCTCCTGTCGATCGGCTGGCTGACCCACAGTGCGACGGTGCTGGATATCGGGCTGGATGCGGCGTGAGGGGGCGGGGTAAAGTCGAGCACAGTACCCTCCGCCGGGGCGAACTCTAAGCCGCCGGCCTCTCCCAACCCCCATTCAGCGGAGCCACATCGGCTCCCCTTCCAGAGCGTCGTACTCGGCCAAGGGGCGTTGCTTCTCGACATAGAATCTTGGCGCACTGGTTATGATGGTGATGACGGGCTTATAGGAATCGAACTCCTTATGAAATCTTCTCGCATCGCTGATTACCGTCAGCGCGCTGTCCAGATAAGGAGCGAAAAGGGCACCGAGGTTGGGAAGAGACCGGTCCAACTCGGATTGATCCGGTTTAAAGCCGCTCCAGTCGATGGTCTTGGTCTTGATATTCTTCAGGATTTCTCGAACTTGCCCAAGTAGGGCAGTCGCCGGATCCAACTCTTCGAGGCGCAGATATCGCCGGTAGAGGCGGTCGGTCAACAGCCCACCATCCGTCCCTTTCGGTAAATCCTTCATACCGAAACGGATGCAATCGAAGAACAGTCGCATATCGGCAACCGGACCAATTTCGAGAATTAGGAACCCGCCATAGAATCCCACCATTTCCATTTTTTTGATCCTTTGAATTCTATCGATTTTTTGTGAAGGACACCGTCGGCGCGCGCCACGATTTGCCACGTAATATCTGCACGCTGATATTCGCTCGCCGTTTGTCCGCGGATGTCGATGATCACGTTTTGTACCATATTTT
>JAQGIC010000002.1 GCA_028288725.1 Rhodospirillales bacterium
CCATGCCGGCCTGCTGTTGGAGCTGGAGCGGCTCAATCCCGGCAAGCGGGTCGGCGATCGGCCCGACCGTTTGCCCTGATCGCTAATTTTGCGCCGATGAAAATCGGTCGATGATGTGATAAAGTGCCAAAAGGTAACACCTTGGAGCACTACGATGGCGACGACATCGACCACGAGCCTCAAGCTTGATGAGGGCATGAAGGGCCGGGTGCAACGACTTGCAACGGCGCGCCGTCGCTCGACCCATTGGCTTATGCTCGAAGCGATCGAGCAATATGTCGTGCGAGAGGAACAGCGAGAGCGGTTCAGGCAATCCGCGCTTGCGGCCTGGGCGGAATACCAAGCGAACGGTTTACACGCGACGGCAGAGGAAGCCGACGCCTGGCTCGCCAGGTTGGAAGCTGGTGAAGACGCGGATCCACCGGCATGCCACGAGTGATCTGGTCACCCGGAGCCTTGCAAGATGTGTCCCGTTTACACGCCTTCCTAAAACCCAAAAATTCGGACGCTGCGACGCGCGCGATCAAGGCTATTCGCCAAGGCATCCGTCTTCTGGAAGCGCATCCCCAAGCAGGACGGCCGACAGAAGACATGCCGCCGGAATTCCGCGAGTGGCCGATCGATTTCGGTAACAGCGGTTATGTGGCGCTCTATCGCTACGAGGGTGGCGATGTGTTGGTCCTCGCCGTACGTCATGGAAAGGAAGCCGGGTACTAGATCCGTCCCGGCTTCCTCCCAACAGCCCTCAGGCGACCCGCGTCAAGAGCGGCTTGCCGGCGAAATGGGCGACGAGATTGTCGACGACGAGCTGCCCCATCGCCGTGCGGGTCTCGGTCGTGGCGCTGCCCTGATGCGGCAGCAGCACGGTGTTCTCCATCGCGAACAGGGCTTCCGGCACCCGGGGCTCGTCCTCGAACACGTCGAGCGCGGCATGGCCGAGCTTGCCGGTCTTGAGCGCGTCCACCAGGGCCGCCTCGTCCACCACGGGGCCGCGCGCCACATTGATCAGCGTGCCCTCGGGCCCCAGCGCCTCCATCACTTCGCGGGTGATCAGATGGAACGTCTGCGGCGTCAGCGGGCAGATGACGCAGAGGAAATCGACCTCGCGCGCCAGCGTCACCAGATCGGCGACATAAGGCCATTTCGCATCCGGCTTCGGCCGGGGGCCGTGCCAGGACACCTGCAGTTTGAATGCCTCGGCCCGGGTCGCGATCGCGGCACCGATGCGGCCCAGACCGACGATGCCCAGCTTCTTGCCGGCGACCGCCTGACCGAACGGATGGTTGCCTTTCAGCCAAAGGCCGGCGCGCACGAACCGGTCGGCCCGGCTGATCAGGCGTGCGGAATCGAGCAGCAGCGCCAGCGCCAGATCGGCGACATCGTCGGTCAGCACGTCCGGTGTGTTGGTGATGGGAATGTTGCGGGCCTTGGCGGCGGGCACGTCGACCGCATCATAGCCGACGCCGAAATTGGCGATGATCTCGGTCTTGGGCAGCGCATCCATCAGGGCCGCACTGGCACCCTTGCCGCCGGAGGTCGCGATGCCGCGCACCTTGTCCTTGATTGCGGCCAGGAACGCGTCCTGATCCTTGGCCTCGAACAGCTTGTGCAGGATGAAATTCTCATCGAGCGAGCGCATCGTCGGCGCGGGCATCGGCGAAGCGACCAGGATTTCTGGCTTCATTGGCTCTTTCTCCTCGGATTTCGTCTGATGATATCACTCGGAGGGGAGAATACCGGTGACCAGCCGACGAAACCAGCCCTCGCCGACGAGTGCGGTAATCTGCGCCATGTCGGGCGCCATGACCCGGTCGCGATCGAGGAAGGAGACCCGCGCGCGAATCGCGCCGAGCGCCTCGGCCAGCCGCGGGCTGGTCTGGAGCGGCGTGCGGAAATCGAGGCCCTGCGCCGCCGCCAGCAGCTCGATGCCGACGACGACCGCGGCATTCTCCGCCATGCGTCCGACCCGGCGCGCGCCATGGGCGGCCATCGAGACGTGATCTTCCTGATTGGCCGAAGTCGGCAGGCTGTCGACGCTGGCCGGATGGGCCAGCATCTTGTTCTCGGCCGTCAGCGCCGAGGAAGTCACTTGGGCGATCATGAAGCCGGAGTTGAGCCCCGGTTCGGCGACGAGGAACGCCGGCAGGCCGCTCGACATCTTGGCATCGACCAGCAGCGCCATGCGCCGCTCCGAGATCGACCCGATCTCGGCGACCGCGAGCGCCAGCGCGTCGGCGGCAAAGGCGACCGGCTCGGCATGGAAATTTCCGCCCGAGACGATCTCGGCCGTGCCGTCGGTCTCGTTGCGGAACACCAGCGGATTGTCGGACACGCCGTTCGCCTCGCGGCGCAGCACGCCGGCGGCGTAGCTCATCAAGTCGATGACGGCCCCCATCACCTGGGGCTGGCAGCGCAGGCTATAGGGGTCCTGCACCCGGTCGCAATCCAGATGGGACGTACGGATTTCCGAGCCGGACAGCAGTTCGGCCAGCTTTTCGGCGACGAGCATCTGCCCAACCTGACCGCGCACCGCATGGATGCGCGCCTGGAACGGCACGTCGCTGCCCAGCATCGCGTCGACCGACATCGCGCCGGCAACCATGCCGGCGGCGAAAGCATTTTCGACGGCAAACAGCCCGGCGAGCGCGAACGCCGTCGAGGCCTGGGTCCCGTTCAGCAGCGCCAGGCCTTCCTTGGCACCGAGCGTCACCGGCTTCAGCCCGGCCTTGGCGAGCGCGTCGGCGGCGGCCATGCGCTTGCCCTTGAAGCTGACCTCGCCCTCGCCGATCAGCGGCAGCGACATATGCGCCAGCGGCGCCAGGTCGCCGGACGCACCGACCGAACCCTGGGCCGGAACGCAGGGCAGGATGCCGCGGTTGACGAACGCGATCAGCAGTTCCAGCGTCGAACGGCGCACGCCCGAATATCCGAGGCTCAGGCTGTTGATCTTGAGAATCAGGATGAGCCGGACCAGCTTGTCCTCGAGCAGCGGCCCGGCGCCGGCGGCATGGGACAGCACCAGATTGCGCTGCAATGCCGCCACGGATTCAGTCGGGATGCGCGTCGTCGCCAGACTGCCGAAGCCGGTATTGACGCCATAGGTCGCGCGCCCGTTCGCCAGCACCTCGCTGACCGCCTCGGCCGAATGCTCGATGGCGCTCCAGGCATCGTCGGCAAGCCGGATCGGCCGGTTGCTCTCCAGCAACGCGCGCAGTTCGGCCAGCGACAGGTGCCCCGGAACCAGCTCGAAATGACCGTCGACCAAGCGCGCCTCCTCTATCCGACCTCAAAATACCCGGTCGGGACTAGCACGGCGAGACGGCCTAGACAACCATAGACAACCCTAGCCCCGGGGGCACTGCGCCCGATAGCATGGCCACCATTCCGTCAGACCGGATCGGACGCGATCAGCGCCGCTCGACCATATGGCAGACGCGATGGCGCACCACATGGCGGCCATGCGGTCCGTCGCGCAACACCCTGGCCATGCGGCAACGCCGGACCATTCGCGCCTGCTCGACCGACTTATGCACGGCGGGGGCGGCATCGATACGGGACGGCGCGGCGTTCGAGAGTTCGGGCGCCAGCAACAGCATCGCGGCGCCTGTCAGGCAGATCATCATTTTACGCATCTTGTTCCCCGAGGTTGGATCGCCCGCACGCGAGCGTGACGCTAACGCCGGAAGCGGCGAAACGGCGCCATGGCAGGAACAATTCGTTGCGTGACCGGTCGGTCCGTTGGGCGCTCAGAGGGGGCGGAAATCTTTCGTATCGAAGGCATCGGTCAAGCAGGAAACCGCGTCATGAACAAATCCACCGGCCCTACTTCACCGGTTCGACCCAGACGTCGCTCTGCTTGATCCGCGCGATCAACTGCGCCGGATCGTATTTACGGAAACTGCCGGCGATCACGAACAGGCGGGCGGGCTGCGGCGCCTCGACGATGTTCCTGAGCGCGATGATCGCGCCGTCCGCTGTCTGGAACTTGAGCGGGAATTTGAGCGTGGCGTCGATCCAGCCGGTGCGCTTCACGCCCGTGGGCGATATCATCATCACCTTGACTGCCGTGCGGCCGTCCAGGTCCTCGGACCCGGCCTGTTCGCATTGCCATTGCCCAGTGGGGTCGCCCGCGACCGACGCCATCGCCTGCCAGCGGACGCACGGGTTCGACGGATCGACCGGGACCATCAGCTCGGTCAGGATGCTCGATTGCTTCGCATCCATATACAGCCGCTGCATCGGGGCGACGGCGTAGGCCGTGCCCTTGTCGGCATCGACCAGGAACCGGGTGCGGCTCGCCTCGGTCCGATCGATGCGAACCTTGTCGCCGGCCACGAACAGCTGACCGCCCTCGCCCGGCTCGCGCCGGCTGCCGTCGGCATTGAGATCGACCAGATCGGCCGAGAATTGCTGCGCGCCGGCCGTCGTGCCGAACAAGGTCAGCCCGCAGACAACGGCAAGCATGATTCTATCGAGATTCATCGGCAGGCACCTTCCTAGGTCAAAAAAGCCGACCGGCTCGGAGAGCCGGTCGACGCAGCATCAGCTCATGTTGTCGATTAGATCCGGCCGGGCGACGCGGTCCGGGTCGGGTTGAAATTGACCAGATTCGTGATGCGCTTGTCGAAGTCGAACGCGTCGAACAGATCGCCCAGCGCGGGCGAGTTCTTCGGCACGTAAGGATTGTCGGCCTTCTGCACCGGATTCGGCAGGTTGTCGCGGCTGCGGCCGGTCAGCGGCTGCAATTTCCAGTTCCGCTCGATGAACTTCACGATCGAAACATGGTCGAAGTAGGTATGCGTCACCGCGCCGCCGGTCGAATAGGGCGAGACGATGACCAGCGGGATCCTGTTCGAGTCGCCGAAATAATCGATCGGCTGAACGTATCCGCTGTCGAAGTAGCCGCCGGCCTCGTCGAACGTGATGATGACCGCCGTCTCGGCCTTCAGCTTCGGGTTGGCGTCGAGACGATCGAGAATGTCGCGCACGAAACCTTCGAACAGCGAGATCTTGGACGAGGCCGGATGACCGTCCAGCAGCCCGTCGGGCTTGACGAACGATACGGCCGGCAAGGTGCTGCCGGTGATCGCCGTGTCGAGATCGGACATGTCCTTCATATGCGCGGTGCGGACCGCCGGGTCGGCCATGATCGACGAGGCATACTGGAACGGGTTGCAGATCTGGCAATAGGCGACGCCGATCGCGTCCGCCGGGTCCTGCGCGGCCGCGGCCGAGAGGTTCGGCGCGGTCGGATTCAGCTGCACCGCGATGTTCGAAAGCCGGACGGCCGCATTATAGGCGCCGCCGTAGTAGGCCCACGAGATGTTCTTGTCGTTCAGCGCGTCGCCGATCGTGCGGACCGGCGACGGCGGCACGGTGCCGGCCCCGGCCGGCGCGCCGTTCGGCAGGAAGCCCGGGCTGACGTTGTTCAGCATGTAATAATGGTCGGCTTCGCAATTCGTGCTGATGTGCTGGGCGTTCAGGTAAGTGACGATCGGCCCGACGCCCGGCTGAGAGAAGTCGGCGCATTTGCTGAAATTGCCGTCGACCGTGTACTGGTTGACGGTCTTCTGCCCCGACAGTACCGGGTTCGGATTGGCGATCATGCTGGCCGGCGTCGGCACGGTGGGATTGCCGTGCCCGTCGGTCCAATAGATGGCGTCGGCGGTGCCGAGCGCTATGTGCTGGACCGCGGTGCCGCCCCAGACCGACTGATGCATGTTGTCGGCGAGGGTGAAGTTGTTGGCCAGATCGGCCAGGAAGGCCGCGTCCTCGTCCTGGTTGTTGTAGAAGGCCATCGAGTTGCCGACGCCTTCGTCCACACCGCCCTTGTAGGTCGTCATCACCCAGGGGAACAGGTCCTGCAGACAGCCGGACGGATTGGCCTTCGAGACATGCTGGGAGTCGGCCGCACAATCCGACTGCTGCCAATTGGTGTAGAAGCGGTGGGTCGTGTCGCCGGTGTAGTCGTCGTCGGTAATGTCCTGATCGGCACCGGCCGCGACCGACGCCGGCGAGGCATTCGCGCCGCTGATCTGGTACGGGCCGTTCGGAATGCCCGATGCCGCATATTGCGACCGACCGGAAATGCGCGCATCCGGACCCTTCGGCAGGCCGGTGAAGCCTGTCGTCAGCAGCACCTTGTCGTCCTGTTCCAGGTCCGGCTCGATATTCGCCACGGCCTGGCTGTTGAACGGTGCGCCGGCGGCGCTCTGTGCCTGCGGCGCACCGTTGGTGTCGGGGCCCGGCAGGGCCGCGAACGGCACCTTCTGGCTTTTGTCGGCGCCGATGAAATAGGTCTGGTTCTGGCCCGGAACGCTGAACTGCTGAGCCTTTTGGAAGTTCGGACCCGGCGTGCCGTCGGCGTTGATGATGCCCTTGGCCAACAGATTGTCGACCGCCTGGCCGTGCTTTGCCCGATAGGTCGCGAAGGTATGATCGAATCCGCGGTTCTCGCCAATGACGACGATGACATGCTTGATCGGGCTGGCGGTCTTGACCTTGTCCGCCGGATCCTCGTGATGCCCGTTACTCTCCGCCGAAGCGTAACCCGCGCCCGCGAGCGCCACGAGCGATGCGCCCATAACGGCACCCAGTCGGCGCCGCTTCTGTCTGGTATCAAGATAAGGCATCTGTTTCCCCCTCAATGGTATCGGCAACGGGGCAAACCTATTTTTTGGATGTGACAGGGTCCGGACACTTATATTTCAGCCGATTTTTGACACAGGCGAAAACACCGGCCGAACCTTTTGAAACGCCAGGGTTTCTCTATGTTTTCGTCTTGGAATTCACAGGTTGCGTCATCTCGCCACATCGCGCTGACCGCGATCGTCAGTCGGCGATCTCGGGCGCCCGGCAGATCGGGAAGCGCCCGTCGGGCGACAGGCCCGGCACCAGCTCGGTCTTCCGGACTGGATCCGCGCCGGCCGGCGGTTCGACGCGCAGCACCGTCATCATGCCGTTGTCCTCATGATCGACCAGATGGCAGTGGACCAGGATATCACCGGCCAGCTCCGCTGGAAAATGCATCCGGACCTTGACCTGGCCGGGCACGAGCATCCCGTCGGGATCGACAGAGGCATAGGGCACGGTGACGACATCGAGCAGCGGCGGCTCGGGGACGGGTTTGCCGTTGACCTCGATCGTGCGGAAATGAACCTGATGCATATGGAAGGCGTGCAACTCGTTGGTCCAGTTCTCGACCGTCCATTCCTCGGTCGTACCCGCGTGGGCGGTGATGACCGACGGTGAGCCCATGTCGAACGGCACCAGCTTGGCCCCCGGCTTGCGCTCCACGATATAATAGTCGGTCTGATCGTCGGTGCCGGGCCGCGGATATTCGGCGAAGGCGATGACCCGACGCCGATCAGGCTCATGGGCCAGCAATCCGGCGAAATAGTCCGGCGCGGCGGCAGTAGCCGGCACGGCGCTCGCCGCCACGGATGCCTGCGTAGACGGTACAGCCGTCAGCACCGCGAGCCGGCGCTCCGGCACGATATCGCCGGAACAGCCGGTATCGACCGCATGGGAAACGAGCGTCGCCTTGGCGCCGGCTTTGGGTGCCGTCACCAGGAACTCCAGACGGCCCGAGGGCGGAACGAGCTGCGCGGCTCCGGTCGGCGCCGGATGCAGGCGATGGCCGGCATCGTCGGTCAGCGGCGCCCCGTCGCGCGCGACCAGTTCGATCGGCAGCGGCTGGCCTTGCTCGTCGAGCAGCGCCAGATCGAGGAAGGCATCGGTCGAGGCGTTGAGCACGCGCCAGAGCTGCCGGCTGCCCGCTTCGATCCGGAGCGGCGCCAGGGCTGCGTCGGGCTGCTGCCGACCATCGAGCACCGGCGCGCCATTCAGCGTCAACTCGTCGACACCGGTCGTGTTGGAACAACCGACTTCATGCTCGGTATCGATCGTGCCGCCCAGCTTGCGCGAGCCAGGGCGCTGCGGCGCTCTGGTCGCCGCTGGCAGCGGCGGCGGGTTTTCTTCCATGCCGGCGGCCTCCAGATCCGGGACCTGACGGATGACGAAGATCCGATCCTCGATACCCGCGGCGCGGCGGGCATCATCTTCCGGCCCCTCGACCACAATCGGACCGGACAGGCCCATCAGCATCTGCGCCTGCACCTCGCCATGAACATGCGGGTGATACCAATAGAGCCCGGCCGGCATGGTCGCAGGGATCTCGTAGCGATAGGTGAAGTCGCGATGACCGCAGACCGGCCGGCCGGCCGCCGGATCGGTACAGGTCATCATTACCTCGTCCTGCGGCACTACCGGCGGCACGGCGAAGCCATGGACATGGAGGTTGGTCAGTCCGGCCGCGTCATGATGCATGCCCGGACGGACCGGATAGATCCCCTTCCTCGCCGGCACGCCATCGTTGGATGTATCGAGTTTGTTGATCGACAGAAACCGCGAAACCTGGCTCGGGTCGGTGATCTCGTTCCGGAGTGCTACGGTCATGGTGGCCCCCTGGCGCACCCGCAGCACCGGCGCTTCGGCGTCGGTGCCGACGACATAGCAGAGGCGTTGCCCGTCCTGCTTCACGGTCAGCGCGACAGGCTGGTCGGCCATAGCGATTTCCGGTGCGAAGGAGCCGCGCGGCGGCGTGCCGATACCGCAGGGCGCCTCGGCCGTCGAGGTTGGATCGAAGGCGGGCGGATCGCCGGGCGCCGCCCAGGCCAGGCCTGCTGCGCAGAGCGACAAGCCCGCGATAAGTCCGATCGAAACTGGATGCCGCATCGCTTCGCCCCGCTGTTGGAGGGCTCGTTGCTTAGCGGGGAAAGGCCCCGACGCTTCGTGAATTTACCATGACAGGCGGTGTTTCGAACCTGGTCGAGTTGCGGCCGATAGGGAGCAATAATCCTTGATCTTCAAATTGTTGGCGCCGATCGGGGTCGTGGCGTGGCGGCGACATCAAATTTGTCCGTGGCATTTTGTCCCTTCCGATCCGGCGGCAAAGCCGTGATCTTCTCCGAATGAGAATCCTGATCGCTACGGCGCTTCTAACAGGACTGTTCGCACCGTTGGCGGCGCGCGCGGATTGCGCACCGCCGGCCGAAGGCCCGCCGATGTGCCTGGTCGGCACGATCACGTCACCCGGCTATGCCGCCGCCTTCGTCGAGCTGCCCGGCACGACCGGTCTGGAGACGGTGAAGCTCGACGGCCAGGTGCTGGATTGGCACGTGCTGAAGATCGCGCCGCGCACAGTTCTGCTCGGGCAAAAGCAGCAGCAGGTCACCCTCACGCTCGATGAACACGCGCCTGCCGACGCGGCCCCGGCCATCCAGGAACAGTCGGAATCGATCGCCGCCCAGAGCCAACGGCTGCGCCTGACGCGCAAGCAGCAGCGTCAGCCTTCCTAACTCATTCCGCGGCCGCGGCCGGGCGCCAGCCGATCTGTTGCAGGCAGCGGTCGATCCACTGCTTGGTCAGCTTCTCCTGAACGCCGTTCTGGCTGAGCCGTGTCTTGAGGCTGGCGAAATCGACCCTGTCCAATGACTGGTCCTGGTTGAAGCAGGAGAACACGACCGTCTCCGCCCCGGTCGCCGGGTCCTTATGGACCTGCAGGCACTGGGCGCAGATCTCCTTCATCATGCATTGCATCGGCGAATTGATGCTGCCGACCGCCTCGTGCCCGGGCTTCAGATAGGACTGCAGCACGCCGTGCCGGGCGCGCGCGACGGCGTTCATCATGCCGTCGGAGCCGATGGCGACGACACGGTCGACCGCGCCGAACGGGATCGCCGGCACGCCCAGTTCGCCCGCGGCATAGCTCCGCATCGCCTCCACGATATTGCCGACGAAGCGGCGGTCCTGCGCGCGGCCCGGCTCGAAGCCCGGCCCTTCGTCCGAGCACCAGACGATCAGATCGGCCGCGCGCTCGATTTCGTCCACCTTGTAGCGGTCGATCATGCGCTTGTAGCCGGCGAAATAGACCACGCGCGAGCCCGCCGCGCGCAGCGCCTGGCCGATCGAGAACAGCACGGCATTGCCGAGCCCGCCGCCCACCAGAAGAACCGTTTCGCCGGCCGGCGTCTCGGTCGGCGTGCCGGTCGGGCCCATCAGGATGACGGGCTCGCCCGGTTTCAGGAGCGCGCAGAGATCGGACGAGCCGCCCATCTCCAGCACGATGGTCGAGAGCAGCCCTCGGCTCTTGTCGACCGAGGCGCCGGTCAAGGCCAGCCCTTCCATGGCGAGCCGCGTGCCCTCGACCGTCTGGGCACGGGTCTCGTAATTCTGCAGCCGATAGAATTGTCCGGGCTCGAACGCTTGCGCCGCGAACGGCGCCTTGACCGAGACCTCGACGATGGTCGGCGTCAGGCGCGTGACCGCATGGACGGTCGGCCTCAGGCCCGCATTCATGGTCCGGGCCAGCTCGGCCGGGGTCGGACCTGCGGCGGTGCGACGGGCCAGCACGCGGCTGACGGTCGGATAGCCCTGCTTGGCGCTGCCCATGGCCTTCACCACATTGCCGGCGTATGAGGGGTGCAGGTCGCCGAAGAAGCTGATCGCGCGCCCATCGGAACGCAGGCTCATCAGCACATGCACCGCGTCGGGCTTGGCGCTCTTCTGCGGCGAGACCGGCTGGCCGGTCTCGTCATAGGCTTGGAAATAGCGGCCATCGAGCACGATATTCAGCGGATCCTCGCGCCCCAGCACCGTGTTCGGCTGAGTTCCGGCGGCGATCAGCACGGTGCGCGCCGGTAAGGTGACGGTCGCGTCCGACGGGCCGAGCCGGCCGGTCTCGTCGACCACATGCGGCGTCATGACGATGCCCCGCGCCTGGCCCCATTCATCGATCTCGATCTCGGCCGGCGACAGGCATTCGGCGATGCGGATGCCCTCCTCCAGCGCCAAGGCCACTTCTTCATGGTTGAGCGTATAGCTGGGCGCATCGACCAGGCGCCGGCGATAGGCCATGGTGACGCCGCCCCAAGCATTGATCAGTTCGATCAGGCGCGGCGCCCGCTGCTCCGCCGCGGCGATCGCACGCTCGGCGCGGATCGCCTGGGCGTGGGCGATGAACTCCTCGGCCGCCTCGATCTCGGGCGCGCGCCAGTCGGCCCGCACCGCGTCCATGCCGCGCTCGGCCGCCAGCGTCTCGTAGCGCGCCAGGAACTTCTCGACCTGGACCGGGTAATAGGCGAGCGACTCCGTCGCCGTGTCGATCGCGGTCAAACCGCCGCCGATCACCACGACCGGCAGGCGGACCTGCAGGTTGGCGATCGAATCCGGCTTGGCGGCGCCGGTCAATTGCAGCGCCATCAGGAAGTCCGACGCCTGGCGCACGCCCGCCGCCAGGCCGTTGCGCATGGGAATGACCGTCGGCCGGCCGGCACCGGCGCAGAGCGCCACATGATCGAAACCCAGCTCGAACGCGCGATCGATCGTGAGCGTCCCGCCGAAGCGCACGCCGCCCATCATGGCGAATTCGCGCCGGCGCTCCAGCAGCAGCCGGATCAGCTTCAGGTAATTCTTATTCCAGCGCACCGTAATGCCGTATTCGGCGACACCGCCGAAGCCAGCCATGACCCGGTCGCCCAGATGCTCGTAAAGCTCGCTCACGTCGCGGATCGGACGGAACGGCACCGCCTCGCCCAAGGCCGAAACGCCGGAAATCCCTTCCTCCAGCGGCTCGATCTTCAAGCCGTCGACCGCGACCACGTGGTGGCCGTCGTTCATCAGGTGATGCGCGAGCGTGAAGCCGGCGGGACCCAGCCCCACGACCAGCACCTTGTAGCCGCTTTCGGGCCGGGGCAGCGGGCGGCGCAGGTTGAGCGGGTTCCAGCGGGTCAAGAGCCCATAGATCTCGAAGCCCCAGGGCAGGTCCAGCACGTCCTTGAGATTGCGCGTCTCGACCTGCGGGATGTCGACCGGTTCCTGCTTTTGATAGATGCAGGATTTCATGCAGTCGTTGCAGATGCGATGGCCGGTCGCGGCCGCCATGGGATTGTCGATGGTGACGATGGCGAGCGCGCCGACCGCGAACCCGCGCGCCTTCACCAGGTTCATCTCCGAGATCTTCTCTTCCAGCGGGCAGCCGGCCAAAGGAACCCCGAACGGGCTCGACTTGAACCCGCCCTCCTTTTCCTTCAGGCCCTTGGAGCAGCTGTCCTTGCCCTGATTGTGGCACCAGATGCAGTAGTTCGCCTGATCCAGGCCGTGGGCCAGGTCCATGCCCTGGTCGGTCAGGCCGAAGCCCTCGCGCCGGCGCCAGCGGGCCTCGGGCAGCCGCTGCATCCTGACGCCATCGATCGTCACGGTCTCGACCGGCACCAGATGGGCCGGATCGAGCTTGTGCGGCACCTTGAACAGCAGACCGGCCTTATGCCGGGCGCGCCCGGCCTCGCACAGCGTCGCCCATTGGGCGTAGCGCAGGGCCAGATCGATCTGGACGGCATGGGACGGCTCGTCGGCGGTCCAGCGCTCGACATGGGTGGCGAAGGCGATTTCGGTCAGGCTGTCGCCGATCAGGGCCTCGAGCGCCGCCGCGAGCGCCGGTCCGTCCAAGGCGGCGGCCTGCTCCGGCGTGACGCCCTTGACCGCGCGGCGCTGCACGAACAGGCGCTTCACCCGATAGAGCGGCGCCAGCGCATCGTGGCCGGCGCGCAGGGCCTCGAGCTCGGCCCCGATGCCGAACAGCATGCCGATGAAATCATCCAGATGGGGTGCGGCCTCGATCAGCAGCTCCGACTCGTCCTTGGCGGCGAGCGCGTCGGGTGCCGCCCGGGCGGCCATCAAGCGGTTGAACAGGTCGGGCGCTGCCCCTTTGAGGCGGTCCGTGAATGCCTGGTCCAGGCGGACGAGGCCATCGCGCCGATAAAGATCCTCGAAAGTCAGGCCGAAGCCCAATGCCAGCGTGGTCCGCATACCGGTCGAAGCCTCCCCAAGCCGTTCCCCGTACCGACGACGCCGAGCTTGTCACTCTGTTGGCCGTCGGTACGCCGGGAATGACTGTGCGCCAAGCCGTGCGGGCGATCAAGGGTGATCGTTTGTATACGAATGATATCGGCTTTCGGGGGCAATATTCGGATAGCGAATGCGCCGTCCCGGCGCCACACTCCGCCCATGACCTCCGCTTCGCCCAATCCGCTCCGCATGGGGCCGACCGAGTGGCTGCTCCTGCTGGCGCTTTCGACGCTCTGGGGCGGCTCGTTCTTTTTCTTCAAGCTCCTGGTCGAAACCCTGCCGCCCTTCACCATCGTGTTGGGCCGGGTCGGCATCGCCGCCGTGGCGTTGAACCTCTATCTGCTCGCCCGGCGCGATCCGATGCCGACGGCGCCCGCCACCTGGCGCGCGTTCCTGATCATGGGGCTGTTGAACAATGTCGTGCCCTTCACGCTGATCGTGTTCGGCGAGACCAGGATATCGAGCGGTCTCGCCTCGATCCTGAACGCGACGACCCCGGTGTTCGGCGTGCTGACCGCGCATGTCCTGACCGCGAACGAGAAATTGACTTGGACCCGCGGCGCGGGCGTGCTGTTCGGATTCGCCGGGGTCGCGGTGCTGATCGGACCGGATGCGCTGGCGGGCCTCGGTACGCAGGATCTGGCCGGCGAGCTGTCCTGCCTCGCCGCCGCCTTCATCTATGGCCTGGCCGGGCTCTACGGCCGTCGCTTCAAGGGCATTCCGCCGCTGAAGGTCGCGACCGGCCAGATCACGGCCAGCACCTTGGTGCTGCTGCCGCTCGCAGGCCTGGTCGAGCGACCCTGGGCCCTGCCCATGCCGGACGCGACCACCTGGGCCGCCCTCACCGGCATCGCGCTGTTGAGTACGGCGCTGGCCTATATGCTGTATTTCCGCATCCTGGCCGTCGCCGGCGCCACCAATCTGCTGCTGGTGACCTTCCTGCTGCCGATCAGTGCGCTGCTGCTCGGCTGGCTGGCGCTCGGCGAGCGGCTGGCGCCCGGCACCGTGCCGGGCATGGCGATGATCGGGCTTGGGCTCGCCTGCATCGACGGACGGCTGTTGGAACTGTTTCGACGGCCCAGCGCGGCCTGATCGGCCTCGCCGCCCCGATCAACCGGCGCGGATCTTGGCGAAGAAGCCGCTCACATCCGTGCGCAGCTTGTCGGCCTGACGGCCGAGTTCGTCGGCGGACTGGAGCACCTGCGTCGCGGCCGATCCGGTCTCGTCGGCCGCCTGGTTGACGCCGGCCACATTGGCCGAGACTTCCGCGGTGCCGCGCGCCACCGATTGGATATTCTGGGCGATGTCGCGGGTGGCCGCACCCTGCTGCTCGACCGCGGCCGCGATCGCCGACGCGATCTCGTTCATATGGCGAATGGTGCCGCCGATCCCCCTGATCGCCTCGACCGCATGGCCGGTCTCGCCCTGGATGGCGGTGATCTGGGCCGAGATATCCTCGGTCGCCTTGGCGGTCTGGTTGGCGAGCGCCTTGACCTCGCTCGCCACGACGGCGAAGCCCTTGCCGGCCTCGCCGGCCCGCGCCGCCTCAATGGTGGCGTTCAACGCCAGTAGGTTGGTCTGCGACGCGATGCTCTGGATGAGCGTCACCACTTCGCCGATTTTCTGCGCCGTCGCGGCCAGGCCCTGAATGGTGGCGTTGGTGCGGTCGGCCTCCACGACGGCGGTGTTGGCGATCTCGGCCGACTGCGTCACCTGGCGCGAGATCTCGTTGATCGAGGAATGCAGTTCCTCGGTCGCGGCCGCCACGGTCTGCACGTTCGCCGACGCTTCGTCCGAGGTCGCGGCGACGGCCGTGGCCTGTCGGCTGGTCTCCTCGGCCGTCGCCGCCATGCTCTCGGCGGTGGCGTGCATTTCGGTCGAAGCGGCCGTCAGCGTATCGAGCGCCTCGCGCACCTGCTCGTCGAATTCGGTGATGGAGCCTTCGAGCGCCTGCCGTCGGGCTTCCTTGCGCAGATGCTCCTCTTGCTGCTCGGCTTCCAGGCGCCGCGCCGTCACCGCGTTTTCCCGGAACACCTGGAGCGAGCGGGCGAGGCCGCCGATCTCGTCGGCGCGCTGGGCGCCTTCGATCTGGATGTCCAGATCGCCCGCGGCGAGCTTGGCCATCTCCCGCGTCATGCGCGCGAGCGGCTTGCTGATCTGATAGAGCGCGATCCAGCCGAGAATGCCGAAGGCGCAGACGAGGCCGGCGGCGGCACCGACCACGAGCCACGCCCGGGTGCCCTCGGCCGTCACGATGCTCGCGTCGCGCGCGGTCCGCATCTTCTCCACGTTGAGGGCGATGAGCTTGCCGACCGCCTCGATGGCGATGCGGCGAAACGGTGCCGCTTCGCCGGTCGAATAGGCGAAGGCCTCGGCGGTCTTGCCGGCGATGGCCAGCTCGAAGACATGGGCGCTCGCCTTGCGCCGGTTGCCGACGGCGGTGCGGAACGTGTCGGCGAGGGCCCGCTGATCCGGCAAGGGCGTAATCGCATCGAAGCTGTCGATCGCCTTGAGCGTCGCGACTATCGCTTTGTCGTAGAGTTCGATATTCGTCTTCGCCATCTTCTCGTCGGGGCTGAGGATGACGTTCTTTTCGCTCACCGCCGCGCTGTTGAAGCTGCTTTCGGCCTGGAGCGCCAGTTGCACCCGCGTGGCATTCTCGTCGACCAGCGCCGTCGCGGTGTCGGACAGATGGGTTACCGCCAGCGAGGCATAGAGCACGATGCCGATCGACACGACCGCGACGATCGTCGCCGGCACCGCAATCTTCGAAATGATCGTCAAGTTGCGAAAGTTGAGAGACATTTTTTCATCTCCGTACTGGCCTTGCCGAAGACTGGCGCCCAACTGTTTAAAATCCGATGTAATTTGATACTTGTCCCGGGACAGGAAATCACCGGACGCGTCCTGGGCGATCACACCGCCCGCAACGCCGACCTGCGGCCGTTCCGGCTGCCCATCGGCGCCCCGATCGCGTAGAATCGTCCGCTCTATCGATGTTTTAAGGTGGTTGGAACGATGGTCGAATTTCGCCCGGTGCATGTGATCGGCGGCGGTCTTGCCGGCAGCGAGGCCGCTTGGCAATTGGCCGCGGCGGGCGTGCCGGTCGTGCTGCACGAGATGCGGCCGATCCGCAAGACCGAGGCGCATCAGACGCAAGGGCTGGCCGAACTGGTCTGCTCCAACTCGTTCCGCTCCGACGAGCCCCTGACCAATGCGGTGGGCCTGCTGCATGAGGAGATGCGACGCTCCGGCTCGCTGATCCTGACCGCGGCCGACAAGCACAAGGTGCCGGCCGGCGGCGCGCTGGCGGTCGACCGCGACGCGTTCTCGGCCGAGGTCGAGGCGGCGCTGACGGGTCATCCCCTGGTCACCATCGCGCGCGAGGAAATCGCGGGATTGCCGCCGGCGGATTGGGACAGCGTCGTGGTGGCGACCGGGCCGCTGACCTCGCCGGCCCTGGCCGAGGCGGTGCTGGGTCTGACCGGCGAGGCGTCGCTGGCCTTCTTCGATGCGATCGCACCGATCGTCCATACCGAATCGATCGACCTCGATGTCGCCTGGTTCCAGTCGCGCTACGACAAGCCCGGCCCCGGCGGCACCGGCAAGGACTACATCAACTGCCCGCTCGACCGGGACCAGTACTTTGCCTTCATCGAGGCGCTGCAGGCCGGCGAGAAGACCGAATTCAAGGAATGGGAGCAGAACACGCCCTATTTCGAGGGCTGCCTGCCGATCGAGGTCATGGCAAGCCGCGGCGCCGAGACGCTGCGCTGGGGCCCGATGAAGCCGATCGGGCTCACCAACAGGCACAATGGTTCGAAGCCCTACGGCGTGGTCCAGTTGCGCCAGGACAATCGGCTGGGCACGCTCTACAACATGGTCGGTTTCCAGACCAAGCTGAAGTATGCCGAGCAGGTCCGGATCTTCCGCACGATTCCCGGCCTGGAAAAGGCCGAGTTCGCGCGCCTGGGCGGGCTGCATCGCAATACTTTCCTCAACAGCCCCAAGGTATTGGACGGCCAACTTCGCCTGAAATCAGATCCGCGCCTGCGCTTCGCCGGCCAGGTCACCGGCGTCGAGGGCTATGTCGAGTCCGCCGCGATCGGGCTGGTTGCCGGGCGCATGGCCGCGGCCGAGCGCAAGGGCGGCCTGTTGAATGCCCCGCCGCCGACCACCGCGCTGGGCGCACTGGTCGCCCATATCACCGGCGGCGCCGAGGCCGAGACGTTTCAGCCGATGAATGTGAACTTCGGTCTGTTCCCGCCGCTCGCCGACGTGCCCAAGGCCAAGGCCGAGCGCAAGCCGGCGATGGCCCGCCGGGCGCTGGCCGATCTCGACGGCTGGCTCGGCGTCACCCGCGCCGCCGCCGAGTAGCATCGTTCAGGGAATGGCGACCTCGCCGCGCATCAGCGTGCGCGCGGTGCGATAGACCACGCCGCTGTCGCAGATCCAGGCGCCGCCTTGGTAGCGGACCTCGGCCCCGACCGAGACGACGCCCGAGGGATTGCCGACGCGGATCTCGTCCGGGCTGCCGGTCGCGACGGTCAGCTCATGGGCGACGGTACCCTCGATCCGGCAGGCGATGCCCACGCCCATCGCCGTGGTCAGCGCGATCGCCCGGTGCGCGCGGCCCATGTTGAGCATGCGCACGCCGATGTCATGGTCGGCCGGCCCGACCGTCTCGCCGCTCAAGGTCCGGAACGGTGCCGGGGCCGCGACGATGACCAGGCGCGGATTGGACGGGCCCACCGCTTCGGGGTGGTCCGCCAGTCCCATCAGCACGCCGGCCTGGCGGCGCAGCCGGTCGAGCTTCGCCATCAGCCCGGGAACGGCCTCGATCGCGTCCGGCAGTTCGGCACCGGTCAGACCGACGTCGCGCGCCCGCACGAAGGCGGCGGCATTGCTCGCGTCCAGCAGGGTCAGGTCGATCGTGCCGAAATCCTCGGTCGAGACCCGGTCCAGCACCTGGCCGGTCGGCAGCAGGGCCGCGGTGACGGCGCCGCCGGGGTCGAGGAAATCGAGCCGGATGCGCGCACCGGTGCCGGCGACGCCGGCGATGGCGAGATCGCCCGCCGTCACCGCCTTGCCGCCTTCGACCGCGAAGCGGGCATGGATCAGCTTGGCGGTGTTGATCTGGTTGATGCGGACCAGCAGTTCGCCATCCTTGGCCGGGACCAGTCCCTGCTCCACCGCATAGGGCCCGACGGCGGCGGACATGTTGCCGCAATTGGCGCCGTAATCGACCATCGCCTGGTCGACCGCGACCTGCGCGAACAGATAATCGACATCGGCGTCGGGCCGGCTCGGCGGATCGATGATCACGACCTTGGACACGGACGACAATCCGCCGCCCATGCCGTCGAGCTGGCGCCCATAGGGATCGGGGCTGCCCATGAGCCCCAGCAGCGCGCGATCGCGTTCGGCCGGGTCCGCCGGCAGGTCGCTGCCGCGCACGACGATGCCCTTGCTGGAGCCGCCGCGCATGAACACAGCCGGGATGAAGCGTTCAGCCAAGATATCGTCTCCCCTCGTCGCTCAAGGAAGCGTAGCCAGAAACGCGGCCGCTGCCGATCCCCAGACGGACGGATCGGCGCGGTAGAGCGTCGCATGGCCGTCATCGCCGAACGGCGGCAGTGGAACGAAGCGCGCCGGCGGCTTCGCCGCCGTGCGATAGGCGTCGAACATCGGCCGGGCGATCGCGCCGAAATAACGGTCGTTCTCGGCATAGAGCCATAGCGTCGGCAGCTTGGCCCGCAGGCCCAGTTGCCGCGTGGCCTCGATCAGGCCCTCCGGGCCGCCGCAGATCTCGCCATTGCCGAAGCCGCCGATCCCGCCGGAGAAATCGATGACGGCGGTCACGCCGGCCGGCGGATCGGCCGCCACGGCCAGACTGGCGAACCCGCCGACCGAATTGCCGACCACGATGATGTGCTGCGGATCGACGAAGGGTTCGGTCGCCAGATATCGGACGACGCCTTTGATGTCCGCCGCGGCGACATAGGCGACCCGATCGAAATCGGCGGCATCGCAAAGGTCGGTCGAATCGCCGAAATCTCCCTGGGAACGGCCAACGCCGCGGCGCAGCGGCACGGCGACGGCATAGCCCTGCGTGACCCACCAATGCGCCGCCGCCTGGAACCCCGGCTCGGTCGTGCGCAGGAACCGTTTGTCGTTCGGCACGCCGTGATTGATCGTCGCGAGTGGAAACGGTCCGGGGCCCGCCGGCCGATAGAGCCTGGCTTCGAGCAGGAACTTGGTGTCCTGGTTCGAATAGGGCCGGACCGGGATCCACCAGAGCTGGGCGCGGTCCGGTCCGGCCTCGGGTCCGGCCGGCCCCGCCGCGGTTTCAGGCGGTGCCGGAAGCGGCTGACACCCGGCCAGCCCCAGGGCCAAAATGCACGCAGGCAACCCGATCCGCATGATGTCAAAGGCGCCCGAAAGCGCGCGCGAGGACGAGGCGCGGCACCGCCCAGGGATCGGGCGCATGGATCCGGGGATCGAACGGATCATGGCGCGCCCGCACGAGCCGGCGATGGTAGAGCCGCGCGGGAGTGGCCAGCAGCAGCGCCGGCAGCGCCGCGCGGGGAACATCGAGGCGCCGCGCCCAGGCCAGATGCTCGGCGGCACGGTCGGCGAGGTGCTTAACCGCCGCCGCGACGGCGACCGACGGCTTGCCACCCAGCAGGGCGGTTCGGTCGACGCCCGTCGTCGCCATCAGATCCGCCGGCAGATAGAGGCGACCGTGGGCGGCGTGAAACGGCAGCGCCCGGATCAAGCCGATCAGGCCCCAGGCGACGCCGACATGACGCGCGGCCTCGAACGCCGCCGGTGCCTCGACGCCCAGAATTTCCAGCTGCAGGTCGAGCAGCCGCGCCGAGGTCTTTTCCAGATAGGTCTCCAGAGCCGCGAGGCTGGCCGGCGGCTCGTCGCCCAGATCGAAGTCCCGGCCATCGATCAGCGTGTCGAAATGGGTTCGCGTCAGGCGATGCTTCGCGATCGCCGCCGCCAGCGGATCGACCACCTCGTGCCGGCGCGCGGGCCTGCCGGTATAGATCTCGTCGATCGCGTCGCGCCACCATTGCAGGCGGATCTGCCCGATGATCGGCTGGCTGACCGCCTCGCGCACCCGGGCAATTTCCAGATTGAACGCCAGCAGCGCCCAGACCGCCGGACGCCGATCGGCGGGCAGCAGCAGCGAGGCCAGAAAGCGGTCATGGTCGTGACGCCGGACGAGCTCGATCGGGGTCGCGGGTTCGGCGGGTCGGGGAGGCATGAAACTTGGGTCCGATTTACGAGAAAGCGTTGCGGCCCCTTCCTTTTCGCTTCCAATGCCGGCCGCCGCAACCTATCTCCTATGACGGGTCGTGTTTCCGTGACCCATATCCCGATCCCGCGCCCGCGGGTGGATCGGTTCCCCGCCGCCGGCTGTTGATAGCTCGGCGTGCGGCGATCCGCCGGACGGGCGCCGTTCCATTCTTCCGGAACCTATCTGACGAGGTCTCCATGGCATTCGAGCTTCCCCCTCTGCCGTATCCGAAGAACGCCCTCGAGCCGCATATGTCGGCCCAGACGTTCGACTTTCACTACGGCAAGCATCACCAGGCCTATGTCACGAACCTGAACAACCTGGTCAAGGACACGCCGGCGGCGACCCAGTCGCTCGAGGAGATCATCCTCGCGTCGGCCAAGGACGAGGCCAAGGTCGGCGTCTTCAACAATGCCGCCCAGGTGTGGAACCACACTTTCTTCTGGCATTGCATGAAGCCCAATGGCGGCGGCGCCCCGACCGGCGTGCTGGCAGACAAGATCGAGAAGGCCTTCGGCGGTCTCGACAAGTTCAAGGAAGCCTTCAAGGCGGCCGCGGTCGGTCAGTTCGGCTCGGGCTGGGCCTGGCTGGTGCTGGACGGCGGCGAGCTCAAGATCGTCAAGACCGCGAACGCGGTGACGCCGATGGTCAACGGCCAGAAGGCGCTGCTGACCGTCGACGTCTGGGAGCATGCCTACTACCTCGACTTCCAGAACCGGCGCCCCGACTTCGTCCAGACCTTCCTGGACAAGCTGGTGAACTGGGACTTCGTCGCCGAGAATCTGGCCAAGGCCTGATTTCAAGCCGCGGACGAGATAAAGGCGCCCGACCATCGCTGGTCGGGCGCCTTTCTTTTGAACAATCAGCGCTGCGGGCGATCGACGGTGGCGGTCTGATACGAGCTTTCGAGATAGCGCTCGGCCGGAGACGCCGGGAGCGTCGAGCGCGGCGCATAGATCTGCTCGCGCTGCGGCTTCGTGGCGATGCGCTCAATATCTTCGCGATCTTTCATCTGCTGCTGCAGGGTGACCGGCCGATTGGCTTCGGTATGCCAATCATCGTCGTCGGCATAGGCCGCGTGACTGGCGCCCCCAGCGGCAACCAGCATAAATCCACCGATCAGGGCGACGAGAGCAGGATTTCGATGAGCCGCTAAATGCGTTGCCATTTCGAAGGTCCTCCGTCTGGGGCGAGCGTATCGCCCCAACAGAAGACATACGCCCGGGGATGCCGTGTTACATCACCCCGCCCCGTGTCTTTTTTCAGGTAGCGGTCACTGGCAGCAGGGCGGCCGCGACGCGCCGGCCCTCGCCCAGCAGCACGCTATAGGTCCGGCAGGCCGCTCCGGTATCCATCGTGTCGATGACGATGCCGGCATGCTTCAGCACGGCGCGCAATGCCGGCGGCACCCTGGCCATGCGGCGACCGCAACCGAGCAGCAGGATCTCGACCTCGCCATGAGCGATCACGCCGGCCAGGCTCTCGGCGGTCACCTCGGCCATGGCGGCCGGCGCCCACGCGCGGGTCTCGTCCGGAAACAGCAGGATCGAACCCGGGTACAACACGCCGGCGACCCGGAAGCCATCGGTGCCGTAGCGGTCGATGACCTGTTTGCCGGCCGGGACGATCGGCGTGACGTCCATGGGTTTTACGCCTTGGTGGGCTTTGCCCCGGCAGGGGGTGTCGCCTTCTCGTTGCCGCGGCGCGGCTTGACGTGCAGCAGCAGCGGGGCGGCGATGAACAGCGAGGAATAGGTGCCGATGATGATGCCCCACAGCATCGCGGCGCTGAAGCCGCGGATGACCTCGCCGCCGAACAGTAGCAGCGCCAGCACGGCCACGGCGGTGACCGAAGAGGTCAGCACCGTGCGCGACAGCGTCTCGTTCAGGCTGAGATCGACCACGCCGTCCAAGGGCATCTGCTTGAACTTGCGCAGGGTCTCGCGCACGCGGTCATAGATCACGACCGTGTCGTTGATCGAATAGCCGGCGATGGTCAGGATCGCGGCCAGGGTCGTCAGATTGAATTCGAGCTGCAGCAGCGAAAACAGTCCCAGCGTCGTAACCACGTCATGGAACGTCGATACGACCGCGCCCAGGCCGAACTGCCATTCGAAGCGGAACCAGACGTAGGCCGCGATCGCCAGGATCGCCAGCACGGTCGCGATCTCGCCGGCCTGGATCAGCTCGCCGCCGACCTTCGGCCCGACCACTTCGGTTCGGCGGTATTCGAACGTCGGCCCCAGCGTCGCGCGCACGGTCTCGACGCCCTTCTGCTGCGCCTTGTCGTCGCCCGGCTGGCGCGGCAGGCGGATCAGGACGTCATTGGGCGCGCCGAAGCTCTGCAGCGACACCTCCCCCAGATTCAGCCCGTTGAGCGTGCCGCGCATGCCCTCCAGATCGGCCGCCGGCGTCGGCACCTTCACTTCCATGACGATGCCGCCCCGGAAATCGATGCCGAAATTGAGGCCGCGGGTCGCCAGCAGCCCGATCGAGGCGAGCGTCAGCAGGACCGAGATGACGAAGCCCAGCGTGTGCAGCTTCACGAAGGGGATGTGGGGCGGCTCGCGCAGGAAGACGAAAAGCGGGCGCATAAGTCTGTGACCTTAGATCGGAAGCGCCTTGGGGCGCGCACGGCGCAGCCACCAGACGACCAGGAGACGGGACACCAGCATGGTGGTGAAGAGCGAGGTCAGGATGCCGAGGCACAGCGTCACCGCGAAGCCCTTGACCGGACCGGAGCCGAGCTCGAACAGCAGGGAGCCCGCGATCAGATGGGTGACGTTGGCGTCAATGATCGTGGCATAGGCCCGGCTGAAGCCGCTGTCGATCGCCGAGATCACGCTGCGTCCATGGCGCGCTTCCTCGCGGATGCGCTCGTTGACCAGCACGTTGGCGTCGACCGCCATGCCGAGCGTGAGGGCGATGCCGGCGATGCCGGGCAGCGTCAGGGTGGCGCCCAATGTCGAGAGCGCCGCCAGCAGCAGGCACAGATTGAAGAACAGCGCGATGTTCGCATAGATGCCGAACAGGCCGTAGAACACGACCATGAACAGGGCGACCAGCCCGACCGCGACCAGGCAGGCGGTCGTGCCGGCCCGGACCGAATCGGCGCCCAGATCGGGGCCGACCGTGCGTTCCTCGATAATGGTGAGCGGTGCCGGCAGGGCGCCGGCGCGCAGCAGCAGGGCCAGGTCGTTGGCGCTCTGCACCGTGAAGCTGCCGGAGATGATGCCCGCCCCGCCGGTGATCGGCTCGTTGATGACCGGCGCCGAGATCACCTTGTTGTCGAGTACGATGGCAAAGCGCTTATGGACGTTCTGACGCGTCGTCTCGGCGAACCGGCGGGCGCCGACCGAGTCGAACTTGAACTGAATGACCGGCGCATTGTCCTGGAAGCTGGCGGAGGCGCCGGTCAGCGTTGCGCCGTCGACCTCGATCCGCTTCTTGATGAGATATTCCTGCGCCTGTCCCGCCCGTCCGGCGCTGATGTCGGCGCCCGACAGGATCTCGCTGCCGGGCGGCATATGGCCCTTGGCCTCTTCCGGGCTCATGCTCTCGTCGACCAGACGAAAGGTCATTTTGGCGGTACGGCCCAGCAGTTCCTTCACATGCTCCGGATTGTCGATGCCCGGCAGCTGCAGCAGGATGCGGTCGTCGCCCTCGCGCTGGATCGTCGGCTCCTTGGTGCCGGTCTCGTCGACGCGACGGCGAATGATCTCGATCGATTGTTCGACCGCGGCCGTGCGCCGCTGCGCGATCGACAGCGCCGTATAGGCGACCTGGAGCTTGCCATCCGGCGTCGTGGTCGCGGCCAGGTCCGGATCGACCTGGGTAATCAACCCCTTGACCTTATTGGCATCGGCCGGGTCGCGCAATCCGACGACCATATGATCGTCCTCGACGGCGAGCTGCGTGTAGCCGATCTTTTCCTTGAGCAATGCCGTCCGGAGCCCGTCGAGCGCGCCGTTCAGCCGCTCCTTGTTGACGGATTTCAGATCGACTTCGAGCAAGAGATGGCTGCCGCCCTGCAGATCCAGGCCATAGCTGATGCGATGGGTCGGGACCCAGGACGGCATCGCGTCGAGCGTCTGCTGCGGCAGCACGTTGGGCACGGCCAGCAGTACGCCCAGCAGGCAGATGATGACCGTGGTCCAGGTCTTCCAGGGTTGGAATGTAAGCATCGGTCTAGTTCGTTTTGTCCGTTTTCACGGACTCGTCTTTCGCGGGCTCGTCCGCGGGCGTATCCGTCGGCTTGGTCTCGGCCTCGGCGGCCTTGGCGGCGGCACCCTTGGTCGGCGGGCGGCGCTTCTTCGACGAGTCGGCGGTCATATTGGCATCGCTCGTGGCATCGATCTCGTTGATCTCGCCCTCGAGCAGCTTGGCGGTCACGTCCTTGGGCTCGCTCGACTTGCCGCCCTTGCCCGCCGGCTCCGGCTTGGACAGGATCGTGGTGATCGTGCTGCGCAGGATGCGTGCCTTTACGCCCGGCGCGATCTCGGCTTCGATCTCGTCATCGCTGATGACGCGGCTGATGCTGGCGATGATGCCGCCGGCGGTGACGATCTTGTCCCCCCGTCGGAGCGCCGCGACCGCCGTCTTCAATTGCTTCGCCCGCTGCTGCTGCGGACGGATCAGCAGGAAATAGAACACGCCCGCGATCATGATCAGCGGCGCGAACTGGACGAGCTGGGCCTGGAAATCGCTGCCGCCACCAGCAGCGGTTTGCGCGAAGGCGGACGAGAACAACATGCGAGGCGGACTCCTGAACGCGTAGGTCGGTATCGGGCGCAGCCCAACGGGCCGGCGGCGCGATTGCCGTCCGGAGGGGCGCATAGGTACGAGAAAGGGCGACAAAGAGCAATGGTCGGGAACGCCGCGACATTGCTGCCCTTCGTTTGCGCCCCGGTTTCGAGCCCCTTCGACCTATGCTAGCGTCCGCGCCCACCCTTTGTCCCGCCGGTTTCGTGAGCCCGATGACCCTACCGCCCGATCGCGACACTCTGCTGCGCCGAATCGCCGACGCGCTCGACCGTCTGGCCCCGCCGCCGGCGCCCCCCGTCGACCTCGCCCTGGCCGACGCCTTTTCCTGGCATGCCGAGAGCGATCGGCTGGTGCCGGTCCCGTCGGTCAGCCGGGTCGATCTGAACCTGCTGCGCGGCGTCGAGCATGTGCGCGACATTCTGTTGGAGAATACCCAGCAGTTCGCCCTGGGATTTCCCGCCAACAATGCGCTGCTGTGGGGCTCGCGCGGCATGGGCAAAAGCTCGCTGGTGAAGGCGATCCATGCCGCCGTTCTGGCCCAGATGCCGGCCGACGCGCCCGGCAAGCTGAAGCTGATCGAGATCCATCGCGAGGACATCCCGTCCCTGCCCCGGCTCCTGAACCAGCTCCGGACCGAGCCGCATCGCTTCATCCTGTTCTGCGACGATCTGTCGTTCGATCATGACGACAGCGCCTACAAGTCGCTGAAGGCCGTGCTCGACGGCGGCATCGAGGGCCGCCCGCCGAACGTCGTGCTCTATGCCACCTCGAACCGCCGCCATCTGATGCCCCGCGACATGATCGACAACGAGCGGTCGTCGGCGGTCAATCCCGGCGAGGCGAACGAGGAGAAGATCTCGCTCAGCGATCGTTTCGGCCTGTGGCTGGGCTTTCATGCCTGCGACCAGCAGACCTACCTGGCGATCATCCGTGGTTATGTCGAGCGTTACGGCGTGGAGATCGACGAGGCGACGCTGGGTGCGGAAGCGAACGAATGGGCCGTCACCCGCGGCGGCCGATCCGGCCGCGTCGCCTGGCAATATATTCAGGATCTGGCCGGTCGCCTGCGCCATAAGCTCGAATAGTCCGGCAGCATAGCCGGGCGTCTTGCAACTTATTCCCCGGCGGCGGGTTGTTCCCTCGAAGGACATCAATCGGAGGAACTGACGAATGCTCAAGCGCACCAACTCCGCCGCCCGCCTTTTGATGCCGGTGGCGGCGATGGCCATCATGTTCGGTCTCGCCGCCTGCGGCAGCGACGCCCCGCCAACCGTGACCAAGACCGTGACGAGCCGGACCACGACCGGCCCGGCCTATGTCGCCCCGACGACCGGCACGACGACGACCCAGACGACGGTTGACAGGACGTATCCGTCCGGCGTTCCCCAATAAGAAAAGCGGCGCGGCTCTTTCGAACCGCGCCGCTTTTGCGCGGGAAAGGCGAGAAACAAAAAGCCGCCTGGAGTTACCCCCAGGCGGCTTCTCTATGTTTATGCGCCGCGTGTTACTGCGGCTGGACGGTGGTCGTCCGCTCGACCGTCGTGGTCTGGGTCTGCAGCGGCACGACGACCTGCGGCGTCGGCGCCTGGGTCTCGTAGGTCCGCGTCCGCTCGGTCAGCAGGCCATTTTCCTGCGAGGCGGCGCGATCGACCCGGACCGTGGTCGTGGTCGGCGGGGCGACCTGATAAACCGGGGCCGGGGCCGTATAGACAGGGGCCGGTGCGGCATAGACCGGGGCGGTCTGGGTCGTGGTCGTGGTCGTGGACGAACTGATCGGTGCATCCTGGGCGACCGCGACGGCCGAAGTCATCAGCAGTCCGGCAATGCCGGCAAGCCAGGGCTTAACCATCTCTGATCTCCATTTTTACGTCGTCGGGCTGAAGCCGCGACTATAGAGAACAACCGCTTCAGGCGGTCCCCGTTCCCCCTGCCCCACAATGGCCTTAGTTGCCGGCGGTCAGCTGCGGCAGATGGTCGAGCGGATCGACCGCCTTGGTGCCGCTGCGCAATTCGAAATGCAGTTGCGCGCCGCTGACCCCGCCGGTGCTGCCGACCCGGGCGATCGCCTGGCCGCGCCGGACCTTGTCGCCCTTCTTCACCAGCAGCACCTGGTTATGGGCATAGGCCGTGACCCAGCCGCCGTCATGCTTGACCAGCAGCAGGTTGCCGAAGCCGCGCAGCTCGTTGCCGGCATAGGCGACCACGCCGGTCTCGGCGGCCGCGACGGTCGAGCCCTCCGGCGCCGCGATATTGATGCCGTCGTTATGGGTGCCGCCGGCGGCCGGACCGAAGGTCGAGATGATCCTGCCGCTGACCGGCCAGGTGAACAGTGGCGCCACCGGCGCGCGATGGCCATCGACCAAGGCGGCGACGGAGGCCGAGGGTGCCGCCTGCGGCGCGCCGCTCTCCGGCTCCGGCGGCGACACCTTGCCATTGGCCGGCGGCGGTTCCTCTTCGGTATTTTCGGCCGCGGCCGGCGCCGGACGCGGCGGCACGGGCGGCGGGACCGGTATCGCCGCGGTCTGTGGCGGCGCTGGCGGCGCCAGCACCTGCGGGCTCGCGGTGGCGGCGGCCGGCGGTGCCGACGGCGTGGTCGCGACCGGGGTTGCGCCGAACGGCACGCTGGCGGTCGGTGGCGGGGTGATCGGCGGGGCGGCGGCAGGCGACAGGGCCGAGATCGGCGGGGCGCCGGCGACCTGGGTTCCGGCAGCGACCTGCGGCGGCAGCACCAGCGGCTGGCCCAGCTTGATCGTATAGGGCGGATCGATGTGGTTGATGGTGGCGAGGCTGGCCGCCTCGACGCCATAGCGCCGGGCGACCGAATAGAGCGTCTCGCTCTGCTGCACGATGTGCTGCCGGGTGCGCGGCAGGGTCAGCACCTGACCCGCCTGGACCTTGTATGGCGGCTGCAGATTATTCGCGTCGATCAACGAGCGGACCGGCACGCCGGAGCGCCGGGAAATGGCATAGAGCGTCTCGCCCTGCTGCACCGTCACCCGGCCGCCGGCGGTCTCCAGGATGCCGGCCTGGCTCACCGGCACGGCGGGCGCGGTCGCCAGCGGCCGTGGCGCGCCGCTGGCGCCGTCGTAGACCGGCGCCGGATTGATCGATTGGTGGCACGCCGCCGGCAGCGCCAGAAACGCAAGAGCGATGCCGACGCGGACCGGCCTCACGTCGAGGCTGCCTCACCCTGCCGGCGCGGATTGCGCGGCAGGCCCTCGACCAGCGGCACGAAGCGGACGGCGCCCAGTTCTTCGGTCTCGAACCCCGTCTCGGTCCGGCGCAGGCGCACCAGCATCTGCTGGCCCTTTTCCTCGCCGACCGGGGCGACCAGCACGCCGCCGGGCGCCAGCATGTCCGGCAGGGTCGCCGGCAGCTTGGCGGCTGCCGCGGTCAGCAGGATCCGATCGAACGGCGCCGGTTCCGGCCAACCCTTGGTGCCGTCGCCATAGCGGGTGGTCACGTTGCCGAGCCGCAGTGCTGCAAAGCGCTTGTTCGATTCCTGGTGCAGCGCCTGATGGCGCTCGATGGTGAAGACCCGGCGGCACAGCGGCGCCAGCACGGCGGTCTGATAGCCGGAACCGGTGCCGATCTCGAGCACCTTATGGCGGTCGGTCACTTCCAGCGCCACGGTCATCAGCGCCACGACCAGGGGCTGGCTGATGGTCTGGCCCTGGCCGATCGGCAGGGCGACATTGTCCCAGGCATGATCGAGGAAAGCCGCCGGCACGAACTGGTCGCGCGGCACCCGGCCCATGGCGGCCAGGACCCGCTCGTCGGCAATGCCGGCACGCCGCAACTCTTCGATCAGCCGCTGGGCGGAGATCGACAAAGGCGTGCTGGCGCGCCGGGTCACGGGAACGTCTCTCCGAGTTCCGCCAGCGCCGCCCGGTGGGTCAGGTTCATGAAGGCCGGCGTGACGGCGATATAGCCCTGCGATACCGCCCAGATGTCGGTGCCTTGCGCCGAGGCGTCCTCATCGCGGTTCGGGCCGATCCAATAATAGGGCCGGCCGCGCGGATCCTTGCTCTCGACGATGTTGCCGCCCAGCTTGCGCTGGCCTTGCGCCACGGCCTTGGTGCCCAGGATCTCGTCGGGCGGCAGGTTGGGCACGTTCACGTTCATCAGCGTATTGGCCGGCCATCTCTGGGCTGCCAGCTTCCGGATGACGTCGGGCAGATGGGCGGCGCAGGCGTCCCAGATCGGTTTTGCGCCATTGGCGGTCGCCAGGCTGAACGCGATCGACGGCACGCCCAGCAGCGTCCCCTCCATGGCGACCGCGACGGTGCCCGAATAGGTCATGTCCTCGCCCATGTTGCCGCCCCAGTTGATCCCGGACAGCAACAGGGTCGGCGGCTTGTCGCGCATGATGTTATTGATCGCCAGCAGCGCGCAGTCGGTCGGCGTGCCGTCAACGGCGAAGCGCTTCGGGCCGATCTTGCGAATCCTGAGCGGCGTGCGCAGCGTCAGCGAGTGGCTGGCCCCGCTCTGCTCGCGCTCCGGCGCCACGATCCAGACATCCTTGCTGAGCGAGCGGGCGACCCGCTCCAGCACTTTCAGACCCGGCGCGTCGATGCCGTCGTCGTTCGACAGCAGAATGCGGGCCTTGGCGAGATCGATCGGAAGCTGTTGCATCAGACGCCGATCATCTCCAGCCCGCCCATATAGGGCCTGAGCGCCTCGGGCACCTCGATCGTGCCATTGTCCTGCTGATAATTTTCCAGGATCGCCACCATGGTCCGCCCGACCGCCAGGCCGGAACCGTTCAGCGTATGGACATTGCGGTTGCCCTTGCCCTCGGTCGGCCGGAAGCGCGTCTTCATGCGCCGCGCCTGGAACTCGCCGCAGTTGGAGCAGCTCGAAATCTCGCGATAGGCCTGCTGGCCCGGCAGCCAGACCTCCAGATCGAAGGTCTTGCGGGCGCCGAAACCCATGTCGCCGGCACAGAGCAGCATGACCCGATAGGGCAGATTCAATTTTTGCAGGATGGTCTCGGCCGCCTTGGTCATCCGCTCGTGCTCGGCATCCGACTGGTCCGGATGCGCGATCGAGACCATCTCGACCTTGGAGAATTGATGCTGCCGGATCATGCCGCGCGTGTCGCGGCCGGCGGAGCCCGCCTCGCTGCGGAAGCAGGGCGTGAACGCGGTCCAGCGCAGCGGCAGCGCCGCCTCGTCCAGGATCTCGTCGGCCGTGAGGTTGGTCAGCGGCACCTCGGCGGTCGGGATCAGCCAGCGGCCGTCGGTGGTCCGGAACAGGTCCTCGCTGAATTTCGGCAATTGGCCGGTGCCGAACATGGCGGCATCGTTGACCAGCGCCGGCGGCACGACCTCGGTATAGCCGAAGTCAATCGTGTGGCTGTCGAGCATGAAGGCGCTGAGCGCCCGCTCCATGCGGGCGAGCGCGCCTTTCAGCACGGTGAACCGCGCCCCGGAGATCTTGGCGGCCCGGCCGAAATCCATCAGGCCCAGGGTCTCGCCCAGGTCGAAATGCTGCTTCGGCGCGAAGGCGAAATTGCGCGGATTGCCCCAGCGCCGGAGCTCGACATTGCCATGCTCGTCGGTGCCGTCCGGCACCTCGGACGCCGGCAGGTTCGGCAGTGAGGCCAGCAGCCCGTCCAGCTCTTCGCCCAACCGGCGGTCGAGGGCTTCGAGCGCCGCCATGCGATCCTTCATTGCCGCGACCTCGGCCATGATGGCCTCGACCGGCTCGCCCTTGCTCTTGGCGATGCCGATGCCGCGCGACAGATCGTTGCGCCGGGTCTGGATGTCCTGCAGCTCGGTCTGGGCCCCGCGGCGTTCGGCATCGAGCGCCAGAATGCGCCCGGAATGCGGCGGCAGCCCGCGCCGGGCGAGGCCTCGGTCGAATTCGGCAGCGGCCTCGCGGATGGATTTCAAATCATGCATGGGAGCAAACTATCAGACTGAAAGGTAAAATCTTTATAGGCCGTGCAATTAGAGCTTGGCCAGATCCGCGGCAGCTTCGGCCAGGCGTTTGGCGCGGTTCCGCTCGACCACGCGGCAGCTCCAGATCGAGATCTCGTAGAGCAGCAGCAACGGGACCGCGAGCCCGCACATGCTGATGGCGTCGGGCGGTGTCAGCAGGGCGGCGATGACGAAATTGATGAACACGGCGTAGCGCCGCTTTTCGACCAGGAATTTCGAGCTGATCAGCCCGACCCGCGCCATCAGAGTCAGCGCCACCGGCATCTGGAACGCGGCGCCGAAGGCGAAGATCAGCGTCAGGACCAGCGACAGATATTCGCTGACCTTGGGATCGGCCTCGATCGGCAGGCTGCCCGGGCCGCCGGCGGTCTCGAAACTGAGGAAGAAGTGCCAAGCGGTTGGAAAGATGCCGTAATAGACCAACGCCCCGCCCATGAAGAACAGGATCGGGGTCGCAACCAGATAGGGCAGGAACGCGCTTTTCTCGGTCTTGTAGAGACCCGGCGCCACGAACATCCAGACCTGGGACGCGATGATCGGAAAGGCGATGAAACACGCCGCCCAGAACGCCACCTTGATCCGGGTCACGAACGCTTCGGTGAGCGCGGTATAGATCAGATGGCGTCCCGGCTGTCCGGCGAGCTGGTCGGCCAGCGGCTGCACCAGGAAATCATAGATCTGGGCGCTGAAATAATAGCAGACCGCCCAGCACACCAGGAGACCGGACATCGAATAGATCAGGCGCTTGCGCAGCTCGATCAGATGTTCGATCAGCGACATGCGGCCTTCGTCGAGCTCTTCGCTCATGGTGCGGGCGGGATCCTATGCATATCGGGCGGCACTTCCTTGTCCGGCCCGGAAAGCGCTTCGACAGGTTTGTCGTCTTCCGGCTTCAGGATCGAATGAACCTCTTCAGCCGGCTCGCCGACCGGTAGTTCGCTGATCGCGGAACCCTCGACCATCGGCGGCGGCGGCGGGGCTTCCTGCGCCAGGGGGGCCCCACCCAGCGGCTCGGCCATGGCGGATCGGATCTCGCCGCCGGGATCGACCGCATCATGGAGCGCCTGGTTCAGATCGACGCCGGCGGCCTTGGCCGCCTGCTCGCGGATCTCCTGCAGCTCGGAATCGCGGATCATGTCATCGACACTGTTCTGGAATTCCCGCGCCATGCCCCGGGCGCGCCGGACCATGAAGCCGGCGGTTTTGAGCGCCTTCGGCAAATCCTTGGGGCCGATCACGACCAGCGCGATGACGCCGAGAACGGCGATCTCTGACCAGGCGAAATCAAACATGAGGCTTCGGTACTCGCTTCAGCGGCATTGGAGAAAAATCGTCAACGATCGTCATTCGACCGGCGCCGGCGCGATCGCACGAGGCCATAGACCGCGAGCGCCGCGATGGCGACGGTCAGAACCACCTGCCAGATACCGATGCCGATCACGCGCTGCTCCAACCACCTTTATCGAACGGCGCGGATGATGGCAGAAAGCCCCCGGCCAGGCAACGCGACGGGCCACACATCTGCCGTAGCATCTCAGAGCGGGTGGTCTTCCTCGCCGGCATAGCCGCCCTCCTCCACGGAAAGATCGCCGGGAGCGTCCTCACCCATGGTCGACGCCGGGCGCGCATCCAGCAGGCCGGCCGCCTTCAACTCATCGATATTGGGAAGGTCGCGCAACGAATCGAGTCCGAAATGCAGCAGGAACCCATCGGTCGTCACCCAGGTCGCCGGCCGGCCGGGCGTTTCGCGCCGGCCCTTGGGCATGACCCAGCCCGCCTCCATCAGCAGATCCAGGGTGCCCTTGGCCAAGGTCACACCGCGAATTTCCTCGACCTCGGCCCGGGTTACCGGCTGGTGATAGGCGATGATCGCCAGCGTCTCGATCTGCGCCCGCGTCAATTTGCGCGCCTGCACCGTCTCGTGCGCCAACAGACCGGCCAGGTCCGGCGCGGTCCGAAAGGTCCAGCCTCCGGCGGCGCGCACCAGATTGATGCCGCGAAAGCGATAATGGCCGCGGAGCGCGTCCAGCAGTTCTTCCAGCACCAACGTTTCCGGCAGGCGCGCCTGCAGCTCCGCATCCCCCATCGGCCGCTCCGACGCGAACAGCAGCGCTTCGATCAGGCGCAGCGCGCGCTCCCGGTCCGCCTCCTGGTCGCTCGGCTCATGCGGCTCGGTCTCGATCGCCTCCTCGACAACGGGATCGATCATGCCGGCCTCGCCGAGCGGACGAAGATGGGCCCGTAGATCTCTTCCTGGCGCAATTCGATCTCGCCGGTCTTGGTCAGCTCCAAGCTGGCGACGAAGGTCGCGGCAAGGGCCGAGCGGCCGAGCACGCCGGTCCTGAGTTGCGGCGGCAGGAACGCGCCCAGCTGGCGCCACTCGATGCTGTGGCCGATCATCTGCGACAGGCGGCGCAAGGCGTCGTCGACCGAGTAATATTCCGGCGCCTTGATGTGCAGCACGGTCGCCTCGCCGCGCGAACGATGGTCGCCATAGGATTTCAACAGCTCGTACAGGCTGACCGCATAGACCGGCCTGGTGACGTTCTTCAGCCCCTCGGGCGCGCCATGGGCAAAGATGTCCCGGCCCAGCAGCGGGCGGTCCATCAGCGCCTTGCCCGACTGCTGCATGGCTTCGAGCCTGAGCAGGCGGAACTGCAGCGCCTCGGCCAGTTCGGCGACGGAGGGCTCGTCATCCGGCGGCGGATCGGGCAGCAGCATGCGCGATTTGAGGTAGGCGAGCCAGGCGGCCATCACCAGATAGTCGGCGGCCAGTTCCAGCCGCAGCCGATGCGCCTCGGTGATGAATTTCAGATATTGCTCGGCCAGCGCCAAGATCGAGATCTTGGTCAGGTCGACCTTCTGCTCGCGCGCCAGCACCAGGAGCATGCCGATCGGCCCCTCGAAGCCGTCGAGATCGACGACCAGTTCGGCACTCGATGCGGCATCTTGGGAGCTCACGGCACGCTTCACCCGAACAGGTTGAGCAACAGGCCTGCCAGCCAATTCACCGGGTAGCCGATCACCGGACCCAGCAGATTGAAATTCATGTGCAGGCGCTCGCCCAGCATAGGGATAAAGATCAGCAGCGCCAACAGCAGCAGCATGCCGAAACCCTCGATCTTGGCGAACTCGCGCGACAGCGGCGGCGGCAGCAATCCGACCATGATGCGGCCGCCATCGAGTGGCGGAATCGGCAGCAGGTTGAAGATCGCCAAGGTCAGGTTGATGCGGAACGAATTCGTCAGATTCTGGATCGCCCAATCCTGCCCCGCCACCGGCAGGTCCACGACCAGATGGGCCGCCAGCACCGAGAGGGCCGCCAGCACGATATTGGTCAGCGGCCCGGCGAAGGCGACGCAGATCATGCCGAGCCGCCGGCGCGTCAGCGCGCCGAAGTTGACCGGAACCGGTTTGGCATAGCCGAACAGGAAGCCGCCGCCGAAAAAGGCGATGGCCGGCAAGATGATCGTGCCGAACGGATCGACATGACGCAGCGGATTGACCGACAGGCGCCCGGCGCGCTGGGCCGTGTTGTCGCCGAACGCCAGCGCCGCATAGCCGTGCGCCGCCTCGTGCAGTGTGATCGCGAACAGCACGGGCAGGATCCAGACCGTCAGGCCCTGCAGCGTATGCATCAAGTCGTTCAAGAGCGTCAGTCCTTCAGCAGCGCGTTCAGTTCCGCCAGCAGCGCGGACCGATCGATCGGCCGGGGCGTGACACGGCGAGCCAGCGCCTCGGCGAGGCGGCTGGCGGCGGCTTCAGATATGGGCCCCGCGCCGGCCGCGACATCCCTCATTTCGGCGAGGTCGCCGTTGCAATGCAGTGCGAGATCGCAGCCGGCCGCCAAAGCCAGACGGGCCCGCTCGCCCAGGCTGCCGTCGAGCGCCTGCATGCTGAGATCGTCGCTCAAAAGGCAGCCGGCGAAGCCGATATCGCCGCGAATGACCTGGGCGATGATGTCCGGCGACCAGGTGGCGACGTGGTGTCGGTCCCAGGCCGTATAGACCACATGGGCGGTCATCGCGAAGGGCGCGTCGGCGAGCGCCCGGAACGGCGGCAGATCCTGGGTGCGCAGGTCGGCATCGCCGGCCTCCACGACCGGGCAATGCCGGTGGCTGTCGACCGCGGCACGCCCGTGGCCGGGCAGATGCTTGATCACCGGCAGCACGCCGCCGGCCAGCAGCCCGTCCATCACGGCGCGGCCGAGGGCGGCGATGGTCGCGACATCGCCGCCCAGCGCGCGGTCGCCGATCACGTCATGCGCACCCGGTACTGGATTATCCAGCACCGGCGCGCAATCGACGTCGATGCCCAGATCCTGGAGTTCTGCCGCGATCAGCCGGGCGTTGATCCAGGCAGCGCGGGCGCCCGCGGCCGGGTCGGCCCGATACAGATCGCCAAAGCGCCGGGCCGGCGGGGCCGCGCGCCAATGCGGCGGCCGCAGGCGCTGCACGCGCCCGCCTTCCTGATCGATCAGCACGGGCGCCGCCGGCCGGTCGACCGCGGCGCGCAGATCGGCCACCAGCGCCCGGACCTGGTCCGGATCGTCGCAGTTGCGCTTGAACAGAATGAAGCCGGCCGGATCGGTCGCGCGGAAGAACGCCCGCTCTTCCGCGCCGAGCATCGGCCCGGCGCAGCCGAAGATCGCGGCGGTCGTCCCCGTTGTCCTAGTGGACAACGATACACCCGATCCCGAGCGGCTTCAGTTGGCTGCACAGCTTGTCGGCCTGCGCCTTGTCGGCGATCGGACCGGCCTGGATGCGATAGAACGTGCCCTTGTCGCCCAGATCGGCCTTGACGACGGTCGCGCTGAGATTGCCCAGGAGGTCGGCATGCGCCTTCTGCAGCCGGACGAACTCGGCCCGGGCCGAGGCCTCGTCCTTGGTGGCGGCGATCTGGATGCGCAGCGGACCGGTGGCGGCGGTCGCCGCCGGCGCCAACGGCACGGGCTTGCCCGGTGTTGCCTGGGCCGCCTGGGCCGGTTGGACCGGCGGCAGCGGCGGGATCTCGATGCCCGGCACCGCCTTGGCGCCGGCGGGCGAGGTCATCAGGCCCGTGGTGTTGGCCTGCTGCGAGGCGGCATTGGTCGCGACGCCGATCGCGGCGGTCGGCGGTGCCGCCTGGGGTGCCGCCACGGGCGCGATATTCTGCACCGGCAGCGCGTCGGTCGCACCCGGTGCCGGCACCGGTTTCGGCAGCGGCTGTTCGGGCGGCGGCAACAGACGCTCGACCTTGCCGCCGTTCGGATCGTTCGGATTGTAGACCAGCTTGTCCTGATCCGGCGTGGAACCGCCGACATCGTCCGGCTTCTTCTTGGTCGGATCCTGATCGGCGCGGATCAGCGGCACGGCGCCCCCCGGTCCGACACCGGCCTGCTTGCCCTTGTTATAGGCGAAATAGATGGCGCCCGCGCAGCCGAGCATGACGCAGACGACCAGGATATTGCGGATGATCCCGCTGCGGCGCGGCTCTTCCTCGCCGGCGTAATATGGCCGCTCAGTCGGGTCGATCGACAGGCCCTCGTCCTGGCGGCGGCGCGGTTCGGGTTCGTCGGGAAATAGCCGTGGCGGCATCAGCGCAGCTCCATCACCGGCGCGACGCCGAACACCTCGAGCCCCGAGGCGATCACGAAACCGACCGCCTGCACCAGGGCCAGACGCGCCAGCGTCGTCTTGGCATCATCGGCCAGCACGAAGCGCAGGCCGGCATCTTCCTTGCCCTTGTTCCACAGGCTGTGGAACTGGGCCGCGATCTCATAGAGGTAGAATGCCAGCCGATGCGGCTCGTGCGCCTCGGCGGCACTTTCGATCAGGCGCGGCCAGCCGGCCAGGAGCCGGATCAGCGCCACCTCGGACGGATCGACCAGCGGCGTCAGATCGGCGGCGGCGAGCGCCCCGGTCGTGAGGTCCGACACGGTATCCTCGCTGCGCGCGCGCCGCAGCACCGACTGGGCGCGGGCATGGGCGTACTGGACGTACCAGACCATGTTGTCGCGCGACTGGTCGACCACCTTGGCGAAGTCGAAATCGAGCGTCTGGTCGTTCTTCCGCGTCAGCATCATGAAGCGGACGATATCCTTGCCGACCTCGTCGACCACGTCGCGCAAAGTCACGAAGGTGCCGGACCGTTTCGACATCTTGACCGGCTCGCCATTGTCCAGAAGCTGGACCAGCTGGCAGATCTTGACGTCAAGCGCGCCGTCGCCGTTCGTGATCGCGCTCACCGCCGCCTGCATGCGCTTCACATAGCCGCCATGGTCGGCGCCCAGAACGTCGATCTGCTGGGCAAAGCCGCGCCGATACTTGTCCAGGTGATAGGCGATGTCGGCCGCGAAATAGGTCCAGGCCCCGTCGGACTTCTTCAACGGACGGTCGACATCGTCGCCGAACCGGCTCGCGGCGAACAGGGTCTGCGGCCGCGGCTCCCAATCGTCGGGCGTCTTGCCCTTGGGCGGCTCCAAGACGCCGACATAGATCAGGCCGGCGGCCTCGAGCGTCGCCAATGCCTTGTCGATCGCGCCCGAGGCATGGAGCGCGCGTTCCGAGGTGAACACGTCATGGCGCACGCCCAGACTGGCCAGATCCTCCTTGATCATCACCAGCATCGCGTCGATCGCCAGCGATCGGACCGGCTCCAGCCAGAGGGCTTCGTCCTTGCCCAGCCACTTGTCGCCGTCGCGCTCGGCAATCGCCCGGCCCGCCGCCTTCAGATAGTCGCCGGGATAGAGGCCTTGCGGGATCTCGCCGATGGCCTCGCCCAGCGCCTCGCGGTAGCGCAGATAGGCCGAGCGGGCCAGCACGTCGACCTGGGCGCCGGCGTCGTTGATGTAATATTCGCGGCAGACGTCGAAGCCCGCCTTGACCAGCAGGCTGGCCAGCGCGTCGCCGAACACGGCGCCGCGCGCGTGGCCGACATGCATCGGCCCGGTCGGGTTGGCCGAGACATATTCGACATTGACCTTGACGCCATGGCCGACGGTCGACTCGCCATAGGCGGGACCGGCCGCCAGCACATCCTTCAGCCGCTCCTGCCAGAACCCGTCCGTCAGGCGCCAATTGAGAAAGCCCGGGCCCGCGATATCGACCTGGGTGACGGCGGGGTGCGCGCGCAGGGCGGCCGCCAGCAATTCGGCGATCGCGCGCGGCGGCATGCCCGCCTGCTTGGTCAGCACCATCGCCGCATTGGTCGACAGATCGCCGTGGGCCGCATCGCGCGGCGGCTCGACCACCAGCTTCGCCAGATCGAGCGACGCCGGCAGCTTGCCCCCGGCGGCGAGCCGGGCAAGCACATCCACGATTTCGGCATGGAAATAGGAAAACACGTTCATCGAAGCGGCGGACCTAATTGAGGCGCAGACAAGCGGCCGGAAGCTGTCTCTTTCCTAGGGAAGAACGGCCGTCCCGTCCATAGGCTCATGGGACAGCGGCGCCTTGCGTTTTCGGCGCGAGCGGCCTGGAACCGCGCCTAGCCCAACCCGCCGGCGATGATCTTGGCCATGCGGATCGCGGCATGGTCTGTCATCGACGCGATGGTGTCCATCATCTCGCGCACCCAGCCGGCGCGGTCGCGTGGCAGCGGGCGGGACGGATCGCGGGTCCGGTTCAAAAGATCCAATGTCGCCTCGTCGCGGATGGCAAGCTCGCGGTCCTGGCTGGTCGCCTCGCGCCGGAGCAGCATGCCGGCGATGCCGTCCAGCAGCATGTCGATGGTCCGGCTGGCGATCAGCATGGTCTCGGCCCGCCGCTCGCCGCGATAAATCTTGCTGCGGGTGACGCGCTCGATCCGATCGAGCTGGGCCCGGTGCTTGGCGACCGACAGCAGCGGCGGGATCTTGTCGCCCGCCAGCATCCGGTCGTGCTGATCGCGCCAGACGTCGAGCGTATCGGTGATCAGGGTCGAGATCGCCCGAGCCCGCAGATAGGTCAGCTTGCGCTCGACCCCGACCAGGCCGGCATATTCGCTGGCCTGGCTGTCGGCGAGCGGCGCCAGCAGCTCCTCGGCCTCGACGAAGGGCAAGGCGCCGACCTGCACCGCGTCCTCGACATCGACGATGCGATAGCAGATGTCGTCGGCCGCCTCCGTCAGGTGCGCCAGCGGATGGCGGCACCAGATGCCGGGCTGCTGCTCGATCAGGCCGGTCTCATCGGCGACCTCGCGAAACAGATCGAGCTCGCTGGCGAAGATGCCGTATTTCATCGGATGCGGACGCAGGGCCGGCGGCAGCACGCCGACCCAGGGATATTTCGAGAAGGCGGCCAGGGTGGCACAGGTCAGCTGCAGCCCGCCGTTCGGCTGCCAGCCTTCGAGCCGGGTCAGCAGGCGAAAGCCGAAGGCATTGCCCTCGAACCGGGTCAGCTCATAGGCCCATTCCGGCGGCAGTCCGGCCAGGATCTCCGCCGCGATCGGGCTGGTCTTCCACCAGGCGGAGATCGCCTGCTCGCCCTGATGGCTGAAGGGGGTTTGGCCCACGTCGTGGCTGATCGCGGCGCCCGACACGATATGGCCGACGTCGGCGGCGCTGATGCCCTGGACGAGCCCGCGCTGGATCAGATACTGCCCGGCGATCTGGCCCAGGCTGCGGCCGACGCGCGAGACTTCGAGCGAATGGGTCAGGCGGTTGCGGACATAGTCGCCCGGCTGGTCGGAATGGAGCGACGGCCCATGGACCTGCATCTTCGACTGCAGCCGGCGAAACGCGCTGCAGAACACGAAGCGATCGACATCGATCTCGAACGGCGAGCGATGATCGTCGGTCCGGCGGGGCGCGCTCTGCCCAAGTCGGCGGGTCGACAATAGCTCCGGCCAACGCATCATATTCGTCTATCCATCCCCAAATTCACGCCCGAACCTAGACCGAAGCAGCCCTGCGCGTCGAGCGCTTGGGTTTTCGTCGCGATTGACTACATAATGGCTCCAGACAACCGACGTTTCGGGTGGAGATTTTGACGATGGCCGAAGGTGGCATGGCCGTGACCCGGCAGCTTCTGATCAGCGAGAACGCCGCGCGCCGCATCCAAAAGGTCGCGACCGCCGGAGGCGCCGCCGATGCGTTCCTGCGCGTCGGCGTCTCGGGCGGCGGCTGTTCGGGCTTCCAATATAATTTCGAGCTCACGACCGAGCGGCAGGACGACGACCATGAATTCGTGCGCGACGGCGCCAAGGTCGTGATCGACGACACCTCGCTCGATCTCCTGGCCGGCGCGGAGTTGGATTTCGTCGAGGATCTGTCGGGCGCGCAGTTCCAGATGCGCAACCCGAACGCCAGCTCGTCCTGCGGCTGCGGGATGTCCTTCTCCGTCTGATCGGATCCGCCCGTGCGCCTCTGGCCGTTGACGGGGATCGTCGCCCTGATGATTGCGGCCACGCCGGCATGGGCAACCGATCCGAAGGAGCTGACCACCGCGATCAAGGCGCTCGACGCCGGCGACATCCAGGGCGCGCTGCCCGTGGTGCAGCGCTATGCGCTGAACGGCAACAACGCCGCGCAGAACGAGTTGGGCTGGGTCTACGAGACCGGCCACGGCGTGCCGGTCGACTACCGCGAAGCGGTCAAATGGTACCGGCTGTCGGCGCTGCATGGCGGCGCCTCGGACCAGAACAATCTCGGCCGGATGTACGAGTCGGGCCTGGGCGTGCCCAAGAACTATGCCGAGGCCGAGAAATGGTTCGGCCTGTCGGCGCTGCAGGGCTTCCCGATGGGGCAGTTCGACTTGGCGTATCTGCATGACCGCGGCCTCGGATCCGTGCCGCCGTTCGACCAGACCGTGGCGCTCTACAAAAAGGCGGCCGACCAGGGTCTGGCCGTCGCGCAATATCAATATGCGCTCTGCGCCCGGAACGGCCATGTCGCCGGCGGCGCGGCGGTGGCGACGGACTATCTCACCCGCGCCGCCGACCAGGGCTATGGCCCGGCGCTCGACACGCTGGGCCGCGACCATGAGCAGGGTCGCGGCACGCCGCAGAACCATCTGCTCGCGTTCGACTTCTATCGGCGGGGCGCCGAGGCCGGCGACGGCCATGCCATGGCCCATCTGGCGGCGTTGTACGAGGCGGGCCAGGGCATCGCGCGCAACTATCCCGAGGCGCTCCGCTGGTATCGCCTCGCCGTCGACCGGAATATCCCCCAGGCCGCCTACCGACTGGGGCTGATCGCCGAATCCGGCTTGGCGACGGGCGTGCACGACTATGGCGAAGCCTTCGGGTGGATCCGCACGGCCGCCGACGTCGGCAATCTGGCCGAGGCGCAGAATCACCTCGGCCTGATGTATGCCCAGGGCCGCGGCGTGGCACCCGACGCGACCGAGGCTGCCCGCTGGTTCCGCCGGGCAGCGGCCCAGAACCTGGCGCTCGCCATGGAAAATCTCGCCGTGGCCTACAAGACCGGCACCGGCGTGCCGGCCGACCCGGCCGAGGCCCGCCATTGGCGGGATCTGGCGGCGGCCCACGGCTATGTCGCGCCGGCGGCGGCAAGCCCCGCGGCCCCCGCCCCCCTGTCGCCGGATCTGCTCTCGGCTACGGGGGCGATGCGCGCGCGGCCCTGATACCGGCTCCGCCCCCGTTGACCCCCCAGTGTTTGATCACGCCTCCACGGTGAAATGGGCCTCCGTCGGCAGATGACCGACGCCGTTGATCGGCAGGATGTCCTGCGGGCAGGCGCTGAAGGCGATCACCAGATCCATCTCCGCCCTGAGCGTCACGTAGCTGCCCGGCGTCGAGACCGGCGGCTCGAACGACAGAGAGCCGTCCGCATGGACCGGGATGTTCATGAAGAGGTTGAGCGGGCTCGGCGTTTCCGGCGCGTCGAGGCCGATCTCGTGCATGGCCGCATGGAGATTGTCGGTGCAATTGTCGTGGTAGCCCTCGACGCCCAGGAATTTGTAGCGGTAGCGGTCGCAGGCGCTGATGATCGTGTCGTGAATGCCGCCCGAGGTATCGGTCACGAACGTCAGGATCGGCCGCCGCTTGTTGGTCAGCATCACGTCGCCCACGACCGGGATGATCTTCAGGATGTGCGGCCGCGTGTGCTCCATCGACATGAATTCCTTCAGATCGTCAGCATTGAAGGCCCAGGTATCGACCACTTGATCGCCATGGGTATTGATGACCTTGACGATCTGCCCCCGTTTCACGAGGGCGGCCTTGCCCCTGCGGGCGGGAATGGTGACGGGAACCGGATTGGACATCGTGACGCTCCTTTGGGTGTCGAGGACGATCAGCGGGCGGCGAGACGCGCCGCCCAGCGCGGCTGCGCACAAATTTCGCCGAGGAAACCGATAACGACAAGGGCCCCCAGATAGGCGGTGGCGCCGGTGCCGACATCCAAGGTCGGATTCACCTCGACGAAATCGAAGCCCACGACCTCGTTGCGTTCGGCGACAGCCTTGAGTGCGTCGCGCAACTCCGGATAGCTCATGCCGTCCGGCTCGCCCGAAACGCAGCCCGGGACCAGCGACATATCCAACGCATCGACGTCGATGCTGACATAGACCGGCTCGCCCGCGGGCAGCAATGCCGCGATCCCGGCGGCGCCGAGCCGGCGCACCTCGGCCATCGGCACGACGCGGTTGCCGCCCGCCTCGATGTCCTCGTGCTGTTTCCTGGCGCTGCGCAGGCTGCGGATGCCGATCTGGGTCAGGCTCAGCGCGGTCGCCATCCCCGCCACATGGCGGAACGCATGGCCATTGGTGTAGCGCAGCCCGTCCGCCTCGTCGGCATAGTCCATATGGGCGTCGAAATGCAGGACATGGGCCGGGCGGTCGAGCGCGCGGAAGATCGGAAAGGTGATGGAATGGTCGCCGCCCAGCACGACCGGCAGGGCGCCGCGCGCCAGGATCTTGCGGACCGTTTCCGTGATATTGGCGAAGGTCTGCTCGACGTTGGTCGGCGCGATGTCGACGTCGCCGACATCGGCGATGCGGCGTCCCGCCATCTCCCGGACCAGATAGTCGCGTCGCGTGGCCGGATCGTAGAGGCCGGCGGAAAACCGTAGCGAATGTTCGCGCAACGCCCGCGGTCCGAGACGGCTGCCGGGCAGAAACGGCGATCCCTCGTCGAATGGAATGCCGAGGACCGCCACGTCGGCATCGAGCGTGTCGAGATCGAGGCATATGGGGGACCGAAGAAAGGATGGAATGCCGACATACGGCCGATCGATGCGCTTCAAGTCGAAACTCCTTTTGGCAGCTTTACCGATGCCCCGGCGAGCCGGGCGTGATCAGGTCGAGGAATCGCGCCACGCGCGGATCGGACGGCCGGGTCATGACCTTGGCGGCCGGACCGTCCTCGATGATGCGACCCTGGTCCATGAAGGCGATGCGGTCGGCGACGTTGGCGGCAAAGGCGATCTCGTGCGTCACGACCACCATGGTCATGCCGGTCGCGGCCAGCTGACGCAGCAGCGCCAGCACCTCGCCGACCAACTCGGGATCGAGCGCGGACGTCGGCTCGTCGAACAGCATCAGCGCCGGGTCCATGGCCAGCGCCCGGGCGATGGCGACGCGCTGGCGCTGGCCGCCCGACAGCGAATGCGGGTACCGCTCCGACCGGTCGGATAACCCGAGATTGGCCATCAGCGCCCGCGCGCGTTCGGTGGCCTCGGCGCGCGAGCGGCGCAGCACGACGAGTTGAGGCCGGATGACATTCTCGATCGCCGTCAGATGCGGCCACAGGTTCAGCTGCTGGAACACGAGCCCGATGCGCGGGCGCATGAGATCGACCTGCCGACGCCGCTGCGGCGTCACCACGGCGCCCGTGCGCTCGCGCCCGAAGGCCTTGCCTTCGATGGTGATGAACCCGTCGTCGGGTTGCTCGAGCCAGGTGAGGCAGCGCAACAAGGTGCTCTTGCCGCAACCGCTCGGCCCGATCAGCGCCACGACCTCGCCCTTGCCGACGTCGAGATAGACGCCGTCGAGCGCCGTCACGCCGCGGAAGCGTTTGACGAGCCCGGCGACGCTGAGAACAGGCGTTGCGCTCACGATGCCGGCCGCCTGTCGAACGAGAGAAAGCTGGCAACGAGCGCGCTGCGACCGACGTTCTCGGCCTCTATCCGACCGAGCCGCCGTTCCGACCGGGCGAAAGCCCAAGCGACGATTGCGGTCATCGCCCAATAGATCAAGGTGACGGCCGCGAAGGATTCGAAGGGCGCGAAGGTATTCCCCTGAATGACGAGGCTCTGATAGGTCAGATCCGCCACCGTGATCGAACTGAGCACGGAGGATTCCTTGATCATGGTCAGCGTCATGTTGGTGGATGGCGGCACCAGGGCGCGCAGGATCTGCGGCGCGATGACATGGCGCATGGCCTGGAGCGGCGACATGCCGACGGCACGGGCCGATTCGAACTGACCGGGCGACAGCGCGACGATGGCCGCCCTGACGATCTCGGCATAGTAGGCGCTCGCGAACAGCCCCAGCGCGACCGTGCCGGTGACGTAGGCCGGAAGGCGAACGCCGGCAAACGGCAGCCCGTAATAGACCAGGAACACGACGATGATGAACGGGATGCCGCGCAGGATCGCCACATAGACGGACACGACCAGGCGCGGGACCCAGTGCGGGATCAAGGCGACGAGCGCCAGAACGATGCCGACGGCATAGCCCAGAAAGAAAGCCATCACCGAGATCTTCACGGTGAGCCAGGTTCCCGCCGCCAGCAGCGGCAGGTACGGGATGAGGATCGATGGATCGAAGACCATGCCGGGCGGCTACCCTCGGACGGCAAGACGGGATTCGCCCCGCATGCCGACGAGGATCACCACGAGGTTGATGGCGAGGAAAAGCAGGGCGGCGCCGACCAGCGTTTCGAACGGCCGATAGCTGGCGCTGGAGATCTGCTGCGCGGTGCGCAGGACGTCCACGACGGTGATCATCGACAGGAGCGCCGTGCCCTTGACCACGATCGTGATCTCGTTGACGAGGACGGGCAGGATGCGCCGGAACAGTTGCGGCAGGAGCACCCGCTGCCAGATGACGCGGCGGGACAGCGAGAGCGCGCAGGCAGCCTCGACCTGTCCCGGGTCGATCGTTTGAAGGCCGCCGCGCATGGTTTCCGCAATGAAGATCGAACTGTTGAGCGCGATCGCCGCCACGCCGGCCGTTTCGGGCGAGAGATCCAGGCCGATGGCCGGCAGGACGTAGTAGAATAGGAAGATCTGGATCAGCAGCGGCGTGCCGCGGATGAAGCTGATCACCACGGCGACGACCACGTTGACCGGCGCGATCTTCATGACGCGCAGAATGGTGAGCGCCGTCGCGCCGACGATGGCGAGCAGTGCGATGACGACGGCGAGCCGCAGATTGACCAGCGCCGCCGCGCATAGCCTCGGCATGGTCGAGAGCAGATAGGCGAACTGGAAGGACATGGCGCCGCTCCGGATCGTTCCTCCGGTCAGACGGCGCCCGGCGGCAGGTAGCCGCTGTCCGGAATGTCCATCTTGAAGCCGAACCATTTTTCCTGAAGCGCGCCCAGGCGTCCGTCATCCCGCATCTTGCGGATCACGCCGTTCACGAATTCGCGCAGATCCAGATCGTCCGGACGCGTCACCCAGGCCAGATAGGTGTAGGTGCTGCCGGCGGTCACGGGCGCGAGCAGAGCAAACGTATCGGGCTTTTCCTTGACCAGAACCGCGAGGCTCGGCAGGGACTGGATCACGGCGTCGACCTCGCCGTTGGCCACAGCGACGAAGGCCTCGGTGAAGGCGGTGAAGAGCTTCAGCTCCTTGAAGCCCGGTCCGCCGGCGGCTTTCAGCTTTGCGTCCAGCGCGCGGGAAATCGGCTCGGTCGAGGAAGCGAGCTGCGTCGCCACGACCTTGCCGTTCAGATCCTCGATCACCGTCATCTTGTCGCCCTTGCGCATCATGGCGTAGGGCATGCCATTGGCGATCGGCATGGTGTAGGCGTAGCGCTTGGCGCGCTCCTCGTTGATGCCGACGGTGGTCGCGACGAAGTCGAACTTTCCGGCCAGCACGCCCGGCAGGATGCCCTGCCACGGCAAATCGAGCTGATTGAGCTTCACGCCCAGTTCCTTGACCACCTCGGCCAGGATATCGCTGCCATAGCCGACGATCTTGCCGTCCTTGACGAACTCGAACGGCGGATAGGCGGCTTCCGTGCCGACCGTGACGACGCCGGTGCGCTTGATCTTTTCGAGCGTCGTCTCGGCGAAGGCGGCCCCGGGGGCGACGAGGCCGGCGACAGCGGCCCCACCGGCCAACAGGCCGAACTGCCGACGGTTCAGATGCGACATGGCGGAACTCCTGCGTTTGGCCGGTTATGGCAAGGCTGGAAAAACGGCGTCAGTTCGGCGGCGCGTCGAAATAGTTGGCCCGGACGGCGGCGCCGATCAGATTGACGATGAGCCGGCCGGCCACGATGCTGGTGATGTCGTGCAGGTCGGTCGACGGGGTGATTTCCACGATATCCATCCCGAGCACCCGGCCCTTGCGGACCAAGCCGTGGATCAGCTTGCGGACCTGGTGAAAGATCAGCCCGCCGGGCGCCGGACCTTCCACCGCTGGCATGACGGAGGGGTCGAGGCCGTCCGCATCGATCGTGATGTAGTAGCGGCCGCCATCCGGAATCCGGTCGATGATGGCGTCGATGCCGGCATCATGCACCTCGAAGGCCGGGATGATGTTGGCGCCATAGGCCAGGGCCGCTTCGACCTCCTCGCTCCGGGCGCTGCCCTGCGCGCGGATGCCGATCTGGAAGATCTGGTCGATATGCGCCATTTCCGAGGCGCGCCGGATCGGGCTGGAAAGGCCGTCATGGACGCCGTTCACATGCTCGCGCCAGTCGATATGGGCGTCGATCTGGATCAGCGTGACCGGCCCCTCGCCGTCGAGTGCGCGAAAGATCGGAATCGGAATACCGTGGTCGCCGCCGATGGTGATCGGCATGGCGCCGGCCTTCAGCACCTTGCGCACCACGGTCTCGGCGCGCGCGAAATGGCTCCGGTGATCGTGAATGTCGAACGGGACGTTGCCGATATCCACGACCTTCAGGGCGCGGTTGTCGTAGATCGGTCCGCCGACGTCGAAATCGTAGCGCTCCAGGCCCCGACACACGCGGTCGGTCGCCTGCCGCACCGCGTCCGGGGCCTTGGTCTGATCGTTGGAGACCGCGTGCGGCGCATACGCGTTGCCATAGGGCATGCCGATGATGGCGACATGGGCGTCGAGCGTGTCGAGATCGGTCACCAGCGGCGACCACAGGAATGTCTGATGGCTCGCCGTCGGCGGCACCGTGAGCGGAAGCGGCATGGGAACACGACCCTGTTTCATCGCATGATCAAAAGTAGTGCAAAAGCATATATTTTGGACTTTGATTTGATCAATTAGAGATCATTACTGAAGTGTAAGCGTGATCGTGAAATGATCGCAATTGCATTGCAAGAAACCATGATTGTATATTCTGCAACATGGTAGTCGACGCGCCCAGATCCATCGCGAATATCACGGAGGGCGATCTTCGCCTGATGCGAATTTTTCGCGTCGTGGCGGAGGCAGGCGGCCTGACGGCGGCGGAATCGAGGCTCAACATGGAGCGCTCGACCATCAGTCGTCACATCAAGGGCCTCGAGGAGCGGCTGGGCGGCTGCCTATGCCTGCGCGGGCCGGCGGGCTTCGAACTGACCGAGCTCGGCCGCGTGGCCATGCATGCGTCGATCACCGCCTGCGACACGCTCGATCAGGTGCGCGACGAGTTGAACCTGGCGCTCAGCGTGCTGACGGGCAATCTGATCCTCGGTCTCGCCGACAATTGCCTGACCAACCCGAGCGCGCGCATCGTGCCGGCGATTGCCACCTTCAAGAGCCAAGCTCCCGGCGTCAGCCTGCGCATCGCCGTGCGGCCGCCGAACGATCTGCTCGACGATCTGCTGACGCGTCATCTGCATCTCTGCGTCGTCGGCAAGCCTTTGCATCGCGAGAAGCTGCATATCCAGCATCTGTTCGATGAAGAATTCAGGCTCTACATCGGTGGCGGACCGAGCGAACCCGCACCCCGGCTGGAGGATCTGCAGCGGCGGGGCTACACGCTCGTCTCGCGTGAAAGCGATCCGCATACCCGCGCGCTCGCCGACCGGGTCAAGCTCAACGGCACGGCCGTGGCCTCGGGACTGGAAGCGGTCGCGACCTTCCTGGCGAGCGGCGGGTTCGTCGGCTTCCTGCCGACCCATTACGCATCGGCCTTGAGACAGCAATATGGTCTGCGGGAAGTCGTCGACGCGGAGGCGCATTACTACCGGACCGAGTTCTATCTCGCGCGCGAGGCCAGTCGTCCGCTGTCCGCGCAGGGGCGCCTGCTCACAAGGCTGCTGGTCGGCGCGCATCCCTAGATGATCGTGGCGATCCGCATCGCCGCGCAGGACGCTCTGACAAGGCCCGGTGTTTCATGGTATCGGCAAGGCGGCCGGTCGGAACCCACGGGCGACGCGGACCGATGAAAGCCCTCCAGATTTGCGACCTTCGCCGAAAACACAGCGGAACCAACGACATGAAGATCGCCACCTGGAACGTCAACTCGCTGAAGGCCCGCCTGCCGAACGTGCTCTCATGGCTGGCCGAGGCGCAGCCGGACGTGGTCTGCCTGCAGGAGATCAAATGCCAGACGCCGGATTTTCCGCGCCTGGAGATCGAGAGCGCCGGCTATGAGGCGCATGTGCTGGGGCAGAAAAGCTATAACGGCGTGGCGCTGCTGTCGCGCCGGCCGGTGAGCGACGTGATGTTCGGCCTGCCGGGCGACGAGACGGACGCGCAGGCGCGCTATGTCGAGGGCACGGTCGATGGCGTGCGCATCGCGTCGATCTACCTGCCGAACGGCAATCCGGTCGGGACCGAGAAATATCCCTACAAGCTTGCCTGGATGGATCGGCTGCGCGCCCATGCGATCAAGTTGCTGGCGACCGAGCAGCCGTTCGTGCTGGCCGGCGATTACAACATCTGCCCGACCGACGACGACGTCTATGACCCGGTCGGCTGGCGCGAGGATGCGCTCTGCCGGCCGGAAAGCCGCGCCAAGTTCCGGGCCCTCATGAACCTGGGCCTGACCGAGGCCTATCGGTTGTTCCACGAGGAACCGCACCGCTATTCCTTCTGGGACTATCAGGCCGGCCGCTGGTATCGCGACGAGGGGCTGCGCATCGACCATTTCCTGCTGTCGCCCCGGGCAAGCGACCGCGCCCGCGGCTGCGAGATCGACAAGGGACCGCGCGGCCAGGAAAAGGCGTCGGACCACACCCCGGTCATGCTGGAAATCGCCTAAAAAGCGTCTAAATCAAATATTTAGAGACTAATTCACCGATCAAACCGAGGCGGTTTGATCGGATCAGGCTCTAGGCCAGCGCCTTCATGCCCTGACGCCGGATCTTGTCCGCATCGTCGGGGTTTCCGGCCAGTTCGGTCATGCGGACGGCCCAGTACATTTCCTGTTCGACCTCGGCCCGGTCGGGCTGGTGGCCGCCCTTATGGCCGATCGAGGCGAACAGCTTGTTGGCCTTGTCGCGCACCTCGCCGACGATGCCGCCGAGCGCCCCGGTCACGGCCTTGTCGAGACCGATATGGCCGGCGAAGGTCTGGCATTTTCGCAGCGCCAGAATGCTGTTCTCGGTTTCGATCAAGGATTCGAGCGGCGCGTCCGGGCCGACCGAGATGGCGGCCACGACGGTGCCTTTGGCATTGTCGACGACCTGGGTCACGGTCTTTTCCGCCGTCTTGCGCATCTCGCTCAACTGATGGCGGGCGCGCGGATCGTTCTTCAGCGCCTTCTCGGCCGCGACCAGGCCGGTGACCAGATTGCGCGCGTTGTCGGCCAGGCCGACCAGATTGCCCTTGTCGGTCGCGCTCAGCTGCCGGGCGCGATCGGTCACCTCGGTCATGACCAGGCGGGACAGGCGGGCATAGACCAGCGGCTTGTCGGCCCCCGACAGGCCGAGCGTCATGCCCATGATGCTTTCCAGAAAATCGGCCCGCTTCGCCATCCGCACCATCACGATCAGCGCCATGACGTAGACCAGATCGGCATCACCCTTCGCGTTGTCCACGATCGTGCGGCGGATCGATCCCATTTGTTCGTCCGAGAGCGAACGGATCGGCGGCGGCGGCAGCTCCTGCTTCAAGGCGTCGATCGCGTCGGCGGCCTGCAGCAATGCCGCCGTCTCGTTCAATTCCTCGATCAGACCGACCTCACGGCCCAGCATGCCCTTGGCGTGGCCGGGGCTGGCGACAAGGTCGACCAGGACGGCCGAGGCCAAAGGCCAGAGCCGTTTCGCGATCTTCCGATGCGCCTCGTGATCGCCGGTACCGGTCCGCTTCAGCGCGACGTCGAGCTGCTTCAGGGCTTCGGCATCGCCGGTCTGGGCGATATATCTCCACACGAGCGCCGGCAGATGGCGCGGCAGCATGCCGTTGTCGGGCGACGCCGTCTCGCCGACCAGAAGATCTTCCAGCGGCATATAGAACAGGCGCTGGAGGTTGGGCTTGCGGCCCGGGCGCAGCTTGACGAGACGCGGGCGGACATGGTCGAGAATCTGCTGCACGCCCGGCTGCTCGTGCACTGCCTCCAGAAGTTTCGCGACTTCGCGAAACTTCTCTTCGGAAATGAATTCCAGGGGGCGCTCCAGATCGAGTACGGCGGCAACCGTATTATCGATCCCACCCTTTTTATCGAGACCGCTCATGCTACCGCCTTGGCCTTGATCTGCTCGATCCGCGAGACAAGTTCGACGTCATACTTTCCGGTACGCCAATCAATATGCGCCTGCAATCGTTTACGTTGGAATAATTCTTGCCGCTTCTTGGCATCTTCATCATCGTCTGCACTTTCGTTGCGCGGGATGAGCGGTAGAACGCGCATCAGATTGCCTACGCCGTCGCGCTGTTCATCCACCGGCTGGTCGGCCAGACTACGCCAAAGCTCGATGATGAATTGCCAACCATCGAGTAGCCAGGACAGGCGACTGGCCAAATGCTTGGCGAGCGGTCCCTGGGTCGGCCACTCGCGCACGACCAGCCCGATATCCTGCACGCCGGTATCGAGCTTGCGGAACATGGTGCCCGCCATATCGAGCGTCAGATCGGCAACGGCGGCGGCATAGATCGCGAAATCGGCCATCTCCGACAGATCCGCCTCACCCCATTCCGAGATCGATTGCCGGAACTCGCCCAAGCCCTGCAGCAATTGGCGCAGACGCGCTTCCTGGCGGGAAATCGCCAGGCCGACCGGCGCCAGCGTCTGGCTGAGCTCGCCGATGCGATGATAGATCTGGTCGATCTCGATGCCATATTCCTTGGCGGCCTTCTCCAGCATCGCCTTGGTCTTGACGCGCCACTCGTCGGTCTCGGGATTGGTCTGCATCAGCTCCTGAGTCGTCATGCCGGACGAGGTCAGCAGGGCCAGAATCAGCAGGATATGGGTTTCCTCGATCTTCTTCCGGTCTTCGTCCACCGCCTTTTTGGCGGCCTCGGCCGCCGCCGGTCCGGCGAGCCCCGTCATGGCGACCTTGAACGCCGCCGCCCGCATCATATCCGGCGAGGTCGCCTTGACCGCGAGGATTTCCTCGTGCAGCGCCCGGTCGTGGGTCGACATCCCGCCGATTTCCTGCACGGCGCTCCATGGCACGACATAGGCCCCATCGGTGCCGCCGAAGCTCGGCAGCAACAGCACCAGTCCCTGCCGTTCGTCGGGACGCACCCGGCTCAACGCGAACATCGGGGTCGTGAACGGCGCGGCCGTCCCACGCTCTTCAAAGGTCGATGGAAGATACAGGCTAGTCGGTTTCACTCGATCCTCGACCCGGCGGCGCGAACGGCCATTGGATTATGCCCGAACCTTAACATGTCCGGTCGGAATGGATCGAGACAAGAGCCTTCCGAGGTTGTGCTCGATACAACTCTAATATTTCAACGATTGTCCGGCGCTACCGGCGGGTAGAGGTGGGAGCCGCCGCGAAAATCGCTGACGAGCCACCGCCCCTGCCCCTCCGCCATGGCGAAGGCCGGACCGATCGGCGCCTTGCCATGCCCGCCCGGGATGTCCAGCACATAGGTCGGCTGGCACAGGCCGGAAATCGCACCGCGCAGCGCGCGCATCAGCGCCTGCCCCTCGTCTATCGAGGTGCGGAATTGCGCGGTCCCCGGCGCCAGATCGCCGTGATGCAGGTAATAGGGCTTGATCCTGAGCGCGACCAGCCGGCGGAACAGGTCGGTCAGCGCCCCCACGTCGTCGTTGACGCCCTTCAGCAGGACCGTCTGACCCAGGAGCGGAATGCCGGCGTGGCTGAGGCGCCGGCAGGCGGCGGCCTGCGGCTCGCCCAGTTCGCGCGCGTGATTGGCATGGACCGCGATCCAGAGCGCCTTGTCGGTCGCCAGCGCCGCCACCAGCTTGGCATCGATCCGGGCCGGATCGACCACCGGGACGCGGCTGTGAAAGCGGATGACGGCGACATGGGGAATGGCGTCGAGTGCCGCCACCAGTTCCTGCAACCGCCGCGACGAGAGCATCAGCGGATCGCCGCCGGTGATCACCACTTCCCAGATCTCCGGATGGTCCGAGATATATTGGATGGCGCGCGCGAACTCGGCCGGGTCGAGCGCGTCGCCGCCCGGCCCGACCATCTCGCGCCGGAAGCAGAAGCGGCAATAGACCGGACAGGCATGGGACGGCTTCAGCAGCACCCGATCGGGATAGCGATGCACGATGCCCTTGACCGGCGAGTGGCTGTGATCGCCGATCGGGTCGGCCAACTCCTCGGGCCCGTGATCGAGTTCGCGCCCGTCGGGCACGAACTGGCGCGCGATCGGATCGTTCGGATCGGCCGCATCGATCAGGTCCGCCATCGCCGGAGTGATGGCGACCGCATAGCGCTGGGCGACCCGTTCCAGCTCGGCCAACCGCTCGGGCGGCACAAGGCCGGCCCGCACGAGTTCGTCGGGATGGCGGAGCGGCCGGTTGCTGCCGGTCGGCAGGGTCGCGAGATCGGGCATGATCCCTTGTGCTTAGGCCACCGCCGCCCGCCCGGCAAGCGCTGGCGGCACAAGGGTGGCATCCGGGCCTTGTCGTCTCGCCCGCCAACTTGTACGATGTCTTATGTCTTATCCTTAAGCCCGCTTGGAGCCGCCTCATGCCCACCCTGATGTCCCCGGAAGAATTGAAAGCGACCATTCCGACCGGTCTCTTGTCCTTTCCGGTGACGGATTTCACCGCGGCGGGCGATTTCGACGCCAAATCCTATATCGGCCGCCTCGAATGGTTGTCGGCCTATAAGGTCTCCGCCCTGTTCGCGGCAGGCGGCACCGGCGAGTTCTTCTCGCTGACCCTGCCGGAATATTCCCAGGTCATCGCGGCCGCGGTCGAGACCTGCCGCGGCAAAGTGCCGATCATCGCCGGGGCCGGCTATGGCACCCGCACGGCGATCGAATATGCCCGCGAGGCCGAGCGCATCGGCGCCGCCGGCATTCTGCTGCTGCCGCATTACCTGACCGAGGCGAGCCAGGAAGGGTTGCGCGCCCATATCACCGCCGTATGCCGGTCGACCCGGCTGGGCGTGATCGTCTATAACCGCGGCGCCTGCAAGCTGAACGCCGAGACGATGCTGAAGCTGGTCGCGGACAATGCGAACCTGATCGGCTTCAAGGACGGCGTCGGCGAGATCGAGGCCATGGTGTCGATCTGGAACACGCTGGGCGACCGGCTGACCTATCTGGGCGGGCTGCCGACCGCCGAGGTCTATGCCCAGGCCTACAAGGCGATGGGCGTACCGACCTATTCCTCCGCCGTGTTCAACTTCATGCCCAAGACCGCGCTGGAATTCCACGCGGCGGTGATGGCGGACGATTCTGCCACCTGCGGCCGCTTGATGCGCGACTTCTTCTTTCCCTATCTCGCCATCCGCAACCGCCAGCCCGGCTATGCCGTCAGCATCATCAAGGCCGGCGCCGCCATCGTCGGTCATCCGGCCGGTCCGGTCCGCTCGCCCCTGTCCGACCTCAAGCCCGACGAATGCGACGCGCTCGCCGAACTGATCGGCAAGCTCGGCCCGCAATAGGCGTTCCCATCGGCTCGGCTCGCCGGAGCCGAGCCGTCGAGCTTCAGATCGGCGGCTTGTAGCGCCCGTCGACCACGGTCCAGCCGCCGTCGGCGAACAAGGTCGTCCCGGTGACGTAGCTCGCCGCATCGGACGCCAGGAACACGATCGGTCCGGCCATCTCCGACGTCCGGCTCCAGCGGCCGAGCGCGGTGCGCGACGCCAACGCTTCGTTCCAGACCGGGTTCTCGCGAATGACCGCATTGATCGCGGTCGCGACGATGCTTGGCGCCAAGGCATTGACCCGCACGTTATATTCCGCCATCTCGCTCGCCAGGCCTTTGACCAGTAGGCTGATCGCCGCCTTGGTCGAGCCGTAGATGCTCTGGCCCGGCTCGACCTGGGTTCCCCGCATGGACGACATCAGGATCATCGAGCCGAAGCGCTGCGCCGCCATCACCTTGCCGACCGCGCGGGCGACCCGGAACGTGCCCTTGAGATTGAGATCGACCACCCGGTCGAATTCCTCGTCGGTATAATCGACCAGCCGCTTGCGGATATTGATGGCCGGCATATCGACCAGCACGTCGATCCGCCGCTCCTGCGCCTGGACCAGGGCGACCAGCCGATCGACGCTTTCCGTGTCGCGCACATCGACATGATGGCCGCTGGCGCTGCCGCGCCGTTTGGTGATGAGGGCCACGGTCGCCTCGGCCGTGGCAACGTCGACATCGGCGACCGCGACCCGGGCGCCATGGGCCGCCAGCGCCAGCGCGCTCGCCTGGCCGATGCCCGACCCGCCGCCCACGACCAGCGCCACGCGCCCGGTCAGATCGAATAACGCGCGATAGTCGGGATGCTCGCTCATGGCCCTGGTCCTCCATCGACCGGTTCTTTGTACGACAACAGACATATGGTAGGATGGGACTCACGGCAAGCCTCCGCCGCAGCGCTTGCCACCCGGCGAGCCTGCCGCCCATAACGGGCAGACACCCGCGCCCAAGGACCCGCCGCCTCATGCCTCCTCTGTTCGGTCGATCCATCGAGCATCGCCAGCGCGACAGCCTCACCACCCAGGTTCTGCGCGACCTGTCGGGTCGCCTGGACAAGGGCGAGTTGAAGCCGGGCGACCGCCTGCCGACCGAACGGGAATTGATGGCGCTCTACGGCGTCAGCCGGACCGTCGTGCGCGAGGCGGTGTCGAGCCTGCGCTCGTCCGGTCGGATCGCGACGCAGCAGGGCCGCGGCGCCTGGGTGCTCGACCCGCCGCCGATCCTCGCCTTTCGGCTGGAGGATGCCGACATCAACACGGTGCAGGACGTGCTGCAGGTGATGGAGATCCGGATCGCGCTCGAATCCGAGGCGGCGGCGCTGGCGGCCGCGCGACGGACCAGCGACCAGTTGACGGCGCTGGCCCAGGCATTCGACGCGCTCGAAGCGAGCATCAGCAAGCCCGACAGCTCCGCCGAGCACGACGTGCGCTTCCATCTGGAAATCGCGCGGGCGACCGGCAACCATTATTTCACCGAACTCTATGGCGGCCTCGCCCCGCGGCTGGTGCCGCGTGCGCGCCTGGATCTGTTCAAGAACGACCCGGACGGCAAGGTCGCCTATCTGAGGCGCATCCAGCAGGAGCATGCCCAGATCCATCAGGCGATCGGCCGCGGCGATTCCGAGGCCGCCCGGGCCGCCATGCGGCTGCATCTGACCAACAGCCGCGAACGGCTGCGCGCGGCATTGGATCGGCGCGGGAGCGAGGCCGGCTAGCCTCTCAAACGAAAACGGGCCGGCAAAGCCGACCCGTTTCGCTTGACCCGAGAGCGCCCGCCTATTTCGCGGCGCGCGCCAGCCGTTCGATCTCTTCGCGGACCAGCCGTTCGACCAGGCCGGGCAGATGCAGGTCGAGCCATTCCTGCAGCTGCGGCCGCAGCAGCTCCTTGACGATTTCTTCCAGCGTGATCGCGCCGTCGCCCAGATAGACCTCGCCGCCCCGGCGCTCGCGCGCCCGGTTGTGCATGGCCGCAAAGGCCGCGGTCGAGGCTGCCGCGGTCGCTTTGGAGACCAGCCCCTCTTCCGGCATCTCGAAACGGCGCGGCGGGAACGGATCTTCCGCCGGCGCGTAATCCTCCTCTTCCTCGGCCACCTCGGTCAGCTCGAGCACGTCCTCCTCAAGCTCCATCGGCTCGGGCTCGGGCTCGGCCATCCGCATGGGCGGCGGAGGGGGTGGTGGCGGCGGAGGTGGTGGGGGCGGAGGCGCCGGTGCCTCCTCCTCGGGCTTACCCGTATCATTATCCTCGGCGATGATCCGGCGGATCGATGCGAGGATTTCCTCCATCGAGGGTTCTTGTTGACCTTTAGCGTCGGACATCAGCGCTCACACCTGTGAGGAAAACAGTGATCGACTGTAACGTTCGGCGCGGAAAACGCAAAGGAGAGCGTCGTCCGGCCGATCATTTCGCTTGGCGAAAGGCCTATTCGGCAGTGCCGAAGCCGATCCACTTGTCCCTAACCACCGCGAAATTCTTATCGGGGTCGTAAAGTTCAACCGGCAAGGCAAGACTCTTGGCAGTAAGCGCGCCGACCGCCGAAGACAACGACAACTCCGCGACGATCTCATCATGCTGCGTCGACACGAGATTGACCCGCGACTGCAGCAGTACCTGTTCGGCATTCAGAATGTCGAGCACGGTGCGTTGACCGACCGCCGCCTCCTGCTGGGTGCCGTCGAGCGAGATCTCGTTGGCGCGAATCGCCGCCTGCAGCGAGACGATGGTCGCCCGATCCGACACGATTTCCTCCCAGAAGGTCGCCGCCGACTGGGCGGCCGCGCGCCGGGAGTCGTCGACCAGGCTCTTGCGCTGGGCCACGGCCTGCTGGGCCTGACGCGTCTGGGAATAGATCGAACCGCCCTCATAGAGCGGCACGGTCACTTGAGCGACGATCTGGGCGTCGTCCGAGCGCGTGCTGAAGGACCCGCCGCCGGTCGTCCCGGATGACCTGGAATTGCTATGCTGCAGCGAGGCGGTCAGGCCGACCTGAGGCAGCAATTGACCACGGATGACGTTGATATTGTCTTCGCTGGCCTGCTGGGCGAACTGGGCTGCGATGACATTGGGATTGCCTGTCGTCGCCAGATTGATCGCCGCATCGCGCGTCGTCGGCAAGGGCGGCAGTCCGGTCGGGGCGTTGAGCTTGCCCGGCGGCGTGCCGACGTCGCGCTCGAAGTTCGCCCGATCGACCTGCAGCGTGCCTTCGGCCGCCTGCCTGATCGCGATCGCCTGGGCATAAGAGGCTTCCGCCTGCGCCACGTCGGTGCGCGTCACTTCGCCGACCCGAAAGCGATCCTGCGTCTGCTCCAGCTGCTTCTTCAGCACCTGCTCGTTGTTGACGTCGAGATCGACCGTCGCCTGATCGCGCACCACATTCATATAGTCGATGGCGACGGTGAGCATGATCGTCTGCTCCTCCGCGACCAGCCGGGCCCGCTCTGCCTGTACCAGGTTCAGGGCCTCGGCGGTCTGGGCGACCGTGCGGCCGCCGCGATAGAGCGGCTGGTTGATCGACACGCCGTAGGTCTGCGGCAGGCTGTTTGAGCTGCCGGAGATCTCGTTCGCCGATTGACGCGTCGTGCTGTCGATATGGTTGTAGCCCTGCGAGGCCGACAGCGACACGGTCGGCCGCCAGTTGGCCAGCGCCTGAGGCACGTCTTCGTCCGTTGCCCGCAGGTTGGCCCGCTCCGCCTGAAGTTGCGGATTGCTGAGGTACGCCTGAACCAACGCCTCCTGCAGCGTCTGCGCCGACGCCGCAGCGGGCAGGAAGCCGACGGCGAGAGCGAGCGTCAGCCCGGAAACAGCGCCCAAATGACGGACGAGGAGCGTGGTGCTCTTCGACGGGGTGCGCATCAATAAACTCCCATGGTCGGTTCGATCAGGCGCGCCCAAGCATCGATCCCACCTTCGAGATTGATCGCGTTCGCCACGCCGTTCTGACGCAGCCAAGACATCGCCTTATAGCTTCGCATGCCGTGGTGGCAGACCACGACGACAGGATGATCGGTCGGAACCTCGCCCACGCGGGTCGGCAGGGTCGCGAGCGGAATCGCCAGCGCGTCCGGAAAGCGGGCGATATCCAGCTCCCACGGCTCGCGCACATCGAGAATCGTGATCGTTTCGCCCGCAGCGCGGCGACGATCGAGCTCCGCGGCGGTGACGGAGATCGGATGATCGGTCATAGCCGGGTCAGAATACGAAGGCGGGCGCCGGCTCGAAGCCGGGCAGCTCGGCGATCGCGGCATCGAACAGAACGCGGTGCGAGAAGCCGCCCGGCACGCGCTCGATCAGCACGGCCTGTCCGACCGCCCCCTCGCCCGACTTCACCACGCAGACCAGGCGACCGCCCTCGGTCAACTGCTCGGCCAGCGCATCGGGTTCGTGGGAGACGGCCCCGCTGAACAGAATGACGTCGTACGGCGCCTGAGCCGGATAACCCTTGGTCGGGTCGCCCGTCACCACGGTGACGTTGCCGGCGTTGCAGGCGGCGAGCGCCGTGCGGGCGGTATCGGCTAGGCCCGCGTCCGCCTCGACCGCGACGATGCTGCCGGCGAGGCGCCCGAGGATCGCCGCGTCATAGCCGGTGCCCGCAGCGATGTTGAGCACCTGATCGGTCGGCCGCACGATCGCGGCCTGGACCAGCCGCGCCAGCACCATCGGTTCCATCAGGAAGCGATGACGGGCGACCGGCAGGTCTTCGTCGATATAGGCGGCGCCGCGCAGCGCTTCCGGCACGAACAATTCGCGCGGCACCTCCAAAAAGGCGTTCAGCACTGCCGGATCGGTGACCTTGTTCGGTCGAATCTGGCTATCGACCATATTCATGCGAACTTTGGCGTAGTCGGTCATGTCAGGAATCTGCGCTTGGGCGCCAGAACGGCGGCTTGGTGGTCATCGATGAGAAACGTGAGGCCGCCACCCGTCGCGGGGGCACTGCAGCATCGTCCTTGACGCAAGGTATAAGGCCGGAACGCGTGGAAAACAATGCGATCGCCGCGAGATAAGCAGATGCGGCGCCGGACGCAGAGACATACCGCGCCGGACCCGCTTGACCCGATCGGGGTTTGGCGCCTATATCGTCGCCTCTCGCGGTGGCCGGATGGCAGAGTGGCTATGCAGAGGACTGCAAATCCTCGTATCCGAGTTCGATTCTCGGTCCGGCCTCCACTGTTTCTGCGGGTTTCCGCCATTTTCTGAGCGGAACAGGCGGAAAACGCGGTCATAGCCGGAGAACTGATCCGGCACGAGAGTCGGCACAGTGCCGTTCTTGGCATGTTCCGGTTTTTGGGTGTCTGACCGCCCTTCCCCATAGCCCGACCATTGAAAAACTGGCAGCCCGTCGCAGGGTCGTCCGTCGGCTGAGGCTATGAAACCGATCATCCGGGCGACTGGGCGTGTCCTGATCGTTTGGCCCATGGTCGGAGCGTCTTGGCTTGCCTGGGGAACTGGCCATGCCTTGGCTTCCCTCGGCGCCGCGGCCACGATGACAGCCGACTGGCTGCTTCGCTATCCGAGATGGCTGCGACGGCTTCTGATCGAGGTCCGTGACGAGATGGCGAGGCGGGAGCGTCGTCAGTGAGCGCCATTCCACTTACGACCGCCGGAGGTTACCCCGTCCCCTGGACCGTCTCCTGGTCGGGCGAGGAGCGGTTCTTCATTGCACCGTGCCGATTCGCCGATGGCATGATCGCGCTGTGCCAGGACGAGAACCCAGGCGTCGGCCGGCCCATGTTCGCCAAGCCGCATTCGGTCCGCCAACGGCATGCGATGGCGCGCCAGCTGTGCGACCTCTGCGGCAAGGCACTTCAGGGCCACACCAAGGTGTCGCTGAGCCAGGAATCGCCGCGGGATGTGCCGACGCTCGGATTCGTGCCGCTTGCGGTCGAGCCGATGATGCACAGAGCCTGCGCCGTCACCGCGCTGAACTGCTGCCCTAACCTTCGACAGCAGCAGTTGGACGGCATTCTCCGGATCCGCCAGGTCCAGGCCTGTTCGCTGGTGGCGCAGCTCCTGAACGCGGACGCGACCCTCAAGTTCGCGGGCGTCGCGGCGGCCGGCGCCGTCGGTCACATGAAGCTGGCGATCACCCGATATATCGACAGGGGCGCGGCATGGCTCGGCCAGGTGCCGCCATGAGCACCGCCCTGCCCGACCTGTTCGGCGCGCCGCCGGCAGCCCACGATCCAGGCGGCAAGCTGCTGCCGCTCGCCGCCGGCATCACCGGATCGGCCGTCTTCGGCGGACCGCTGGACTGCTATCGCTACCGGCTGGAACGCGTCTGGGACGTCGCGGGCGCGATCGCCCTATTCATCATGATGAACCCGTCGAGCGCCAATCCGCTGCTGGACGATCGCACCGTCGCCGGGATCACGCGCAAGGTTCGCTTCCACTGGCCACGCCGCGGGCTGCCGACATTCGGCCGGCTTGTGGTGGCCAACACGTTCGCCTATCGCTGCGCCTACCAGGCGCGCCTTGCCGAGGTCGATGACCCGGTCGGCCCGGAGAACGATCGTTGGATCGATGAGCTCGCCGCTCAGGCGGACATCATCGTCTTCGCGTGCGGAACGCCGAAGATCAAGGCGCTGCGGTCGCGCGGCCCGGCCGTGGCCGATCGGCTCGTGACGCGGGGGTTCAACCTCTACGCCCTGAAGGTGACCGGCGGCATGCCCTGGCATCCCCTCTACATCCCCGACAATACCGAGCCGACCCTGTGGCGGCCCGCGGCATGAACCTTACCAATGAAGGATCAAGAACATGAGTGACGGACCTATTGGAGTAGCGATCGGCACGACCGTGTCGATCGTCTTCCTCAGCGTGGTGTGCGGCGGCCTCTATGGCTGTCCGCAATACAATGTCTATGAGCAGAAGATGAGCGGTGAGGCCGAGCTCGCGAAGGCCGAAAGCACGCGGCGCACCAAGGTGCTGGAAGCCCAGGCGGTGGTCGACAGCGCCCAGAAGCTCGCCGATGCCGAGGTCATCCGCGCCGGCGGTGTGGCTCAGGCGAACAAGATCATCGGCGATAGCCTGAAGGGAAACGAAAGCTACCTGCGGTATCTCTGGATCGACAAGCTCGATGCCAGCAAGGGCCAGGTTGTCTATGTGCCGACCGAAGCCGGGCTGCCGATCCTCGAGGCAGGGAAGCGGCCGTGAGAGCGCTCACATTTCATCAGCCCTATGCCTCGATCGTCATGGCCAACGCTAAGCCCTATGAGTTCCGCCGCTGGTGCGCGCCGTCCTGGATGATCGGCGAGAGATTCGTCGTGCACGCCGGCATGCGGAAGATCCCGGCTCAAGAGCTGGTCGACCTGATGCATGGCGAGCTGGAGGGCTCTGTCATCGACGGGAAGCTCGGTGTGGCGCTCGACATCATCGAACGCGAATGGAAGACGCGAGGCGGTCTGCCACTGGGCGTCGGCCTTGGTACCGCTGTGCTCGGTCGCCCCCGCCGCGCGATCGAGATCATGCCGGCCGGTACCGACCCCGCCAGCGTCGATCCGGACTGCTGGGCATGGTCGGTCAGCGACATCGAGCCGTTTCCGGTGCCGATCCCCGCCAAGGGCGGTCGGCAGTTCTGGAACTGGGCGGCCCAATCATGACCGACCGTCCCATCATGCCCGGCGGCGGTGCCTACGGCCGCAGCGCGAAGCTGATGACGCGAAATCCGATATTGGCCCTTCCGTCCGCCCAGACCATCCGAGATCTGCCGCCTGATCAGCGCCGCCCGCTCGGCATCCTCCTGCGGGAACTCGCGGTACAAGCAGATGCCAAGTGCAAGGAATCTATTCATCGCAAGAAGCTGCCAATGGCACTCTATTGGGGAGCCTGCGCCGTCTACGCCAAGCATCTGGCCCGCGCCATCGATCCACGGCCCGGCGCTAAGCAGATCGACGCGCGAGACGCGGCATGACCGCGCCCGTCGGGATCCAGCGGAAGCGCACCAAGGGCTGGCGCATGCCGGCGAACACGGTGTCGGTGACCAGGCCAGGGCCGCTCGGAAATCCCTTCCGGGTCGACGTCTTCGGGCTTGATCAATCGATTGCCATGCATCAGGTCTGGTTGGAGACCGAGACAGCCGCCGCACTCGGATACGAAGGAGCCGAGGCCGAGCGCCTGGATGCGATGCGGGCCGAAGTCATGAGATTGCTGCCCGGCCTGCGCGGCAAGAATCTCGCCTGCACTTGCCCCGAACCGGCACCCTACGAGCGCGATCGCTGCCACCGCGCTTTTCTCCTGAAACTGGCCAATGCGGCCGGTACCGACTAGGAGCCTCCGCCGTGATGGCTTGACGACGTTCGGCCGGAAGCACCATAGAGGCGCATGTCCTCCCTGCCTCCGAAAACGCCGCCCATACCTCTCGGCGCTACTGGTCCCGACCCGCGCACCCGCCGATGCGAGATGCCGGGGTGCGGCGTGACCGCCTATTTCGGCCACCATGAGATCAAGGGCGAGCGGACGATCGAGCACTGGCGGTGCCAGAACCATAAATTCCCCGACTGGCCAACCTGGCCGCCCGGCCGGACCTAGACCGCGACCGGTACCTCGCGCACGACCTCCTCCGCCCGCTTGTCCTCCCGCAGGCCGAGGAAGCTCGGGTGCCGCAGGATCCCGTCCTTGGTCCACTCGGTGAAGCGGATCTCGCCGACGTATTTTGGCACCACCCAATGCACGCCCTTGAGCGTGTGGCCCTTCGGCAGCGGTGCCGTCGGCGTCTGTTGCTCGATCGCGGCGAGCTTGCGGCGGAACACCGTCAGGAATTTCATCGAGAACCCCGTACCGACCCGGCCGGCATAGACCCAGGCATCATCCTGCCGGTAGCCCAGCAGCAGCGCTCCGAAGCCGCTGCGCGAGCCCTCCGGATCGGTGTAGCCGATGACGGCCAATTCCTGGCGGCCACCGCACTTCACCTTGAGCCATGAATCGGTGCGGCCGGCCCGGTACCGGGCGTCGCGTCGCTTCAGGATGATGCCTTCGAGCCCGTGTTCGCAGGCGGCGCGGTGGAACGCCGCGGGGGCGCCGTCCTGGACCTCGCTCGGCCGTACCCGGTCCGACAGGTGGCCGGCCAGCAATCCCTGCAGCAGCCGGCTCCGATCGTCCTGGCGGCAGGGCCGCAGATCCCAGCCATCGAGCGCCAGCAGATCGAACGCCATATAGACCAAGGTACCGGTGCGCTTCTCGCTCAGGGCTTCCTTGAGCAGCTCGAACGATGTGATCCCATCCGGCCGAAAAGCCACCAGCTCGCCGTCGAGGATGGCGCCGCGACCGGCGAGCCAGGCCAGGTCCTTCGTGAGCTCAGGCAGCTTCGCCGTCCAGGGGATGCCGTTGCGGCTGAAGATGGCCACCCGCCCTTCCCGACCGTCGACCAGCATGCGATAGCCGTCGAACTTGATTTCCCCGAACCATTCCTCGCCGGCCGGTACGGTCGAGGCGAGCGTTGCCAGCGCGGGCTTGATCGGTTCGACCGACGTCAGCGGGATAGCGCCGGGCGCCGGCGACCGGCTCTTGGGCGCGGCCCGGCCGCTCACTGCCGGATTAACGGCAGGTCGACGACGTTCGCATGGGATCCCTCGAACGCATCCTCTGGAAACTCGACCCGCCGCCCGATCCGGTAGAAATCGCCGGTCTCGTGAGGCTCTTCGATTCCATGCAGGCGCCACACCCCGCAGTCGAGCAGCGCCACCTCGGGATCGCTGTCCGATTGGAGTTGCACCCAATAGTGGCCGTCATCGAATTCGCGCTCCGGCATGATTTCCTCCCCGCCTCAAAGACCGCCGACGCAGCCAGGATACCGGCGCGACGGCGCAGCCCTAAAACACGGGCTTGGAGAGTTGGTTCAGGTCCGAAGATCTTTCCGGGCCGCCGGGAAGGCCCGCTCATACGCCGGGACGATAAACCGCTTGGTGTGCTGCGCAGCAGCCGCGAGCGTCCAGTTGCCGGCCCGCTGCAGCGTCACTGTCACCGCCGCGTCGAAAGCTTCCTCGGGCCCATGGAACGCCATCGCCATGGCATAGGCCGCGAAGGCGTGACGCCGCAGGTCGAGGGTCGAGACGTGCGGCGTTGCGCCAGCTTCGGTGAGGTAGGTCGGCAGCTGGCGGCGCGGCGGCGGCGGGAACGCGATCACCTCGGGGATCCTGACGATCCTTGCCTGGCGCGTCCCGAGTTCATGGATGACCAGGCCACACCACAGCACGACCTCGCCCATGATGCCGCGCGGACATTCGCGGGTGCGGTTCGCGGCACGGATCGCCAGGGCGAGGAGATATTCGGATGTCGCGCCCTCGAGCAGTTCAAAGGTCATCGCTGCCGGCGTGTTTCGGTCTGGTCATCTGGATCGGATCCCGAACGATGGGGACCGACGAGCATACCTCCGGATTGGAACATTTCAAGAACGACGATGATTCGACTCCCGGCCGGACCCGTGGCATCGTGCGCGCATGTGTGGTCGCGTCCGTCTTTCCTCGGATTATTCCGAACTCAAGATCCGGTTCAAGGTCCCCGATGACCAGCCGGCCCCAAACTTCGCGCCGAACTGGAACGGGGCGCCGACGCACAGCATGCCGATCGTGCGGCTCGACCAGGGCCGTCGCCTGATGGATATGGCCAAGTGGGGGCTGATCCCCTTCTGGGCCAAGGACGACAAGATGGCCTACTCGACTTTCAATGCCCGGGCCGAGGCGATGACCACCAAGCCGGCCTACCGAGACGCCTGGAAGAAGCGCCATCGCTGCCTGGTGCCGGTCGATAATTTCTACGAGTGGCAGAAGCTGGATCCGGCCGGCAAGCAGAAGCAGCCCTACGCGATCGCCCTGCCCGACCGCGAGATCATGGCGCTGGCCGGCCTGTGGGAGATCTGGAAGTCGCCGACCGGCGAGCTGGTGCGCTCGTTCACCATCGTGACGACCACGCCGAACGGCGAGATGGCGGCGATCCATGATCGCATGCCGGTCATCCTGCCGCCGGCGGCCTGGGAACTCTGGCTGGGCGAGGAAGAAGCGTCGCTCGAAGCCGCAGCCGAGCTGCTGGTCCCGTACAGCGAGCACCTGGTGATGTGGCCCGTGCACAGCGATGTCGGGAACGTGAAGAACAATCACGCGGGCCTGGTTGAGCCGGTCCAGGCATAGACCCTGCCGCTTGGAAAGTCCCGCAGTGGCGCGGCAGCGAGACCACTGGTCCTCGGGAGTTTTAGGGAGCGGTCGGCTCGATTTCGCGAATGGTTAGGTCGAAGCCGCCATAATAGCCGTTGTGTTCGTTGTGCGTGACCAGCGTGACGAAATTCTGGTCCGTGCCGATCTCGATGAAACAAGTTTCGTGCGGCTCCCCATCTGCTTCGGATTCGGGGCCATCCTTCGCATCGATTCGGATCAACACGTGGCCGACCAAGGACGCGAGATCATCGTCCGTCGTGATGTATCGGTTCTCGCAGCAGGAGCGGCCATTGTCGCAGATCTCGATGGTCCGACCGTCCTCAAAGGTCAGCCGAACCGCCCCGTCACCGTAGGCAACCAATTCGACTCGCGAGATGCGGTTGCCGATCGGCGCGAGGCCGCCCTTATTCACGACAACAAGCGAGTTCGTGGTCTGGCCTCGGCCTTGAGAAAATTGCAGGTCCCTCATGTCAATCCTTCCACGGATCGTATTCTCCGCCTCCCGCCATCGCGACGGCGAACGGCCGAAGCGTGTGCAGCACCTTGACCGACCCGCAATGTGCCGCCAGCACTTCTGGCAGCCGGCGATAGGCCATCGGGCTTTCGTCCAGATCGCCGCCGGCCAGCAGCACGCCGCGCTCCTGCAGCCAGGCATCCATCTGTGCCTGGGTGAAGGTCCGCTTGGCCTGCATGCGGCCGAACAGTCGCCCGGCGCCGTGAACCGTCGAATAGAGCGATGCCTTCGCCTCCTCGCCGTCGACGCCTTCCAGGATGACGCAGTCGTCGCCCATCGATCCGCCAACAAAGCCGCGCTGGCCCGGGCGCGCCGGCGTGGCGCCCTTGCGCACCACCCAAAGATCCCGCTCGGCGCCGCCGATCGTGTGTTTCTCACGCCAGGCGTAATTGTGGTGGTTGTGGACCATGTCCGTCACCGCGCCGCCGATGATCTGGCGCACGCGATCCACGACCCACTCGCGGCCGGCGTAACTGTACCGGCCGGCCAGCTGCATCGCGGCGATATAGCGACGCCCGATCTCGCTGTCCTCATCCACCACCGCCGGCGGAACGTGCATGCCGTCCTTGCCGCCCGCAGCCTTCAGGTAACGCGTCGCGCTCGTGTGGCCGAGGCCGCGGCTGCCGAAGTGGACGCCGATCCAGACGAAGCCGTCCTGGTCGGTCAGCAGGTCAACATAGTGATTGCCCGACCCGACCGTGCCGAGCTGGCCCACGGCCTTCTGGCGATAGGCTTCCATGTCGCTCTCGCGCCAAGCGTCGCCATCATCGAATAGTTCGTGCTCCGCGCCCTCGGCATTGGTCCGGCCTATGCCGAACGAGATGACCTTGCGGATGTCCTGCAGGATCGCGGCGGCGTTCTCCCGGATGTCGTCATAGCGCGTGTCTAGCCGCACGGCCATGTTGCCGCAGCCGATATCGAAGCCCACGCCGGAGATGCTGATCTGCTTCTCATAGGCGATGACACCGCCGACCGGCTGGGCATAGCCGAGATGGCCGTCGGCGCGGATCACGCCGGCGACGCAATTGCCGACCCCCATGCAGGCCCGCATCTGGTCGATCGTCTTCTGATCGTGCTGGCCAAAGATCTTCAGCGGGCTGTTGGTGAACTCGGCCGACTGCGGCGCGATCTGGGCGACGGGCTCCTGGCGCGCCTCGGCGATCGCTGCATCGCGCGCTGCGTCCAGGAAGGTGCACCAGGTCGGCATCGAGCGTGCGCCCGGCCGTTCGATGCGGGCATCCGGGTCGAAGCCGGCCGCGGTGGCAAGCTCACGCGCCTTGTCCTGGTACGGGTCGGGACGTCGGATCTTCGGCTGCTTCATGTTCGTCTCCTGCCATTGTCGGCTTAGCTGGCCGGGCCGGGCTCGACACCGGCTAGGAATTCCACCAGGCGGGATCGGCGGTCTCCGCAGGTGCTCGGGAGTTAAAGGGATTTCAGGTCGGCCAGTTCTTTTTCGAGCCGGTCAATACGGCCCAGGATATCGCGGTTGGCAGTCTGGCGGGTGAAGCAGCCTCCGAGCATGCATCGCCCCGCATAGGAGCAAGCGCCCGAACTGTTCCGGCACTTCATCATTGCTGCCGCAAACTGCTCGTTCGTAGCGCCGTGTCTGAGCCAGCTTTCGGCCGCCATTCTGTCCTCGGGGGTTAGAGGGAAACTGCGCCGAAGCGCGCCGGATCGGTAAGGCACTTGGCCGCGCGGCGCTCGTTGGCTGCGATCTCCCGCCGAGCCGCATCGCTGACCCGGCTAACGAACCCGAGGTCGCGCAGATCGATCTCTTCGCGCTGTCGGCTGCCGCCGACCTGGAGTTCGCGGCCTTCCGTCATGCGGGATCCTCGGCCTTCGGCGCGGCCTTGGCGACGACGTACGGGCCCTTGGTCTGCGACTTCCACCATTCCTGGAAGCGCGTCGCGCCTTCGCCCGGCTCGCTCATGACCATCATCCGGCTCGGCGCAAGCGGTCCGCGAAAGTGGACGATCTCAAGATAGATGTCGGCGCCCTCGGCGACGGCCTTCCGTTGCGCGTCCGTAAGGTGGAAGCGAGAAATGGCACTGTTGCCGTCTTCGCCGGGCAGCGTGCGCAGCGGCAGATATTGCGGCTGGTCCTTGGCGAAGACAGTCTCATGCTCTTCTAGACCGGCCACGACCGGGCCATCGTGTGGCTTCAGGTAGTCGAACATTTCAACGGCTCCTCGGGGGTTAAAGGGAAGCGGTGTTCGGGGATCGAAAGCGAGGGCGAGCGCTCTTGACGTCGTAGCCTGGGATATCCGGCTGGAAGTCCGGCACCGGGGCGCACAGCGGCGCGACATAGAGCATGAGCATCTCAAAGCGCCACAGGCTCGTTCCGCCACACACGCCGCACGTCAGGACATCAAGGAACTGGTCGCGTTCCCACGTCGCTAAGCTCCACGGGCCGTCGCCTTCCTGGGCGCATTGTCGACACCACGGGCACGTCTGGGTACCGCCGAAGCGGCGCAGCAGCCTTTCGTGCTCTCGGCGCTTCAGCCAGTCTCGGAGGCGGGTTTCTATGGTCATGGCGGGCCCGGGGGTTAGAGGAAATGTCAGTGGGCGGGCGCTTCTTCTCGCATCTGAACGAGGATGAATTCGACGAGCCCGGCTTCGTCGGTCTCGCGCACCGTCGCCCAGGGCATCGTGATTTGGATGATCTTGTCGTCCATGGCCACGCCGACGGTTACCTCGCCTTTCGCGAGGGAGGCCGCGAGCTTGCCGCCGGGATCCGGAACGGTAGCCTTGCCGCACTCAGCATCCTTCAGCGTCTTGGCGATCTTCAGGGCTTGGGCGCGGAGCTTGGCGATCGGAGAATTCTTGGTCGTCATGTGCCGACCCTCTCGCTGGTGCCGTCCCAGACGAACTCGCCTTTCTCGCCGACCGGGAAGTGAGTGCCGCAGCCGGCGCAGAACGTGCCGCCGTAGAACTTGGGGTCACGGGCATAGGTCTCGGCGAGCGCTTGGCCCATGGTCGTGACCGTGCCGCACCCCTTGTCCATTCTGTCGATCTCTGCCTGCGTCCAGAACCGCCCGATCGCACGGCGCTCAGGACCGTCAGGGTAGACCTCGAACTTGACGAAGTCGTCGCCAAATCTCTGGCGCTCGTGCTCGGTGAGGTCGCGCATGGGGTTCTTCGGCGCCGGCAGGCCGACGTGCTGATAGCTCCGCCGCACCGACCGAACGAAACCCTTGGCGCGCTCATCTGCCGAGAGGACGACATAGCCCTTCTGCATGCCTGTCGCCGGATCAATCTCGCGATGATCGTCCGGCACGGGAGCGCCGTTCGTCAGGGTTACGCTGGAGCGATCGACCAGGATCTTCTCATTCGCCCTAAGCTTCTCGGCGACTTGCTCGCGCTCAAGTTTGGCGGCCTGATCATTGAGTCGATTTGCTTGCGAATGCAGCGCATCGGCCTGTTTGCGCAACTGTGCGGCGGTCGTGGGTGGCATGGGAAGATCAGGCGGCCGCTCGCATCCCGGCTTGCCGCAGAAGGGCGTCTTGATGTTCGGCGTGCACTGGCACATGGGCAAATCCTCCGTCTATCCTCCCTGCCACAGCGAAGCAGGGTCTCATGCTGGCTTGATGATCAGGCGCCGATCATCGTCTCAGCCCGCGCGATCTCGAACTCGGGCGCCGCGCCGCTGCCGCCGATGTAGACTTCGCCGCGACCGAGTGTCGCCGCGATCTCTCTCGCCTCATCGGTGTCGATGCCGTCAGCGTTGTCCGCCAGGAACCGTGCCATCGTGGTCAGGATCGGGGCGCAGTCGTCGGAATTCACGACGATGTTCATCTCGGGGATCTTGGGCGTGGTCATGGTCGGGCACTCACGGGCTGAGGGGCGGGCCAGCGGCGAGCCATAACGCATCCGCCCTCCGTGGTTACGACCAGAATATGGCGGAGGGCGTCCGGGCCCAAGGTTTCGGCGTGGGCCTGGGCATCGCCGACCTTATGGAAGCGGCCAAGCTCGGTGCCGGCGTCGGTGCGGAGGATAATGCGGCCCTTCGCCATGATCAGGCGACCGCCGGGCAGAACCAGTCGAGCGCGGCCGGCCGCAGGTTCTTGGCGAGCTGGACCGCGTTCTCGGCCAGCTTCAGCATCTGGGCCTGATGGCGCTCGATGGCGGCTTCGAAGCTCAGGCCCTTCTCCATCCATATGCCGATGCAGAGGATGAACCCGGACACGTCGGCGACGGTCACGCCCATTTCGGTGGCGAGACCGGCCAGGTGCGCGTCAATCGTTGCGTCGGTTGCCTGAACTGCTTGGGCCATCTTCGTCTCCGTCGTCCGCGCCGCAGCGCCGATGTTCAATCTGATATGGACATTATAGATGATATCATCTACGGTCAATAGGTGATATCAACAATCTGGTCGCTTGATTCAAAAGATGATATCAACTACGCAATCCGGCGTGGGCCGGAAGAAGATCAACTACGAGCAGACGCCAGCGCGGTTGCGCGAGGGCACGCTCGCAGCTATCGCGACAGTGCTGCGCGAGAAGGAAAGCCTTGCCGACTTCATCCGGGACTCGGTCGAGAAGGAATTGAACCACCGCGGGGCGAAACGGAAGCCGCCCGAGGGCGGCGCGGAATAGAGCTTCCCTGCCCATCTGCCAGTATGTGACACTCTGCCAAGCAGAACACGGTGGCAGGCTGGGAATGAAGCGCGGATACATACGCCTGAGCAAAGCCGGACCGTCTTTGGAGGAGCAGCAAGCCGCCCTCCGCTCGGCCGGGATCGAAGACTTTACCGACGAGGGACCGGTCTATGTCGACCAGCCAGCGAAGCGGAAACAGAGGGCCGGAGACGTCGTGTTCCCCCAGCGCGAGGAATGCATCAAGCGCGCCCGCCCGGGCGATGTCGTGATCGTCGCCTCGCCCGGCCGGCTCGCCACGTCAGCGGATGACGCGTTGCGCATGCTGGCCGCCCTGGGCCGCAAGGGCGCGCAGCTACAGATCGTCAGCACCGGCCGGACCTATCATTGGGATGAGGCCGCTCTCGACGGGCTGGAGTTGGCGGCCGACACGGCGATGGAGAACCGGGCCGAGGTCACCGCCAAGGCCAGGGCCGCGGCGACCGAGCGGCGGCCGGCGCCGAAGCTCAGCGGGAAGCTACTGGCCAGGGCGAAGGAGCTATGGGCCGATCCGAAGCTGACGGCAGCCCAGGTCGAAGCCGATGTCGGGGTGCCGATTCGGACGCTGTATCGCAGGCTTGGTGGGCGCGGAACGCCGAGTTTCGGCAAGAGGAGCTGATGATGGAAGATCACTGCTGGGATTTGAAGTTCGTATACATCGGCGGCGGCGCCGGCCCGGATAAGCGGGCACTCGCAAGGGCAGAATTGCGTCGCCTCCTGACGGCGGGATGGGAACCATTCGCATCGGAAGACGGCAGCATATCGCTTCGCAAGCTGGTGCCGGCGCATGAGGTCTCCTTCGGTGCCGCCGAAGGCGAGGCCGTCGACCATGAACGCGCGATCGAAGCGCTGAAAGCTGAATATCTCGAGGAGGAGAACGCACTATACGGGGAAGATCGCGGCTTCAGCGCCAAGCGAGTAGCCGAAGCCATTGGCCGTGCCGTTGCCATCATGAGTGGCCGCCATGATGCATGATCCCAAGACGACCGACATCGCGGTCGCCGCAACGCCGGCGCTGCCACTTCAACTCTTTGAAGCGGCGAACGTCGAGGTCGCGCGGATCGACGTCAACGGCGGACTTGAGCCCGTCAACTGGGCGCGCGTCGAGGCCTTAGCCGAGCAGTGGAAGGCGCCAGGCGCGCAGCATCTCACTATTGCGAAGCTGATGGTGTTGGTTCGCGACGCGGCTCGTCAGGAAGCTGCGGCCGACATCAAGGCTGCATATGTCGAGGGTTTCCGCTGGGGTGATAGCCAAGGCGTAGATCGCGGTCGAGAGGAGGAGTTCTGGAGCGATAGTGACGCCAAAGCCAAGATTGATGGACTGCCATCATGACCGACCCGACAACGACCGGTCACTTTGCCTCGGGAGCCGTTGTTGAGGCGCCGAACGGCGATCCTCGCTTGCACTGCCACCAGCATTCTCTTGCCAAGACGACCGCGGCCAATTTCTCCGTCTCCACGCCGACGAGGTACGGTCGGCTTCAGGATGTGAAGCTCGACTTCGCCGGCGACTTGAGAGAGTTCTACGGTCAGGCCCAGTTTGCGCTGGCGCTAGCCCGCGGCAAGATCAAGATCGAGGGTAAGGCCAGCTTCGCCCGGATCAGCGATGCTCTCTTCAACCATCTGTTCTTCGGCTAGGCGCTCATGACTGATGCAAAACCTCCCAGCCTGAAGAAAGCCGCCTATCAGCGCGTGCTGGCTGAGACTATCGCGGCCGTCGTTTGCACCGGTCCGGCATTGGATAGCAAACTCACTAAGGTAAAATGCCTCGGTTTTTTGCTCCTGATGCCTCAGTGAGGTTCAGGAAATGAAGGTCGCAGCAATACTTTTCCTTTTATCCTCTAATTTTATAAATAGGGGCGGGGAAATCCAGGAACAGGGCGTCACTCCCATTTTCCATAAAATATATCTTGCGGCAAAAAGTCATTATTCTCTCATTCCCCAGGAAATCCTCGTAGAGGAGAAACCCATATGCATAGAGTTGGATGTCCCATCTTGCCAAGAGAGGGATTTCTTGGATGGGAGTGAAGATCAATCGAAGAGCGCTAAAACTATAGGTGCCACCGCCCTCAATGACAATAGCCCGAAGCGCGGCAGTTTCGACAAACAACCCGTGAGTTTTCCAAGCAAGAATTCCAGTAAAGAAAGCCACGATGACATCGGTAGCTTTGACGTCGAGGAACCGACCGGCCCAATCAAAGAGGGTATTGAGAAGCTTGTTTTGCTCGCCGCTTCTCTGTCTCTCACCTGCTTTGGTATGCGCTTCGGCACCAAGCCCGATTGCCGCGCCTGGCAACATCGGTTGGGCCTTCTTCTCTGCGCCATCGGCCCTCTGATTCTGCTGTTCGGCTTGGCACTCCTCTAGCGCGCCGGCAAATTGGCGAATTCCGCTAAAGGCTCCGAACGTCGCCACGAACACGAGCACGAGCGCAACGACGGCGGCCAATATGCCCTCCAGGCCTCGCCCGACCAGGAGCCGGAGATTGCGCGCCATGCCGGCGTCCTGGTTTATGGCATCGCAGAATCGATCGAGCCGGGCGATCTATACCGCATCGGCCCCCGCGTCGATATCGATCCGAAGACGCTGAGAGCGTCCACATGAGCACGGCCGCCAACCACTGATTGACTTTCCGTGCACCGACCACGCATCGTCAGGGGCAGCAAATTCCTCGGATGATCGCCATTTGACCTCGCTTCAAGCCTCGAAGTTCCCCGGCCTGTTCACCCAGGCGCCGCATGCCGCGCGGCGGGTGCGGACGATTGCGGTCGAGATGGATGAGCGGCCCGGCGGTCAATACAAGCGGATCGGCCTGGACGCGCTCGTCGACCTCAAGTTGACCGATCGGCAGGGGCGCCTCCTGGCCGAGCGGCTGCCATTCCTGCCCCCGAAAAGGGTCGCGCTGGAGCCAGTGACGATGCACCCGACCGATCTCGTCGGCCTGGAGATCCACGAGGAACCCTTCCAGGGCGCCGGTCTGCAGGACCATTACGAGATTGCCGCCACGCCCTATTACGTCCTGAGAGACGCCATCGTCCACACCTCGGCCGGCATGGTTGCGGTCGACAACTACCTGATCGGCGACACTCTCGCCAACGTCAACCCGGCAGAGTACGGCGTAGCGGTCGGACCGGGGCTGGACTCATTCAGGCTCTCTTGCCGAAAGGCGCGGCGCTTTCCAGGCCGCGCGCTCCATGCGCTCGCCGGCGGCGCGGACACGAGTTATTACCACTGGATGATCGACGCTCTGGTGCGGCTTTCCGTCCCGGTGCCGGACGCCCTGGCCGCCGCTCTTCTCTTTCCGGAGCTGGCAAAACCATTCCACATCGAGACCGTGGACCTGTTGTCGCAGATCCGATCCATCGACCATCGCGCCATAGGCCGTGACGAGACGATCGTTGTCGACGAGCTCGTCTACATCCCTAACCTGTCGGGCTATGGATGGGCCCACCGGCCGGGATCTCTCGGCATATTCGATCAACTGCGCGCGACGATCGGCGAACCGCGGTCGCAAGACCGCAGGATCTATGTCAGCCGCATGAATGCTTCCGCCCGGCCGCTCGTCAATGAGGCGGAGATTGTCGATCTGATGCGCGGCCACGGCTACGAGATACTCGAGCTTGAGAAGCTGAGCGTCGCCGAACAGGCTATGTCTTTCGCCGAGGCCTCTCATATCGTGGCGCCCCACGGGGGCGGCCTCGCCAACCTGGTGTTCGCCAATCCAGGCGCCTCGGTCTGCGAGTTACACCTCGACCATTATGTCAACTGGTGCTTCCAACGCCTAGCGAACGCGAGAGGCCTGCGCTATCGGTGCCTAATCGGAACGGGGGAAGGACCGAGGAACCCAGACTGGGCGCACGCCACCCGCTGGAGCATCGAAACCGCAGAATTGCGGGCGCTCCTCGGGCGCGAGGGATTTCTCGGCTAAGCCACTTACCAAGCCTGTGCGACCCGCCCGTTGACGACGAACTGGATGCCGCCGCCGGGGGTGAACGCGATGTAGGTATTCGCGTTGTCCATGTCGACCAGCATGCGGCGCCCCTCCTGGACCCGGATCGCGGCGTCCATGTAGCCGGTGTCGACGATGTCCAGGCCGATCGCCAGCCCCGTGCTGCCGGCCGCCTTGCCGACGTCGATCTCGTGGCCGACCGCGCTGCCGTTGCCGGTCGAGAACGCCTCGGACACGCCGCCCCAGACAGTCCCGAGGCCATGGCCAATCGCCTTGCCGTAGACGCCCACGGCGGCACACCAGTTCGACCAGCTCTCGATGAACCCCGTCACGGACCACTCGAAGGCCTTCACGTCGACCCCGACCTGGGTGTCGGCGCGGAAGGCGCTGTTGACGAAACCCGGCGTGCCGCCCGAGTAGTTCGCCTGCCGCGTGATGTGCCAGGTCGCTATGTCGGTCGGCCCGCCGAGCGCGGCGGCGCCGCCGTTGGTCCCCAGCAGGTCGTTCGCAAAGGCGCTCTTCCAGGCGCGGGCGACCGCAATGGCGTTCGGATCGCCGGGCCACAGCTTCTCGCCCAGCGTGGCCAATGAGAAGTTCTCGGCATCGGTCAGGTTCGGTGTGTTGAGGCAGATGTTCAACCGCGAAGCGTCGGCAACACCCAGGAAGCAGCCGGCCGTGGCGGGCGCTGCAACGAAGGGGAGAGGCAAGATCAGCAGGGCGGCGGCGAGCAAGGTACGGCGGTTCATGGTGGGCTCCCAGGTTTTGTCGGGCGGCGGCCCGCAGCGCGATCCCATATCTACGATTGAGGGAATAACGTACATATGATATGTTTTGTCAATATCGTATATACGAAAAAGGTGGAGCTTGACCGAATATCATACGTATGCGACGCCACAACGCGTGGGACGGCGAAAGCAATGGACCGAGCGCATTACGCTCCCCCTCGCGGAGGGCATGACGGCACGCATTGACGCGTTGCTGGATGATGGAGAAGTGCGCCTAGATCTGATCCGCGATGCCATTGAGCGCGAGCTGAAGCGCCGCGAACGCCGTCAGGATCCGAAAAGGGCGCTTGATTGACCGACGGAAAGCCTGTCGTGAGCGCGTAGAAGTCGCACATGGCGGTCGGTCGCAACATCCAAATCATGCGCCTGACTGAAGTACCGATCACAAACGCAAAAAGGCCGGGCCAACGAGGCTTCCCCCGCCGGCCCGGCCCTGTCCAAAATCGATAAATTTATGCCGCGATTACTCCGCGGCGGCGCGCTCCTGGCTGTCGGTTGTCATGGCTGAGATGTAGCGCGCGATCCCGTGCGCCTCGACCGGGTTCAGCATCGGCGCGCCGATGGGAATGAGTGGCCGCACGTGCCGGTACGGTAGCGGGAACGGCCAGGGCAGCAGCGGCACCACGTCATTGCCGTTGCGGTAGAGCCGGATCTCGACGTCGGCCAGCGCCCGCACCAGCGCGGGCATTCCCACCCGCGGGCAACCGAAGCCAACCACCTCGATCGCCGATGGCCGCCACCAGCGCAGCAGCAGCCCGGACACCGCCACTGAGACGGCGGCTCCGAGACTATGGCCCGTGATGGTGAGGGGCTGGCCCAGATGCTTCAGCACCATCTGCTCCAGCGCCTCGGCGGCGGTCACGAAGCCGCTGTGCGCCCACCAGCCGGCCTTGGACCGCTTCGGCCATGCATTGGCGTCGGCGATGGCTTGGGCCTTGTCCTGGGTGCCCTGGATGGCCAGCACGGTCCGGCCGCCGAACTGGTGGACCTGGTAATGCACGACACCGCGGTCATGCCGGATCGAATGGCACGGCTCGGAATAGGTCGCGGCGCAGATCCGCGCGAGGTCGAGATCGGAGATCATCGTTCGGCCGGATCGACTGGCGGGAGAGGCACCGTCTTCCCGGCCAGTGCATGGGTGCAGTCGCCCAGGAACTGGATCTGGCCGTCGGTCACGAAGGAGTGGCACCGCTTACAGACGAAGGAGGCTGGCTCGTCGGGATGGGTGGCGCTGTAGATGCACCAGCAGTTCTTGCCATCGCGTCCGGGCATGAAATGGCCGCTCGTGACGAGCACAGACGGCGTGAAGGTCGGCCGCACCAAGTCGCCGTTCCATCCCCAGGGGTTTGGCCCATTTGTCGTGACCTGGTGGCGCTCTTGGCAACCGGGACAGAAGAAGGTGAGGCCCTTGAGCGTGCCGGCGGCATCCATGTTGAGAATGCGAGCAACCGCGGCGGCGCTCATCGCGCTAAACCCGTCGGCCCGCGCCCCTCAAGATCGCCGGTGAACTGCCCAGGCGGTGCGCCATTGCAGCCGAGAAAGCCGTGGTAGCCGTCGACCACGATCGACGGAGAGCAGGTGATTGACGGACTGTCCCCCGAAAGGTCGCCGGAGACCGCCCAGCCATCGCCGTTCGACGACTTGCGGTCGATTTCCCAACATTCGCCATTCGGGCACACGACGCAGATCGGCGGACGCTTGTCTGCCCAATCGCGCCAGAAGTGGACGGAGAGGAAGCCTATGCGGCCCCGATCCACCTCTTTGAACATGACGTTCTTTCCGGCGCGCTCCCGCTCGCCGGTCGGGTCCCAATACCAGTCCATGTACCAGGCCATGCCGGGCGTGAAGATGCGGCGGTCGTTCCGGTAGAAGCCGCGCGCGACTGCATCGTCGCCCAGGGCGCAATGCTCGGCCGAACTCATGATCCGAGTGACCTTGATCATCAGGCGCTCCGTCTCGATGCTTTGGTGTCCCGGATGTGCTGGCGCACGTCCGCCTGGGCGCGTTCGGATGCGGTCAGAAGGGGGAAGGTCATGAAGTTCTCGATCGAGACCAGGCCGTCCCGGCTTGGATGCGGGTCCCAGACGATCTTTCCATCGAGCGCGACCACGGCGTGGCTGACGCCACGCGCCGCAGGGCCGGTCGCGATCGAGTATCCGGTCGGGGGCGCTTCGGGATCGTGCCACTCGTAGCCGAAGCCCCAGGATTCCAGCCAGTCATAGATGCCGTGCCAGAAGTCCCCTGCCCCGCGCACCTCTTCGAAGTGCGGCAAATCCTCGATGTCCATGTCGAAGATCGAGGCCATGGCCGCGCGCTGGCAGTTGCCATATTGCTGGCCTTCGGGATGTCCCTTCGGCCGGTACATCTTAGTTTGGGTAATTTGCTTCATGGAGCGCTCTCCGGCACGGCCTCGATCGCCTGCATCACGGCAAGAGCCTGGATGGGGATGCCTTCGACGGTCGTCGGCAGGTTCGCGCAGAACGCCTTGATCGCCGCCGCCGTGCGCGCGTCGTGCGGTTGGCTTTCCGCGATGGGACACACCACGGACGCGTTCAGCGGCTTGATGATGCTGAGGCCAAGGTTGGCGTCCTGCCGCGCCGTGATGATGGTGGCCACGATCCCGCCGCCGGCAGCCGCCCCCACCAGGGGGGCGGTGCCGCAGCCGGCGAGGCCGAGGCAGGCGACCAGCAGGAGCCGGGTCACTGTGCCGGCGTGGCCGTCTGGATCTGGGCCACGATCTTGAGCAGCTTTGCCAGGGCGGTCGGGGCGTCGGTCGGATAGGGCGGCGTGCAGATGACCGTCGCGGCCTGATCGGCTTTCATCTCGTCGTCGATCATGGCCTGGGTGATCTTGCCGCCCGAGAGGGGCGCCACGGCCTTGAACACGATGTCAGCGGTCTGGACCCAGCCGCAGGCGGTCTCGACGTTGGCGGTCGTGACGACCGAGCCAGAGCCGGTGGCGCAGGCGGACAGGCAGAGGGCGAGTGCGGTGCCGAGAAGGATTTTGCGCATGGGATGCTCCGGGGTTCAGGCGGCGGGGGGAATGGCGGGCGTGGTCGGCGCATCCGAGAGCGACGGACCGGCCTTGCGGACGAACATCGAGGCGCCCAGCAGCACGCCGGAGACGATCACCGCCGAGATTGCGCTGACGGTATCGGGCGTGGGCGGCACGATCGGCCAGGTCAGCAGCCAGGTCAGGATCAGATTGAGCGACGGGTAGATGCTCACGCCGGCGGCGCCAGCAACCACGTGGGTCTGGTTCATGTCGGGTTCCTTTGGGAGATCGTCCGAAGATCAGGCGCTCGGACCCAGCGCGTAGAAGGCGTGATGGCCGATCGTTGCCGACGGTGTGCGGCCGCGGGCCCATGGAGCCTTCGTGCCGATCACCTCGTAGTGGTCGGCGCCATGGGTCGGATCGGGGATGTGCCCGCCGAACACCGCGCGGACCGCCGTCTCGATCGCGACATAGGCCGGGTCGGTCGGTGACAGCGCTTCCAGCTTGGCGTCGTTCGGATCGTTCGCATTGCGGCAGGAGAACTGTTCTGGCTTCTCGCAGACCTGTGCCGGGGTGGCGCCCCACCAGGCAGGGTGCCGGGCCCGGTTGAGGATGACCCAGATTACGGCCACCCAGCCGGCCAGGCCCTCGCCCCTCGCCTCACCCCAGACGGTGCGGGTCGTGGCGTCGATGTCGGCCGCGGTGAATGTCACGGCACGGCCTGCCGGGTGATGGCGGCCTCGATCCGCCGCCCCAACTCCCGGACGTCGTCCTTGGTCGCCATGGTGGTCAGGATTTCACGCTGCCGAGCCTCCGCTTCCGCCCGGTTGGTATTGACCGCCTGCCACAGCCGATCATCGCCGGCGTCGGCTTCCTTGCGGACTTCCTCGCGGAAAGTGTCGATGCGCTTGTCGGCGGCGTCGACCCGCACGTTGCCGCGGGCTTCGACCGCTTCGATCCGGCCGCCGAGGCTACGCGCGACGAAAACCAGCGCGCCCGCCCCTGCGGTGGCAACGCCCGCGATGATCCATTGAAAGAGGCCCGCGTCCTCGGGCAGTTGGAGGCCCATCGTCAGGAGCCTGCCGAGAGCGCGGCGGTCGCTACGGCAGCAGCCTCGTCTGGAGAAAAAACGAAGTCATCGCGCTTGTAGCGCTGCATCCTCCAGATAGGCTCTGGGAGCATGTGCTTCCCGTGGTCCTTGCCGGTGTGGTGCTTCTTGCAGAGGACGAGATAAGCGTTGTGTTCGCTATCGATAAAGGTTTCCGGCTTCGACGGGTCGAAAGATGCCCAATCAAAGTCGGGCGCATCGATCTTCACCTTCTCCCACGCGACGCCCAAGCTGTCGCACCACTCGACCAGGTCATGGTGAAGCTCCAGCGGCTGACCCAGTTCGGCCTCGGTCTTCCCGCAAACCCAGCAGCAGGCATCCGGATTGTTGCTGATCAGCTTTCGGCGCGTTGCGGCGAAGATCGGCGTGGTCGTCCGGTCCGGGTGATCCGGCACGAAGACGTCGATCGAAATCGTCAGGCGCTGCTCGTGCTCGCCCGGCACGGCCACAGAAGCGGCCGCGGTGTTGGCACCGGTCATAATGATCCTCCAATGGAAAGGGCGCCCTGAGGCGTCCTTTCGGTGTCGGCGTAATGTCGTGGGATCAGGCGGCTATAGCGCGCCAAACGGTTTGGCACAAAACGCGGGCGCTTTGGCTCAAATCACACCGGCGCGACTAAGCCTCGATAAACAACCCATAAAGAAACAGGACCGCTCAGAGCAATCCAGCGGGCCTTTTCTTTTGCGATCTCGACGTTGAGAAAAAACCAGAATCGGCTATAGAGTGCTGCAACAGGTCGCGCCTGGGTTGGGCCAGCGTGGTCTGCCGGCGGCTCCTCAATGAAACGAGTATTGGAATGAGCGAGCTATCGTACCAAGAGCGTCTGGCGGTCGAGGTCAAGAATTTCGAGAAAGCGCTCTCTCAAGAAGGTCTCGAAAATTCAATACCTGGAATATTTTCCTATTGGGCCGGTCAATTTGTTGCACCTAGAATGAAAAGAATTTACGGGCTAACCGATATTGCCTCTATTTTTGCAAGCGAACTCAAAACAGGCGCTATATATATCGGTGGATCAGGTTTCAGAATTTGCTCTCTCGGTTCTGGGGATTGCAGCACCGAAATTCAGATCGCAAAAATACTAATGGAATCAGACATAGATTTCCGGTTTCTTTGTGTAGAAGTGAACGGAACCGTAATAAATCAGGCCAAAATCCTTTGCGATAAGGCCGGCGTCGCTCAGCATTTTGAATTTATTGAGTGCGACATAAACAATAACTTCCCGGAAATCGAATTTGAGGCGGCGATCGCAAATCATTCGCTTCATCATTTCGTAGAGCTTGAGTATGTTTTCGATAACGTGAAACGCCGACTCCATAAGGGTGGTGTATTCATAGTGAATGATATGATTGGAAGAAATGGCCACATGAGATGGCCTGAGGCTCTTCCTTTTGTTCAGGGCGCGTGGAATCTCCTACCAAAGGAGAAGAAATTCAACTTCCACGCACGGTGCTACGAGTATGGTGCCTTTGTAAATTATGACTGCACATCAAACGGAGATTTCGAAGGCGTCAGGGCTCAGGATATATTGCCGCTGCTGATTGATCGATTTGGATTTTCCAAATTTGTCGCCTTCGGCAACCTGCCGGATATCTTTGTCGATCGAGCCTACGGAAAAAATTTCTCGCCCGACGATGCCGCCGATCGGCGGTTAATCGACTATCTTGAGCAACTCAATGCCCATCTGATCGACATCGGTGTGATCAAGCCGACCATGATGTTGGCATGCCTTCGGCCCGAGCCTGTCGACTGCCTCTATGACCGATGGTCGCCCGAGTTTTCGGTTCGGCGTCCATCGTAATTACGAAGGCGCCTCTAGACCCTACACCCAGCATGAGACCAATAAATCTTCGGTCACACAAAATTCAATTAGGGCGTGCATCGACCGCATCTTGAGAGATGGACTTCTGGGCGTCGGATGCCGGTTCGGCGCCCTTCTTCAGCTTCCCGTTTTCCACCTGCAACTGAGCGATTGTCTGCTGGGCTGCAACAAGCTTGTCGATCAGACCTTGTATGTCGGCCGTCAAATGGGCTTGGGCGGTCTGTGTTGCCTGGTAGTCCATAGATACGGCCTGGATCGCCGGATCAACCTGAGTGTCGGAAGTTGGAGCGGCGGCGGCCACGCCCGAGAGAAAAAGCGTTGCCAGGACTGCGGCAGAGAAAACCTTCATGAGAACCTTCCAGTCAGGGAAAAATGAGAAGTCACCACGTCGCCGTAGCAGCGCGACGCCAAGTGCTGGCCCCGGTGCAAACGTAGAGATAGTTGGCGTCCCAGACGAAGCGCCCCGCAGTACAGGAAGCAGACGAACTCGTCGGCGTCATGGATGCGGTGATGATAAGTCCGGGAGCGAGTACAAAACCGCCGAAGGTCGCGGTTTCGCTGGCGCGCGAAATCGTCAGGGCGGTGCCGAGCAGAGTGCCCGCATCATTGTAATTGTAGATCGTGAAATCGGTGCCGACGTTCGATCCGCTTTCGGCCGCATTGCTGCCGCCAAACTGCCAACGCGTAACGCCACCTGAAAGAACGCCGAAATCCTTATAGTTGCCCGCTGCGTTGTCGATATAGATCTGCGGACCCGTGGCTAGGGTAGAGTGGATCGACGAACTGCCGATGATCGTCGATCCGACCATAAGCGAATTGGCCAGCACGATATTGCCGTTTGAGCGAGTGATCATGAGCGGCGTGCCAAGCGGCGCCCCGGCATCACTGTAGTTGGAGATAGTGAAGTCGGTGCCGGCATTCGCGCCGCTTTCCGCCGTGCTGTTGCCGCCGAACTGCCAGCGGGTCGCGCCGCCAGTAAGCACTCCGAAATCCTTGTAGTTTCCCGCCGGATTATCGATGTAGATCTGTGGGCCGCTCGTGCCTGTCACATAGACTGTTCCTCCGAAAGAGGCGCCAGTCGAAACCGCCATGCGAAGATTGTTGAGTTCGATCGTATTGGTGCCAGAGGTCGCGTCGGAATACAGCGTCCATGCCCGCGCGTTTGCGCCCGAATACCAGACCAGCCCATGGTTTTGACCGAATGCTATGGCGGGAGCCACGCCACCGCTCGTGTCGAGCGAAGTCTGACCGAAGATGATCCCTGACTTATAGAGCGCGCCATTGTTGAGAATATCGATCGCAGCGGTCGCCGCGTTCGGTCCCGACACCCCAATACCACTATCCAAACGCAGATTGAAAATCGAGCCCGTCGGCGTAGCGTTGAACGGATCCGCCGCCGGTGCGGAAGAGCCCAGGTTCTGAATGGAGGACTCCTCTCCGTAGAGCGGACCACCTGCTCCGACGATTGCGGTCGCCGTCCTCGTCGCCTGAGTGTACCGGCACCACATCGGTAGGCCGAGCGCCGTATTGTCCTGCAGGCAAACATCTGTCAGAGCAATATTGTTGACTGTCAGCGCGCCGTTGTTGTCACTGCTTCGGCTGCCAATCACGGCGCCATTCATGCCGGATGGGGCAATGGCGACTAGAGCAGCCTGGGCGTCCCCAATATTGTGAGTGGCCAGCCAGCTCGTACTACCAATGGTCAGGCCATACTGACCAAACGCGCCGACAGAAAATCCACCGACAGAAAATCCGATAGAGCCGGTCGCGGCACCGTTATAGCTCTGATCGCTGATGGTGACGCCTGAGGCGCCGATCACAAAGCAGCCTTGATGAAGTGAGGCCGCAAGGTTGGTCGACCCCACGCCGCACCATTGGTTATAGGCGGCTGTGGGTGTGGGCGCCGATGCGTGCCCCGAGCCGCCGAGCATGAGGCCTAGCAGGAGCAGCCCGAGGACTGAAAGACGGCGCATCAAGATTTTTCTCCCGAGAGGGCTGAAACGCGGGCGTCGAGTTCGACAAGGGCGGCGGCCAGATAGGGGACAAGGCGTCCTGGATCGAACTGTTGGGGAATGATCGAGCCGTCCGGATTGGTAGCGCCGGGCTCGCCGGTCACGGAGCAGGGCACGAGCTGCTGGATCTCGTCGGCGAAGAAGCCCGCCAGGATCTGATCGTGGCCCTTGTGGCGATAGAGGATCGCGGCCATGCGCCTGACGATCTCGAGTGCGCCGGTCAGCGGCCCGATGAGATTCTTGGTGCGGCGGTCCGAGAGCGTGTTGAAGAATGTCGCCCCGCCGCCGGTCGTGACCGAGCCGACCACAACACCCGCCTGCTCGAACGCGTGATGCACGGCGCCCGCGAAGCTCGCGATGTCATTGGTCGAAAACCCTTCAGCGATGGTGCCGTTGAAGGACGTGGCGGGAGCGACGAGACTGCTGGCCATCGCATCGATCAGCAGCATTGCCCGCTTGAACATCAGGCCGGTCCCGATGTCGCCGTCCTGCGGGTAGGGCAGGTTATAGTTGGGCGTGAAGTCGCGGGTGATGCCGTAGGCGATCCCGGCCCGGGTCGCGCCGCCGTAGGGCGCCGCAAGCGTCAGACTGGTATCGGAACTGGGCGGACCGGCGAGCTGATAGGATGCCGTGTCGCCGGGAATGAACAACACGTTGCCGGCGGCCACGTTCGCCAGCCAAGCGGTGCCGGTGCCGGTGACGGCGGCGCTGCCGTTGGTGACCGCGATCGTACCGACCCGATATTGCGACATGCGACGATCCTCAGTAGGCAAAGAACGGCCAGACGGCTTCCGCCATCGGCCAGGGATCGACATGCAGGACATGCGGGCCAGCATGGCCGGGGACCGCCTTAAAGCTGGTCCCGGTGCCGGTCAGGCGCTGGCCGTCGAAATAGATCGTGGCGCCGATCGGTAGCCCGGCGACGGTGACGCCGTCCGAGCCATCGGGCGTGACGTTGGCCTTATCGAAGGTGACGGTGCAGGCTGGGCGCGCCGTGACCGCGCCACCGACGACGTAGAACAGGGACGGATCGCAGGCGTCGCCGACCTCGGCAATCCCGAGGTCGGCGGTTTCCTCTGGCGTGTAGCCGATCGCCAGGTTGACAATGCGGCCGGTAGCTTTCTCAAAAATTGCGATCATGCCGCGAGCCTCGTAAAGCCGATCCCACGGTTCTGCACGATACAGAAACCTGGAGCATTGCCGCCCCAGACCGCATCTACCGTGTAGGTGTCGTTTCCGGCGGGCTGCGCTACCCAGGTCAGGGTGGCGCAGCCATAAGCGCCCGCGCCGCCCGCGACCGTTGCGGCGCAATTCGCCGCCGCCACCAAGACGCCGGCAGAATTCGACATGCGCAATTGCATGAACGAGCCGCCCGTGGAGGGGACGCCCAAGCCAAAGAACACGGTCGCGGTGACCAGGAATTTTCGGACACCATTGCCGGCCAGGGTCGGGCTGGTCTGCCAGTTGAACCATTGGCCTGCGGCGTAGCTATTCGCGATGAGATCGAACTGGGTCGAGAGGTAGTTCTGCTCGATGTCTCCGATCGAGCCCGGAGACACCTGGGCGGCAGTGATCGTGCCCGCAGCGATCTGGGCCGCCGTGATCGCGTTCGCGGCGATTCGATCTGCCGCGATCGACCCGGCGGCGATATTCGCGGCGACGATCGTTCCGGCGGCGATCTGCGCCGTGGTGATTGTCCCGGCCGCGATCTGGCTCGCCGTGATCGTATTGGCCGCGATCTGGGCGGCGGCGATCGAGCCGGTGACGATCTTCGAGCCGTCGATCACCGTGCCGGAATAGTTCGCGTTGACGCTGGCCGGCCCATAAATCGTGGCAAAGCAGACGGCGCTGTCGCCTGCTGCTGTCGCGGCCGTGGTCGTCGTCGCGAGGGCGGTCGCGCCCTCGGTCCAATAGACATAGATCACCGACCCGGCATAGGTTGCGCTTCCACTCGCGACCGCGGCGCTGGTGAGCGTGCCGGCGTCATTGACGTAGGCAACGGAGCCGGCCGTCCAATTGATCGTGTTCGAGCCGGCGGTGGCTGGACTGAACTCGAGCCCTGAGATGGTCAAGCCGCGATTGCCGATCGTGATCTTGTTCGCGGCGATCGTGTTGGCGGCAATGGCGCCGCCCTCGATCTTGGTGTTGTCGCCGCCGTTCTGCCAGCTGGCCAGAGTCGCGGCGCCGGAAATCAGGATCTTGCCCGGTGCGATCAGCGTGCTTCCGGCATTGACGGTCGCCGCAGGGTTGGCCGCTTGGCTTTCCACGGTGCCGATCGACACTCCAGTCGCGCCGACCGTGATCGTCGCCGGCAGGCTCGTGTTGATGTTGAGCCGATCGCCGGTGATGGTACCAGCCTGGATCTTGTCGACGGTGACGGCGCCGGCCGCCAGCAGTGGCGTGGTGATGCCGCCCGCAGTGATGTCGGTCGCCATCGCCTGGATCGTAGTCGTGGTCGCGCCGGCGTTGGTCGCGGTGTTGTAGCCGCCGGCTATTGCCGACGTGTTCACCGCACGCAGCCAGTAATAGTAGGCCGTGTTTGGCTGCAGCCCCGAGCGCGTGAAGGCCGAGCCCTTGGTGGTGCCGACCAGGACCGCCTGGGACAGATCGTTGACCAGCGCCTCCCAGACCTCGACGCGGTCGAGATCGGCATTCGCCGGGTTCGTCCAGGCAAGAAAGGCTGTGCGCAGCGCTGCGGTCGCGGTCAAAGCGGTACAGATGCCGGGCGCGTTAGCGTTCGCTGCCGCGACTTGAGCAACTGGCGTGCAATAGGCCGACCACAGGCTGGAACTGTTCTGTGCCCGCACCCGGACCGTATAGCTCGTGCCCGGCACAACGGACGACCAAGCGTAGCTGTTGCTGCCGGTCGAGAACGCGACATAGCTGCCGTTGCCCTGAGAGGTCAGCTTGATCTCGGCATCGTAGCCGGTCAGGTCGGCCTCGGTGTTGGCCGTCCAGGCCGCACTGATCGTATTGTTGAAGGTGCCGTCTGGGTTGGCCGTCAAGGCGCTCGACAGCGTCAAGCCAGCCGGGCTGGCCGGCGGCACCGTGTTGACGGCGAAATTGGCGAGCGCGGTGAGTTCGTTCGAGAAATTCAGGCCGGCCTTGCCGAAAACGTCGTAGGCCGCGACCCGGATATAGGAATTTACCGTCGTCGAGCACGGAATGGTGACGAAGGTGTTGGGTCCGTCATAGACCAGCGTCGACGGGCCAGGTGTGAAGCCCTCGGCCTGGGATAGGTAGACCTGCACGCCGGTATAGTCTAGATCGGTCGGCGGCGTGAAGCCCACGAACACGACGCCGACGCCGGATTGCACAGTGAGGTTGGTCGGGACCGCCGGCGGCGGATTGGTGACGGTCAGGCTGGCCGGTAGCGAACTCTGATTGATCGTGTCGCGCCACGTGACCGTGACGGTGAAACTCCGATGGGGGCCACCCGCGTCGGCCGCGTTCTTTAAGAAGCCGTAAGTGTAGCTCGGGTCGACCACGGTCTCGGTGCGCAGGAAATTCCCGGCCGAATCGGTGACCTTGACCGCGTAATTCTGGAACCAGATGTCCATGTAGCCGGCATTGGCGCCGTCGGAGCCGCCCAGCGCCTCGGACGCGCCATAGGCCGAATTGAGCCGCCAATCGAACTTGGCGTCCGCACCGGAGAAGACGGTATTATTGCCCTGACCCGCGAGTTCCAGCCCCGTCACCGCGGGCAGCACGATCTTGCTGGTGTCGATGGTGTAGGAGATGTTCGCAGGCGCGCTGAGATAGCCCAGGCCGACGGCCCAGACCTGTACGGCGTAGGTTCCGGCCTGCACCTGGGGGATGATCGCCGAGAGCAGGCCGCCGGTCTTCGCCGTCGTCCAGGGGCCGCCATTCAGGCTGTAGGAGACCTGATAGTCGGTCACCCAGCGCGTGCCGGGCGCCGTCCAGTTCAGCTGCAGATCGACCTGCATGCCGAGGCTGGTGCTGAGCACCCCCTGAGTGATCGTCAGGTTCTGCGGCTGACCGATGAAGGTGCCCGAGCCCGACGGCGTGTAGTTGTAGACCGCGACCGTCGAGATATCTTCCTCGGCGCCCTCGTAGATATTGAAGCTGGTGAACTTCAGGAACAGCGGCACGCCGATATAGGCCGGCGGCAGATCGTACTGAAACTGCGTGCCGTCGAGCCGGGCAAACGGGACGCCCGACGCATGGGCGGCGATGGCCGTGTCATAGAGCCCGCGGCGCAGATAACTCAAGGTGTAGGTGCTGGTGCCGGTCAGCGTGGCCGTCTCGTAGGCCATCAGCTCTCCGCCAACATAGATCAGCGTGCGGTCCGCGTCGGCATCGGCCTGGGTGCCGGAGGCAAGCGCCAGCCCGGTCGATTGCGCGATGGTGATGCCCAGGCTCGTGACCGTATCCGGATCGGCCTGAATGGCGATCGCCGAGGTCGTCGTGCCGAGCCGGGCCGGGACCTTGATCTCACCGACCCGGCTATAGGTCGTGCCGTCGATCGACAGATGGACCGAACAGCCGCCCCAGTTGGCGCCACCCGAGGCCGCGACCCAGATCTGCTGGTTGCCCTTGGTCAGGTTGATCGTCGGCTCGAAGATGACCGGGGCGTTGACCGGGCCCGGCGCGATCTCAAAGTCGACCTGGTAGGCCGTCCGGACCGCATGGGGATAAAGGGTCGCGGTCGCGACGCCGGCCGGAAATTCCTCGGCCTCAATGGTGAGATGGCCGCTCGAATCTTCCTCGATCGAGATGATGCGGACCGGCGCCTTGTTGAGCCCGAGCACGCTGTCGGTCAGCGTCACCAGATCCATCGGCTCGAGCAGGACGTATTCCCAGCCGAGGGTGAACTTGTAGGTGTTCCGGATATAGACCGAGCGCTGCAGGATCAGCTGGGCCGCGATCTTGGCCACATTCGGGTCGCAGATCTCGTGCGCGGTGAACTGATCGGCCGGCAACGCGCCATAGAGGTCGATCTGCGCCTGGTCCTTGACCTCGACCGGATCGGTCGCATAGGCGTTCGTGCGGTCAAGGATCTCCAGCTTGACCCAGTTCTTGCAGTCGGCCGGATCCTTGCGGGTGACCTGCACCGGATCGCTCGTCCCGTCGCCGACATAGTCGTCGTCGTCCAGGTCATAGATCGGCGTGACGTTCGGCGTGTAAGTGTAGCCGTTGCCGGATTGCACCGTGTCGCCGTAGGGCACGACCTTGAGAAGATCGCCCGACATAAAGGCGGCGGAATTGGTGATCTGGAGCCAGCGCGCCAGCGTCGTGCGCGCGGCCTCCTGGCTCGCCAGACAGACCGACAGCCACAGGCTGTTGGCCATGCAATAGGCCTGGTAGCTGGCCGGACCGGTCTGCAGGGAGACCAGATCGATGTTCGCCGACGGGAACCCGACGCCGTATTGGGCATTCGTCAGGTAATCGAGGATCATCTTCGACGGGTCGGCGTCCGGGAGCACCGCCGGGTTGCCGGTGTTGTAGAAAACGCCCTGGACCTCGACCTTGTGATTCGGCAGGCCGGCCGAGGAGCCCAGATCGTAGTTGGACGAAACCAGCATGGCGGTCGAGGGATAGGACAGCGCCTGATCCGGGTGCTTGCTGGTCAGGTAGCCCCAGACCGCCTGTGGCGCCGTCCCGGAGAACAGGCTGAAGCCAAGGCTGTAGGGCGTCGCGGCGGATTTGTTGGCCCAGACCGTCGGCGTGCCGGAAATCGGACCTTCGCAAAGCGAGAGCATGACCGCCGCGGTGTAGGTATAGGAGGACGAGGACGGCGTGCCGCCTTTGCCGCCCTGCTGCGAGGCATGCTTGATCGCGGTGAAATCGCCGTACCAGATCAGGTTCGGCGCCACGAGCGTCTGGCCGTAGACGATCGGAATCGCGAGGCCGTTCGCGCTGGTCTGAACCTGTAGATCCGTGAATTGCGGCTTGGCGATGGCGCCTTTAGCGCCGGTCAGTGGGCCCATTAGATTGCTCCCACTAGACTGCTGGCCGCCGGCCAAAGACTGAAGAAGCGCGGCGTGCGGGATGCGAGCGGCTCGTCGCGTGTCGCGATCGAGGCGATGCAGCCGACGCGCAGCTGCGCATGGATGACGGACGGCCAGTCGAGCACGATCGCGGAATGGCTGCGGGTCAGGCCGAACCGATAGAGGGCGATGTCCCCGACCCCGGGCGTCTCGACCTCATGCGCATAGGCGAGCACGGCGTCGAGGTAACGCTCGGTCGCCTGATGCATGTGCCAGTCGGACGGGTATGGCCTCGGATCGAAGGCCGGCACCATTCCGGTGTCCACGAAGATGCGGACCAGGATCATCGCGCAGTCGACGCCGACACCCTTGATGTCGGCGCAATGGTGGTAGGGCGTGCCGATCCAGGAGCCCGCTTCGGCCGCGACGGCGCAGCGCTGCATCCGTTCGATCTCTTCCGGCGGATAGGCTGCGTCGCCGCCCATGCCGCCGCGCGGACGCGCCAAGGCGGCCCATCCGGCCGGTGACCGTGGGTTCGAGCCGCCGAACATGCCCATCGTCAGTAGGCCGTCTCAGCCGCCGGCGTGTAGGGGAACGACCGGTTGTTCGCCAGATTGTTGAACCGGTTCGTGCAGGTCGCCTTGGTCTTGTCGCAGCCCGGGTAGATCGTGAACGTGTCCCCCGCCAGGGGCGGATAGTCGAGCGGATAGACGAGACCGACCGCCGATGGCGAGGCGTTCGCGACCGCGCGGATCGTGCGCGTGACGCCGGCATTCTGCCCGGAGGTGAAAATCACGGTCCCTTGGACGAAGATCTGCAGGCCCTCGGTGTTGCCGGCCAGTGCCGCGGGCAGTGGCGGCGTCCAGGACGCGACATGGAAGGTGCTGGTGGTCGAAGTGCCGGTGACCGACCAGTTGATGGCGTAGTTGGCTTTGACCAGTCCGCAGCCGGAGTCGTAGAGGCCGTGGATGCAGCCGGTCTGATAGGTATTGCGCGGCATCAGCGTGTCGAGCAGCAGCGGCAACGACTTGACCCTGATCTGAGCGTCCATCCGCCCGACCTGGTCGATCGTCGATATCCTCCCCCCGAACAGCGGCACGACGCCGACCGGCGCGGCCGTGAAAGAGGTGTAGAAGGCCCGGCTCCGGCGCAAATAGCAGCCGTCGAAGACGCCCGCCCGGAGCGCATGGGCCCAACTCAAGCCCTTGACCGTATCGGTCGGCGCGTAGGAGAGATTGATGGTCTGCTCGTCGACATCGAGCCCAATGGCGATCTTATAGCGCATCCCGTCGAACCGGACCTGATCGGCGCGATAGAGCGTGCCGCCGACGGTGAGCGAGATATCCTTGTCGGTGAAGGACAGCACCGTGCCGTCGGCGAGCGTGAAGCTGAACAGATCGGCATAGAGGAATTGATCGCTGCTCGCCAACAGCGAGATCAAGGCGCCGGATGCGGTCTTCATGGTTTCACGCTGACGAATTTGCAGCTCTTAAGGGTCCAGAGCTGATCCATGAAGTTCTCGTAGTCATGCACGTCGTCCGAAAACCGGCAGACGAAGTAATATTGCAGGTTCGTCACCAGGATCTGCTGACCCGCCCCCGGCGCGGCCGAAAAGGTCAGCGTGTTCGGCAGGGTGATGCCCCAGGTATTTGTCGCCTGCAGCGCCCCGTTTACGTAGACGCTGGGTTGATTCGCCGCCTGCCCGATCGGCTCGACCCAACCGCCGACGGCGCGCACGAGGGTGAAGCTGGTCGTGACCCCGTCACCGGTCGCGATGACCTGCGAGGCGACGGTGTTGTCAGTCGGGTCGGTGAAGAGGAAGCTGTCGAACGAACCCTGCCGCTGAAGAAAGAACCCCATCAGGGTCTGGAGTTCGACATAGACCTGGGATGCGCGCAGCGCCTCATAGGTCAGTTCGAACTCATAGAGCGGATAGGCATAATTCGCGGCGCGCACCTCGCGGCCGGACGTGCGCTTGGAGATGCGGGTCGAGAAGGTCGGGCGCTTGAAGGTCGACCAGGAAAGACTTGGCAGCGTCGGAAAGATCGCGTTGCTCATGGCCTAGCCCCGCGCCACGAGCTTGCCGTTGCGCTGCCAGTTTTGGACATTCTTGATGAAGGTGTCCTGATGCTGTTGCAGCATCCGGTCGACCCCGGTGGAATCTACTGCCGAGACGCTGGGCGCGAAGTGGAAATGCGTGTCGCCTGCTGCGCCGGAGGGGGCGCCGGGCGCGCTATGAGGGGCCGCGCCGTCATTGGCGACGGGGGACGACGCCATGCCGTAGCCGCCGGCACCGGTCGACACGCCGAACGAACCGATGATCTGGCCCAGGCCCTTGGCATAGGCCGCAGGCAGCACGCTCTCCTGCTTGTGCAGGATTGCCGGCATGCCGTCGTAGGGGACGCTGGCCATGCCACCCGCGGCCGAGGCAATCGGCACGAACGCCAAGACTTCCCCCATGGCCGTCGCCGCGGCGGCCGGCGCCAGCTCGGGACCAACAACCGGAATAGCCGCGGTCGCGGCGAAGGCGTTCGCGGCGGCCACACCGGAGGCGGATGTCACTTGCGCGGCGCCAGAGGCTCCGCCCTCCGCGATCGTGATCGCGGTCTTACCGGTTTCCAGCCCCATCCAAGCCGCCAGTTGCTTGACCACCATCGATATGATGCCGTCGCCGCTGGACTGGGCGACCGCATCGCGCACCGCCGTATTGGCGACCGTGGACGCGGTCATGCCGGTCTCGGTCTCGGCCCAGGCCAGGGCCTTTTGCAGGGCCCAGGTCAGGGCGTGCTGAACCTGCTGCTCACCAAATTGCGTTGCGGCGGCAGCGAAGCTCGCCTGCCCCTTCGCCATCGACATGATCGAACCGGAGGCGCTGCTGGCGATCGACTGGTTTACCTTCTCCCAGTTCTTTTGAGACTGGGCGGCGTCCTTCTTGTCCGCGGTCGCCAGCTCGTTATCGAGCTTCATCATATCGGCGTTGTGCTTGAGCTTCAGCTGATAGAGCTTATCGTAGGTCTTCAGCTGATCGGCGGCCGAGCGGTCCTGCAGCGCGTACTCGTCCTCGATCGTCTTCAAGTCGAGCTGGTAGGATTCGTCGGCGAACTTCTTGAGCGCCTCGAATTTCTGCTGGTTGGTCAGCTTGCCGGCCTCGACCTCGGCATTGAGCCGGTCTTTTTCGGCCAGCAACTCGGTCTTGGCGGATTGAGCGAGGTTGTTCGCCCATTCGGCCGCCATGGTGTTTTTCTGCTGCAACTCCTCGCGGTCTATTTCGGCGAGTTTCGCCTTCACGGCTCGATATTCGTCCAGTTCGGTCTTGCCGGCGCCGCGCAGGATTTCGAGCTGCTGGTTGACCAGCGCCCGGCGCTGATCGAAATCGTTCTTCGCAAGCTTCTCCTGGTCGTTCAGCTGATTGATGCGGATCTGGGTCGACTTGTCGGCCGCCTGCTGCTCCAGTTCGGTCAGCTTGAGCTTTTCCTGGCCGATCTGGTCGGCGCCGATGTCGCCGGCGGCCTTGAGCTTGGCGATCAGATCCTTCTGGATCTGGATCCGACGCCCCATGCTGTCCTTGGCCGCCGCTTCCTGGTCGCGGAAACCTTCCACCGCCTGCTTCAGGATCGCCTTGTTCTGTTCCTGCTCGGCAATGGCGATCTGGGCGTGCGAGCGGATGACCTGGGCGCTCTCGTCCCCGCCGGAGTACCGCTTCATCTCCTCGTAGAGCCGCCGCGCCGCGGTGACGCGAGTTTCGCTGCCGGTCTTCGCCGCGGCGACCTCGGAGCGGATCCGCTCGAGCGTCGCCTCATGCGCCTGGATCTCTTCCGGGGTATGGAGCGCGTTGAGCTTGATCCTCGCCGCCGCCAGGGCGGACGCCGCATAGGACTTCTCGGCCTCGGTCCCGGTCTCGTCGGCGGCGGTGACGGCCGCCTGCATGGCGGCGACCTGGCCCATCAGTGCATTGCGCTCGATCAGAGCCGTATTGAGCTTGTCAGCGATCTCGGCGCGCTGGTGATCGGCCGGGTCTTCGGCCTGCTTGCCCTTGTTCGGGTCCGGCGCGGTGTTGACGGGCATCGGCGCCGACTGAGCCGTGCCGGGAGCCCCCGCCATCTCGCCATTGCCGAGCGATCCAAGCAGGCTCGCCCAGGTCGCCTTCACCTTCGCCATATGGTCTTCGAACTGCGGCAGCGTGCGGGAATTCATCCCGTCGATCACCATGCCGAACGCCTTGAGATCATCGCCGCCCTGCGCCGCACCGCGCGCGAGCAAGGTCTGCGGGCCGGTGATCAGGCCAAGCTTGATGGCATAGTCGACCGCGGCCTTGGACGAGCCGGAAAACAGCTCGACCATCTTCTTGGCCGTTTCCTCGGCCGAGAGATCGCCCATCTTGAACTTGGCGGCCGTCAGCTTTTCCAGGCTGGCGCGCATCTCGTTCGTAATGTTGGGAATACCTGAGATCGCGGCTTTTACCGCGATCGCGTCGCCGGTCCAGAGATGGAACTGGTCGCGCAGATCGCCGATGCCCTTGCGCTGGCCCTCCAGAGAGAAATCCGCGCCGCGGCCGAGTTCCGCATAGTTGGTCTGGATCGACGAGAGCGCGTTGTGCATCTCGACCAGCTTCATCACCAGGATGCCGACGGCGGCGGCCCCCGCGATCGCAACGACACCAAAGGCGCCGCCGCTTTGGACGGCAGCTTTGCCGGACGCATCCATGTTGGCATAGGCCTGCGCCAGGCGGGCGCTTTCCATTGCCAGCAGGCGGATCGGCGAGGCGCCGGCGGCGAGACCGTCCGCGACGGCGCGACCGGAATGCTCCAGCTCCATGAAGGACGCGCGGTTCTTGGCGAACACGCTGTCGGTCTCGGCGCCGTGCGTCTTGATCTGGGCGGTGAGCGCCTTGACGGCGGCGCTCTGCTGGATGGCTGCGGTCGCGGCCAGGTTCAGATTCTTGGCGGCCTCGGACGTCGGCGGCCCGACCTGCAACGCCGCGTTGGCGAGGCTGGTCATTTCCTTGGTCGTCTGGCGCAACTGCGCCTGGGCGATGGCGCATTGGACTTTCAGGCTTGTGACATCGGCGGAGATGACGACGCCCAGCGAAGTCTCGGTCATCGCATTCTCCCAAACAGATCAGGGCGCCCCGCGGGAGCGCCCTGAATCATGCCTCTTGTCCGGCGGTGGCCTTGTCGAGCGCGGCTTTGAGATCTACCGGCATGACGTCGATATCCCGGCCGCCGGCGCCGCGCTGCTTCGGTCGCTTTCCGACCTTGAAATATGCCGCGACCATTTCTTCGGTGGTCGGATGGTCGGCCCACACCCGGCATTGGGTGTAGTACATCGGCAGCGTCCACCGCTCCCAGATCAGGGAGGGTGAACTGCCTTCCATGCCGCGCGCGGCCAGGAAATGGACGATGTAGTCTAGGTCGATGGGTTCTCCGCCGGCAGCGCTGGATCTCCCGCCGGCACCGGCTCCAAAGGGACGAGGCCCGAGACCTCGATCAGCTTGTTGACCGCATCGGCCAGGCCGGGGCGCTCGTCCGAACCGTCGCGCATGTTGATCCGCAAGCGCTTCTCGATCTCGACGGCGCTCAATTCCGGCCGGGCCTCGGCCAGCAGGGCGGCAACGACACAGATATGCGCCGCGTCCTGCGCGAATTTCTCCGTGGCGGCGGCACTGGCGTTGATGCCCGGCAGAACGCGGCGCAGCACGGCGAAATTCATCACGGCGGGGAGCTGGATGCGCTCCCCGCCGATCGTGACGAAGTTCGGCTCATCGGCGGCCATTATGCGTTGCTCATGCTAAGCGTGCCGATATTGCCCGAGATGTCGGCGGAGCACATGATGTCCATCTCGGCGATGGTCCAGTCATCCTGTTTGGACGGCAGGCTGAACTTGGAGGTCTGGCAGTTGTTCAGGATGAGCGTCTGGGCCCGCCCATCGAACGGCTGATCGAGCACGAGCTGGAAGCTCGGGCCGGTGCCCATCCGGACGTTGGTGAGCGGGATCATGATGCCGGCCGTCGAACCGGCCGTGTAGGAGATGTAGACGGCAGCGCTCGCATCGGCCACGGCGAAGGTATAGACGCCGGCAGCGACCATATATTGCCCGACGGTCGGCGCCGATGCGACCAGCGTTAGGGGCTGTCCCGTCAGCGCGTAGAAGACGCCGCAGTCGGCAATGAACGTGGCGGATTTGGAGACGGTGACGATGTAGGCCGTGGCGCTCGGGATCACGCCGGGCTCGTTGTCGGTATAGACGATCTGCGTCTTCGCCGACGTGGCGCCGAAATAGAGATGATTGAACAGGTTGCCCTTGAGGCCCGCGAACTTGGCCTTGACCTCGATCTTGGTCTTGCCGGGCGCCAGCGCGATCGAATAGCGGCCCTGGCCATAGAGTTCCTTGAGATCGGCCGAGAAGTCGACCGAGACATCCTGCAGGACACCGAACCGAACCGGCGTGATGCCGGAGATATCCTTGCGGATACCGATGAGAGTGCCAGCGGCGAAGCCGAGCTGGTCCGCGTACTGCGACATGATGATGCTCCGGGGTCAGAAGGGCGCCGCAGGGACGCGGACGAGGGTGGTTAGAACCAGGCAGCCGTCGGCGGCTTCTGGGAGGCGTCGGCCGGCGCGGGATCGGCGGGGAGGCTCGGCGCGGGCGCGGCCGAGGCGGCGGGGATCGAACTGGAACCGCTGGGCGCCGGCGGCGAGGTCGGCGCCGACGGCGTAAGGGTGCCGTCGGGCACGGCTTTGGCCGCGCCCTTGATGGGGTCGCTCATGATTGCGCCTTTCGGAGTGGGCCGGTTCTGGACGAGAATTAGGTCCGCGCGTCGATTTCCTCGCGCGTCAGGACCGTGAGATCCATGCCGGGATCGAGGATCATCACCCGATTGCTGGAATTGAGGATGGTCCCGACATGGTTGCGGCAGCGAGCCGCTTGTTCTGCGGTGAATTGGCGAGTTGGGCTGATGACCAGCACGTCTCCCGGCTTCAATTCGAGCCTGGCGATCTGGATCTGAAGATCTTGCGTACCGTCCATCCGACCATCTCCCTTCGGACTGTTCTGGATCCCGGATTGCTCAGGGAACGAGGATGCGGATCGGGATCTTGGCGAGCGCCTGGCCGGTCAAGGCGCCGTCGTCCTTGATGACGAGGCCCTCGATCCAGCAATGGGTGACGAGGCCGCCCAGCGTGACGCGGCCAATGACCGGCGGCGGCCTCAAGGCGTCCTCGACCGCGCCGATCAGCGTGCCGAGCGGAACCGGCAGGCTGCCGTCGGTAGCGTTGGCTCGAGCGATATCGAGCTTGGTGTAGATCCAGACCTCAAAATCGAGCGTGCGCCGCGGCGGCATCTGCTGCGCGGCCCGCGCCGGATGGTCCTCATCGCCTTCGCGCAGATAGAGCGCCGGCTGCTGTTCCGGCGGAACGTTCGTCCACATCACGAGGCGTTCGCCCACGGTGACGAAGTTCGCGGCGACCTTCACCAGATCGAACAGGGCGGACTTGATCGCGTCGCGGTTCATGGTGCTCCTGCCGCCTGCGTCAGCGCCTGCGCGAAACCTTCGAGGATTTCGCTGCGCATCGCTGCCAGCGGACCGCGCAGGAAGTCGTGCTGTTGGATGTTCGGGGTCCGCACGAAGGCCGCGACCATGACGGCGGTCGGCGCGACGGCCAGGCCCCAGAAGTGATCGAGCCGCATCGCGTGCGCTTTGACCGTGAAGGATTTATGGGCGCCGTATTCCAGAGCCATCACCTTGCCGGCCTCGGCGCCGCCGCCCGGGATGATCACCTTGACCTTGCCCGAGACCTTATTCTTGTCATCGTCAACGTAGGCATGCACCTCGCTGAGGAGCTTGCCTTTGTCCACCGGAACGACCGCGATGACCGCGGTCTCAAGCTTCGGGGTCAGTTCCCGGATCTTGGCGAGCAAGGCCGCGCGCGCCTTCTCCGGGAACGTGTCGAACCGGACGGAGGCCTGGCGATCGCCAACAATATTGACGCCAATGACAGACATCAGCCGACCACCAGCGCTTCGATACGCACCAGGACGTTGTCCATGTAGAAGCCGGTGGCGACCTGAACGGTCCGGACATGGCCATTGATCACGGCGTGGTCCTGATTGACCGGCACCCGTTGATCGATGGCGCCGACCGGCGTGCCGCCGGGCCAGCCAGCCGCGTTGATCTCGGTTGGCGACAGGATCAGACGAAATTCTCCCTGCGCCTTGCCGAAATGGCCATCCGATGCGACGGTGTCGCCGCCCCGGACCCGGCAGCGGCAGACGACCGATGAAGTTGCGCCGCTCACGACACGCGACAGAGTGACGTCCTGGCCGTTCTCGACAAGCAGCCGATCGAGCATGGCTATGGCGGCCTGGGGTGTCATAGCTCAGGCCAAGAGTTCGATGAAGGCGCCAAGCTTCAGCGCGACGCTGTCGCTGATGCCGGGCATCAGCGTGCCGCTCCGGCTATAGCTGCCATTCGCGTAGCGCTTCATGCCGACGCCATCGATCCGCTCCTCGACCAGCGCCGGGTTGATGTTGCGGGTGAGGTAAGCCTCCGACACCAGTTCGACGCAGGCTCTCTCAATCGAGGGCGGAAGCGTCTGGTTGTCGGACCCCGGCAGAGCGAAGCCGGCGCTATATTCAACCACGACCCTGCCGCGCCACCCCCTCTGATGACCATCGTCCGATAGACGAATGAGCATGCCGGATATCATGCCGTCCGCCCCCGAGATCGGATCGGTAAAGGGCTGCCAATCGGCCTCCGTCAGCAGGGTGTCGTTCTCGGTGATGCTGACGATCTCGGTGATAGGGCGCCGGGAGAGGATCATCGGCGCGGCTGCGCCATCGTTCCCCCGCTCCCACCCGCTGAACCGTAGCGTTTCACGGACAGTTTCGAGCGCCAGCACCCGCCGAAGGATGCCGCCGATCTGGTCGGACGATGCAAGGATCAGCCGCCCGATCAGGTCGTCGTCCGTCGTGACGTCGGTGGGAATCGATAGCTCTTCCTTGATCGTCGCGATCTGCGTGAGCTTGCGATCAGTCGCCGGCGTCAGGACCTGCAGCATGTCGGACCTCCCGTGCGGATCTGGAACTAGGCCTTGCGGACGATGCCGGGCCCCTCACGGATCAGCCCTTCTTGACGATCGCCTTGACCGGCCGCGTGACGAGCGGCACCGCAGGCGCGGTCTGGCCGTGCGTCGGCTGCTGGATCTTCGCTTCCGGCATGTCGTTTTCCGTGCGTTGGGCCACGCCAAGCCCGACCAGGAAAGTCACCTGGTCGGGCGTGAACGTCGCCGTCTCGCCTGCGCGATACGGCGTATGGCCGTGGATGAACTCGACCATCGGCATCGGCGTCATCGGCGCCTCGCGGCGCCGCCTCCGGTTAGACGAGGGTGCCGGTGACCGGATCGCTGATGCCGCCCGACAGCACATAGACGGCGCTCAGGCTGGCGGTGTCGGTGGCGGTGGCCGACAGGTCGGGCGTGAAGAGATTTCGCACGAACTGGTCGGCGCCCGACAGGTCGAAGTCCAGCTCGACGACGCCGGCGACCGTGCCGCCGCCCCCCGGGCCCGTCGCAACGACGGTGGCGGCCAGCGCCGGCCCGAACGCAACGCCCGCATCGGCGCCGCCCAGCAGGCTGGACGCCAGGTTCGACGCGATCGAGAGCGTCTTCGTTGCCGCCAGCACGGCGGTATAGGAGATGATGACCTTCATGGAGGTGAAGCCGGTGCGGTCGACGTAGTCGCAGACGACCTGCGTCGCATCGCCGGAACCGGCCGCCGTGATGGACACGCCATCCTTGGCGTGACGACCGGCGATCCGCGCGCCGGAATTGGCGAGAAAAGCATGCATTTTCGCGTACTCCCAGGAGAGGTATTGAAGGAATGGCGGCGCCGGCCGGCGCCGCCGGATGCCCTTAGTAGGAGACGCCGGTGAGGACCGAGATCGCCTGGTTCCGCTCGAGCTTGCAGTCGGAGTACATCTCCATGTGGATCAGCATCTCGTTCCGTTGGATCAGGGAGAAATGCTGGTTGCCCGACTGGTAGGAGCCTTCCGTCGAGACGATCATCTCGACGTCCGAGCCGTTGGCGATGATGATCGACGGGCCGTTCACGAACATGATTTCCGTGTTCGTCCCGCTGAGGTTGGTGGGCACCTGGTTGGTGTCCATGATCGGATAGCCCAGCAGCGTGTTCTTCTCGTCGATGCTCGGGTAGATCTGGAAACCGTTCGTATTGCGCACGCCGGCCAAGAAGGTCTTGGTTCGCGGCGACATGATCCAGTAGCCCTCGGTGATCATGATGTCGGCGGTCGTCAAGCCGAGCGGCATCGCGCGCAGATCCGCATCGATCTGCGCCTGGGTGCTGCCGCTGGAGGCCTTGACGTTGCCGGCGGCGGCCTGGAAGCGGATGCCGGTCGGAACAAACTCCGTGCCGGCGCCACGAAGGAAGCCCGCATCCTCGTTGACGGCCGTCTTCTCGCGCAGGCGCTTGACGATGTAGCCCTCGAGGTTGCGCACCGCCGCACCACCGCGTGCGGCAACATCGAGAAGGCGGCGGCTGATGACCGTCTCGATCGGGAGCCGTTTCGGGTCGAGCTTGATATCGCCGAAACCGAACGTGCCCGGCGTCGGGTTGTTGTTCTCGCCCATCCAGCCGCCCGACGGCGCCGAGGTTTCGCGCGGGATGATCATCGAGCCCGGCACGCTCAGAACCTGCGGGTTCATCTTGCGCACGACCGTCATGTGCTCCAGACCTTCGATAATGGTCTGCGCGAAGTCCGGCAGGCTGAGCGCACCGCCGGTCGCATAGCTCGACAGCTGCTGCGACTTGATGAAGTCGGCGGTGTCATCGCCGTAGGTGGTGCGCAGCCACTTGTCCGGCTCGATGGCGCCCTTGGTGTGCGCCACCATGATGTCGACGATCATTTTGCGGGCCGGGATCGACTTGATCAATTCCTGGCTGCTCTTGGCCGTGGCCGGCACGGCGCCCAACGTGCCTTCGGGCGCGCCGCGCGGGGTTGCGGACTTCACCGACAGAGCCTCGGATTCCTCCGCGCGCTTCAGTTCGTCCGCCAGGTCCCTGGCTTGGGCATGGGCGGCGTCGTAGGCCTTGGTCGCCGCCGTGACGGCAGCGGTCGCGGTCGGCTTGTCGGCGTCGGCGGCCGTGCGCAGATCGGCGCTGGCCTTGGTGATCGTGCCGTTGGCCGCCTTGGCCGCTTCCACCGCGGCTGCAAGCGCCTGGCGGATTTCCGGGATCGTCAACATGGGATATCCTTTCGACAACAAAAAAGCCGACCCGCGAAGGGTCGGCTTGGGAACCGCCAGGCATGGCGGGATCGTTACGCGGCGATGAGCCCCGCGATAGTCTTGAGCTCCAGGTTGCGGAGCTGTTCAGCTCGAAGATCGGCCGCCTCGGCGGCCTTGGTCGTATCGTCGTCGGTGGCGACCTGGCCCAGCACGCCGTCGATCAGATCGCGGGCGCTCGTCAGGTCGGTCTGGTTGGAACCGGAGAGCACGCGACCGGCCTTGGCCGAGAGACCGGCGATCGGCTTGCCGTGCAAGGCGCCGATCACATCCTTGATCGTCAGGTTCGGGGCGGCCATGTCGACCTCGACGACCACTTCGGCGCCGACGATCACCTCGGCGACCGCCTCGTCGATGGCGAGGTCGGCGAGCATTTCGGCGACTTCCTCATTCGTCATGGCGACAAGCGCCGCGCCCAGCTGCCGCAACGCATCGGCCAGCATGGCCGGCACGGCGCTGTCATCTTCCTCCCACTCCGCCTCATACTGGGCGCAATCGTGGATCCAGCCGATGTCGGCGAGGGCGTTCGCAAGATATCCGATCTGCCACAGGCTCTTACCCGTCAGCTTCACGGCGCCCTTCGCGGCGGCCGCGCCGGAGGCCTTCTCGGTCATGTTGGCGAGACGAAGGATCTGGCCCTTCACCGCCTTGGGCGCGGTCTTCGCCAACAGCCGGAAATCCGCCGCCAGCTTCGCCGGCGCGGCGGCGGCCTTCTTCAGCGCGGCCAGTTCGGCGGCGTCGATTGTGACCGAGACGCTGCGCTCCGTAACCAGAGCGCCCCGCACGGCCGGCACCGAGACGAACGAGAATTCCGCGAGTTCGCAGGTGATGAACTTCGCGGGGCCGCCGAGGTTGTTGCCGTCGGCATCGTACTGGGGCGGGTTCTTCGGATCGACCGCACCGATATCCCGACCGATGAAGCCGATCGAGGTCGCGTTGATCACCCCATTCTTGATCCGGTTGTAAATCAGGTCGGCGAGCGGATCGTCGCCATCGGGCGGGAATTGGACCAGGGCCGTGAGGTTGCCGCTGTCGATCCCGATCTCGATGCACTTCGCGATCGGCTGGGACTGGTCGTGGCCCCACAGCACGACCGGGTTGTCGCGATAGGCCGTCAGATCGACGCCGCCCTGAACGACGATATCACCCGAGCGGTCCGGGTCGGGCGTGCTGACGATCGCCCGGACCTGACGGTTCTCCGCGATCGCGGTCGTCTTAGAGCCGAGCGCCTTCCGGTGAATGGCCATGTCAAAATCCTCAGCTCGTTGCTGGTTGCTTGCCGCTGCCGCCGTCGGAGTTGGCACTGGGATCGTCGGCCGACGGATCGACCGGGTTACCGCCCGGCGGCGTGACCGAGACGACCGTCCCGTCTTTGTCCACATAGGCGGTGTTGAGCGGCCGCGCGAACACGGCGCCGGCCGGCGTCGGATCCCGGCCCTCGTCGATACGCCACTCATTCGGCATGAGCGCGCCGGACTGGAACTGGGTGCGGTTGCCGTTCTGCCGGGTGATGAAATCCGCCCGCAGCAGCTGCTTGACGTCGAAATCGACGTAGACGTTGCGAGGAAGCCGGAACGCCCGCCTGAACTCCGCCTCGATGGACTTCAGCAGCGGCATCAAGGTCTGGTCGTAATAGGACCGGGTCAGAGACTCGACGTTGTTGTTCGTCATCTTGTCGAGCACGCCGATCATGTGAAGCGGTACGCGGAAGCCGCGGGCGATCTCCTCGATCGTCAGCTTCCGCTGCTCGAGGAACTGTGCATCGACCGAGGTCATGCCCAACTTCTCGAACCCCATCCCCTCCTCGAGGATGACCGTGCTTCCGGCCTTATCGGGCCCGGCGTTACGCTGCGACCAACTGGCCCGCAAGCGATCGATCACACCCTGGTCGCTCAGCTTGCCGGGATGCTTCAGCACGCCGCCGACCTGGGCGCCGTTGCGCATCAGCGCACCCGACATCTGCTGCCCGGCGAGAGCGACCCCGATGTCCTCGCGCAGCTGCGCCAGCGGCGACAGGCCGATCACGCCGTCGAAGGTCAATCCCCGGACATGCATGATGTCGTAATCCGGGACCATGAGCGGGACGTCCTTCAGGACCGCCATGTCCAGGATCGATCGACGGGAGATGACGTAGAACAAGGTGCCATCGGTCGCTTCGTAGATCGTGACCGAGCCGGGATGGACCGGCCACAGCCCATTGGGTCGGCCGTTCTTATCCCGGAGGATGACCAGGATCGCGTTGCCTCGAAACCCGAGGGCGGCCGACATCGCCATCAGCAGATTGACGATCGTCAGCAGCCGATGCGGCGATTCCAGGATGTCGTAGAGCGGGCTCGCCGTGAAAATCTTGCGTGAGCCGTCTGGCTGGGTCTGCCATATCTGCGGCGTAAGCTTCGAAATATCCTCTGCGATCACGCGGACGCAGGCATAGACCGCCGAGACGCGCATGGCCGAGGAATCGTTGACCGCGACACCGGAGGCTGTGGCCTTCCCACCGAACAGATCGACCAGGCGCGACGAGGGATCCTGGGTATTGCCGAGCGATTCGCCCGAGCCTTTGAAGACAAGCGAGGTCGCCGCCGAGAGGCGTTGCCATATCGTCATCGGCTACCTCTCAAATCGTCAGGAAGCCGAACGGCCGCTGATCCGGGTCGTTGTAGACGGACCGGCCCTGCGGCGGTTCCGGGTTCGTGGACATGAGCGCGACGGCGTTGAAGGTCGCCATCAGCGGGTCGATCTTCGCCGTGCCGGAGCTCTGCTTGGTGATCAGGATCGCGTTACCGCGCGGCTCGACTTTCGCGTTGCCGACGCACCAGGTCATCATCGGCTGGCCGGCATGGACCAGGGTTCTGTCGGCGAGTTTTCGCTCGGTCGTCTTGATCGAGTTCGCGAGTTTGAAGCCCTGCGGAATGCCGACCCGCCGGGCTTCCTCGATGCCGATCTCGGCCAAGACGTCCACGATACCGCCGATGCCGATCGGGTCGAGCCCCACGCCGGCGAGCATGCCGCTGTCGTTGACCTGCTGCACCAGGGCCGCCACCGCCGTCAGATCGTCCGGCAGCTCATCGATCATCACCAGGTCGCCGGCCTTCTCAAAGTCGAGCAGCGTCGGAGCCTCGCTCTTCCGCCGCTCCAGCACGTCCGAGTGCGCCCAAGCACGGTTCCACAGCAGCCAGCGCTGGGTCCCGACCTCGCGGCCGATGACGGCGAAGCCGAGCAGATCGTCCAGACCGCCGCCATCGATCCCGACGACGATGACTTCCGACCGAGAAATCAACTCCTCGAGCGTGAGGTCCTGATCCGCCCGAAGCTCCCAATAGTCGGCGCCGACCCACCGGTCGGACCGGAGCTTCATGCCGATCTCGACGTTGAAATGTTGGGAGGCCAGCAGCGACAGCGCCGCCTTCCCCTCGCGCTTCGCCTTCATCAACTCGCGGCGAAGGAAATCCTTATCGAGGCTGCGGCCCATGTTCGGATTGACCAGCGGCCAGGTCGCCTCATCCTCCCAGCCGCCATCCTCCGAAACTTTGTCCGGAAGTTCGTACAGCACCGCCAGCAGCGGCAGATCGATCTCCCCGTCGCGCACCGCGCGCGCCGTGTTGAGTTCCGTAAGAAAGACGCCGGCGGGCGGATCCTTCGATTGGGTGGTGATCTGGATCAGGAAGCCGTCCGGCCGAGCCGCAAGCGCGCCGCGGATCTCGACCATCAGTTCCGCCGCATTCTTCCGCTTAGAGAAGACGTGCGTCTCGTCGATCAGCACATAGGTCGATTTCGAGCCGGTGATCGTGTCGGTGTCGGCGGCCTTGATCTGGATCGAGGCGCCGGTCACGCGCTGGGTGATCGTCCGGATGTGGGTCTGGATGTGGAAGCGCTTGTCGAGTTCCGGGTCGAGCTTGATGATGCCCGAAGCCTGCTTGAACGAGATGTTCGCGATTTCCTTGGTCGGCGCGATCAGCAGGCCCTCGGCGTTCGGCCGCTGGTTGACGATCGCCGCGGCGACCATCAGCGCGCCGCCATTACTCGACTTCGAATTCTTCTTCGGCACCAGGAGGAAAGCCTCCTGGATCATGCGCCGGCCCGCCGCTGCGTCGTAGCTCCCGAGCATCGCCGCGACGATGTCGCGAAACCAATCGCCGCAGGCGTCGGCCATCGTCGGCGTACCGATGACGTCCGGGATCCGGAGGCGATTGAATACCCGCAGCGCCCTCGCCGTCTCCGCCTTGAACAGGGGCAGATCCGGCACCAGCGACCGACCGCCCATCAGACGATCTTCCCAGTCCGGGCAGGCCGTCGACCACGGGTTGGTCAATTGAGCCGGGTCGTCGGCACCACGTCGAGATCACTTCCCCAATCGGACCCGGCCGCCGGACGCTCCTGCGCGTCGCGCTGCGCCTGCTCCTTCTTGCCCGGCGCCGGCGCGTCGGGGGAGGACGCCGGCCGAAACATCCCAAAGTGCTGACCGATCCGCGTAAGTGCGGCGATCTTGTCGTGCATCTTGACCTTTAGGGCACCGTCCTTCGTCTGGCTGATCTCGGCGATCGAGGCGAGCTGGTCAGGCGCCAGCTTCTGGCTGTCCGTGAGAACGACCTCATTCGACACACCGAGGATCGGCTCGCCGGTCTCGATATCCTCGCCGAGCGTCGTGACGTTGGAGCGCCACTTCATCACGTCGGCGATCGAGGCGAACCCCATCTTGCCGAACTCGGCCAGCACCATCTCGGGGGTGATGCCGGAGCGGAATTCGACGATCTTTCGGCCCTGGCTGAGCGCCGCTTGCACGTTAGCATGCCTTAGCAGCCGGGACGCTTCCACCGCCGCCGACTTCGGGGCGTACCCGGCGGCGATAGCAGCCTTTGTTCCATTGGGGTCAAGGAGATAGGCCTCAACGAACTTGGCTTGCTTAGGGGTCAGCGACATTAGCAAGCCCCCACAGCAAAACGCGGCCCGAAAATTTTCTGCGCGTGACCCTGATGCGGTTAGCGGTCCGGTTTGGGCCGAGGTTTGACCTACCCCCTACCCCTCGGGGGTCTCACGGGTCGATCGGGCGTTCCTCGCCATCACAAACGTGCCGCTTCGCCAGGCGCGCGGCGCGCGACGCCGCGGTCTTCGCCGTGTGATGACTGCCGCAGAGCAGTTGCACGTTACTTTCGTCAAAAAGGGCGCCGCCGTCCTGCAGCTCGACGATGTGATCACCGAAGATGCGGCAGTTCGTTCTGCCGCAACCCTTCGCCTCACACCGCCGACCGCGCTTTTCGATCAAACGATTCATCAACGCGCGCCACTCGGGCACCAGATAGAATGGGAGCGCGACTTTCACGGGCGGCTTCGCGGTCCGGGTTTCCAGCAGCCTGATACGGGGTGCGAGGTTCCTGAGGGCTGGCGGCATTCCGTCGCTCCTCGCGTCACCAGGCGGCACGCTGGCCAGAAACGACAAGAGCCGCTCGGTTCTCACCGGCGGCTCTCTCGGCCCGCAACTTGGGCTGGGATTGTCAATACCCCAGCATTTGATTAGCGTCAAGCCGCTTAATACCACATGTTGATGATCTCCACCGAAAGCGACGCGCTTTCGCGCTCAGCGGACGTGCCTTGCGCGCGCCAGCCGCTCGCGCAGTTCCCTGGCCGGTGCGCCGCTCTCGTCCGCCACGTCGACAACGGCGACGGCGGGTGTGCAGTCCACGGTTACGACTGGCTGCCGCAGCGCCGGCCGCCGCACATGGACCGGTCGAGGCGTGGCCGTCGGCACCATGAAGCCCTCATCGGTCAGCGATCGATCCCTGAATGACGCGCTTCGCACACTGCTCCAGAGCGACCGCATCGCCTCGACCCAAAGCCGATGAATTTCGTTGGACATATCGATCAAGCCGAGCGCTGGCCACCACTCGATCGGGGCGAACAGCACGTCGACTATGACGTCCTGCGTCCCGACCTGCACCTTGCCAGCGCGCCCGCGGTGTTCGAACACCGGCACGGTCTCGCGCTCTCGCGCGACGCTGATGATCTTATAGGGAACACGCTTGCCGTCGATCAGCGCCACCTCGTACTTGTCGCGCAGCGTTCGATCGGCATTCATCAGGTCCGGATGCGTCATCAGCGGCGCGGGCGTGGCGTAGCTCGGCTCAGGTTGCTCGCCTTTTCGGGCGTACTCGATGATCAGCGCGCTCGATTGGCCGCTGAGCGCCATCACGAGGTCGTGCAACAGTTCCGCGTCTGGATGACATGGTGCAACGGCGACGCCGTCGAACCCGGAACAGCCGTCTATCGTGCAGCCGAGCCGCCCGCGGCCCATGAGGGTGGCAACGCCATCGCCTGACTGGCCGCCCCGCACGTCGCCATCAATCGCGCGCTCCATGTCGAGCAATGACCGGCTCGCCATCACGTCGACGCATTGGCGCCGATAGGCCCAAACGAGCGCTTGCCAGAGCGTCTGGTGTTCCTTCGCTTCATCTCCCAGCACGGCGTCCTGAAGTCTGACGTGTGGCTCATTCGCTGACGTACGCATATTGATCCCCCGATCCCGAATGTTCCTCAGCGTCGTCTGGCGCCGAACTTCTTGGCCTGCTCTGTCTCGACCCGGTGCCGCAGTTCCCACGGCACCGACTGATCGTCGTAGGGCACCAGACCGATGCCGGCGTGGTGAAGCTCGGCTTCCGCGCGGCGGCGCCGCACTTCGATCTCTTTGTCCGTCACGCCGCTGGCCACGTGTGCGCTTAGGCTGGACTTCATGCCGCCGACTCACCGTTTGGGGTCATGCCTGCGTCAGGAGCGGGATCGTTCAGCAATTCACGAAATTGCGGGAGCATCATCCCGACACCTGGCGGCACGGGCAGCGGATCGTCGCTGGATGAGGGGGGTGCCGTTGTAAGATCCACCGATCTCATCTCGATCAAATCAGACATCTGGCGAGCAGCGGTCGTGTCGCCGCGAAGTAAGTGCTGATGGATCTCCGCGAGCTCGGTCATCGTGGCTTGCCCACGCCTGACGGAGAGCTCGATGCGCCCGAAGATGCCCGCGCGGAGCATTGGAACAGATACCCACGGCTTCCATTCGCCCTTTGCGGGCAATAACGTAAGCCACAGCATCCAAGGGCTTCTGAGCCCGTCAGAACCGACGACCGCCGACAGCATCTGAAAGGTTCGGTCCGCGCCTGCGTAGTCGCCAGGGTGAACGCCGGCAGTGCCGAAGCGCTCGACGGACAACGCATCCCGTTCTGCGACCCAGGCCGCGGTCTTGTTCGCCCGCGCCTCGGCCTCACGAAGCCTCGTCAGATCTTCCGCTCGACATCGTTCCATCCTGTCCAAACCGCCCAAGAACCGGCTTAGTCGATTGACACTGGCTTGGCAGGCCATACTCACTTCGGCGACGCTCGGTCGGAACGCATGAGTGCGCGAGAACTCAGGCAGCGCCTCGCGAATGATCGGCAGAGGAAAGCGTTGGATTTCTTCCAACATGACTGCCGTATAGGCGTCGACCTCGTCTTGCTCCACACCGGACCGTGGCGGATAGCAGGCCATCAACCTACCAAACGCCCGAAGCGCCTCCTGGCTGGTGCAAGCCTGGACTAGAACAGCCATTACCTCGGCTCTGATCTGATTGGCGACATCGACAGGCAGCAATGAGGACCGCCGGTGCTCGGCCCAAGCATCGAGCGTGTATTGATGTTGGCGGGCGGTCCGAATCATGTCCGCCAACTTCGGTGGCTGTGCGGCCAGCGTAATCACGCTGCTCATATCAAACTTGCTCCTCAAGTCTCGCAGAGATATTCCGGATTGCCTGCAAATAGCTGGCGGTCGGCTTTGCACTCCGGGATTGCGGAGGGGAGCGAATCTGGCCGCCGTCGATTGGGTCGGCAGGGTATTCGTCCAGATAGCGCTCGGCGTTTAGCCACGGCCCGGGTGTTTTGATGAAATGGTCTTCTGTGCCCTTCGCCCGCTCCTGCTCCGCATAACGGCGGATGGCGATAAGCAACTGGCCAGCGCTGACGCCACGTTTGACGGCCGCCGCATAGGCTTGGCGGGCAACGGGCTTCGCCTGCCGTTTGGGGCACGCCCGCCAAAATTCCTCGAAGCCGACCATGTCGTCGGCCAGCGCGTCCTTGTCCGGCTTCCGCCCTTTTGGCTTGGATTCCCCGAGCACGCCGGTCGGCAATGACGGCGGAACGAGCGTGAATACCGAAGGGACCGAGATTGCTGGCAACGGCGCTGACGGATTCGGAAATTCATCGAAAATCGGTGAGATCGACATAATCTCACTTCCTTCGTTTCCTTCGTTTATTTCGTTTCCTTCGTTCTTTTTTGCGTCGCTACTGCGTCGGTCCTGCGTCGCTACTGCGTCGCTTGCTGCGTCGTATGGTGCGTCGCTTGCGCTCAAGGCTCCTTGAATTTTGCAGTAATCGCAAAGCGTTACGACGAGTTGCCCTGCGTCGGTTGCTGCGTCGATAAGTGCGTCGGTTTTCAGTCGGCCGATGAAGCGTCGGACTTTGGGTTCTTCCCAACCCCATGCCTTGGCCATAAAGCGCAAGGAATGGCTGAATTGGCCGCGCACCAGCGTCACCGTCTTCCCGGCGATCGAGATCTTTCGCTCGGCATATGCCGCCTGCTCGACCATCCAGATCCACGCCTCACGGCGACTGAATGGATCGTTCTCCGACAGGGCGGGCGTGTCCATCCAGCCCCGCGCCATGAGAAAGACGCCTGCGCTCACGCGGCATCTCCGTGGAGTGCGGCGCCGGTCTCAGGATGCCTGCCCTGCAGCGCCTCGGTCGTCTTGGCGCCGAGCTCTCGGAGGAGCGACGGCTCAGTATCCGCCGAGATGCCGCTGTATTCGACGCCGCCGACGCGTCCGTCCGGCAACCAGTGCAGTTTGATCGCGAGGCCCATCACCCGATGGGACAAGACCAGCTTGATCGTCGCCTCCGATCGCGGCGAGGGCTCCGGGATCGGCTCCCCGCTCGCCGGATCGCGCCCCTGCATCATTCTGCTGGTGGCGACGCCCAGGTCATGGAGCATCAGATCGAGGTCGGCTCCGATCTTGCCCCGCCCGACGAACGCCAGCTCCCAGAGCTCGCCATGCAGGTCGACCGCCAGCGAGACGTCAATAACGTGACCCGGATTGCCGCCCAGCATCATCGTCACGGTCGATGACAGCAGACGCCGGCGCTCGCGCATGTCTCTGGTTGGTCGGATGCCCAAGGCGGCCAGGCTCATCTCATTCATGCGTCACCCGCTTGCCAATGCTCCGCGAACGATTCCAGGACCTGGAAACGTCTGTGATCCGATAATACTTTCTGTAAATACAAAAACCGGTTGAACGGGATGGTTTTTGTATGTACAGTATCTTTATGGAAATCGAGTTCGACCCCGCAAAAGACGCTGCCAACCTCTCGAAGCACGGGGTTTCCCTGACTCGGGCAGCCGACATGGATCTCGGAGCGGCCCGGGTCGTTGAAGACGACCGGACGAACTATGGGGAGGCTCGGTTCATCGCGCTCGGCACGATCGGAAGCCGGATCCATGTGCTGGTTTTCACGATGCGCGACGAGGTCGTTCGCGTGATCAGCCTGCGAAAGGCTAAGCCCAAGGAAGTGAGGCTCTATGAGCAAGGATAAGCTGCCCCCTGAAGACCTGGACGAAAGCCCGGAGTGGACCGAGGATATGATGAAGCGATCGCGGCCCGGTGCTGAGGTGCTGACCGGACTGATCGGAGCCGATGCCGCGGCCCGCGTGTTGAACAAGGGCGGCCGACCCAAGGCCGAGACGGTCAAGGTTCCGGTGACGATGCGGCTCGACCCGGACGTGGTTGCGGCATATCGGGCAAGCGGTCCGCGCTGGCAGTCCCGGGTGAACGAGGTCCTGCGCCAGCACATGCCGAAAAAGGAAGCGCAATCATGAACGCTTTGCTGACGGTCTATGGCGGCGCCGGCCATCCCGCCGATGTGACGACGATCCTTCTGGCCGACTTCCTGACCGAGAACGCCGACGGCATCGGCCAAGATGAGGCGGCGGCGATCGAGGCGGCGCTGGCCGCCGGCAACCGGTACGAGGCCGGCGGAGGTGCTGCGGTCGCCTGGACGCTGGAGCCGGTGACGCACTGAGGTCATGCGGCCCTCGCCTTTCGACGCGCTGTGGCGATCTCAAGCGCCGCGTGCGGCCAGCCCCAGATGGCGAGCTTGTAGCCCTCCCGGCCGTGCCGGCTGTCCTGTGCGCCGCCGCGCCCGCGCCCGATCCGCGACCACCCGTCGGCGAGGAACAGACTGTCCTGCTTGGAGCCGTCCTCCTGGTAGGAGATGGCGACAACGCTTGCCGGATTTGGCCTGCGCGCCGCCAGCGCCGGGAAGATGCCTGTACGCCATAGCTGCAGCATTGGATCGGCGAAGATCCCCTCGACGGCGCACAGGCGGCAAAGCTCGACCACCTCCGACCGCAGCAGGCGGGTGTCGCCCACCACGATGTTCGGTGTGTCTCCAGTCGCAGTCACGGCGACGGGGCGCCCGTGGAAAAGGAGCGCGTGATGCGCTTCGACCGTGTGATGCGGCCTGGCATAGACGCCCATCCGGTGGCCCCAGAGATGGATCAGCCGATTGAGCTCGGCCCGATCGATCTGCTCGACATGGAAGATGGGGGCAACGAGGAAGCCGCTCATGCTTCGTCGCGTGACGCTGACGGCGCGTTCCTGATGTGGCATGTTGTTGCCCGGTCGGACGCGGCCAGGCGATGGAGCACCTTGGTATGACGAGCGAGAAGCGACAGCCGGCGGCCGAGACCGTCGAGCCCTTTGAGATCAAGCCCGAGCCGGTGACCGCCACGCCGATCCGACTGGGCCAGCATCACGCCCCGGCCGGCGTGCAGCCGGTCTATCGCATCAGGTTTGGCCGGTAGGTGCGGCTGCGCGATATTGTGATCGCCGCGATCGGCTTCGCTGGTGCGGTCATCCTGACCATCCACGAATACAGCTGGGTTCCCGGTCACCGCCACCCGGCGATGGTGATCTACAGCTTCCTGTCCGAATGGCAGACCGCTCTCACCGGCATCGTCGCCGTCTATGCGGCATTGCTCACCGTAAGGGCAACCCGGTTGGCGGCCAAGGAAGCCGCCGAAGCCACCATGCTTGCCGCCGCCGACACCGCGACTGCAACGATGAAAGCGGCGGCCGATACAGCGGAAGCGACGATGCGCGCCGCTGCGGACACCGCAAGAGCGACGATGGAATCGGCATTCCAGATGATCGCAAGCGATGAGCAGCGAGCGGAGCGAATGAGGGCCGTAGAGATATCGGCGCAGGCAGATCGGAGACGCAAATTCGCAAGACGGCTCGAAGCTATCCTGGACGGAATTGAGGATGATATCGGCGTCGCTCTGTCGAAAAACGGCTTCAGCCAGGGCGAAAAAAATTACTACGGAAATGTCTTTTTGAAACAACCCGCTCCCAAAATTGCCGATTCGATCTCGAGTGATTCCGAGTGCTTGGACCCTGCTCAGCACGCTTTGGTGATGCACTTCATCAAGCTCTTCGAGCGAGGCAACAAACTTCCTCTGCTGGCAGAGTCGAAATTCATGCCATTCGCGATCGAGTTCGACGCCGCGCAACTCGCCGTAAGAGCTCTGGTGAAGAATCTCCTGGCCGCAGATCTTTAGAGCGCTCGTCTGCATCACAGATCCTCCGCGCTGAACAGCTGCGGCTGGACCGATCCGTCCCGATAGACCGTGTCGAGCACGGCGTCGCCGATCGGCTCGGTACCGTCCCAGCGCTCGGGCCAGGTCTTCGCCGTGATCAGTTCGCGGATCCGCGCTTCTTCCTCAGAGTTGAGCATATCGACCAACGGCCGGCCGAGGCGGATCGCAGCCTCGTTGCAGGCGCCCTGGATGGCGAGGATGTGATCGAGCGCGTCGAGGCGTGCGGCGAACGTCAGCGGGCCCATCCGCTGCGGGTTCTTTGAGAAGCCGCCTCCCTTAAGCGCCTCGCGTCCCGGCTTGCGCAGGCGGTTCGCCGGTTCGCGCAGATGGCGATATATCGGGCGGATGCCCTTCAGCGGCGCGAGGTAGGCCCAATCGGGCTGAGCCACGATCGCGTCGAGCGCATTGTCCTTTTGCGCCAGAGGGCAGCCGACGCACCCGGTCCTGGCGTTGATCTCCTCGGCCTCATCGCCGCCATAGGCCGCCGCGATCGTCCGGGTCGCCCACCCGCCATACTGCGCGTTCGGGGCGTAGAAATTCAGCCAGTCCCAGACGTGGCAGACCCGCCAGTGCAGGATCGGCGCCAGCGTCGCTAGCCGGCCGCGCAGCCCGGTCGCCTCGGGCAGCACCTTCTGATACCAACCCTGCCCGCACTCGGCACCGTCCTTGCCGCAGGACATTTCGATCCGGCGGTCGCGGACCGCGCTCTCGCCCTGCCGGACGCCAGTGATCATCAGGATCTGGCCGTCGATCCCGTCAAGCTCGTGCTCAAGTGCCGCCTGCATCGGGTCGATCTTGATCTGCCGAGTGCACCAGCGAAGCGTGTTGTTGTTCGGCGGCGGCACGCCACGGCCGAGAATGTAGACCAGGAACCGCTTGTCCATTGGCGCGCGCACCACATGGACAGCGATGCCCATGGTGCGCAGCTTGGCTAGGATCAGGTCGGCGGCTATGGCGAGCGGCAGTAGCTCCATGCGCGTGTCGGCATAGAACACGGAGAGCGTCTTCGGCTTGGCCACCCGACCGGTCTCGATCAGCCACATGATCAGCGTCAGGGTCGCTGAGCTGTCCTTGCCGCCGCTATAGGCGATGCCCCAGTGCTCGTGCGTCGGGCCGTAGGCCTGCAGCGACTGGACGGTGAGCTCGATCGCTTCCTCTAGCACGAGGCGCCGATCGTTCTCAAACAGATGGTGCTGGGCGGCGATCATGCTCGGGTTCCCAAGAATGCGCCGCCCCAGCAGACCGAGAACACGATCGCTGGAGATGTCGGGACGTGCCCGAGCAGGTGATCCATCACCGACCAGGTGACCGTGAAGAGGAGTGCAATCAGCGCGGACTTTGCTGCCTGCACGGCAATCATCCGGACCCAGTCGGACAGACCGCCCTTGGCCGGCACCCTTTCCGCATCGACCGGCGCGGTCGCCCGCAGCTGACGCTTCTCGATCTCGCGCCAGATTGCGTCGGACTGGGCATCGCCGGCGCGGATCAGGTACTCCACTGGATTGGCGAGGAAGAGCCTCCGGTTGGTCAGTTCTGGGATCTGATCAGCATCGATGTTGAACAGGCTGCGGAGCCGATTCAGGAAGGCGGCTTGGTTGCTCAAGACCGCGCCCTCCCGGCCATATGCGACCAGAACAATGCGGTGCCGAGGACCGGTCCGAACATGGCGACCAGGAAGAGGAAGGTGACAATCGGGCGGCCGCTCATTCCGACGCCCAATCCGGCAGGATCTCGACCTCGAGCAGCGCATCTCGCGTCCAGTCCATCAAGGGCAACTTCCGCTGCCAGAACTCGATCACGCGGTGCGGGACGCTGTTCATGGTGGCCCCGGCCGGGCAGCAGCCGGTGTTCGGCGGATCGCCGTATTCCAGTTCTCGGGACCGGATGGCGGCGGCGGTCGACAGGCCGCGATGCATCTCGCTGGACGACATAGCGATGTGGAATTCGGTCTCGCAGCACTGGCACTTGATCAGAACGAGGGCGCACTCGCTGGCGTAGATGTCCGCAAGGCGCTGGGGGCTGAACTCGCAGAAGCGTGGGACGCCGTGTTCGTCGAACCAGGTCGGTGGGTTTGGCGACAGGGCGTGAAGGTCTTCGTAGGATTCACGCATGGCTATGCCGCCTCCCGCATCGCCGGCGCCTTCGGCTTGTGCTGGATCCTGCCCGCGAGAGTGTGGACCGCGTTGCACTCAGCCATCAGCTTCGCCATCCGGGCCGGGACGCTATTGCCAACAAGGCGCATGGCCTCGGTCTTTGTGAGCGGCCGCTTGATCATCATCGGCTTGCCGTCGGGGAAGCTGACGACGTTGCCCTTGTGATCCCGCTTCCTGACCTCGATCTCTGCCGGGAGCACCAGCTCGTGCGCCGCGGCGGCTTCGAGCGGGGTCAGCATCCGCATGCCGATGTCGATCACGATGTAGCTGCCGACAACTACATATTCGCCGCCGTTCCAGACGCCATGCCCGCGCAGGAATTCGGCAACCTGTCTGGCCCGGGCCAGCTGAGCGTCGGTCAGCGGCGGGAAGCTGAGATCGGCACCCGTGAGCCCGAAGCGGTCGTTGGTCGAAAGCGTGTCGAGCGCTACGTCGGCCCGCTGGCCCTGCCCTTCGACGCCATAGTATTTTCCGAGGTACGCCGCGGTCGGTCCGACATGGCCGCCGCCCTTGCCGCCGCCCGTCATCTGGGTCGGGAGCGCGTTGCCGACGTCCACGGCTGTGCCGGTGCCGTACAGGTGCGTGATGTAGGCCGCGCCCAATGCGACCGGGCCGACCTTCGTCACGATCGAGGCGACGGTGTCCTCGCAGGAGTGACCGGGCTCCAGATAGTTGTTCTGGAGCATCCAGGTCGCGGCTGGCACTAGGTCGGCGCCGATGATCCCAAGCGGTATGCTACCGCCCGGCCGCCCGCCCGCTTCCTGGAAGCCGTTCGCCGTGATGGTCGGCGTAGGATTCCGCATGTCCTGGCCGACATGGCCGCCGCGGAACTCGGTGATGTGCGCGGCGATGATCGCGTGCTTCAGGCCGCCGGCCATCTGGGTGCCGATCGAGGCGCTGATGTCGAGCACGCGCGGATCCTGGCCCTCCCGCTCGCCGTAGCCGGTCTGGACCATCAGCATCGCGGCCAAGCCGAACTCGTTGCTGCCGGTCTGGGTACCGAGCGGATCCTTGACCTCGGAGCCGCGGAAGAACTCGTACTTGTGGTTCGGCTTGATGATGACTGGCGCGAGCGTTGCGGCAGCGACGCCAATCTGGGTGTCCGTGGTAACCACGGCGAGCGGTTCAGCCGCCGGCCGGCCAGGTCTCGCCGCTTCCTCGCCGCTCTTGCGCGGATCACCGTTATGCTGCGCGAGCCATGCGGCAGCGACCGCGAAACCCTCGCTCGTGGTCTGTGTCCGAAGCGCCTCGTCGACCGACCAGCTGTAGGAACTGCGGCCGGTCGATCCAGTGTTCGCGACACCGACAAGTGTCGCCGCCATCACGCCGAAGCGGTTCTCGGTGGTGCTGGTCGGAAGCGAACCAGCCACGTCGGCTACGCGCTCTTCTCCGGGCCGGCGCTCGCCGTGATACCGGATCAGCGACCCAGCAACGAGCGCATATTCCCCCGGAATCGACGCGGTGAACGGCAGCCCCGACCCCAGGAAGCCGCGATCCTCGCCACCCGTCGCCTCGACGTCGATGCGGTAGAGTTGAGCCGCCACCAGGCCATGGTGATCGGTACCGGTCTGCGTCGCGGCAGGATCGCCGACATCGTGCCCGATGCTGCGGCTTCGGAACTCGGTCAGGTGTGCTGCGATGACGCCGAACCGTGCTGCGCCAGCCATGATCGTGTCGATCGAGGCATGCATCTCCTGACCGATGCTGTTCTCGTTGAACTTGATCAGGTTCGCAGCAACGAGGCCGTGATGCGGAAACGCCGTCTGGCTGCCGAGCGCCTGGTCGACGGGCTGGCCGATGCTGGCACCGCGGTGCTCGACCAGACTGGCCGCGAACAGGGCGCGGTCCTCCTTCGTCGTGCTGGTATTGAGCGCACCGGCCGGGTCCATCGGACCCATCTGAGCCGCGCGCCCACCCGCGCCGACGATGCCGGGCACAATCACCGCACTCCGGGCCAAGGCGGCGCTCATGACGGCGAACTCTCCACCTTTCACGCCCGCGGTCAGCACCGGCAGCGATCCAGCCGCATCGTGGACACGGTAGGCGTCGCTGCTGTGTGTGGTCGGTACGATGACCGGGCTGCACAGCGACATCTCGCCCCGGTGCGCGCCGGTGAAGGTGGGCGCGGCCTGTCCGACCGGATGGGTCTGGCGCACACCATGATGCGTCAGGTGAACCAGGAACGGCTCATTCGTTTCCAGCACGAACCGCTTCATGCCGACGGCGATGCGCTTCTGGGTGTTCGCGACCAGCGGCCGCGGCCGGTCGAAGATCGACGGCATCGCGCGGGACCAGTCGATGATGCTCGCCGCCGGCGCCTCGGCCTGGTATTTGCCGGCCAGCACGGCCGCGCTCTTGCGATGGCCATGGGTGACCGCAGGAAAGGCGATCGGCACGCTGGTGAACACCATGCAGCCGAACAGCCGCTTCCGGCCGGTCGGGACGCCATGCTGGCTGCACGTCAGATCCTTGTCCTCGTAGGTGCCGCTCAGGCTGGCCAGGTGCTTCTCGAAAGCGCGGAACGTCTTGCCCAGCCGCTTAGGGTCTCTCACCAGAGACTGCTGGCGCAGCGGCACCTGCTCACCCTTGGCGGCCACAACCTCGATGTAGCCCTTGGCCTTGCCCGTTTTCGGGTTGAGCTTCGGCACCAGCTTGAAGATGCGGCCCGTGGCCTTGTCGCGTTTGGCAACCAGCGGGCCCCACTGCCGGATCTCCCGAACGTTCTCCAGGTAGACGACGTTCGGGCCACGACCGCGCTTTCGGAGCACGCCCACCCAGCGGCAGACCTGCCAGGGCATCGAGCGGACCCGGGCACTGCGCGGCGCGCCACCCTTGGCAATCGAATGGTCGCGGCAATCCGGACTCGCCCAAAGGATATTGACGCCACGCCCGAAGGTGGCGACCAGCGGGCAGACCTCGTAGATGTCCTTCTGGATGTGGTGGGTGAAGGGGTTCAGCGCCTTGTGCGCGGCGATCGCGATTTCGTCGTGATTCACGGCGACGTGCACCGGATACCCGGCCTGCTCTAGGCCGCGACACGCCCCTCCGATTCCGGCGAAGAGCACGACATTTATCAGGGCCTCGAGCGGCCACTGTTCCGGGTTGTCGGTCCGAGGCGTGGCGCGACGGCGAACACGGCGCCCGACCGGCCGGCGGCGCCGGGATTGCGGCGCGTGATCGACCTGCAGCTCGGGCAGGAATGAAGGCTGGAAGGGCGCGCTCATGCTGCTGCGCGTTCCGCGATCAGGCCAACCGTCGATCCGCCGCGCTTCCGAGCCTCATGGGCGAAGTGGATGGCGAGCGCGGACAGTCCGAGCGGCGCGATTCCGTATTTGCCGTCGACGCCCTGCTCGACCAACCCCTTGCGGACGAGGGCGTCTTTGATGTGGTCGAGAGCCGGGTAATATTCCCACCGAACCGAACGGGCAAACATGTGGGCCAACATCTTGGCTTGCGCGTCGGTCAATGGCGGCACGAAGCCCTCGATCGGCTCGACCTGGGAAACGTGCGAACTCATGCGGCGACCTCATCCAGAAGGTCGAAGAGCGACGGCACCGAGATCTCGCGAGCCATGGCTTCGACGTAGGCTACGCCGTCCAGGAAATAGCCGGGGTTCAGTTCGACGCCGGCGCCGCGGCGGCCGAGCTTCAGCGCGCGATACGGCACGGTCATCAACCCGCCGAACGGATCGAACACGAGCTCGTCGCGCTGAGAGTGTTGCTGGATCAGCCGGTCGACCACGTCGAACTGCAGCGGGCACAGGTGCATCTCCTGGCCCTTCGCCGATTGCTGACCATTGAGCGTCAGCATCCGGGTGATATCGGTCCAGATGTCCGGGTCGCGGCTGTGGGGCGGGAGCAGCATGAAGGTGGGCGGCAGCGCGCCGCGCACCTCGAGGCTTTCACCAATCCGGACGTGGTGCTCGAAGTCGTAGATCTGATCGAGCGCGTGCTGCTTCCAGAGCCTGTAGACTTGGTCAGCTGGAAGGCCGATCAGGTCCTCGGGTGCGAGAAGACGGTCACCGCTCGACCGCGCCACCCCGTTTGCGTCCAGCTGCCAGCGTGCTCTGGAATAGCCCTCGGGGTTCTGCCAGGCGCCCTTGCCGTCGTTCGCTTCCGGATCCCATTTTTTCTTGTCCTTCACCACTGGCACATCGGCGTAGCCATTGCTGCTGTCGGACGGCGGCTTGCGGAACAGCAGGACGTATTCCGGCATGCCGGCGCCCATCCGGCTGCCATCTTTGCACTGCTCCGTCCAACCGAGCCGATAGGTCTGGTTGTTCTCGCGCACGACGTCGGTGCCGACGGTCTTCCTGGCCAGGAACGCGAAGCCGTGGCGCCGGAAATGCGCGACGGTCTCATCGCTGAACGGCTGCACGGTCTGGAAGCCGAGCCCGGTCAGTCCACCCGGCACGATCCGATCCTTGACATGGATCGCGGCCACCCTGCCCGGCTTCAAGATTCGCAGCAACTCAACCGTCAGGAAATCCAACTGGCGGAAGAAATGACCGTTGTCGTCCGTGTGGCCGAAATCGAGATAACTGGGCGTGTATTCGTACTGGGTGGAGAACGGAATCGACGTGACGATCAAGTCGACGCTGTTCTCGCCCATGCGGCGCGTCTCGGCCACGCAGTCGTTGTTCACGCAGCTGTAGCGCTCACCGACGACCTCGATCCGCTCAACGCCCATCGAGCGCGCCAATTCGGCGGCCATGCCCGTCCGGGCCAGGCCGTACTCTCTGATGATCTCGGTCATTTTCGCTACGAGTTCCTTGTGCCGCTGCCACTTGCCTTCCAGGCGCCGGCGGACCTCGCGCTCGGCCGTCGTGTAGATCAGGTCGATGCGCACGGCATGCGTCTGGCCGAACCGCTGCAGGCGGTGAATGGACTGGAAGAAGTCGTTGAACTTGAAGCCGATGCCGAGATAGACGGCCCACCAGCAGAAGCGCTGCAGGTTGGTGCCGGACCCGGCGATGACGGGCTTCGTGGCAAGCTCCTGGAACTTGCCGTTCGAGAAATCTAGGATCCGATCCTCGCGCTCGTCGAAGTCCTGGCTGCCCCAGACCGTCTTGCAGGACGGGATGGCATGCTCGATCGCAACGCGCTCGCGCTCCAGGTCGTGCCAGATGATCCGATGGGCGTCCGGGGCCTCGGCCCTGATCTCCAGCAGCTTGCCGATGCGACCCGGCAGGCTGTCGCGCTTCTCGCGGGACGCGTCGATCAGGCTGAGCGCGGCGTTCTTGAACAGCCGGCCCTGGCCGTCCCGTTCGGCGCCGGCGTTGCTGTGGTCCGCGGCGATCTCATGCCAGTGGATTTCGAGCGGCGGCAGGTCGTAGCCGGCGTCGCTGTAGCCGAGGTCTGACGGCTTCTGGACGAAGAGGCCCCAGCTGGCCACCCACAGCCAGAACTCGCGCTCTTTGTGGGGATGGACGGTGAGCTGGTCGGCCTTATCGCTGTCGCGCTTAAAAAACCGCGTTTTGGCTTGCCCGACGTCCATGATCTCGAGGAATGCGGCATAGGCCAGCAGCTCGATGTATTCATTGGGAGACGGCGTGGCCGTGGCGACGAACTTGAAGGGGATGCCGGCGAACAGGCGCATGAACTCGCGGAAGGTCTTGGTTCCGCCGAAGCCGCGCAGCACCGAGGCCTCATCCAGGCTGGCGGCGCAGAATTCGCGCGGGTCGAGCTTGCCGTCGCGGACCGTCTCATAGTTCGCGATGTAGACGCCGGTCGGTCCGCACTCCTGGATCGAGCGGACGAACTTTGGTGCTTCAGCCCACCCGAGCCGTTCGACCGCGTCGCGGAAGAATTCCTGGCGCACGCCGAGCGGTGCCACGATCAGGCCGCGACCGCCGAGGTGCTCGGATGCGATCCGGACCGCCTCCAGTTGCGTGACGGTCTTGTGCAGTCCGAAGCTGGCAAACAGCGCGCGCCGGCCGCCCTTCAGCAGCCACGCGACGATGGCGCGGCTGAATTCCTTCAGAGCCTTGTTGATGCGCTCCGGATCGACCTCGAAGCCATAATCGACCGCGACACAGACCTTCGCTTCGATGAAGGCGCGATAGGCGTCGACGCCGGTGTCAAGCACCGCCGGAACCGCAGCGGCTGCCACGGGCGCGGCCCATCTCATGACCGCGTCCCGGTGATGCCGCCCTCGCCGCGACCGGCGCCCGATGCGTACTGGGAGAAGCCGACTTCGCTCTCCAAGAACGAACGGTAGCCGTCCGTCACCGGCTGGTCGCCGGTCCAGGGCTCGCCACCCAGGCCGCGAAGGGCTGCTGAGGCGGCGCTCATTGGCGCACCTGCGCAACTTCATCAAGCGTTTCGATATGGAATGGGCCACGAACGCCGGCAGAGAAGCGTTCGGCGGCAGCCAGCGCACGGCGAACGCGAACGTCTGGTGCTCTTCCATCGGTCTCGGCCAGCGAGCCGAGCGCATAGGCCTCGCCGCAACCGACCGCGCTGAAGCCATCCGTCCGCTCGCCGACCTGGAAGTCGCTCTCGATCTGGAAAAGGCGCCCCCGAAAGCCAACGAGGAAGCAGCCTCCCTCCTCGACGTTATTCTCCTTCTTCGAATAGCCGCCAGCACTCAGTACGGTGCGGACCTCATCGACGAAGGGGCCGACCATGTATCGCCACAGGTCATCGTCTGGATGATGGCGCGGCGGGGTCAGCTTGACGGCAAGCAACTGGCCCATCCGGAACGAACTGGTAAAGCCCATGATCAGAGAGCCGTTGCGGAAGACCTTGCGGTCCGCGCGGATCTGCATGTCGTAGCCACCGACGCCGGCACTATCGCCGCCGATGACGACACTGCCCTTGTGGACGATCCCGACGATGCAGGTCATGCCGTCACCTGAACGGCCAAGCACCCACGGATCTCGTCGGCCAGCAATTCCGACACCGGGCCCGGCAGCATGTAGAAGACCGGCTTGTGCGCCGCCTTGAAGGTCTCGATTTCGATGGCGACACCGCGGCTCTCGTCCCAGCCGTCCGCCTGCAGCACGATTAGTCCGCGCGCGGCCGCCATCAACGGCGCGTCGAGCGGCATCCAGATCGAATGGTCGAACGGGTCTATGGCGCCGCGGATCGCGATGATATGGCTGTGCACGATCGGCGAAAACACGGCGACGCCGGCACGCACCAGGTGCGCCGCGTTCTCCCCGGCGATCCGGAACGCCGCCCCGATCCCGCCGATATATTTCGAGTACGGGCTCGCAAGGTACCAGAAGCAGGTGTTGTCCAAGCTCACGCCTCCCCGAAGGTCTTGCTGCGGGCGCCGAAGCCGAGAACCATCTCCAGGTCGACCAGCGTGCGGCAGGTGTTGATCTTCAGGCCGCGCTCGCGCATGGCCTTGGCGCGGGCCTGTTCGGCTTCTGTGCGCTTCGAGGCGCTGGCCCGCAGTTCGATCAGGATCGATTTCTCACCGTCCTTGACGACCAGCAGGTCTAGGACCGGATCCTCCAGCGCCGACACGCATTCCACAGGCAGGATGCCGCGCAGATAGGAGCAGGCGGCGGCTTCAAGTTCGGGCTGTCGCATCACAAGATCCCTTCCTGTTCGAGGGCCGTCATGACCTCGGCCATGGTCCGGCAGACGTGCGTCCGCCAGCCGATGCGGGCCATCCGCTCGGCGAACTCGTCCTGATTGTCGCTGGTCTCGCCCTTGCCCCATTTGAGCTCGAGGCCGAAGCCGGTCCCGCTGCCGTCGGTGCGGAAGATGATGAGGTCCCAGGCCCCTGCCCGCTGGCCCATGGCCTTGGCGATGCCGGCTTCGCGCGGCGAGCGCTTGAAGCCGTTGGAGAAGGCGGCGTAGGCGAGCCGGCCTAGCGCCTCGAGGCGCTCGAGCACGGTCTCGACGACCGCGATTTGGAATTCCTGCTCCGGCTGCTTGTTGCGCTTCTTCGGCTGGTTCGGCGCCGGATGCAAGCCGACCGGCAGCGAGTCCTTGACGGACGCGGCCTTGGCGCGGCGCAGAGCTGTGATGGCATGACGGCCGCCGAGCATCATGACGACGCTCCATCGGCCAGGTCGCCGCCGGGCGGCAGGTCGTGATCGGCGATCGGATCGAGCTCTTCCAGCAGATCCGCCACGGTCAGTTCATCCTCGACCGCCCGCAGGAATGCGACCAGACGATGGCGGAAGCGCGAGATCGCGCCGTCGCTCGGTGTCGGCTTCTCAGCGGGGTCGTTGCCGCGCCCGGCACTGGCGCCGGTGAAGACTGCATCGTCTATGTCGGTGGCGCGCATCAGCGGCTGCCCATCAGGCGCTTGGGATCGAGCCCGGCCACGACATTCGGCCGGTGATCGGCGGCCCGGGCCATCTTCGCGACGATGTCGCGCACGGCCGCCGTCGAGAATGTGCCGCCGCCGGCGGATGCGACGGGTTCGCGCCGATCGAGGAAGCGTTGGATGTTGTCTACCGGCACCTGCTCGTCGAGCGCGATCCAGGCCGCGCGGAACAGGGCCGCCGAGATGCCGCCGGGTTGCGCGGCGTAGGCCTTACCGACCATGACGACCGCCCGCGTGCCGTTGCGATCGCCGCACGCCTTGACGATGGTGCCGATCGCCAACGTCTGGCCGGCGCCCAGTCTCTCCTTGGGGATCGGATAGCGCGGAATCTCGATGCCCGCCCGCAGGCAGAGCTCGTTCGTCTCGACCGCGACCGGATCGGCGGCCGCAAGGCGCGCGTGATGGATCGCATAGGCGTTGACCCGAACCCGCTTCTCGTTCGTGTCGAGGAAGATCGATGCCTGCTCCTCGACCGACATCGGCGGCATCACGACACAAGGCACCATCTTGATGCCCTTCAGCCGAGCCGCCTCGACCCGATGCTGGCCATCGATGATCATCCAGATCCCGTCGTTGGCCTCGACCACCATCGCGACGCCGAACCGGTTCCATTTGAACTTCGCGGCGATGCGATGGATCGCGGCCTGGCTGATCCGGCCCTCGATCGTGCGCTGATACGTCGGGTCGACCTGCAGGCAGGCGACTGGCAGCCACGCAAGCTCCGGCCGCGGGCCCGGATCGAAGATCAGTTCCGGGGGGGGCGTTGCTGAGGAGGAGGCGCGGACCATGATCAGGCACCCCGCTCGGCGCTGCTCGGCGACGATGCTTGACCCAATTGCCCGTTCGCGGAGCGCGCCGAGAGGGCGGCTGTCAGCGCGACCGCATCCGCCGCCGCCAAACCATCCGCATAGGAGGCATCGTGGTCGCGGCTCGGCCGCGCCCTCAATGGCGACGTCTTCAGGCCGGCGTCGGCCATAGCCGCGTCGATCAGCGACCGATGCAGCACGATGAGGCCGGTGCCCATCGGCGCCGGCGGCTTCAGCTTGATGATGCGGGTCCGCAGCCGATCGGCCATGCCGTCCAGAAACGGCAAGATCTTTCGGCGCCGCGCCGGCGGCATGAGCAATGCGTAGGCGCCGTTCAGGCGCTTGAACTCGCGGCGCATAGCCCCCGCGCAGACCTCGAGCAGATAGGTCGCGATCTCGACCTCATGCGCGAAACCGAAAAAGCTGATCTCGACCGGCCATGCGCCGGCGCACGAGGTCCAATATCTCGCGCCGGTCAGGACGGAGACGCCTTGGGCCACCTTCCAGAGCCGATCTCCGACCTCGTCAGTGTGGCGCTCGGCATGACGGCCGAACGGTGAGGCGCGAAGTTCTGCCTCGTCGATCGTCATGTTGTGGAGCGCCAGGATCTCCGCCAGCTTCTCGGCGGCGGCCAAGGCCTCTTCCTCCGTACAGCCGTTCGCGACCGTCTTGGCACGAAGCGCGCGGAGGCGTGCGGCGATCTTCTCGCGCCCGGTCATCGCGTGACGCTCGCGTGGTGCTGCTCTTCAGCCTGGCCCCATCCGTAGCGCCAGTAGGCCAGTGTCGCGGGTGCGGCCGCGGCGGGCTCGCCCTGGAAAAGTGATTTCAGCGGACCCCATGCGGCCAAGCCGGCCCGGCGTGCGGCTTCGAGATCCTCATCCGACACGTAGGCGCCGGTATGCGCTTCGTCGTTACCATCGGTCCAGCGCTTGCTCGGCGATGAGCGAGGGCCCGCGCTCGACCGGCTGATTCCGGTCGCAATCTCTGCCGACCGTTCATCGCTTTCGCGCGAGATCTCGCCGCCGTCGGCAGGGGCGCCGCTGTTGGTTGCCGCGGCGCCGTCGGGCGCGCTGGCGGCTTGCCAAGGGCGGGCGCTCCGGCTGGTTATGATGGCGGCGGCTCGCACGTGGCGATGGCCCAGATTGTCCGCCTCGCTGACGACGCCGTCGGCGCATAGCTGTTCGATGAGGGCGGTCGCCTTCTTCCTGTCGACCTTCAGCCGCTTTTCGATCTGAGACGGCGCAACCTTGCCCGTCGCCAGCACCAAGGCGCGCGCGGCGGCGAGCAGGTCTTCCTCGCTGACGTCCTGGCGCTGTGCCGCGGCCACAGCGGTCTCGGCATCGGTCGCCCGCAACATGACGGTGCCGGACGAGAGCGGCGCAGCCTCTCGGCGCTTCGAGGCGGGCGTGGTGAGCGACGGCGCGGCTTCATCGCCATCCACGTCGGGCAGCATGCCGAGCGCCCGCATATAGACCTCGAGCATCGTCTCTTCTTCGTCGAGCTCGTTGCGGTCGCGCTTCCGGATCGAGATGATCTTGCGGATGATCTTGGTGTCGAAGCCGTTGCCCTTGGCTTCGGCGAACACATCCTTGATGTCCTCGGCCAGCGCCTTCTTCTCTTCTTCAAGCCGCTCAATGCGATCGATGATCGCGCGCAGCTGCGCCCCGGCGATGCCGTCGACGGTGGGCGGCTGACTGTCGCTCATGACCGCACCGCGTTGTGAAATCTGCTGCTGAACATGCTCTATCCCCTGCCCCGAACGTTCGCCCCGAAAAGCCGCCCCCGACCGGCGTTAGCCGGTCAGGGGCGCAGTCGACAGGGAGGCGCCCGCATGGGCCTCGGGGGCCGCGACAGGCGTCGGGGCCGAGATGTGCCGCGTCGTCGCATCCGCCGATCGCAGCACGCGCTGCTCGGCCTCCATGCGGGACATGGCGCAGATGACGAGATCGTCAGCGAGTTTGCCGGCGTTCCATTCGGGATCGGAGTAGCTGAGGTATTCCCAGGAATGCCGGAAGCCCTCGATGGTGAAGCCGATCCATGGATGGTTGTCTCTGCGGATAAGTCCGACGATCCAGCCGACCCGCTCATCCTGCAGCGCGGCTTCGACAAGGACGGGCCAGAGCGGGCGCAACATGCCCTTCGGGGCATCTGGATCGCGCCAGATTGCCCCGATGACGGCAACCAGGCCGGAGACGCCGTCGATCAGAGAGGTATCTCCTGTGATGCCGGCGCGCATGCCCTCGATCCGGGTGTCGCCGAACAGCGTCAGGTCGTGGATGGCGCACCGGAGACCGGCCGGGCAGTTGCGCAGCACGACGGCGCCGATCAGGCTCGGAGATGAGAGCTCGCCGGCCACGAACGCCGCTCCGACCGCGCCCCGATGCGGCGTGAACATCGGGATCAGCGCCGATGCACCGCGCTTCGATGCCGCTTCCCGCGCTATAACGAGGTCTGGGAACGATACCTCGCGGAGATCGACGCCGCGCTCGGCCAGGACCGCCAGGAACCGGCTCATGCCGCCACCGGCAGGCAGCAGGACATGAACAGATCCGATCCTGGGAAATGGTTGGTGAGGCGGTCGTAGGTGATCGGCTCGCCACCGAACGTCGCGGTGATGCGATGCAGCGTCGGGCGCGAATGCCGGATCACCTCGTCGAACTGGCCGAGGATCGTGCTGAGGAATGTCGGCGCGAGCGGCTGTTCCCGCAGCGGGCGGAACAGGATGCGTTCGCGGTCTACAACAGAGACGATTGGAATGTCTTCGCCGACATGCAGGACGGGGTACACCGGCTCGGCTCGGTACAGCCAGGTGCGCCGGTCAAGCCCGGTCGCCCGCATGTCCGCGGCAACGCTGTCCGTGAACTCGCCCGAGGTCTGGGCGATGGCATTCAGCAGGGATCGGTGCTGGTCCGTTGCCGCCTCGGCGGGAATGGCGGCACATTCGAGGATTCTGGTGGTGAAGCGGCCGAGCCCGGCCACGGAATGCCGAGCGAGCGACAGGCCCGCTCCATCATGCCGATGCCCGTCGCATAGGGGATCTCGATCGCGGTCGTCACACCGCGGGCGATCGCCTGCGGGATGATGAAGAGCGCCGCCAGAATGAACCCTCCCACCAGAAACAAACATCCCGACAGCGGTGCCGATGGCGGTAACTGACGCTCGGGCGTCGTGCACGGTATCATCGGCAATATCCAAGAATGCGGTGTCGGAATGGCGGGCCGGCGCGAACAGGAACTCGGCCAGGGGGCGCCCGAACTCGGCCAGAACACGCTGGAACAGCGGCGGCGAGATGTCGCCGGCGAGCGCGTATTCGGCGGACCGACCGCCGATCTCGAAATCGTCCTGCAGCCGCTTGGCAGCGTGCCGACCATAATGACCGGCCAGCCAGTCGGCCGTTCGCCGGCGCAGGAACGAGGTTCTTTCATTAGGCGGCATTGTGCGGCCTTTCGCAGGGAAAGTGCGGGTTTCCGCACCAAGAGTGCGGCTCTTGAATGAAGCCATCGGGCGCTCCATGCGGCATGTTGATGAGGCTTGGACGGCACCCACTCACGGCAAGGATCGGACACGACGGACGACGAGGTGCAGCGCCAAGCGCGCGGTGAAACGCCATGGCGCAGCCGCTGGCGAAAATGATGTAACGGCCGGCGCAGACCTTCGCGGGGATGGCGCCGGTCGGTCTGAACGAGAGAAAGGAACCTGATGCATAGATGCTCGACCGCCCGCCCATCCGCATGGCGCCCCCGCCCGTCCGTGCACATGCGGGGACACGCGCTCCCGCATGTGCGGATACACGGGCGCCTACGCACACACGTGAGAGGACGCGGAAATCGGCGGACGATAAGGTGCCGCGGGAGACCGGCGACGCGATCGCCGGGGACAGGGCGCGCCTCATGCGGCGCGCTCCGAGACTTCTGAACCGACGATGAAATCGGCAGGAATGATTGCTTCGAGTCGACGGATCGTCTCGGCGGTCGGATTCCAGTCCGGCTCATCGAAGTCCCGGAGCGTCGTGTCGCTCATCTTCGCTTCAGCAGCCAGCCTTGACTTCCGCCAGCCCCGGAAGACCGCGTAGGAGCGAATTCGCGCTATGGTTTGATCGATGCCCATAGCCGCAAGATCGCATCTTTATGCGTCTTTGAGAAGGGTTAAATCGCATAAGAATGCAATCGCACTTCAGTGCGATAAAGGTATCATGTTCGTTATGAGCGATTCATCGGAAGACAGGCGCGGAGCGCTTCTAAAATTCATGGAGAGCCGGGGACTGAAACCGGCGCCGTTTGCGCGTGCAGCTAAGGTATCGGCCGGCGCTTTGTATAACTTCCTCGGGGGACGATCCGAAAGCCTAAGCCATGCTATCCTTGAGAAACTCGCCGATGCACATCACGCGACAGTGGCTGAGCTGCTTGGTGAGGCGCCAGTTAGGGAACCCTACGAGGGCGCGCGGATCGAGGCGCCTCCACGCCTCGGCGACGTAACGGCTATAGAAGACGATCTGGACGGACTTCGCGACATGCTCAACAAGGCAATCGCGAGACGGAACCCCGTTTGGTATCCGGTAGCGCATACAGCGGCGCTGAGCCTGGCAAGACTTCTTGAGCGAATGATAGATGAGGCACCAGCAGATCGGCCCCGATCAGGACATCCACATCAGGAACTTCCCCAATCTCCACGTGACGCAAAAATTTAGTATTCGGCCCTAGTAATGAGATGCGTGCGCGTGCCGGAATGAATAAATCCTCACCCCTAACTATCGCTTTGTATCCTATTTCCACGAGACCGATATATTTCGTCGATATCAAGGTTGTCGACATACCCTGAATAGAAATACCCAACAGCTTTATTCTTCCGATGTATACCGGCATAGCGACCAATGTGCTACGCGCAACACTCCTGCGCTCGGGTACCATTCATTCCTCCCCTGGCAGCTTATGTGCCAAGCTTCCCCCGCCGAGCTCGGTGACGGGGTAGCTGATCGGGGCGTTTGCGCGCCTTGGTCTGGGGGAAGTAGGGCCATCACACCCGAAACCCTCCCCCGTGTTCCACAAAACATGAACACAGATTCGATGCGTCGTTCAACCAAGACTTACATCTATGTGAAATATATTCGCGGTTTAATAGAACTTTAACAATCTTACCTGACCGCCCAATCTGGGTCTCTTATTTGTCACGAGTTTCTGGTGCCCGCGATCGCCGCTTCACCTTCGGCTCTCGACCCGTGATTAGGAACACCAGATCGCCCTGGACGATCGTAACGAACCGGTCGAGCAGATAGAGGGGCATCGCGGACCTCTTTTCATATTTTCGATATGTTCCCAACGGAAGGCCGAGCGCGATGGCCGTCTCCTCCTGTGTGCGGCCCGAGGCCTCCCTGAGCTGTTTCGTGCGTGCGATGAACGCGATGGTGAACGCGGAATAAGGATCGTGCTGCATCCCTGGATTTTCCGACATGCAGGGGTTTCGCGTCAGGTCCCATTTTGGGTCTGCTTAAACGGGCGCCCCGGCCGCCTGACGGTATTTTCCAGACAGGTGCCACACATATCGCATCCTTGTGCGTTTTTAGTGGTTGCTGATATCGCATAATCATGCGACAAGGTCTCTCATCGAACACGCCGCGGCGCAGATGAGAGACCGAAATGCTCAATCAGCTTAAAACTCCGGTAGAGACCGCTACTCCCGACCTCCCCACCGTCCCCGGCACGCCGTTCGGCGGCGGCTTTTACGCCGGCCGGATTGCGCTCGGCGGCGAGGCCTACGCCCTGATCTCCGCCCCGAAAGCGGAGGGCGAGACTTCCGGCATCGTCTGGAAGAAGAACTGGCGCGAGGCCACGCCGGGCGCCCGCTCGCTCGCCGACGGCTTTGCCAATTCCAAGGCGATGAACGACGACGCCCACCCGGCTGCCCAATGGGCACGCGGCCTGCGCATTGGCGGCTTCGATGACTGGTACCTGCCGGCGCGCGACGAGCTGGAAGTCCTGTACCGAAACCTCAAGCCGACCGAGGACGACAACTACACCTATTCCAGCCGCCTCGACTGGTACCGCGCCTCGCCCGGCCAATACAACGGCGTGGACGAGCACGGCAACGGCCACAACGCTCACTCGATCCCGCCGGGCGAGGCCTACACCGCCGCATCGCCGGCGCAGAC
>JAQGIC010000011.1 GCA_028288725.1 Rhodospirillales bacterium
TCATGCCGACGCGGCGTTTTTCCGCGAGGGCAAGGCCGGTCAGTGGAAGAAGATCCTCAGCCCCGAACAGGTCGCCCGGATCGAGGCCGATCACGGCGAACAGATGCGCCGGTTCGGTTATCTCTAAAAACTCCCTCTCCCACTTGTGGGAGAGGGCCAAGAAAGCTAACAGGGTTAGGCATCGAGAGTGGGCCTGAACGGTCGGTTCTCGAGCCTGATGGGTCCACCCTGGAGCACGAGCGCGCGGCGATCGGCGAGCGGCAGGGCGACGCCGATGTCGCCCAGGCCGGGGGGTCTCGGTCCGGCGGTCTCGACCGACACGGTGACCGTCTCCGGCGTCCAGCTCATCCGGACTTGCAGCTTCGTCGTCGGACCGGCCAGCGACACGCCGTCGTCCTCGACCAGCGTGAAGCTGCTGCTGCCCGTAGCGCTGCCCGGGAACAGGCGCAGACAGCGGCTGGGCTCGTCATGCAGGCGGGAAAAATCCGCCGGCTCGTCGGTCATCGGGATGATCGCGCCGGCGGGGGCGGCCAGCGGCAGGCGGTCGAGCGGGGCGGCCAGCGTCGCGATCGCACCGGCGGCCAGTCGCTCGCCGCTCCAGAAATCGAACCAGCATTCCGGTCCGGCCGGCAGATAGGCGGCCCGCGATCGGGCGCCGGGTTCGACGACCGGCGCCGCCAGCAGGCCCGGGCCGACCATCAGCTCGTCATTGTCGGCCAGCGTCGCCGGATCCGCGCCGAACGCGGCAAAGGTCGGGCGCAGCGGCGCCGGGCCACCGTCGGCCGCCTGGTGCATCAGCGAATAGAGATACGGCATCAGCCGGTAGCGCAGACGGATGGCCGCGCGGATCGCCGGCGTCGCCGCCGGATGCAGCCAGGGCGAGGTGAAGACCCCGTCCGGCTTCCAGGAATTCATGATGAAGCGGGGATGGACCGAGCCCACCTGGGTCCAGCGCACCAGCAGCTCCGCATCCGGCACCGGGCCGGAGAAGCCGCCGACGTCATGGCCGATGTTGAACATGCCCGACAGGCTCATCTGTAGCCCGGTGCGCAGGTTCCATTTCAGGCTGCGCCAGCTGGTGGAATTGTCGCCGCTCCAGGTCTGGGCATAGCGCTGGATGCCCGGACAGCCGGCGCGGGTGATGGTGAAGCCGCGCCGATCGGGCGCGCGTGCCTGCTGCGCCTCGATCGTGGCCCGGGTCATCAGCAGCGGCTGCAGCCCGCGCGCCAGATCGAGCGGAATCGGCTGGCCGAAGCCGGCGCATTCGGCGCCGTCCTCCCACAGCCCATATTCGTTATTGTCGTTCCAGCCGATGTCGATGCCGTAGTCGAGCACCTGGGACCCGAGTCCGTCCTGCCACCAGCGGACGGCGGCGGGGTTGGTAAAATCCAGGTGCGCGCCTTCGCCGTCCCAGAACTGGCTGATCACCGGCTGGCCGCTGGTCCGATCGCGGACATAGGCGCCGGCGGCGAGCGGGGTGGCATAGCTCGGGTGATCGTCGAGCAGGCACGGCTTGATGTTGGCGACGACTTTGATGCCTGCGGCATGAAAAGCGTCGATCAGCTTCCGGGGCTCGGGATATTTCGCCAGGTTCCAGGTGAAGACATAGCGCTTCGGCCCGATCGAGGTATAGCCGGAACCGAAATGGAAGGCGCTTACGGGAATGCGCTCGGCCCCGCAGCGGGCGATGAATTCATGCATCCGCTCCTGCGCGTTGGCGCTGTCGGCGATCGCCATGGCGGTCTGGGCGAAGCCCAGCGTCCAGCGCGGCGGCACCGGCGCGCGTCCGGTCAAATCAAGGAACCTGGCGGTGACCGCATCGACGTCGGGACCCGGGAATACATAATAGTCCAGATCGCCGCCCGCGGCCTCGTAGCCGCGGAACAGGCCGTAGTAATTGTCGTGCTCGGCGCCCAGGTCGAAGGTGCTGTCGGCCAGATTGTCGTAGAAGATGCCCCAGGACACGCCCGACGCGCCGTCGCGGGTGATGACGAACGGCCAATGCTTGTAGAGCGGATCGCCATGCTCGGGATCATAGCCCAGGCTGTCCAGCATGGTGGTGCGCAGCCGGCGGCCGTGCAGGTCCAGGCGGCCGGTCTTGTCGCCCAGCCCGTGATAGCGGTCGCCCGCCTCGCGGGCATGGTGATGACGGATCCGGTCACCGAACAGGTAGGCATGGTTCGATCGGTCGGCCGCGAAGACCGTCCCGTCCGGCAGCGACCAGGTCAGCGCCAGGGGTGCCAGCCCGATCCGCACCTTCATCCGGTCGGTCGACAGCGTGATCGCGCCGTCTTGCTGCGCCAGCGTGTGGCTCGGCGCGGGCCAGCTCGTCTCGTCCAGCCGGTCGCGCCCCTCCCACGGCACATCGGCGGCGCCATGGGCCGGCACCATCCAGGTCCGCGGCTGACAGGGCGCGCCATCGCGCAGAAACAATACCCGGATCAGGTCGGGCTTCAGCACCGAAACGCGGCAGACGATGCCGCCGCCGCAATCGAGTGCTACGCCGCGTTCGGTGATCTCAGACAGGGTGGCGTGACGGATCGGTTTCATGGGTCTGTTTCCGTTCTCTCCGTCATTCCCGCGAAAGCGGGAATCCAGAGCAAGCGACGGATGCCGGCCACCCTGGATTGCCGCCTGCGCGGGAATGACGGTCAGGGGGTTTGGCGCGGCAGGGTCAGCCCGTCGGCGTCGAAGACGTGGATGGCGCCGGCCGGGAAATGGATCGGCGTTGCGGCGCCGGCGGCCAGGCGCGTCTGGCCCGGGATCTGGATCGTGATGTCCGGACCCGCAAGACGCACGTAGCTCAAGCCGCCCAACTGCTCGACGCCGGCGACGGCGCCGGTCAGGTTATTGTCCGCCTGGTGGCCGGCGTGGATATGTTCCGGCCGGATGCCGATGGAGATGGGCGTGCCGCCGGCCGGAAGCCGCGCCCGGGTGCGCACGACGCCCAGCCCCGGCAGCTCGATGACGCCGTCCACGACCCGGCCTTCCAGGAAATTCATCCGGGGCGAGCCGATGAAGCCGGCGACGAAGCGATTGCAAGGATTGTTGTAGAGCTCGAGCGGCAGCCCGACCTGCTCGACCCGGCCGGCGCGCAGCACGACGATCTTGTCGGCCATGGTCATGGCCTCGACCTGGTCGTGGGTGACATAGATCATGGTGGTGCCGAGCCGGCGATGCAGGTCGACCAATTCCGCGCGCATGCCGACGCGCAGCTCCGCATCCAGGTTCGACAGCGGTTCGTCGAACAGGAAGATGCGCGGCTCGCGCACGATGGCGCGGCCGATCGCGACGCGCTGGCGCTGGCCGCCCGACAGCGCCGTCGGCTTGCGCTGCAGATACTCTTCCAGGCGCAGCATGCGCGCCGCCTCGCCGACCCGGGCCTGGATCTCGGTCTTGGGCATCCCCAGGTTTTCCAGGCCGAACGCCATGTTCTGATAGACGCTCATGTGCGGATAGAGCGCGTAGGACTGGAAGACCAGCGCCAAGCCGCGCCGGGCCGCCGGCAGGTCGTTGACCCGCTCGCCGCCGATCCGGACCTCGCCTTCGGTGACGCTCTCCAGCCCGCAGATCATGCGCAGCAAGGTCGACTTGCCGCAGCCGGACGGGCCGACGAAGACGACGAATTCGCCGTCGGCCACATCGAAGCTGACGCCATGAACGACTTCGGTGTTCCCGAAGCGCTTGACCACATCCTGGAGGGCAAGGCTGCCGTCGATACGGCTCATCATTTGACTCCGGCTGAGGCGATGCCTTGGGTGATATGACGCTGCAGCAGCGCGAAGATGACCGTGACCGGGACCAGGGTCACGACGGTCATGGCCAAGAGATAATTCCATTGGGTCGTCAGCTCGCCCTGGAACGAATTGAGCGCCAGCGGCAGGGTGAAGCTCTCGCTCCGGCCCAGCACGACCATCGGCCATAGAAACTCGTTCCAGCGCCACATGACCGAGAAGATGGCGAGCACGGCCAGTGCCGGCTTCGACAGGGGCAGGACGATGCGCCAGTAGATCCGCCATTCCGACGCATTGTCCATGCGGGCGGCCTCCAGCAGGTCGTCGGGCAGGGTCAGCATGTATTGGCGCAGCAGGAACACGCCGGTCGGCGTGGCCACGGCCGGCCAGATGACGCCCCAGGGATTGTCGGTCAGACCCAGCACGGCGGCGATCAGGTAGTTCGGCACCAGAATGATGGTCGGCGGGATCATCAGCGTCGCCAGCATCAGCAGGAACACCGGATCGCGGCCGGCGAACCGGTATTTCGACAGCGCGAAGGCGGCCATGGAATTCAGCAGCAGGGTGATCAGGGTGGCGACCGTGGTGATGAACACGCTGTTCCACAGGTAGCGGCCGAAATCGAACTTCTGCAGCAGGTCGCCGTAATTGTCCCAGGCGGCATGGAGGCGCATCACCTTCGTCCGCGCGTCGATCGGCACCCGGATCGGCGTTTCGGGCGCCGCCGGATCGACCATGGTCGCCTGCAGCCCGATCTTGCGCACCTCGGCCAGGGTCTGGCCGGCATGGTCGCCCTCCGTGATGCGATAGAGCGGCAGCGGCGCCGGATAGGTCGGCACCGCGACGCGGACCTGTTCCTGCGGCAGCAGGGTCGGCGGAAACTCGATCAGGCCGGAGGGGCTCTTGAGCGAACTCAAGGCCAGCCAGACCACCGGCCCCAGCATCAGAAGCGTGCCCAGCACCAGATAGAGGTAGCTGGCCCAATCGGTCCAATCCATCCGGCCGCGGCCGCGCGTGGCGGTCAGCAGGCGTGCGAGCCTATCCACGGGACGAGCCTTTCGCGCGCATGCCGCGCAACTGGATGAGGGTGAGCACCAGCAGCACGCCGGCCAGCAGCAGCGAGGCCGCGGCGGCCAGGCCATATTGCCGGACCTGCGCGGAGAAGCCGGTGTTGTAGATGAATTCGACCAGATAGGTCGTGGCGGAGCCGGGGCCGCCGCCGGTCAGGACATAGACCTCGTCGAAGATCTGCACCGCGCGGATCAGGCCCAGCACCAGCACGACCAGCACGCTCGGCATCAGGAGCGGCAGGGTGATGCGTCGGAAGACCCGCAGCGGCGGCGCCGCGTCCATCGCCGCCGCCTCATAGATATCGGCCGGGATCGCCTGCAATCCCGCCAGCAGGATCAGCGTATAAAAGCCCATATGCGCCCAGATCGACACGAACACGGTCCAGCCGAAGGCGGAGCGCGCGCTCAACAGCCACTCGACCGGTTGCAGGCCGGCGCCGACGAACGCCGCGTTCAGCACCCCGTCCCGCTGCAGGACCCATTTCCAGATCAGCGCCACCACGACCGGGCTCAGCAGCACCGGATAGAAGAAGGCGGCCCGGAAGAAGCCGCGGCCGATGATCTTGCGGTTCAGCACCAGGGCCGTGACCAGGCTGAACGCCAGCATCAGCGCCACCTGCAGGGCTACGAACTTCACCGTGTTCCAGATCGCGTACCAGAATTGGTCGCGCACGCAGCTGTTCGGCTCGAAATAATCCTTGCAGGCGAGCAGCGAGGCGAAGTTTTCCAAGCCGACCCAGGGCCGCTCGGTCGGCAGCAGGTTGGTCCCGCCGGTGCCGGCGTAATAGAAGTCCACGATGATCGGTAGGAAGGTGAACACCGCGAAGATCGCCAGATTGGGACCGACGAACAGCCAGCCGAGCCTGCCGTCGGGCAGGTGTCCCTGCGCCCAGCGCATCGGGCGCTCGGGCAGGTTCATCACGGCGGCATAAAGCCGCCCGGCCGCTTGGCTGGCTATCGTGCCGATCACTTCCTATTCTTCGCCGCCGCCGCGTCGGCCACGTCCGACGTGATGCGCTCATAGGCCTGATCCAGCGTGATCTGACCGCTGATCGCCTGACTGATCCGGTCGACCGTCGCGTTGAACATCGGCCGGCTCATCGCCGAGCCCTGCAGCTTGTAGGCGAGCGGCGACAAGGTCGCGGCGTTGGCCTGGAACTGGGCCATGGCGGCGATACCGGCCGGCGTCAGCTTATAGTCCAGCTTCTTCTTCTGCAGATCCAGGTTGGCCGGCAGGTTCGAGGTCATGACCATCCATTCGGCATAGACCGGCTCGGAGGCCAGATAATCCAGGAAGCGCGCGACCTCCTTGGGCGACTTCGTGCCCTTGAACGCGACGAAGCCGGCGCCGCCGGGCATGCCGGTACAGCCGCCGGCGCCGCAGGGCGCATCACCGATGACCCATTCGAACCCCTCGCCGATCTGCTTCTGCAGGCGGGCCAATTGCCAGCTGCCCGACAGATAGACCGCGATCTTGCCGTTGGCGAATTCCTCGAACGCGTCGCGATAGCCCCCGCCGGTCGAGACCCAGACATCCTTGTCGACGGTGCCGTCCTGGTTCCACTTGACGAATTTGGCCGCCATCGATTTGAAGCCGTTGTCGACCATGGGCGGATGACCGGCCGAATAGAAGAATTTGGCGCCTTCCGAGATCGCCGGCCCCGAGAAGCGGGCACCGCTGCGGTCCCAGGCCATGCCGAACGGCGTCTTGGTCGCCTTGGCGACCTTCGCCGTGGCCACGGCCCAATCGTCCCAGGTGGCGCCCTTGGCCGGGATCGGCACGCCGGCCTGATCGAACAGGGTTTTGTTCACGATCGGCGCCGAGACGGTCAATTGGGTCATCAGCCCATAGATGCCGTGATCGTCGGGACCCGTGCGCATCCAGTCCAGCACCGGGCCATAGGCGGTTTGCCAATAGGCCGGGTCCTTCAGATAGGGCGTCAGGTCCAGCTGATAGGACGCCACCTGGCCGAAATCGCTCACCCGCGCGATGTCCGGGCCGTTGCCGGCGGCGAGCTGGACCGGGACGCTCTCGAGGATCTGCTTGTACGGCATCTCGTCGATCGTGATGTGGATGTCGGCATTGTCCTTCATGAAGCGCTCGGCCAGGATCTTGGTCGCCGGGCATTCATTGCCGTCGGAATAGCAGGCAATCCGGATGTCGGCGGCCTCGGCCTTGACGGCGATGCCGCCGAATGCTGCGAGCGTGGCGGCCGCAAGGGTGATACGCAGGGGCAGATCGGCGAGCATGATTCCTCCGGTATTTTGTTCGGGCCGGACCTTGGGTCTGGCGCCATTATGAAAGTTCGAAAACCTTGACGCCGCATCGCTCGAATTTCGCGATTAGTTTCGCTTTCGACGCTTCAAGGGTTCGCTTTCGAATAAAAGCAGATTTCGCGCGCCGAGACAGCAGTTTTCTGCCGACCGCGATCTCGGATAGGATCGCGGTCCCGTCACCCCAGCCGAAACGAACCCGATGACCGATAGCATTCGCACCCGCCTCGACAATGTCCGGGCCGAACTCGTCGCTCTGGCGACGGCGGCCGGCCGGCCGGCCGATGCCGTCCAGCTCGTCGCCGTGTCCAAGACCAAGCCGGCCGACGCGGTGCGCGAGGCGCTGGATGCGGGCCAACGCCGCTTCGGCGAGAACCGGGTGCAGGAGGCGATCGCGAAGTTTCCGGCCCTGCGGGACGAATTTCCCGATCTGGCGCTGCATCTGATCGGGCCGCTGCAGACCAACAAGCTCAAGGAAGCGCTGGAATGTTTCGACGTGATCGAGACGGTCGACCGGCCGAAGCTGGCGGAGGCCCTGGCCCAGGCCTATGCCAAGGGGCCGGTGCGCACGCGGGCGCTGCTCATCCAGGTGAACACGGGCGAAGAGCCGCAAAAGGCCGGCATTGCGCCGCGCGAGGCCGATGATTTCATCCGCGATTGCGTCGAACGTCTGAAGCTGCCGATCGCCGGCCTGATGTGCATCCCGCCGGTCGACGACGAGCCGAGCCTGCATTTCGCGCTGTTGCATTCGATCGCGCGGCGCCACGGGCTCGCCGCGCTCAGCATGGGCATGAGTGCCGACTATCGCCTGGCGGTACAGCAGGGTGCCACCCATGTCCGGATCGGGTCGGCGATCTTCGGCGAACGGCCGCCTGTCAGCGCGTAGTGATTCAGCGCGTGATGATGACGCGGGACTCGGTCGTGGCCAGCGCCAGATAGGCCAGCAGATCGTCCTGGGCGAGGGCGACGCAGCCCTCGGTCGGCAGATAGCCGTCACGGGCCAGATGCAGGAAGATGGCACTGCCCCGCCCGGGCAGGATCGGCCCATCGTTATAGCCGAGCGGCACGATCAGATCGTAGACCCCATCGGCGCGCCACAGCGCCTCCGTGCTGGCGGGATAGGGCAGGATGACCGGCAGATTGTAGTTCTTATCGTCCGGCGCATCGCACCAGCCGTCGGCCCGGCCGATCTGCACCGTCGGCAGGCCGGTCGGCGGCGGGGCAAGCCGGTCCGGCCGATACAGCAGGCGGCGCAGCGGCCAGATGCCGATCGGCGTCGTGCCGTCGCCCTCGCGCTTGGCCTCGCTCACGCCGCCGCGGCCGAGCGCGCAGCGGCACAGGCGGCTGGCGAAGCGGGCAGTCCCGTCGCTGGAAACCAGCAGATCCATGATCATGCTCCGACGATGCGTCGGTATCACTGTACCTGATTTACGCTGGTACCGGCACTGGCTGCTTGCCGCTCGGTCACCAGGGCCTTGTATTTGTCCAGCCCTTCGGACATGCGCTGGGCGAACTCGGCCCCGGTCAACGGAATCCGCTGGTTGGGCGCCAGCGTGCCGGCGGGGATGTTGAGCGGCACCGGGCGCGGCGCGCTGTTCGCGGTCGTCCTCAGCGCCAGAATGCCCTCGGCCGAGGTATCGATCGGAAAGCCGCGGGCCTGGCTGTTGAGCGCCATCATCTTGGGCCCGGTCGACAGCGGCATGAGCTGCGGCTGGGTCGATGCCAGGGGAATGCCGGTGGGGGGCGCCGGGGCAGGCGCCGCCGCTTGGGTCGCGACCGGCGGGGCGATGGGCGGCGGGGCCGGTTTCTGGGTCGGGACCGGGGTGTTGCTGTTCGTCGGCGATGGGTCCGACAGCGTATTGGCGCCGGCGTTTTGGGTCGCTTTGTCGTCGATGCCCAGGGCGGCCATGACGTTGCCGCCGATATCCTTGCCGGTATTCTCGAGCACGCTGACATCGACCAGGCCGGCGATGACGCCGATCACGCCGCCATAGAGACCATCGCCGACGACGCGCGCCGCATTGCCCAGCGTGTCGCCGGTGACCGCGCGATAGATCGTGCCGACGATCGGGATGTGCTGCAGCGGATTGATCGCGTCCAGCACGTCGTGAAAGCTGAAATGATCGCCGGCCCACAGATGCGACTTCTCCGCCGCCGGGGCCGGGGCCTTGACGGTGATGTTCTCGGTCGCAGCTGCGCTGGTCGGATCCATACGGAACGACTAAGCAAGGCTAATGCCAAGCCGGCCGCGTTATATTTCAACAGTTTATCCCGGCACGCCGCTGCCGACCGGCAAGGACTGCCGGGTCAGAACAGGTGGCCGCTGCGCTTGGCCTTGGTCGCGAGATAGTTCCGGTTGTGGTTGTTCGACGGAAAGATGCTCGGCACGCGCTCGACGATCTCGATGTCGTGCTGGGCGAGGGCCGCGACTTTCTCCGGATTGTTGGTCATCAGGCGGACCTTGTCGAAACCCAGCTGACGCAGGATTTCGGCGGCCGGCTGATAGACCCGCTCGTCGGCGTCGAAGCCCAGTTGCAGATTGGCGTCGACCGTGTCGAAGCCGGTGTCCTGCAGCTTGTAGGCGCGCAGCTTGTTGACCAGGCCGATGCCGCGGCCTTCCTGGGCCAGATAGATCACGATGCCGCTGCCGGCCTCCGCTATCGCCTTGATGGCGCCGCGCAGCTGGTCGCCGCAGTCGCAGCGCAGGCTCCCCAGCAGGTCGCCGGTGAAACATTCCGAATGGATCCGCGCCAGCACCGGCTCGGGCCCCTTCGGATCGCCGATCAGGATCGCCAGATGGTCGGTGCCGCCATCGTCCGGCCGGAACGCCAGGATACGGGTATGCTCGGCATCGGCCAGCGGTACGCTGGCTTCGGCGACCTGGCGCAGCGTCCGGGCCAGCACGGTGCGATGGGCGAAGACCTGTTCGAGGCCGACCTCGATGATCCCTTCGCGCCGGGCGATCAAAGCACCCTCGCGCGGGCCGATCGGGAAATAGGCGATCGCCGGCAGCAGCCGGGCGAGCTTGGCCAGCTCGATCGCGGCCGCGGCCAGGCTCTTCGGACCGACGCGGGTAACGCCGATGGGCTGGTCGGACACCTGGCGGACGACGGTCGGGTCGGCCAGTTCGCGCAGGAAGCCGGCGGACGCGTCGGCCGGCGGCAGCAGCTCGACGGCGCTGCGCCCCTCTTCGTCGGGCGTCAGGTCCAGCGCGATCGCGCGGCGCAGCGTCGTCGCCAGCACGGGCCGCGCCCGGGTGAGCGTGATCGCACGCGCCAGGCCGTCGTCGTCGATCGCCTCGGCGGCCTGGATCAGGGCCGCATCCGTCCCGTCGCTCAGCAGCACGATATCGCCGCGGCGCAGATCCGCGATGGCACGGTTGACTTCGTGCGGCGGCAGCACCCGCTGTGTCTGATCCATTGCTTGCTTCAACATCTAGAGCCGACCCGATATCGCTGTGGCGGCCATCATACACCGCCCCTGTCGGGGAGATATGGTGCCGCGGACGATTCCGCCATGCCCCTGTCGCGCATGAGCCCCAACACGTCCCGGCCGAACGACCAGACCAGCAGGGCCAGCGACACGGCCGCGATCGCCGTCGGCCAGGGCGGTCCCAGGATCGGCAGCAGGGCCGCCAGCAGGCCGGCGATCTGCAGCACGCAGACCAGCTTGCGCGCGAAACTGGGCGGCACCGGCCGGCGGAGCCAAGGCCAGGCCCAGCCGGCGGCGACATAAACATAGCGCATGGCCCCGCTCGCCAGGACCCACGCGCCGACCCGACCCTCGGCGGCGACCAGCGCGCTCAACATCAGCACGGTCAGCGCATCGGTCTCCAGGTCGAAACGCGCGCCGAACGCGCCGGCCGTGCCGGTCCGGCGCGCGACCGGGCCGTCGATGCCGTCCAGACCGAGCGCCGCGATGCCCAGGATCAGCGGCAGCCAGGGGCGGCGCTCGGGCGTCAGCAGGCAGGGGATCATCAAAGCGACCAGCAGACCCCGCACCAGCGTGATGTGGCTGGCCCAGCCGAAGCCGGCCAATTCGGCGCGAACCGCCGCGCGATAGACGACCGTCGCATAGAGCGCCCAGCCGACGAGCGCGGCCACCGCACCGGCGCGCTCGCCCAGGGCGAGCAGTGCCGTGGCGCCGCCCACGCTCGCAATCGCGACCGACCAGCATATTTCCATGCGCAGCGGGGAATGTTTTACATGCTCACGGGGTTGTGACATTGGCGGGAGACTCAGGGCTGGATAAGCTCGGAACCAAGGACCGGCCGGCACCCGCCGGCATTCCCGTCCCGTAGGCCAAGGAATATCATAGAGCGGTGCGCGCCCCGATCTACCTCGACGAAGCCGGTGCCTGGGAGGCGATCTGCGCCGCCCGCAGGATCGGCGCGCCCGAGCCCGGCCGCCGGCTGCGGCTCGAGATCGGCGAGAGCTGGCTGTGGATCGATGCCGACGGCGGCTGGTCGATCGACCCGATGCCGCCGGCACCGATCTGCCTGCTGCTTGATCTCTATCTGCCGCTGGCGCTCCAGGACGGCCCATCCTTCACCATCGCCCATCTGGGACAGAGCCTGGATGGCCGGATCGCGGCGGCGAACGGCGCCTCCCGCTGGGTCACCGGGCCGGAGGACCTGCTGCATAATCACCGCATGCGGGCGCTGGCCGACGCGATCCTGGTCGGTGCCGACACGGTGCGGCTCGACGATCCGCAGCTGACCGTGCGGCGCTGTCCCGGCGACAATCCCGTCCGCGTCGTGCTCGATCCGATGCTGGGCCTGGGCTCGGACTATGCCCTGTTCCGCGACCAGGCCGCCGAAACCCTGGTCATTACCGCCGGCGATCGAGCACCGCCGACGCATCTGGGCCAGGCCGAGGTCGTGAGCGTGCCGCGCACCGAGGACGGCGCGCTCGACTGCCGGGCGATCGTCGAACTGCTCCGCCGGCGCGGTCTCGGCTGGCTCTTCGTCGAAGGCGGCGGCGTCACCGTCTCGCGCTTTCTGGCGCAGGGCGTGCTCGACCGGCTGCAATTGACCATCGCCCCGCTGATCATCGGTTCGGGGCGCCCCGGCATCCAGCTGCCGGAAATCCAGACTCTGGCCCAGGGCCTGCGCCCGCGCCTGCGTCGGTTCGCGCTGGGCGGCGACATGCTGTTCGAGTGCGATTTCTCTTGAGCAGCCATATGGGGACCCCGGCGAACGCGTTCTGGGTCGTCGAGCCCGGCCGGGGTGAAATCCGCCCGGTGCCGCTGGGCGTGCTCGGCCCGGACCGGCTGCGCGTCCGCATGCTGGCGAGCGGCATCAGCCTGGGTACCGAGACGCTGGTGTTCCGCGGCCAGGTGCCGGCGAGCCAACATCAGGCGATGCGCTGCCCGTTTCAGGACGGCGATTTCCCCGGTCCGGTCAAATACGGCTACAGCGCCGTCGGCCTGGTCGAGGCCGGCCCGGACGGTTGGGCGGGCCGCCGCATCTTCTGCCTGCATCCGCATCAGGATCGGTTCGATCTACCGGTCGCGGCGGCGGTGGTGCTGCCGGAGGCGGTGCCGACCCGGCGCGCCGTGCTGGCGGCCAATCTGGAAACGGCGCTCAACGGCCTGTGGGACGCGGGGGCCATGGCCGGCGACCGGATCGCCATCGTCGGCGCCGGCGTGGTCGGCGGGCTGGTCGCCTCGCTGGCGGCCCGCCTGCCGGGAACCCGGGTCACGCTGGTCGACCGCGATCCGGCGCGGGCCGATCTGGCCCTGGCGCTCGGCTGCGACTTCGCGACACCGGAGCTGGCGCCCGGCGATCAAGATCTCGTGATCCATGCCAGCGGCGCGCCCGAGGGCCTGGCGCTGGCGCTGGGCCTGGGCGGGTTCGAGGCCACCGTACTCGACATGAGCTGGTATGGCGACCGCCCGGTATCGCTGCCGCTCGGCGAGGCTTTCCATGCCAGGCGCCTGACCATCCGCGCGTCCCAGGTCGGGGCGGTGGCGCCGGCGCAGCGGCCGCGCTGGACCCATCACCGGCGCCTGACGCTGACACTCGATCTGCTGGCCGATCCGGTCTATGACCGGTTCATCGACGGCGAAACCGCCTTCGCCGATCTGCCCCGGACCATGGCCCGGCTGGCCGAGGATCCCGCCGGCGCGCTCTGCCGGCTCGTGCTTTACCCCTGAAACCGGACCCGTAGCGCCATGTACACCGTTACCGTCAGCGACCATGTCATGATCGCCCACAGCTTCCAGGGCGCCGTGTTCGGCCCGGCGCAGCGCCTGCACGGGGCGACCTATACCGTCGAGGCGACGTTCCGCCGCCGCGAGCTCGACCAGGACGGCATCATCTGCGACATCGGCCGGGCGCTCGATGTGTTGAAGGACGTGCTGGCGCCGCTCGCCTTCGCCAATCTGGACGAGCTGCCGGAATTCGCCGGCAAGAACACGACGACCGAATTCCTGGCCGGCGTGCTGCATGCGCGCCTCAAGGCGAAGGTCGCCACCGGCGCGCTGGGGCCCGGTACGGCCGGAACGCTCGACTCCCTTCAGGTCGTGCTCAGGGAATCGCCGGTCGCCTGGGCCGGGTTCGATGCTCCGCTCTGATGGGCGAGCCCATCACCTTCATCGTGCCGGGGCCGATCGAACAGATCACCGGCGGCTATCTCTACGATCGGCGCGTCATCGAGGGGCTGCGCGCCGAGGGGCGTCCGGTCGGGCTGCTGGAGCTGATGGGGCAATTCCCCGATGCCGACTGGACCGCGAAGGCGAGCGCGGCATCCTGCCTGGCCGCCATGGGCGATGGTGCCGCGGTGTGCATCGACGGGCTGGCGCTGCCGGCGTTCGAGGACGCGCTGCCGGCGGCGGCCCGCCGGCTGGATATCCTGGTGCTGGTCCATCATGTCCTGGCGCTCGAAACCGGCCTCGCCCCCGACGTGGCGGCGCGCTACGCGGCGCTGGAGCGCAAATTGCTGCCGCTCTGCCGCGGCATCCTGTGTCCCAGCCCGCGCAGTGCCGCCGACGTCGCGGCCTATGGCGTGCCCGCGGACCGCATCATCGTGGTACCGCCGGGGACCGACCGGGTGATCGATGTCGCCGCGCCGACCGAACGGGCCGGCCCGGTACGGCTGCTGACGGTGGCGACCCTGACCCCGCGCAAGGGCCATCGTCTGCTGATCGAGGCCCTGGCGGCGCTCGGGCGCAGCGATTGGCACCTGACCGCGATCGGCAGCCTGGAGCGCGATGACGAAACCGTCGCGGCCGTCCGCGCGCTCGTCGCCGGGCACGGGCTGGAAAACCAGGTCGAGTTGGCCGGCGAATGGCCGCCGGAGCGCCTGTCGACCGCCTATCGCGCCGCCGATCTGTTCGTGCTGCCGTCCTATTACGAAGGCTATGGCATGGCCTATGCCGAAGCGATGGCCCATGGGCTGCCCATCATCGGCACCGATGCGGGCGCCATCCCCGAGACCGTGCCGGCCTCGGCCGGGATCCTGGTGCCGGCCGGCGACCGCGCGGCGCTGAGTTCGGCGCTCGAGCGGATGATCGGTGATCCAGCGCTCCGCCAGGCCTATGCAGCGGGCGCCCGCGCGGCAGCGGCCGGCCTGGCCGATTGGACCCAGACCGCCCATGCTTGGGGCCGGGCGTTCGACGCCATTGCCCGGCGCCGCTAACGATCTGAACATGCGGATGGATTGCGCCAGGACGGGGTCGTCCCTATGCTCCGGACGAAGCCGCCGGTCCGGGCGGACCGGTCGGCGATCAAAGGAAGGCCATGACGGCACCGAAAAAGATCCTGCTGGTCGATGACGATCAGGCGCTCCGCGAGGCTCTGGCGGAGCAACTGCGCCTGCATGAGGAATTCCTGGTCGAATTGGCCGATACGGCCGCCGCGGCGCTGGAAATCGCCAAGCACCGTTATTTCGATATTCTCGTGCTCGACGTCGGCTTGCCCGACATGGACGGGCGCGACCTGTGCCGGCTGATGCGCCGCAACGGCGTGCGCGCGCCGATCGTCATGTTGACCGGGGCCGACAGCGAGGCCGATACGATCCTGGGTCTCGACGCCGGCGCCAATGACTACGTGACCAAGCCGTTCCGTCTGGGCGTGCTGCTCGCCCGCCTGCGGGCCCAGCTGCGCCAGCATGAGCAAAGCGAAGATGCAATCTTTACGATCGGCCCCTATAGCTTTCGCCCCAGCGCCAAACTTCTGGTTACGGAAGGGGGTAAGAAAAAGGTTCGGCTAACCGAGAAGGAAACCGCTATCCTCAAATACCTTCTGAGGGCCGGTGACCGACCGACCGGCCGTGAACTGCTGCTTAACGAGGTTTGGGGCTATAACGCGGCCGTGACCACGCATACATTGGAAACGCACGTCTACCGTCTGCGGCAGAAGATCGAGATCGATCCATCCAAGGCAGAACTTTTGATTACGGAACCGGGTGGCTACCGTCTAGTGCCGTAGAGCGGGCCGCAAGGCCGACAGGATTGGCAAGCTGAGGCATGAGCGCAGTGAGCGAACATAACGGCCCGACCGGCTCGGCCCCAGGGCCATTCACTTGTACATTTTGGGGCGTGCGCGGCAGTATCGCCTCGCCAGGACCGGAGACTATCCGATATGGCGGCAATACGCCCTGTCTGGAGGTCATCTGCGGCGCCCATCGCCTGATCCTCGATGCCGGCAGCGGTATCAGGGCGCTGGGATATTCGCTCGAGAAAGAGACCGGGCCGCTCGAATTCGACATCTTCCTGACCCACACCCATCTCGACCATATCGTCGGCATTCCGTTCTTCGCGCCGGCCTTCAGCCCCGCGAACAAGCTCCGGTTCTTTGCCGGTCACCTGGCGCCGGAGCGCAATGTCGAAGAGGTCGTCAACACGATGATGACCGATCCGCTGTTTCCGATCCCGGTCAAGTCGCTGGGCTCGGACAAGACCTTCACCGATTTCTTCGCCGGCGAGACGCTGCATCCGCATCCCGAGATCACCGTCCGCACGACGCCGCTCAATCATCCGAACAACGCGACCGGCTATCGGATCGAATTCGGCGGCCGCACCTTGTGCTACATCACCGACACCGAGCATTTCCCCGACCGGCTGGACGAAAAGATCGTGGCCCTGATCGAGGGCGCCGACTATGTCATCTATGACGCCATGTTCACCGACGAGGAATATGCCAGCAAAGTCGGCTGGGGCCATTCGACCTGGCAGGAAGGCATCAAGCTGGTCGAAGCGGCCGGCGCCAAGACGCTGATCCTGTTTCATCATGCGCCGCGCCGGAGCGACGATGAGATGGATGTCATCGCCCGCGCCGCAGACGCGCGGCGCCCCGGCACGCTGGCCGCGCGCGAAGGCATGGTCCTGACGCTTTAGGCGGGGGCACTTGCGGCGGCGGAGATAGCCACCAAGACAGCATTGCTCTGGAAGACCCCGGTGGCCGTTGCGTCGGTGAGCGGAATCTTCGTGGCTGCGGCGTGGTTCGCCGCCGATCCGCCGGGCCTTCGGAAACTTCGCCGCGACAGTCGCCAAAAGCCTCCCGAGGGCTAGAGCGCGATGACATGAGGTCGGACCGACCTCATGTCTGAATCGCCCTCTAAATCATATATTTAGAGACTGATTCACTGATCAAACCGAGCCGGTTTGATCGGATCAGGCTCTAACGGGTCAGGCTCATGTAGCGGCTGAGGTGAATGCCCAGCGCATTGGCCTGCCAGCCGCTGGCGGCTGCTGCGACCAGGGCGCGGTCGCTGCCGAAGCCATAGGGCAGGATGGCGTAATCATCCAGCAGCAGCCGCTCGGCCGCGGCCAGTTGCGCCATGCGGGGCGCCGGGTCGAGCAGGTTCTGGGCCCGATCGAGCGCCGCCTCGTAGCCGGCATTCCGATAGGCGATCACATTGGTCGTGCCCGCGTCGCGGCGCCAGGCCGCCAGGAAGTTCCACGGATCGGGAAAGTCGGCGTTCCAGCTCGATAGCGAGATCTGATAATCGTGCCGGATCAGCCGCGCGGTCACGACCTGATATTCGTTGGTGTCGAGCTTGATGGTCAGGCCGGGCAGCGCCTGCTGCCACAGGGCCGCGATCGCCTTCGCCTCCAGCACGTAATCCGGCAGATCGTCGGTCAGAAATTCCAGCGTCAGCGGATGGTCGCGGCCCTGGCCGGCCTCGGCCCAGATCTGGCGGGCGCGGGCCAGGCGGTCCGCCATCGGCAGCGCCGCGAAATCCTGTCGCGGCGGTATATAGCCGGGCATGCCGTCGGGCACGAAGCTGAAGGCGGGCGTGCCGCCCTGCTTCACGACCTTGGTCTCGATGGCAGTCTGATCCAGCGCCAGCGCCAGGGCCTCGCGCAGGCGCCGGTCGGTCGCGAGCGGCGGGCGGGCCATGTTGATCTCGACATAGCGGCTATTGAGCAGATGCTGTTCGTGCAGCGCCGCCGATACCTCGCGCCGGGCCTCCGGCAGCAGTCGCACGGCCAGATCGGCGATGTCGACCTCGCCGGTGCGGAACGCCTTGTAGGCCGAGGCATCGTCGGAGATCACCAGCCAATCGATCCGGTCGAGCCCGACCGACGCGGCCGCGTGATAATGCGGATTGCGCCGGAACGTCAGGCGGCTCTGCGGCACCCATTCGCCCAGCGTGAAGGCGCCGTCGCCGATGAAATGTTCCGGCCGGATCCAGTCCTTGCCCCAGCGCTGGATCGCCGCCTCCGGCACCGGAAACGCCATGGAATGCGCCAGCACGGCCGGCAGAAACGCCGCCGGCCGATCGAGCGCGATGCGCAGCGTGACCGGGTCCAGCGCCGTGACGCCCAGCGTCGCCGGATCCTTGACCGTGCCCTCGGCGATCGCGCGGGCGCCCGCGATCGGGTACAGGATCTCGTTATAGGGCGAGCCGGTCGCCGGATCGAGCGCGCGCCGGAGCGAATAGACGAAATCCGCGGCGGTCAGCGGGCTGCCGTCGGACCAGGTGAGGCCGGGTCGCAGGTGAAAGACATAGCTCCTGCCGTCCGGCGCCAGGTCCCAGCGCTCGGCCACGCCCGGCCGGATGGTCGCGTCGGGCCCGTAGACGGTCAGGCCCTCGAACAGGTCGGACGTGACGATCGTCTCGTACTCGTTGCCGATCAGATGCGGATCGACCGAGGTCAGGTCGGCCGCGATCACCCGGCGCAGCACGCTCTCGGCATTGGCCGGCAGCGCCGGCACGCCGAACAGCAGGACCGCCAGGACCAGCCCCCGCATCCTCATGCCGCCAGACCCTGTCCCAGGCTGTCGGCCAGCGTCTGCACCAGGATATCCCTCAGGCGCGCTACGGCGGGGGTGCTGCTTGCGGTCTGATGCAGGGTAAGGGCGATGTCGGGCAAGGCGGGTAGATCCTCCCGGAGTTTGAGCGTCGCCGGCATGCCGACCCGGGTGCGGATCGTGACGCCGAGCCCGGCCGTCGCCGCCGCCCAGAGCCCGGCCAGCGCCGGGCTGGTGAAGCTCAGGCGCCAGGACCGGCCGACGCCGTCGAGGGCCGCCAGCCCGGCGGCGCGAAAGGCGCAAGGCGGGGCGAATACGATCAGCGGCAGCGGCTCGCCCTCGGCAAGGACCAGATCGCCCCGCCCGATCCAATGAATCGGCAGGCGGGCCAGCAATTCGGCGCCGGGCCGGGTTTCCTCGCCCCACAGCAGCGCCAGATCCAGCCGCCCGCCGGTCAGATCGTCCAGCAGGGCCGCGTTGCGATCGACCCGCGCCTCGATCCGGATCTGCGGATGGGCCCGGGCAAAGCGGCCGAGCGCGTCCGGCAGCCAGGTCTCGGCGAAATCCTGCGGCAGGCCCAGACGCACCGCGCCGGATAGATCCAGCCCGCGCACGGCGGCGACCGTCTCGTCGTTGAGCGCCAGGATGCGGCGCGCATAGCTCAACACCACATCGCCGGCCTCGGTCAGCGCCAGGCCGCGCCCCTGTTTGCGCAGCAAGGGGACGCCCAGATGCTCCTCCAGCTTGCGCATCTGCAGGCTGACCGCCGATTGCGACCGGCCGAGCCGGGCCGCGGCCCGGGCGAAACCGCCCAGCTCCATCGCCGTCGCCAGCGTGCGCAGCAGATCCATATCGAGATTGGTCAGGCGCATAGATTGGTTCTACTCAAGTGATCCATCCAAACTATCAATTTTTCAAATGGACCGCGAGGGCTTATGTAAGCCCTGTCACCAGTTGGAGCCCACCATGATCGCCATGCAATATGTCTTCACCCTGCCGGCCGACTATGACATGGGCCGGATCGTCGACCGCGTCGCGCAGAAGGGGGCGTTCTTCGATGATTTCCCCGGCTTGGTTTTCAAGGCTTTCCTGATGTCCGAGGCCGGCCGCGACGGGGCTGCCGCCAATCGCTACGCGCCATTCTACGTCTGGCATTCACCCGAAGCCCTGCGCGATTTTCTGGCCGGTCCCGGTTTCGCGGCGCTGGTCGCGGGCTTTGGCCGCCCCTCGATCCGGACCTGGCTGCCGCTCAAGGTCGTGCCGCCGACCGGCCCCGTCGAAACGCTCGATCTGGCCGAGGAAGCGGTGCCCGACGGCACGGATCTGGCCGGCCTGATCGCGGCCGATCATGCCGGCGACGTGGTTGGGCTGGACCCGGGCGGCTGGCGCCTGCTGCGCGTCCGCTTCGATGCGGCCGGTCCGTCTGCCGACCGCTTCCGCGTGCTGCACCTGTCGCAGCCGGATCAGCGATAGGGGTCCGCCGCGTCGCGCAGCCCGTCGCCGAAGAAATTGAAGGCGAGCACGACGGTGAACACCGGCACGACCGGCAGCATCAGCCAGGGATAAAGCGCCACCACGTTGATGTTCTGCGCCTCGTTCAGCAGCACGCCCCAGCTGGTGATGGGCGAGCGCAGGCCCAGTCCGAGGAAGCTCAAGGCCGTCTCGCCCAGGATCATCGACGGGATCGAGATCGTCGCCGAGGCGATCAGATGGGACATGAAGCTCGGCAGCAGGTGGCGGAAGATCACGCGCCGGGGCGAGGCGCCCATCAGCACGGCCGCCGTGGCGAAATCCTCCTCGCGCAGCGCCAGGAATTTCGAGCGGACGGCGCGGGCGAGGCCGGTCCAATCCAGGAAGCCCAGGATCAGCGTGATGCCGAAATAGACCCAGAGCGGGCTCCAGGTCACCGGCAGCGCCGCCGACAGCGCCATCCACAGCGGCAGCTCCGGGAATGACCGGATGATCTCGATCACGCGCTGGGTGATGGCGTCGGCCCAGCCGCCGTAATAGCCGGCCAGGCCGCCGATGACGATGCCGAGCGTAAAGCTGATCGAAATGCCGATCAGCCCGATGGTCAGCGAAATGCGCGTGCCATAGACCACGCGGGACAGCATGTCGCGACCCAGCCGGTCGGTGCCCAGCAGGAACAACGTCCCGCTTTCGGCCGGGCAGACCAGATGGAACCGGCCCGGGATCAGGCCCCAGAAATTATATTCGTCGCCCAGGCAGAAGAACCGGATCGGCTGAACCTGCTCGGGATTCGGCCGATAGACGCGCTTCAGATTGTCCATATCCAGGCTGTAGTCGAAGCCATAGACGAACGGCCCGACGAAGCGGCCCTGGTCGAACAGATGGACCTGCTGCGGCGGGGCGAAGATGAAATCCGTGTGCCGGCTATGGACGCCGTAGGGCGCCAGGATCTCGCTGACCAGGGCCGAGAGATACAGCAGCCCCAGGATCGCGCCCGAAATCACGGCCAGACGGTGGCGCTTCAGCTTCCACCACATCATGCGCCACTGCGACGCGCGGTAATAGCGGTCCTGGGCCGGGGTCATCGGCTCGACCCGGTTCGGCTCGAACGGCTCGTCCGAGACGAAATGGACGAGCGGTTGCGTCGGTTCGCTCATTTGCTGCTCCCGCCGCCGAGGCGGATGCGCGGATCGAGCGCCGCCAGTGCCAGATCCGACAGAAACACGCCGATCACGGTCAACAGCGACATGCACATCAGGAACGAGCCGGCCAGATACATGTCCTGGGCCCGCAGCGCGTCGAGCAGCATGGGCCCCGTGGTCGGCAGCGACAGCACGACCGACACGATCGCGGAGCCGGAGATGACATGGGGCAAGAGCGTGCCGATATCCGCGATGAACGGGTTCAGCGACATGCGCAACGGATATTTCATCAGGGTCTTGAACGGCGACAGGCCCTTGGCGCGCGCCGTCGTCACATATTGCTTCTGCAGCTCGTCCAGCAGGTTGGCGCGCAGACGCCGGATCATGCCGGCGGTGCCGGACGTGCCGATGACGATGACTGGGATCCAGAGATGGGCCAGCACCGAGCCGAGCTTGGCCAGGCTCCAGGGCGCGCCGATGAACCGGTCGTCCATCAGCCCGCCGATCGAGATGCCGAACCAGGTATTGGCCAGATAGAGCAGCACCAGCGCCAAGAGGAAATTCGGCGTCGCCAATCCGACGAAGCCCAGGAACGTCAGGCCATAGTCGCTCCAGCTGTACTGATGGGTCGCGGAATAGATGCCGATCGGAAAGGCCACGATCCAGGTGAACAGGATGGTGGTGACGCTGACGATGAAGGTCAGCCACAGCCGGTCGCCGACGACCTGGGTCACCGGCAGGTTATAGGCGAAGGAATAGCCCATATCGCCGTGCAGCAGGCCCCAGATCCAATAGAGGTATTGTTGCCAGGCCGGCCGGTCGAGCCCGTACATCTCGCGCAGGTACGCCATCTTCTGCGGGTCGACCGCTTCGCCCTGGGCCTGCAGCTCGGCCATGTAGGTCGACAGATAGTCGCCCGGCGGCAGCTGGATGATGATGAACACGATCAGGCTGATCGCGAGCAGCGTCGGAATCATGACCAGCAGCCGGTGGACGATATAGCCGAACATGCGTCTCGTCCTCGCTCAGGAAGGCTGGTCGGCCGGCGCTTCCGGGACGAACCAGAAGCGATCGGGCTTGTAGACGCCGAAGAAGGCGCCGGGATCGAAATTATAGATGCCCTGTTCGGGCACGTTGCGCAGCTGGTCCGTCACGACGACCGGCTGGGGCACCTGGGCGCACAGCCCGATGGTCAGCACCTGGTCGGCATGGATCGCCAGCATGCGCTTCCACGCCAGCTGCCGGGCGTCGAAATCCGACGCGTTCATCCAATCATGGGCCAGATTCATCAGGTCGATGCCCATCGGCATGTCGGGGGCCTCGCCGGACATGCCGCGGGTCTCGTAATATTGCCCCCAGCGCGGCCATTGCCAGTCGTTCTGCAGGGTCGGCGCCAGCGCGGACGGGTTCATCTCGGCATTGGCGAGCCCGTTCTCCAACCCGCGGTCGATCGCCATCATGGTCTCGCCGCTGAAGATCCGATTGTGCATCAACTCGATCTGCAGCGGCTTGGCGAACAGCTTGACGCCGACCTCGCGCCAATTGTCCCGGATCAGCTCCAGCACGTCGCCTTCCTCGGCGACGGAGCCCGCGGTCTCGACCACGATCTGCAGTGGCCGACCGTCGGGTAGCAGGCGGATGCCCTCGCTGTCCCGCTTGGTCAGCCCGATCTCGTCCAGCAGCCGCTTCGCCTGCGCCGGATCATATTGCGCCCAGGCCTCGGCGTTCTTGGCATCGTAGAGCGGCGAGTCGGGCAGCATGCTGTTCTGTGCCTCGAGCGCCAGCCCGTAATAGATCACGTTGTTGATCTCGTGCCGGTCGATCGCCACCGACAGGGCGCGCCGGAACCGCACGTCGCGCAGCAGGTTGCGCCAGACCGGATCCTTGACGTTCAGGTTCGGATAGAGCGCCAACTGGCTGCCGTAGCCGGTCTTCCACAGGCGCACGCGATAGCCGTTGCGCGCCTCGCCGGCCTTGAGGAACGTATAATTGTCGAAACGCAGATAGCGCGATTGCAGGTCCGCCTCGCCGGCACCGACCTTGACCGGAATGATCTTGCTGTCGGCCACCGCGGCGTTGATCCGGTCGATATAGGGCAATTGCCGGCCCTCGCGGTCGACCCGGTAATAGTAGGGGTTGCGCTCGAACAGAAAGCGCTCGGACGGCGGCTTGGTCTTCAGGATCCAGGGATCGAGCGTCGGCAGGTCCGGATTGTCGTTGCGGATCGGATTGTCCATCCGATTGTGCAGCTGCGCCCAGTTGCGCGTGCGGCTGTCCGCCACCAGCGCCGCCAGCTTGGCCTTGTCGGCATATTTGACGTGGAACTGCTTCAGATAATGCGCCGGCCGATAGATCGTGACCGGCGTCGGGCTCGCCAGCAGCTGCAGAAAGGTCGGCATCGGTTCCGACCAGGAATAGCGCACGGTCAGCGGGTCCAGGATCTCGACCTTGGGCTTCTCGCCCTGGCGCAGCAACGCCACCGGCGGCCCGGTCGGCGACACCATCTGATTGTTCGCCACATCCTCCCACCAATAGCGGAAATCCTCGGACGTGAACGGCGCGCCGTCCGACCAGCGATGGCCGGCCCTGAGGTGCAGCGTAAAGATCCGCTGCTCCTTCTGGTCGACGCTTTCCAGCATGTCCGGAACCAGATCATAGCTGGGCGTATAGGCCATCAGCCGGGCATAGCCGATGATGGCGAGCAGCCGCGTGTCGCGCGGGCTGCCGATCAGCACTTTGAGCTCGCCGCCGGGCTGACCCGCCCGGCCCTGCTCGACCGCCGGATCGGTCGGCACCCGCTCGGCGACCGGCGGCAGCTTGCCGGCGGCGACGTCCTCCGCGAGCGACGGCGTCTCGATATAGGTCAGCGCCTGAGCCCGGCCCCCGAAGACCAGGACCGCCAGCATCAGCGCCATCGCCGGCAGATGCCTCATGATACGGCCTCGACAGTCTCGACGGCCTCGACCCAATGGCCGCCGCCCAGGTCGACCGGCACCGGATTATGCACGTCGTTGCGGGTGTAGGGCAGCGCCCAGGCGGCGGGGTTCGACGCCTTGCCGCCCATCAGCGCGTCGAAATCCAGCTTATGGTTCAGGTCCGGCGTCGGCACGGCCGCCAGCAGCGCTTTGGTATAGGGGTGGCGCGGATCGCGGAACAGGGTCCGGCGCGGCGCCAGCTCGACGATGCGGCCGGCGCACATGACCGCGATCCGGTCGGCGACATAATCGACCACCGCCAGATTATGCGACACGAATAGATAGGTCAGGCCGAGGCGCTGCTGCAGATCCTTCAGCAGGTTCAGCACCTGGGCCTGGATCGAGACGTCCAGCGCCGAAACCGGTTCGTCGCAGATCAAGAGATCGGGATTGAGCGCCAGCGCGCGGGCGATGCCGATGCGCTGGCGCTGGCCGCCCGAGAAACTATGCGGATAGCGTTTCAGCTGGTTGCGATCGAGCCCGACCAGCTGGACCAGCTCCTCGACCCGGGCGCGTCGTTCGGCGGCATCGCCGATGCCATGGACCAGCAGCGGCTCGGCCAGGATATCGAACACGTTCATGCGCGGGTTCAAGGCGCTGAACGGGTCCTGAAAGATATATTGCACCCGCCGGCGGAAGTGCGTCAGGTCCTTGCCTTCGAGCGCCAGCACGTCGATCTCGGTATCGCCGTCGCGAAAGCGCACCCGGCCCGCATCCGGCGTGATCGCACGCAGCAGCATCTTCGACAGCGTGGTCTTGCCGCAGCCGCTTTCGCCGACCAGGCCCAGGCACTCGCCGGCTTCGACCTGAAGACTGATGCCGTCGACCGCCTTGACCGGCTCGCCGCCCTTGCGGGTGGCATAGGTCTTGGTCAGCCCTTCGATCGTCAGCAGCGGCGGCGCGTTCGATGCGTGCGCGATGGCGCGCGGCGCCAGGAATTTCGTGTCGGAAATCGGCGGGATCTCGCGGATCGGCACCAGGCGATCCCCCGGTCCCATGTCGAACCGCGGCACCGCCGCCAGCAGGGCCTTCAGATACGGGTGCCGCGGATCGGTGAACAGGTCCTTGGCCGTGCCCTGCTCGACGATCTTGCCGCGATACATCACCACGACCTCTTCGGCGACATTGGCGACCACGCCCAGATCATGGGTGATGATCAGCAACGCCATGCCCAGCTCGGCCTGCAGATCCTGGATCAGCTTCAGGATCTGGGCCTGAATCGTAACATCGAGCGCGGTGGTCGGTTCGTCCGCGATCAGCAGGGCCGGGCGACAGACCAGCGCCATGGCGATCATCGCCCGCTGCCGCAGGCCGCCCGACAGCTCGAACGGATATGTGCCCAGCGCCTTGCGCGGGTTCTTGAAGCCCACCAGCCGCAGCATCTCGGCGGTCAGGTCCAGCGCGGCCGATCGCGTGCATTCCCGATGCAGCAGCAGCGCCTCGGAAATCTGGTCGCCGACCGTATGCAGCGGCGACAGCGACGTCATCGGCTCCTGAAAGATGATCGAAATGCTGCCGCCGCGGATCGCGCGCAGCGCCGGGCCGTTGCGATCGAGCGCCGCGATGTCGACCGTCCCGGCCGCCGTCGGATCGGTGAACAGGATCCGGCCGCCGGTGATGCCGCCGGCCGGCGGCAGGATGCCCATGATCGCCTGGCTGACCACGGATTTGCCCGAGCCGGACTCGCCGACCAGCGCCACCGTGCCGCCCTGGGGCACCCGGAACGAGACGCCGCGCACCGCCTCGAACGGACCGGCCGGCGTCGCGAAGCTGACCTTGAGGTCGCGGATCTCGAGCAGATCGACCATCAGGCGGCGACCTGGCCGCGCGGTACCGTCACGTCCATGGCGGCGAGATTGCCTTCGGTCGAAGGATCGACGGTCAGGCCGCGGGCCACGGCCGCGTTGGCGGCGGCCCGTACGATATCCTCGAACCCCTCGATCTGGCTTTCGATCGCCAGCTTGGCGCCGGCGCCGCGCAGCGTCAGTTCCATCCAGCCTTGCTTGCGATCGCGCCGGGTCGAGAAATACCGCAGCTTCAGCGCGTCGAGCGAGGCCCAGGCCAGCCGCTTGCCGATGGGCCCGATCACGGCGATGCCGCCCTCGTCGAGCACGATCCGGCTGCGCGCGCGCAACGCGGTCCGCACGCCGAAACTCAGTAGCAGGACCGCGATCAGACCGAACATCAGATGCAGCACCCAATGCATCGGGATCAGGGCCACGCCCAGGAACACCAGGCCGGCGGCGCCCCGGGCGTAGTCCTCGATCAGGCGACGGGTCGGATAGCGATGCTCGCTCATGCCGGCCACAACTCCCCGACCGGGACCCAGGCCGCGGCGGCATGGGAACGCACCAGGCCTATGAGATCGGCCGCAAACCGCTCCGTCGCCCGATCGTCGAGCAGATGGTGGGTCAAGAGCCCGATCGGCTCGTCCGATGCCGCCAGACGACGCGATGCCAGATGGCGGGTCGCTTCCGCGATCAGGTCTCCGGTCGGGCGGCAGCGCCGGGTGCCGTGCCAATCGATCGGGTCCAGATGGCAGTTGATCTGGCGCAGGCCCGGCATCACCTCGGCTTGGCTCCGCGTGCCTGCGATGGACAGGCCGATGAAGCCGGCCGCCGGCAGCAAGCCCACCAGCCCGTCGGCAATGCGATTCCACGGCGGCACCAGGATCGGCCGGAATCGCCTGCCGAACAGCGCTTCCAGCCGGCGGCGGCCGGCGTCGAGCGCCGCCGCGAGCACGGCTGCGGGCCGGTCGGCGCCCAGCTCGGCCTTCTTGGCCGAGGCTGGCGCGTGATTGATGTGGGCGATGCCATGCTGCAACACGCTGACACTGTCCGTCGTCGCGAGCCGGCGGGCAAGGGCGTCCGTCGCGGTTTCGGGAATCACGGCCAGCGCCAGCGGCGTGCCTGCGCTCAGCGTCAACAGCCGATCGAGCGGGGGCGTCGCATCCGTCGCGTCATCGTCGCGCCACCAGAAGCGGGCGATCAGCCCGGCGTGAGCCCAGGCATCCAGCTCCGCTTCGAGCGGCGCCCAGCTCGATGTCCGGACGGACGGCGCGATGGCGCGGGCGGACAGGCTCAAGGGCGGACAACCTTCTGCGGATGCTGGCGTTTCAGATTTCTCTCTAGCATGGATCGGCGACCATTTGCAGGATCATGCGGGCGGAGGTTCGGGCGCCGTCCAGATCGACGGCAAGAGCGGGCGGCACTTGCGCCCGGTCGATCGCCCGAGCCAGGCGGACCGGGTCGAGCGCGTCGGCCTCGACCATCTGGGCCACGCCGGCTTCGGTCAGCAGGCGGGCGCGCAGCGTCTGTTCGGTTTCCGCGGCTTCGGCGAACGGCACCAGCACCATGGGCACACGGGCCTGCAGCAACTCGATCGCGGTATTGTAGCCGGCCTGGCTGATCGACAGGGCGGCCCGGGCGAACAGCGCCGGCAGGTCGGCGCGAAAGCGCTCGATCACGATGCCGGTATCGGCCTCGGCCGCGAGCGCGGCGAAATCCGCCTCGGGCAGATTGCGGCCGGTGATCAGCCGCCAGGGGGTGCGGGCGTAGCGCGTCAGCGGCCGGGCGACCAGGGCGGCGCGCAGCAGGGCCGCGCCGACGACACCGCCGCCGGCCGACACCACGACCTCGCCGGCGGGGGTGTCGCCGGTCGTTCGGGCCATCGCGGGGGCGACGAACCCGGTATAGGCGATGTGCGCCCGCAGTTGACCGGCCTCGGGCAGACTGCCCTCCAGCCGGATCAGCCGCGGGTCGGCATGGACCAGCACCCGGTCGTAATCCGCCAGGAAGCGCTCGACCATTGCCTGTCGCTTGGCCGGATCCGGCTTGGCGACCAGAATATCACGGATCGAAGCGACCAGGACCGGGCGCGGCCGGGCCGACCGGATCGCGTCGATCAACGGCTCCAGTTCGAAGCGCAGCGCGCGGCGGCCGAACGGATAGGTCTCGGTCATCACCAGGTCGGGCCGGCTTCGGGCGAAAGCGTCGAGCACCAGCTGCCGACGCGCCGCGCGTATCGCCTCGTCGAGGGGCCGGTCGTCCGGCCCGACCAGCGTCCGGAAGCTGGCGTCGGTCGCTTTCAGCGGCGGCAATTGCACGAGCTCGCCCCCGTCCAGCCGGAAATCCGGCAGCGGCATGCCGCCGGTGACCAGCGTCACGGCGGCGCCCTCGGCGATCAGCGCGCGGGCGACGAGGGCGGCCCGCTGCAGGTGGCCGGTGCCCAGCAGATGCTGGACATGGATGAGGATGCGGCTCACCGGCCCAGCGCCAGGTTCGCCCGGACCAGGCGCGGTATGCCGCCGGGATCGAGTTCGAACAGGTGCAGCGTCGCCGGCCGTAGCGCGACCGGCGGTTTGCCCAGCATGTCCCAGCCGGTCGCGAGCGCCAGCAGCGCGCGCAGCACGCCCTTGTGCGTCACGGCGCCGGTCGGCTGCCCCTCGGCCGCCAGCCGGGCGAGCAGCGGCAGCAGACGCGCCTGAACCGAGCGGGGGCTCTCGCCGCCGGGCGGTGTCAGATCCAGCCCGCGCGCCTCCATTTCGCGCATGCCGATCGGATCGGCCGCGCGCAGGTCGCTCAGCGTGCGGCCTTCCCAGTCGCCCCAGGCCATTTCGATCAGGGCCGGCTCGGTGACCGCCGTGAGCAACAGGCATTCCGCCGTCTCGATCGCGCGGTGGAGCGGGCTCGCCAGCCAGCGGAGCCCCACGGCCTCGTCCGGCAGCGACCAGTGATTGGCCGCGGCCCGGCCGCGCTGGCTGAGCGACGGATCGCATCGGCCCTGCAGTCGTCCGGCCTCGTTCCAAGCGGTCGGTGCGTGCCGCAGCACGGCGAAGACGGTCATGCCAGGCTCCGCAGAATGGTGTCGAGCCGCCGGGCGGCGGCCGGCAGGCCATGGGTGCGCGCGATATAATCGGCGGCTGCACGGCCCATGGTCCGGCGGCGATCCGGATCGTCCAGCAGGCTCGCGACCGCATCGGCCAGCGCCGCCGCATCGCCGTCGGGCGTCAGCAGGCCGGTTTCGCCGTCGACCACGATCGACGGCACCCCGCCGACCCGGCCGGCGACCACGGGCAAGCCGGCCGCTTCCGCTTCCAGCAGCGCCATGCCCCAGGCCTCGCGCACCGCCGGCCAGACCAGCAGATCGGCGGCGGCGACCGGTTCGGCGATCCGGTCAAGCGCCCCCAGCCAGCGCACGCGTCGGCCGAGCGGGGCCAATGCCTCGACCACGGCGCCGCGCGCGCTGCCGTCGCCGACCACCAGCAACCGCCAGGGCCGGTCCGCCAGCCGGGCCAACGCCTGCCCGAGCAGGCGGTACGAGGCCAGCTTGTCGCCCGGCCGCATCATGGCGACCGTGATCAGCCAGGGCACGTCCGGATCGATGTCATGGGCCCGGGCGAGCGCGCTCCGGATCCGGTCGCGGCCGGCGCGCGCGGCCTCGAACGGTGCCGTATCCAGGAAAGCGGGTAGGGCGTGGTAGCGGTCCGGGTCCGCCAGCAGCGGCCGCACGCAGGCGGCATCGGCCGGATTCAGGCCAATGACCGCGTCGGCGCGGGCGACGGCCGCGGCGACGGCGGCATGACCGGCGGCCCAGGGCCCGTCCGCCTGCTTGGGCGCGAACGACGCCTCGGCCACGACATAGGGAATGCCCAGCCGGTCGGCGACGGCCGGGCCGATCAGGTCCGGCGCCTTGTGATACAGGTGATAGGTGAACCAGAGATCCGGCGACGCCGCGCGCGGGATCCGGTCGGCCAATCGGCGGCCGAGCGTCGCCAGGCGGGCCTGGCGGGCCGGATCGCCGGCGCCGTCGCGGCTGCGGAACCGGCTCATGATCCGGATTTCATGGCCGCCCAGGCGCAGCGCGTCGATCAGCAGCCGCGCCATCAGCCGATCGCCCGAGGGGACCGGATGATCGGGCGGCTTCAGCGGCGCGTAGAAGCCGACGCGCATATCGTCTCGTCCATTACGCCGCCGCCCAGCAAGTGGGCCAGCCGATCGATGGTCGCCTGAAAGCCGAACCGCTCGCGCACCCGGGCGGCGCCGGCCGTGCCCAGGCGAGCGCGCAGGGTGGGGCTGGAAATCAGACGATCGAGCGCCGCGGCCAGCCCGGCGACATCGCCGGATTCGGCCAGCAGGCCTGTGCGCTCGTGCTCGATCAGTTCGGGGATCGCCGCTGCCCGCGTGGCGAGGCAGGCGAGCCGCTGGCTCTGCGCCTCCATCAGCACGTTGGGCAGGCCGTCGCGATCGCCGTCCGCGGCGATCCGGCTCGCCAGCACGAACAGGTCGGCGTCGCGATAGGCGGTCAGCACCGCCTCCTGGGCGGCGGCGTCGCGCCATTCGATCCGGTCGGCGAGACCCCGCGCCGCCGCCCGAGCCCGCAGCGCGGCCCCGTCGGTGCCGCCGCCGATATGGACGAAGCGCCAATGCCGGCCCGCCGGCAGCAGGGCCAGCGCGTCGAGCAGGTCCGGATAGCCCTTCTTTGCGACCGCGCGGCCGACCGACAGCAGCCGGACCGGCCGGGCCGGGTCGCTGCCGTCGCGCATCTCGACCGCGACCGCCACCGCCGGAAAGCGCCTGAAATCGAGCCCGTGATAGCCCAGCAGGACCGGCTTGCCCGGCGGGCTCAACGCGGCCAGATGGTCGCGGCCGACCTCGGTACAGGTGACCGCCCACGCGCAATCCGCCAGTTTCTCGCGCTTTTCCCAGGCGGGCGAGGTCCAGATGTCCTTGGCATGGGCCGAGACCGCCCAGGGCAGGCCGCTCAGCCGGGCCGCATAGCGCGCGACCGAGGCCGGCGTATGCAGGAAATGGGCATAGAGCATGTCGATCCCGGCCGGCAACTCGGCGGCCAGCACCAGCGCCTGACCCCAGCGCCGCAAGCGGTTTCGCGTCGGATCCCGGCGGAGATCCTTGAGGAACAGCGCGCGGGCGGCCGGATAGGCCGGCAGCCGGCGCACCCGGCGCCAGGCCCGCCAGACGCGCAGCGGCGCCTCGTGCAGATATTCGGGCAGATATGTCACCGGTGCCGCGATCTCGCGATGGATCGGATGGACCGCCTTGTCGGTCGGCCGCCGGAGCGAAATCAGGTCCAGCGTCAGCCCGGCCTGTTCCAACGCCCGGATTTCCTGGGCGATGAAGGTCTCGCTCAGTCGTGGATAGCCTTTGACGACGATGGCGATTCGTCTCATGCGGACGGGCGACCGTGCCGGCGTGCCGGCTGGCTCGGCCGAATCGCGGTCGGCTGATCGATCAGACCGAGCGCCAGGCGGTTGACCTGGTCGAGCCCGTCCAGCAACCCGTCCACATGGCGCGCCGACGGCACCGGCTGATCCGGCAGGCGGCGCAGCGCGTCGATCATCGCGTGGGGGCTGCGGATCTCGTCATTTTCCAGCATGCGGGCCAGCCCCAGCTGCTGCGCCCGTTCCGCGCGCAGGAACTGCTCCAGCCGCGGCACGGTCCGGGGCACGATCAGCGCCTTCTTATCGAACGACAGGATCTCGCAGAACGTATTGTAGCCGCCCATGGCAACGACGCCGGCGGCGCCCTGGACCAGCCGTTCCAGCTTGGCGTCGAACGTGATGGCCGATAGCCGTGGGTTGGATGCGATTCGGGCGGCGAAGGCGGTCTGGCGCTCGGCCGACATGAACGGCCCGAACACCAGTAGGGCCGGCCAGGGCAGATCGTCGGTCGTCTCGTAGGCCTGGATGACCCAATCGACCATGGTTTCGCCGTCGCCGCCGCCGCCCGGCGTCACCAGCAGATAGGGCTCGTCGAACGGGGCCGCGATGCCGGCGTCGGCGAGCGTCGGCGCGCTGCGCTTCAGATAGCCGGTATAGCGCATCTTGGCGCGGACCGACGCCGGCACGGGCAACCCTTCCAGCGGATCGCAGATTTCGGGCAGGCCATAGACCCAGATCTGCTCGTAGAGTTCTTCCAAGGCCGGCATGACATGCTTGCGCTGCCATTCCTCTTCGAGCTGTCCCGGCTCGTCCATGATGTCGCGCAGGCCCAGGACCGACGGCACGCCCCGGTCGCGCATCAACTCGAGCGTCGGCCGCACCTCGCCGCGCAATCCCAGCGGTTCCTTGTCGACGATGAACAGGTCGGGGTCGAAGATCGACGCGGTATGGCGCATGATCGACGCGCGCATCTCCAGCGTCTCTTCGATTGCGAACGGCAGGTTGAGCGAGGTATAGGCGCCGTTCCTGAGCTTGATCACCCCCGGAACCCGGACGAAATCGACCCGGGTGCGGAAATCGAAGCTTCCAATGATCGGTGAACCCGATAGGATCAGGACTGAAAGACGCGGATCCGCGTCAACCAGTGCATGCGCGATTGTCCTGCAGCGCCTCAGATGGCCGAGGCCCATGCTATCGTGGCTGTAGATCAGGACGCGCTTATGTGGGCGTGGAGACAACATCGTGACCGTCGGGACAGCTTCGGCGGGCAAGCGACCATCGCATAGCTCAGGCCGCCCGGATACCAGCATTTCATGACGGACCAGCCCGCCACGATCGAACAAGTTTCCGAACCGCGTCTCGTGGAGGCCGCGGCATCGACGACGATCGGGCCCGTTCCCGCCTCGCAGCCGATGGAAAAATCCATCTATGGATTCATCCTACGGCACAGCCTGAAAGACCAGCTTTTCGTTGTCGGTCTCACGGCCGTCTCGCTGCCCTTCTACTATCTTTCGCTCGATCTGCCCAAGACGATCGTCAATGCGATCAACGGCAAGGGCCTGCGCGAGACGATCGACGGCGTCCATCTGACCCAGACCGGATATCTGTCGCTGCTGTGTGCCGCCTTCCTGGCGCTGGTGTTCGTGAACGGCGGCTTCAAATATTGGATCAACGTGCTGAAGGGCCGTCTGGGCGAGCGGATGCTGCGGCGGCTTCGCTTCGAGCTCTATCACCGGATCCTCCGCTTTCCCCTGCTGCAGTTCCGCCGCACCTCGCCGGGCGAACTCATTCCGATGATCACGTCCGAGGTCGAACCGTTGGGCGGCTTCATCGGCGACGCCTTCGCGTTGCCGGCCCAGCAGGGCGGCACGCTGTTGACGGCGATCTTCTTTCTGTTCGTGCAGGACCCGGTGCTGGGGGCGGCTGCGGTGGCGCTCTATCCGCTGCAGGGCTACGTCATCCCCAAGTTGCAGCGCAAGGTCAACCAGCTGGGCAAGCAGCGGGTGCGCACCATCCGGACGCTGGCCGACCGGGTCGGCGAATCGGTCGGCGGCATCCAGGAGATCCATGCCAACGATTCGGCGCGCCTGCAGCTGGCCGACTTCGCCGAGCGGCTGGGCCGCATCTACGAGATCCGGTTCGAGATCTATCAGCGCAAGTTCTTCGTCAAATTCCTCAACAACATGATCAACCAGCTGACGCCCTTCTTTTTCTACTCGATCGGCGGCTATCTGGTGATCCGCGGGCAGCTCTCGTTCGGCTCGCTCGTGGCGGTGCTGTCGGCCTACAAGGATCTGGCGGCGCCCTGGAAGGAGCTGCTGGATTTCTATCAGACCAAGGAAGATTGCCGCATCAAGTACGAGCAGGTCGTCGAGCAGTTCCAGCCGCCGGGCCTGATCGACCGAAGCCTGCAGCTGGCCGAGCCGGACAATGTCCCGCATCTCGGCGGCGAAATCGCCGTCAGCAAATTGATCTACAGCGAGGACGACCGGGCGCATATTCTCAACGGCGTCACCGCGTCCTTGCCGTTCGGCCCCCATATCGCGATCGTCGGCAGCGGCTCTTCGGGCAAGAGCGAATTCGCCATGCTGCTGGCGCGACTGCTGGTGCCGAGCGCGGGGCGCATCATGATCGGCGGCCAGGACCTGAACCAGATGCCCTATGCGGTCACCGGCCGGCGCATTGCTTATGTCGCCGCCGCCGCCGGGCTGTTCGCGGCCAGCATCCGGGAAAACCTGCTGTTCGGGCTCAAGCATCGGCCGGTCGTCCCGCCGACCTACGACGCGGCGACGGCGAAGCGCCGGCACAAGATGCTGGTCGAGGCCCGCCGGGCGGGCAACAGCGACTTCGACATGCAGGCCGACTGGATCGACTATGGCCGGGCCGAGATCGATGATTCGGCGGCGATGACCCGGCGTCTCCTGGAGATGGTCGAGTTCGTCGGCATGGAGGACGATATCTATCATCTGGGCCTGCGCGGCCGGCTCGATGTCAAGCGCCGGGCTGAGGCGGCGGAAGGCTTCGTCGCGGCCCGCAAGGCGCTGGCCGAACTCCTGGTCGAAGCCGGCATGGCGCATCTGGTCGAGCGGTTCGAGGTCGACCGCTACAACACCAATCTCACCTTCAGCGACAATCTGCTGTTCGGCACGCCGGTCGACGACACCTTCGCGCCGGCCCGCCTGGCGTCGAACCCTTATGTGCTGCAGGTGCTGGACAAGGTCGGCCTGACCGACGACCTGATCCGGTCCGGCCTCAAGGTCGCCGAAACCATGCTCGAACTGTTCGCCGACCTGGCGCCGGGCCACGAGTTCTTCGACCAGTTCAGCTTCATTGCCTATGACGAGCTGCCGGATTACCGGGCGATCCTCAATCGGGCTTCGGCCGGCATCGAGCGGCTGAAGGCGGCGGACCGCACGCGGCTGATCGCCCTGCCGTTCCGCCTGATCGAAACGCGCCATCGTCTGGGCCTGATCGACGACAGCCTCCGCCGCCGCATCGTCGAGGCCCGCCAGGTGTTCCGCGACGACCTGCCCGAGGCCCTGCGCTCCAAGATCGAATTCTTCGACCCGGAGCGCTATAATGAGGCGTCGTCGATTTTGGAAAATGTCCTGTTCGGCTCGATCGCGTTCGATGCGGCGCAAGGATCGTCCCGGGTTCAGGAATTGGTGACCCAGGTGCTGGACCGCATGGACCTGTGTCCGGTCGTGAGCGAGGTCGGGCTCGACTACCAGGTCGGCAGCGCCGGATCGCGCCTGACCGTGACGCAACGCCAGAAGCTGGCGATCGCGCGCGCGGTCATCAAGCGCCCGGATCTGCTGATCCTGAACGAGGCGGTGGCGGCGCTCGATCCGGCCGCCCAGCAGCAGATCCTGACGGCGCTGCGCGAGCATTGCCAGGGCATGGCGATGATTGTCGTCCTGCAGCGCGCGCGCTTCGCCCGGCATTTCGATCATGTCGTGGTGATGGAACAGGGCCGGTTGATCGAACAGGGCAGCTTTGCCGAACTCGACCATCCCGAATCTTCGATGACGCAGTTGATTGAGGCCGAAACATGAGTCTGCTGGAAGAGGTCGAACTGCTACGCCGGGTCCCCCTGTTCGCCGATATCGAGCCGGCGAAGCTGAAGCTGATTGCTTTCACCAGCGAGCGCGTGACCTTCGACCCGGATGAATATGTGTTTCACCAGGGCGACATGGGCGACGCCGCCTACATCATCATGGAAGGCGATGCCGACGTGCTGATCGACGGGCCGGGCGGGGCGCGGGCCGTCGCCCGGGTCGGGCGCAACGAATTCATCGGCGAGATCGCCATTCTGTGCGACGTGCCCCGCACCGCCTCGATCCGCGCCCGCTCGCGGGTCGTGACGCTGCGCATCTCGAAGGACCTGTTCTTCCGGCTGCTGACCGATTTTCCCAAGATGTCGGTCACCATCATGCGGGTGATCGCGCAGCGCCTGGAAAACACGACCGCCCAGCTGCGCCGGGTTCTGGCCGAGGCCCAGCTGGCCGAAGCCGAGATCGCCAAAGCCCATTCGGCCGAAGGCTGAGGGCCGTGAACCGACTGGCGCTGGCGCTCGCGTTCTCGGCCCTGCGGTTCGTCCCCGCCCTGGCGGCCGATCCGATCGCGGCCGATCCGAAGGTGCAGGCGGCCCTCCAGGGTCTGGACCAGACCCTGGGCGGCGAGGTGGCGAAGCGCGGCTTTCCGGGCATGGCGGTTGCGGTCATCCATGACCAGGCGCCGCTCTGGGTCCATTCCTACGGCCAGGCCGATGTCGCGGCGGCGGTGCCGGTCACCGAGAACACCCAATTCCGCATCGCCTCGATCACCAAGCTGTTCACCGCCGTCGCGATCATGCAGCTGCGCGACGCGGGGCTGTTGAATCTCGACGATCCGGTGCAGAAGCATCTGACGACGTTCCATCTGGCCGGCATGCCGCATCCGACCGTGACGATCCGCCAGCTGCTCCTGCAACTGGGCGGTCTGCCGCGCGAGCCGCTCGGCACCTCGTGGCAGGACCGTGTCATGCCGACGCGCGAGCAGCTGATGGCCGATCTCGACCGGCAGGAGCCGGCGATCCCGCCCGAGACGATGTGGAAATACTCCAACCTCGGCTATGCCGTCCTTGGCCAGCTGGTGAAGGCGGTGTCCGACGAGCGGTTCGAGGATTACGTCCTGCGCCACATCGCCCATCCGCTCGGCATGACCCATACCCTGGTCAATCCGCCGGAAGACCTGATGGGCATCGCGATCGGCTACGGCTACCGTCAGCCGGACGGGACCCGCCAGGCCCGCGCCTTCATGAAGATGGGCGGCATGTACGGGGCTGCCGGCGTCATCTCGACCGTGGCCGACCTCGGCCGCTTCGTCGCCTTCTTCCTGTCCGACGCCCCATCCGACGTGCTGTCGGCCGAAAGCCGGCGCGAGATGCTGCGGGTGCAGGCGATCTTCCCCGACTGGTCGGGCGGCCAGGGCCTGGGGTTCGAGATCCGCCGCATCGGGAACCAGACCCGGATCGGCCATGCCGGGCGCGGCGCCGGCTATGCCGGGCGTCTCGACATCGATCCGGTCAGCAAGCTGGGCGTGATCGTGCTGATCAATGCCGACGAGAACGGGCCGACCCGCTTCGTCGACCAGGCCTTCACGGCCCTGGTCGCGCCGGTCACGGCGGCGGCGGCCCTCGGCCGGCAGGTGCCGGTCGCGGATCCGGACTGGTCGAAATTCGTCGGCCGCTACACCAACGAAGGTCGGGATTCCGAGATCGTCCTGATCGACGGCCGGCTCAATTGGCAGGATTCCGGGTTCGCCGATCCGGCGCGCACGCGGATTCCGCTCGACCCGGTCGGCGGCAATGTCTTCAAATTCACCGCCGGCGCGCTGGTCGGCGAAAAGCTGACGTTCGATCTGGATCCGGCCGGCAAGGTCGTCGCCATGCATGCCGCCGGCAACACCGACCTCAGGAAATAGCCACGTCCCGGATCAGGCCGGGCAGGTCGCGCATGTCGGCGAAAATGCGCGTCGCGCCGGCCTCCATCAGCCGCGGGCCATGGCTGGGCGGGTCCCAGGCGGTCTGGGTGAAGCCCAGCACGCGCATGCCGGCGGCGGCGGCCCCGGTCACGCCCGGCACGCTGTCCTCGATCACCAGGCAGCGCGCGGGCTCGATGCCCATGCGCCGGGCCGCGTGCAGGAACAGGTCGGGCGCCGGCTTGCCGTGCGCGACCTCGACCGCGCTGAACACGTGCGGGGCGAAGCTCGACCACAGCCCGATCTGGCCGATGTAGCGTTCCAGCCAATCCGGGTTCGAGGACGAGGCGACGCATTTGCGCTGCGGGATCGCGGCGACGGCCTCCCGGACATGCGGTACGGCCAGATCCGGTCCGGCCGCGACGCAGGCGGCCAGGATGGTCTCGGCGATGCCATCATGAAAATCGGCCGGCAAGGTCACGCCATGCTCGCATTCCAGCGTGCGATACATGTCCTTGAACGCGATGCCGGTGAAGCGCAGCGCCACGTCCTGTTCGGTCAGCGGGATGCCCACGGCGCTGAAGGCGTTGGCATCCGCCGCCCAGCAATGCGGCTCGGTCTGGATCAGCACGCCGTCGCAATCGAAGATGACCAGATCGATCGGCGATCCATTTTGGGGACCGGTCATGACCCGACCGTGACCGTGATCGGCGCATGGTCGGACGGCTGCTCCCAGCCGCGCACGGCGCGATGGATCTCGGCCTTGGCGACGCCCGGCATCAGGTCCGGCGTGACCCAGACATGGTCGAGCCGGCGGCCCTTGTCGGCCGCGTCCCAATCCTTGGCCCGGTAGCTCCACCAGGAATACAGCTTGTCGGTCGCCGGCGTGAAATGGCGGACCGCATCGACGAAGCCGCCGGCGTTCTGCATCCGGTTCAGCTTGTCGACCTCGATCGGCGTATGGCTGACCACGTCCCGCAGCGCCTTGTGCGACCAGACGTCATGCTCCAGCGGCGCGATGTTCAGGTCGCCGACCAGGATCGTCCGCTTCCGGTCGGTATGGTCGGCCAGCCAGGCCGTGACCTCGTCCAGGAACTGCAGCTTGTGGGCGAACTTATCGTTCTGCGCCGGATCGGGAATGTCGCCGCCGGCTGGAATGTAGAAATTATGCACCTCGGTGCCGTCCTCGAGCCGCGCCCAGATGTGCCGGCAATCCTCCTTGCCGCACCAGCTGTGCTTGCCCGACACATCGCCGGTCGCAACGAACGGCAGGCGCGAGACGATCGCGACGCCGTTGTAGCTCTTCTGGCCATGGATCATCTGGTGGCGATAGCCCGCCGCCTTCAGCGCCGCCGCCGGGAACGTGTCGTCGACCGTCTTGGTCTCCTGCAGGCACAGCACGTCCGTCTCGGATTCGGCGAGGAACCGCTCGACATTGCCCAGGCGCAGGCGCACCGAATTGATGTTCCAGGTGGCGATTTTCATGGGGGAAGGATTTCCGTGGGTTGGTCGGGGACAACCGAATAGCGTACTCATGCTGGAAGCGAAACCCTTGAGGCGCCACCCGGATCGACCATGTCTGAGCAAGCCTTTCATGATGCGGTCCGCCACGCCCTGGTGCTGGCGGAATTCGACCGGGCCCTGCGGTTGCTGGGCGAGCCGGCGGACGCCGAGGCGCTGAACCTGGCGGGTCAGGCGCTGGGCGGGTTGCGGCGGTATGACCAAGCGGTGGCGTCCTTCACCACGGCCCTGGGTCTCGAGCCCGACCGCTTCGACATCATGAGCAATCTCGGCAGCGTGCTGGTCGAGCTGGACCGGTTCGGCGAGGCGCTGGCCCTGTTCCGCCGGGCCCATGCGCTGGCGCCGCGCAATGCGCGCATCGTCGCCAATATCGCCAATCTGCTCGATTTCGCCGGCGCGCTGGACGACGCGATCCTGGGCTATCGGACCGCCCGCCTGTTGGCGCCAGACGATGGCGAGATCCAGTGCAATCAGGCGATGACCCTGCTGCGCGCCGGGCGGCTCGCCGAGGGTTGGCCGGGGTTCGAGCATCGGCGCCGGGTGGTCGATCCGGCCGAGGCGAGCGTGCCGCGGCTGGCCGATCCCGCCTCGGTCGCCGGCCGGCGCGTGCTGCTGTTCCACGAACAGGGCTTCGGCGACACGCTGCAAATGCTGCGCTACGTGCCGCTGCTCGCCGCCAGGGGCGCGGAGGTGCTGGTGCGGGTGCCGCCGCCGCTGGCCCGGCTGACCGCGGCCGTGCCCGGCGTCCGTGCCGTGCTCGGCGACAATGATCCGACCGGGCCGCTGGATTATCAGGCGCCGCTGATGAGCCTGCCGCTGATCTTCGGCACCGATCTGGGCTCGATCCCGGCGGCGATGCCCTATCTCGCGGCCGATCCGGGCGCAGGCGCGGTCTGGGCCAAGTGGCTGTCCGGTTTGCCGCGGCCCTGGGTCGGGCTGGTCTGGGCCGGCTCGCCCATCGGCGGGCTCGACCGCCGGCGCAGCATGCGGTTCGCCGAACTGGCGCCGATCCTCGCGGCACCGGCCGGGTTCGTCTGCCTGCAGATGGGACCGGCCGCGGCCGAGTGGGCACCGCCGTCGGGTGCGGCGACCTTCTATGCCCCGCCCTGGATCGGCGATTTCGCCGACACGGCCGCGCTGGCGAGCCAGCTCGATCTGCTGATCACGGTCGACACCTCGGTCGCCCATCTGGCCGCGGGGCTGGGCCGGCCGGTCTGGGTGCTGGACCGCTTCTCGTCCTGCTGGCGCTGGCTGACCGGCCGCAGCGACAGCCCGTGGTATCCGACGCTCCGGCTGTTGCGCCAGCCGGGGCCGGGCCAATGGGGCCCGCCGGTGACCGAGGCGGCCAGGCTGCTGACGGCCTCGGCCGGAGGTTATTGATCTGGCGCGAATTAACGCCCCTTGGGCGTTGCCTTCGGCCCTTGTCGTTCGGATGAAGCCATCCGGACGGAAAGCGCGCTAGCCGATCGTGATTTCCAGATCGGTCAGCCCATCGACATGGCCCAGCAGCTTGTCGCCATGGGTCACGGCCGCAACCCCTTCCGGCGTGCCGGAATAGATCAGGTCGCCGGGGAACAGCTCCATCAGGGCCGAGAGGTAGGACACGCTCTCGGCGACCGACCAGATCAGGTCGCCGATGTCGCCGGTCTGCTTGACCGTGCCGTTGACCTTGATCCAGATGGCGCCCTTGTCGATATGGCCGACGTCGCTCGCCTTATGGATCGGCGCGATCGGCGCGGACTGGTCGAAGCCCTTGCCCATTTCCCAAGGACGGCCGGTCTTCTTGGCCTCGCTCTGCAGATCGCGGCGGGTCATGTCGAGGCCGACGGCATAGCCGTAGACATAGCCAAGCGCTTCGGCGACCGGAATATTCTTGCCCTGTTTGCCGATGGCGACGACCAGCTCGATCTCGTGATGCAGGTCCTTGGTCCGCGGCGGATAGGCCATGGTCGAATAGTTGGCCAGGATGCTGTCGGCCGGCTTCATGAAGAAGAACGGCGGCTCGCGGTCCGGATCGGTGCCCATTTCGCGGGCATGGGCGGCGTAATTGCGGCCGACGCAATAGATCCGGCGCACCGGGAACGGATCGCCGCCGACCACGGGAACCGTGACGATGGCGGGGGCGGGAACGGCATAGGCCATGGGTAAACCTCTAGGGCGGGTACGGAAATGGCGACGGCGGGCGCCATGAAAGCACGCCGCCGGAGGGGCATCAATCGGTGTCGGATACTGTTGTCGAGTCCTGTGGCGTCAGGCCGCGCGGGCCTGGCGATCCTCGCGCCACAGACCCAGCGCCTGCTGGACCGGCCGGTCGGAGAAGCTGAACAGCACGGACTCGGGCCCCGCCTCGTGGCGCACCGGGCACCAGCTCGGCACCACGAACACGTCGTGCGGCTGCCAATGGAAGCTCGCATCGCCGATCCGGCTGGTGCCGGATCCCTCGACCGCGACATAGATGGTGGCATCGGTCGAGCGATAGCTCTCGGTGCGGAAGCCGGCCGGCAGCAACTGCATGAAGGGCTGGATCGTCGGCATCGGCGAGCCGCCGGTCGCGGGATTGACGTAGCGCAGCTTCAGCCCGTGGCACGGGTCCCAATCATCGGCCCGCTTCAGCGTTTCCAGCGCCTCGCGCGAGCGGTCATAGGGATAGTTGAACACGGGCGAGGTCGGGGTGGCCGGCTTCCAATCGACCGGCATCAGGCCCATGCCGTAGCGCGCCAGACTGTCGCCGACCGGTTTGGTTTCCATCTGCTGCTCGGCATTGCCCGGCTCGGCGAAGCTGGCGTCGAGGAAGCCCACCAGCGGGATGTCGAGCCCGTCGAGCCAGACCATCGGCTCCTCGGTCTCGTTGCCGTGGTCGTGCCAGGTCCAGCTCGGCGTGATGATGAAATCGCCCGGCCGCATCAGGGTCCGCTCGCCATCGACTGCGGTGAAGGCGCCATTGCCCTCGATCACGAAGCGCAGCGCCGACTGGCTATGGCGATGGGCGGGTGCCACCTCGCCCGGCAGGATCAGCTGCAGGCCGGCATAGAGCGTATGGGTGATGCAGGATTTGCCGGGCATGCCGGGGTTTTCCAGGATCAGGACGCGACGCTCGGCCTCGCGCGCGGTGATCAGCCGGCCGGCTTCCATCAGCTGCGGCCGGACGTCTCCATAGCGCCAGAAGGCGGGGATGCAGGGGCTCTGCGGTTCGCGCGTGATCAGCGCGCCCAGCACTTCCCACAGGGGTGCCAGATTGTTGGGCGCGAGGCGGTCGTAAAACGCCTGTCGTTCCGGTGTCGATGTTGCCGCTGCGTGCATGGCTTCCTCCCTGGTACCCGCTCAGGCGGCGGACTTCCATCAGGTGGAAATAGCATCGCGCGAATTACATGCATTTACAAATAAATTTATCGACCCGGAACCATGGCGGACAGGCGCAGCGGGAATAGAACGCTCAGCGCCAGCGGGGTGACGAGCCCGACCAGCAAGCCGCGCCAGACGCCGTTGCCCACACCGACCCAGCCGGCCAGCAGCCAGAACAGCGTGAACAGCAGGGCGAACAGGAGCAGCCAGGTGCCATGGCGATGCCGGGTCAGCGCGGACAGCCATCGATGCGTGCCGGTCCGAGCCTGCTCATGGTATCGGCCGAGCGAACGCCGCGTGCCGACCGCGGCCTGGGCCGTCCAATCGCGGATCCGCTGCATCCCGGCGCCGCTTGCCCGGCGCAGGTCCCGTGCCCCCGCGACGATCCGTTTGCGCAGATCGACCGCCGTGGCGACGGCCGCCCGGCGCCAGAGCGTGGCCTGGGCCGCCATCATCGGTCGGAATACCGTCCATGTCCGAAAACGAGCATTGCCGCGGCGCGACATTCGCCGCCGCCGGCCGTCCTTGCCTTGAAAGCCAACCAATGCGCCGTCGACGATCCACTCATAGTCGCACCCTCCGCAATTGGAAGCTGCGGATCGTCTCTTAGGTTCGCCGGGGCGTCAAGGGAGGGAAGCCATGACCCTGAAAGGGGTGACGCCCGGTCAGGGGGGATGACCGGGCGTCGGGGGGTTGAAGTGCCGTTGGGGGAGCCCGATTTGGCAGGGGAACCTCTTCGGGATCAGGACGTCGAGGTCCTCGATCACTTCGCAAAAACATTTGGGGTGTATCTGCGCCGCAACAACTGCGCTTGTTGCATGCCGGAAGCCCGAGCCCTGCATGCAACCGATGGATCGCTCAGGCGTTAAGCCGCGCGTTGCCTGTCCAAACGGGCCTGCGCGCGTCGGGCGCAGGCGGCGCCGAATGCCTCGAAGAGCTTGATCGAAAAGGTATTTTCCAGCGCTTGCCATTCCGGGTGCCATTGCACGCCGACGACGAAATCGGCTCCTTCCAAGCGAACCGCCTCGATTTGCCCGTCCGGCGCCGTCGCTTCGATCGATAGGTTTTTTGCCGGCCGATCGATGCCTTGGCCATGGAGCGAATTGACGTCGATCGCGTTCGTCCCGGCTAACCGCTCGAACAGACCGCCGGGCGTAAGCGTGACCGGATGCACCAGGCGGTACTTATGCTCGGCCGTGCCGGTCCTGTCGGAGCGATGATCCATACGGCCCGGGACCTCCTGCACCTCCTGATGCAGGCTGCCGCCGAGCGCCACGTTCAGTTCCTGATGACCGCGGCAGATACCCAGGATCGGTATCCCGGCCGCGACGGCGGCCCGGATCAGCGGCAGCGTGGTCGCGTCCCGCTCCGGATCGGTCAGATTGTCGGCCGGCGGCGCCGGACCGTCATAGTGATGCGGCTCGACGTTGGACGGGCTGCCGGTCAGCAACAGCCCATCGAACCGGCCGATTAGGTCGGTCAGATCCAGCCGTTCGCCCAGTGCCGGGATCAGCACCGGCAGACAGCCGGCGGCTTCGAGCCCGGCGAGGATGTATTTCTCCCCGACCTGGTGAAGGGCATGCTGGTCCGGCTGGCGGCGGCAACAGGGAATGGCGATCAGAGGCAAGGACATGGGGGCTTGGGATCCCTCGTCAGCCGTGGTTGTCGGCTCGGTTCGGCAGATAGAACATCTCCGGCTTCAGGTCCACGCCTTGGCGCGGATCGACCAGAGCGACCGTGGTCAGCCTATGCTGCGGATCGAGCACGATCCACTGCTTCAGCACCAGCGGGTCGTCCTGGAACACCAGGGTGATGCCCCCGGCGTTCGGATCCTTGGTCTGGACGCACGTGATGCGCAGGCTTTTCGGGCCGCGCTCGAACCGGGTCACGGTCACGTCGCCGGACAGCCTGATCGCCTCGCGCAGCAGGAACCAAATCGGCGTCGAATCGACCGGGAAAAACTGTACGTTCTTCAGTTCCAGGTCGTTGACCGCGACGAAATTGCCGTCGGACACGATCAGCAGCTGGACCGGCGGCTGATATTCGAAGCGCAGCTTGCCGGGGCGCGACAGATACAGTTCGCCCTCGGCGGTCGAGCCGTCCGGGTTGGTCTGCTGGAACAGCGCCTGCATGGTCTTGATATTGCCCAGATAGCTCTCGATCCGCTTCAGATCGGCGGCGTCCTGCGGCGTCAACGCGACGGACACCGGGGCGGCGGCGAATGAAATGACGGGTGCGAATGCCGCGGCCAGCGCGACGACGGCCGCGCCGCGCAGCAGCGCGCGCCGGGATAGGTGCCGCTCGATGGGCATGATGTGCGACCGCTCCGACCTACAAGGACCCTTATTTGGCCGCGCGATTATGGCGGCGCAAGGGCGATCTGCCTGGCGCGCTTTCCGGTTCGGATCGCCTGATCCAAACTGTTCGAATGGACTCATTCGGACGATAGGAATTCGCGCCAGATCAATAACGTCCGAGCATGTTTCGACGACGCGTAATCGAAACATGCTCTAGGGCCTGATCCGATCAAACCGGCTCGGTTTGATCGGATCAGGCTCTAAATGTTTGGTCTAGAGGGCGATTCAGATATGAGGCCGGTCGGCCTTATATCATCGCACTCTAGCGCGGCGGCGGGGCCAGGACCTCGCGCTTGCCGACATGATTGGCTTGGCTGACAACGCCTTCCTGTTCCATGCGTTCCATGATGCGGGCGGCCCGGTTGTAGCCGATCTGCAGATGGCGCTGGACGAAGCTGGTCGAGGCCTTCTTCTCGCGCGTCACCAGGGCCACGGCCTGGTCGTAGAGATCGTTAGACGGATCGCCGTCGCCGCCGCCGCTGGTGGCGGCGCCGCCTTCGGCCGAGGCATCGGCACCGTCATCCTCGGTCACTTCCTCGACATAGCTCGGCTGGCCCTGGCTTTTGAGGAAATTCACCACCGCCTCGACCTCGCCGTCGGAGCAGAACGGTCCGTGGACCCGGGTGATGCGGCCGCCGCCGGCCATATACAGCATGTCACCACGGCCCAGCAGCTGCTCGGCACCGGATTCGCCGAGGATGGTCCGGCTGTCGATCTTGGAGGTGACCTGGAAGCTGATGCGGGTCGGGAAATTCGCCTTGATCGTGCCGGTGATGACGTCGACCGACGGGCGCTGGGTCGCCATGATGATATGGATGCCGGCGGCACGCGCCATCTGCGCCAGGCGCTGGATCGCGGCCTCGATATCCTTGCCGGCGACCAGCATCAGGTCGGCCATCTCATCGACCACCACGACGATGAAGGGCAGCGGGTTCGAATCGAGCGGCTGATCCTCGAAGGTCGGCTCGCCGGTCTCGGCATCGAAGCCGGTCTGGATCCGGCGCGACAGGTTCTCGCCGCGGGCCCTGGCCTCGGCTAGCCGCGCGTTGTAGCCCTCGATATTGCGCACGCCCAGCTTCGACATGGCGCGGTAGCGGTTCTCCATCTCCCGCACCGTCCATTTCAGCGCCACGACCGCCTTCTTCGGATCGGTCACGACCGGGGCTAACAGATGCGGGATGCCGTCGTAGATCGACAGTTCCAGCATCTTCGGATCGATCATGATGAATTTGCATTGATCCGGCGGCATCCGGTACAGCACCGACAGGATCATGGTGTTGATGCCGACCGACTTGCCCGAACCCGTCGTGCCGGCGATCAGCAGATGCGGCATCTTGGCGAGGTCGGCCACGATCGGCGCGCCGCCGATATCCTTGCCCAGCACAAGGCTGAGCTTGGCCGACGAGCGCTCGTAGGCGTCCGACGCCAACAGCTCGCGCAGATAGACCGTCTCCGACTTGGCATTCGGCAGCTCGATGCCGATGACGTTGCGGCCGGGCACGACCGCGACGCGGACCGACACGGCACTCATCGAGCGGGCGATATCGTCGGCCAGGCCGATGACGCGTGAGGATTTGGTGCCCGGTGCCGGCTCCAGCTCGTAGAGCGTCACGACCGGGCCGGGCCGGACCTTCACGACCTCGCCCTTGACGCCGAAATCTTCCAGCACGTTCAAGAGCAGCAGCGCGTTCTGCTGCAGCGCCTCTTCGCTTGGGCCCGACAGGCCGCGGGTCAGCGGCGCCTCGGCCAGCAGGTCGAGCGGCGGCAGGTCATATTGGTTCTGCGGTTCCAGATCCAGGCTCGCCTGGCGCGCCTGTTCGGCCCGTCTGGCCGGCGCGGGGGCGGCCGGCTTGGGCGCGACGATTCCGGGCGGCAGCTCGCGCCGGGCGCCCGTCACGGGCTCGCGCGGGGCCGGATGATGGGCGCCGGCGTCGCCCAGGGTCGGCTCGCGCCGATCGAGCGAGGCGGCCTCGGCGGCCTGGCGCTTGACCCGGATCGGCGGTTCGCGCGGCGGCCGCTCGGCCAGCGAGGCACCCTGGCCGGCGAGATTGCGGCCCCAGTTCCAGGTCTGCCGCCCGACCTTGCCGCCGGCCTTGGTCGAGGCGGTCGCCATTTTGCCGGCGCCGCGTCCGACCTCGCGCCACTCGCCGCGCGTCAGGCCCAGCACATAGATCAGGCCCAGCGAGACCAGCGCGCCGATGCCGGCGCCGATCGGGCCGGTCAGCTCGCCGATCGCGAGCTTCTGCCAGAACAGCCGGCCGATGACGCCGCCCAGGGCGCCGGGCAGAATGCCCAGGCTGAGCGCGGCCGCCACCATCAGGCAGGGCAGCAAGGTCAGGCGCAGCCAGACCCGGCGGATCGGCAATTGCAGCAGCAGCCGGAGCGACCAGACCGCTACGACCGCGGGCATCAGAACGCTCGCCACGCCGACGCTCTGGATCAGCACGTCGGCCAGAATCGCGCCGGACTGGCCGCCGAAATTCGCCGGCACCTTGTCGACCGCCTGGTTCCAGGACGGATCGCTATGGTCGTAGGTCGCCAGGATCAGGAACAGGATGATGCTGGCGACGAACAGCACGCCGCCGGCCAGCTCGTTGACGCGCCGGCGCAGGAATTCCTTCACGCCGGGATCGCGGGTTTTGTCGCGGGTCTTGTCGAGCGTGGCCGTCAGGTTGGCCATGGCGATCTTCACCGGCGGATCTCCTGCATCACAGCACCTGCACCAGTCGTTCCAGCGCTTCCGTCAGGGTCGTCTCGTCATGGACGAGCGCCACGCGCAGGAAACCGTCGCCCGGATTGCGGCCCGACGCGTCGGGCACGCCGATATAGTTGCCGGGCAGGGTCTTGATCGCGGCTTCCTGCCACAGACGCCGGGCGGCGGCCTCGCTGTCGCCGACCTCCAGCCACAGGAAAAAGCCGCCCTCAGGCCGGTAGAAGCCGAAGCGGCCGCCGAGCAAACGCTCGGCGATGTCGATCTTGGTGCGGTAGAGCGCGCGGTTGGCCTCGACGTGGCTTTCCTCGCGCCAGAGCGCCGCCGCCCCTGCCTGGATCGGCATCGGCACCTGCGAGGCCCCGAAGCTGCGGAAACGCTGAAAGCGCGCCAGCAGCGTCTCGTCGCCGGTGACGAAGCCGCAACGCAGGCCGGCGGCGTTCGATCGCTTCGACAGGCTATGGAACACCAGCACATTGGCGAAACCCTGGCCCAGCGCCTGGCAGGCTTCCAGCGCGCCGGTCGGCGGTGCCTTGTCCCAGATCTCCGAATAGCATTCGTCGACGATCAGGGTGAAATCATACTCGCGGGCGAGCGTGATCGCGCGCTTCAGATAGTCCAGGCTGGCGATGGCGCCCTGCGGGTTGGCGGGGCTGCACAGAAAGGCCAATGACGTCCGCTCCAGCGTCGCGGGCGGAACGGCGTCGAAATCCGGCAGAAAGCCGGTCTCGCGCGTCGCGGGCATCGGCACGATTTCGGCCCCGGCCATGGAGGCAGCACCGCGATAGACCAGGTAGAACGGGTTGGGTAGCAGCACGACCGGCTTCTTGCCCTGCTCCACCTGCGGCACGGCCATCTGGGTCGCCAGATACAGGCCTTCCTTGGTGCCGGACAGAACCAGCGCATGGCGCGCCGGGTCGAGCGATCCGGGCGCGAGATCGTAGCGGCGGGTCAGCCATTCGGTCACGGCCAGCCGGTAGTCGTCGGTGCCCTGGACCGGCGGATAGCGGTTCCACAGATCGCTGTTGCTTGCGATCGTCTCGGCCAGAAACGCCGGCGGCGCGTGCTGCGGCTCGCCGACCGACAGCAGCACGGGGCGCTGATTGGTGCGCGGCGCGATCGGCGCCAGCAGCGCGTTCAGCCGCGTGAACGGATTCTCGCCGAGCCGGTCAAGTCGCTCGTTGATCAACACTTATTCCCTCTCAAGGACCCTCGGGGGGCCAAGTCCTGCCGGACCGACTTGCAAGTCGAATCACAGCGTTACCCGAGACTCTTCAAGGTGATTCTAGAGCCAGAGCCTGATCCGATCAAACCGAAATCGGTTTGATCGGTGAATCAGTCTCCAATCAAATAATTTAGAGGGCGATTCGGATATGAGGCCGATCAGCCGCGAGCGAAGCTCGTCGGCAGGCCTCATGTCATCGCGCTCCATGCGAAAAGGAGGCGAGACGAAAATCGGCGCCCCTCCTTTCGAAAGGGCGCCGATCCGCATACTTCCTTGGCCCCGGGGAGGGCTGGAGGGGAAGTTCGGTTACTGAACGGTCTCGCCATGGAGTGCGAGGTCGAGGCCGTCGCGTTCGACTTCCTCTTCGACGCGCAGGCCCATGACGACGTCGAGGAGCTTGAGGATGACGAAGCTGGCGATGGCGCAATAGACCACGGTGAAGGCGA
>JAQGIC010000035.1 GCA_028288725.1 Rhodospirillales bacterium
GGCGGGCCAGCAGGATATGCTCGCGCGTCTGCGGCATCGGGCCGTCGGCCGCCGACACCACCAGGATCGCGCCGTCCATCTGCGCCGCACCCGTGATCATGTTCTTCACATAATCCGCATGGCCCGGGCAATCGACGTGGGCGTAATGCCGGTTCGCCGTCTCGTACTCGACATGCGCCGTCGAAATCGTGATGCCGCGCGCCCGCTCTTCCGGCGCCTTGTCGATCTGGTCGTACGCCGTAAACACGGCGCCGCCCGACTCAGCCAACACCTTCGTGATCGCAGCCGTCAAAGACGTCTTGCCATGGTCGACGTGACCGATGGTGCCGATGTTGCAATGCGGCTTGTTCCGCTCAAACTTCGCCTTCGCCATTTCTTTGACGCCTCACATGCCCGATCAGAGGGAAAATTCACTAACCAATATCAACCGGCCGACGGCTGGAGCGGGTGGAGGGAATCGAACCCTCGTAGCCAGCTTGGAAGGCTGGTGCTCTACCATTGAGCTACACCCGCCGAGCCGTCCTGCCACCAACCGCGCCGATGGTCGTATGGTGGAGGGGGTTGGATTTGAACCAACGTAGACATACGTCGGCAGATTTACAGTCTGCTGCCATTGACCGCTCGGCCACCCCTCCACAGCACTACGTCCATCGTCCGGCGCAGCGGAGGAGCGCACTATGTAAATTTCCGGAGCATTGTCAACTGGCGAAAGCGGACCGCGCATGGCCGGTCCGGCGCCAGACCCCTATGCAGCTCAAGCATTTGCGCCTAAGAGCGTCACCCTACAGCCGTTCCGGAAACCCTGTCATGCGCAAGCGTCCCCATTCTTCTTCGTCTTCGACCCCGCAATCGCCCGACAGCGCCCCGCGCGGTCCCGGTCCCGGCGGCCCCGCGCGGCCGTCCAATCCGAAGTCCGGTCAGCGTCCCGAGGGACGCGCCGCGGCGCGCGGCCAGGCGAAACCCGCGACGCGTTCCGACGGCAAGCCCGCGCCGCGCCCCGCCGGCAAGCCGGCCTACGCTGCCGCGCGGCCGGCCCCGACCCGTCCGGCCGCGCCCGAGCGCGAACCCGCCCGTCCGCCGCGCGCGGCGGCACCGGCACCCCATGTGTCCGAGCCGCGCCCGGTCGATACCAGCGGCGGCGCCCCGTGGCTGTGGGGCCATCACGCGGTCGCTGCCGCGCTGAAGAACCCGCACCGCAAGTTCGTGCGTCTGGTCGCGACCGAGGATGCCGCGGTCGAGCTCGCCGGCATGCTGGGCGAAGCGCCGCCGGTCGAGCCGCAGATCATGAACCGCGACACCATCGCCAAGCTGCTGCCGCCCGGCGCCGTGCATCAGGGTGTGGCCTTGCTGGCCAAGACGTTGAAGCCCTGGCAGCTGGAAGACGTGATCGCGCACCTGGGCGAATCCCCTCGCGCGATCGTGGTCGTGCTGGACCAGGTGACCGACCCGCATAATATCGGCGCCATCCTGCGCTCGGCCGCCGCCTTCGGCGCCGTCGCCGTGGTGCTGCCCGACCGCAATGCCCCCGAGATCTCCGGCACGCTCGCCAAGTCCGCCTCGGGGGCGGTCGAGCACGTGCCGCTCGTGCGCGTGGTCAATCTGAACCGGACGCTGGAGCTGTTGAAAAAGGCCGGGTTCTGGAGCGTCGGCCTTGCCGGCGAGGCGGAGCAGACGCTGGCCAGCCACAATCTCGGCGGCCGCGTCGCCCTGGTGCTGGGTTCCGAGGGCGACGGGCTGCGGCGCCTGACGCGCGAGGCATGCGATCTCATGGCCCGCCTGCCGACCCAGGGGCCGGTCGCGAGCCTCAACGTCTCCAATGCCGCCGCAATCGCGCTTTATGAACTGGTGCGCGCCGGCTGACCTGGCCCGGCCTCGCATCGGAGGCATCATGAAGTACTGGCTGATCGGGTTGCTGCTGTGGTTGCCGTCGCCGGCGGCGCTCGCCGATGAGCCGCCGGTCGATACCGCGCTCGTCATCGCGGTCGATGTCAGCCTGAGCGTCGATGCCGGACGCTACGCGCTCCAGCGCGACGGCACGGCCGCGGCGATCGCCAGCCCGGATTTCGTTCGGGCCGCCGGGAGCGGCCCGAACGGCGCCGTCGCGATCATGGTCATGGAATTCTCGGACCCCGACCGGCAGATCCCGGTGGTGCCCTGGACCCGGGTCGCCTCGGCCGCCGACGCCCAGGCGCTGGCGGACCGGATCCGCCATGTCCAGCGCTCGTCCGACGGCCTGACCGGCATCGCCAACGCGCTGCTGACCGCCGAGCAATTGTTCGACGAGGCGCCCTGGGTCGCGACCCGCCGGGTCATCGACGTCTCGGGCGACGGCATGAGCAATATCGGCCCCCCGATCGACGAGGTGCGCGACAAGCTGGTCGCCGACGGCATCACCATCAACGGCCTGCCGATCCTGACCGAGGAACCGTGGCTGGAGACCTATTACACGCTCTATCTGATCGGGGGGCCCGGCGCCTTCGTGATCGTGGCGCAGGACCAGGACAGTTTCGCCGACGCGATGCGCCGCAAGCTGGTGACCGAGGTGACGGTCTCTCAAATCCCGCCCCCGAAACGAAACGGGCGGACCTCGTAACAAGGCCCGCCCGTTCGTTTGCGCGTGCCCTCGACTAACGGGTCAGCGGCTTGTACTGGAAGCGATGGGGCTGGTCGGCGGCCACGCCCAGGCGGGCCTTCCGGTCCGCCTCGTACATCTGATAATTGCCCTCGAACCAGACGACCTTGGCATCGCCCTCGAAGGCGAGGATGTGGGTCGCCAGGCGGTCGAGGAACCAGCGGTCATGGGTGATGACCACGGCACAACCGGCATATTCCTCGAGCGCGTCTTCGAGCGCCCTGAGCGTATCGACGTCGAGATCGTTGGTCGGCTCGTCGAGCAGCAGGACATTGGCGCCGGTCTTGAGCATGCGGGCGATATGGACCCGGTTACGCTCGCCGCCGGACAGCTGTCCGACCTTCTTCTGCTGGTCGGTGCCCTTGAAGTTGAACAGGGCCACATAGGACCGGCTGTTCATCTTGCGCCGGCCGAGATCGATTTCGTCGAGCCCGTCGGACACCACTTCCCAGACATTCTTCTTCGGGTCGAGCGTGTCGCGCGACTGATCGACATAGCCGAGCTTGACCGTGTCGCCGACGCGGAAGTCGCCGCTATCGGGCTTGTCCTGGCCGGTGATCATGCGGAACAGCGTGGTCTTGCCGGCGCCGTTCGGACCGATCACGCCGACGATGCCGCCCGGCGGCAGCCGGAACGACAGGTCCTCGATCAGCATGCGGTCGCCGAAGCCCTTGTTGAGATGGACCGCCTCGATGACGAGATCGCCCAGGCGCGGGCCCGGCGGCAGCACGATCTGCGCGCTGTCGGGGGCCTTTTCCTTGGAATTCGCCACCAATTCGTCGAACGCCTGGATGCGGGCCTTGGACTTGGCCTGCCGGGCGCGCGGGCTGGCGCGCACCCATTCCAGCTCGCGGGCGATGGTGCGCTGGCGCGCGACTTCCGTCTTGTTCTCGATCTCCAGTCGCTTCTGCTTCTCCTCCAGCCACGAGGTGTAGTTGCCCTCGTGCGGGAAGGTCCGGCCGCGGTCGACTTCGAGGATCCAGGTCGCGACGTCGTCCAGGAAATAGCGGTCATGGGTCACGGTGATGACCGTGCCCGCGAAGTCTTTGAGGTAGCGCTGCAGCCAGGCGACCGAGGCCGCGTCCAGATGGTTGGTCGGCTCGTCGAGCAGCAGCATGTCCGGCTTTTCGAGCAGCAGACGGCACAGCGCCACGCGGCGCTTCTCGCCGCCCGACAGCTTGTCGACCGGCGCGTCGCCCGGCGGGCAATTGAGCGCATCCATGGCGATTTCGACGGTACGGTCCAGCTCCCAGCCGTTGACCGCGTCTATCTGCTCCTGCAGCTCGCCCTGCTCCATGATGAGATCGTTCATCTCGTCATCGGTCAGTTCCTCGGCGAAGCGGCCGCTGACCGTCTCGAATCGTTCGAGCAGATCCTGGGTCCCCTTGAGGCCGAGCATGACATTGCCCTGCACGTCGAGCGACGGGTCGAGCTGCGGCTCCTGCGCCAGATAGCCGATCTTGATGCCGTCGGCCGCCCAGGCCTCGCCATTATATTCCTTGTCGACGCCGGCCATGATCTTGAGCAGCGTCGACTTGCCGGCGCCGTTCGGACCCAGCACGCCGATCTTCACGCCCGGCAGGAACGACAGCCAGACATCCTTCAGTATTTCCTTGCCGCCCGGGAAGGTCTTGTTCAAGCCCTTCATCACATAGACGTACTGATAGCCGGCCATCGACCTCTCCAACTCAACCAACGGGCGTCATTTGACGGAATTTGGGGGCGGCGGCATCGATCGGGCGCCGCGCGCAGAAGCCGTTTCTAGCGCATCCGGCGGCGCGCGCGCAACCGACCGGGGCGCGGGTCATCCATTCCGCACCACCCCGACGCGGCCCGTCAGGCCGATTGCCACCCCGTCTCGGGCAGCCGCCAGTAGATGCCATGGTCGCGGGCCATCATGCGATAGCCGATCATCTCGCGTCGCAAGGTCGCGCAGTCCCAATGATGGCGCTTCAGGATCTCATTCAGTTCCGCCTCCGGATAGCGCCGGTCGGCCTCGAACTTCAGGGTAAGGAAGCGCAGCACGATCCAGCGCTTCTTCCGGCTGGCCGGGATTTCCTTGAGCTGCCCATCGGGCGTCAGAAAATTCTCGAGCACGCGCCGGTCCCAGGCATCCGGCTCGATCCCGCCGGCCAGAGCCGCCACGTCGTCCCGGGTCGCCAGCCGGCGATTGAGCGCCACCAGCGCCTCCAGATCGAGCGACCACCAATGGGTATTGCCGTCGAGCCGCTGCCGGACCAGCCCCAGTTCGCGCAGCATGGCCAGATGGTGGGACACCGTCGGCTCCTTCAACGCCAGCAGCGCCGCCAACTCCTGGCCGCTCAATTCCCGGCTGGCCAGCAAGCCGACGATCTTGAGCCGGCTTTCATGGGCGAGCGCCTTGAAGAAGGCGAGCAGGGTCGGCAAGGCGGCGCTGGACATGATCAACCAGTTCGACGGTTATCTATTTTGATAAATATCGAATAAGGTTGTTTGGATTGCAACCCTTTCCTCTTCTCCCGGCGGGTGCGATCCGGCATGGTGGCAGTCTCGCGCAACCAAACTGGGCCCGCCGATGTCCGAAGAAACTTCCGTCCTGCGCCATCTCGAACAGGATTTCGATCAGGCGGTCGCCCGCTATATCGAGTTTCTGCGCATCCCCAGCATCTCAACCGATCCGGCCTATGCCGGCGAGACCCGGCGCGCGGGGCAATGGCTGGCCGATCAACTGACCGGCCTCGGCTTCAAGGCGACACTGCACGACACCCCCGGCCATCCGGTCCTGGTCGCCCATCACCCGGGCCCCGGCGGCGACGTTCCGCACCTTCTATATTACGGCCACTACGACGTGCAGCCGGCCGATCCGCTGGAGCTGTGGGATCATCCGCCGTTCGAGCCGACCATCGTCGAGGCCGAGCATGGCCCCCGCGTGGTCGCGCGCGGCGCGGTCGACGACAAGGGGCAGGTCATGACCTTCCTCGAGGCGTTCCGCGGCTGGCACCGGGTCCATGGCACCCTGCCGGTCCGGATCACGGTGATGATCGAGGGCGAGGAAGAGACCGGCAGCCCGTCGTTGCCCGATTTCCTCAAGGCCCACCACGCCGAGCTGGCCGCGGCCGACGTCGCCATCGTCACCGACACCAACAGTTGGAACATCGATACGCCGGCGATCACCACCCTGTTGCGCGGGCTGGTCTATGTCGAGGTCACGCTCAAGGGACCCAGCCGCGATCTGCATTCCGGCCTCTATGGCGGCGCCGCGATCAATCCGCTGAATGCGCTCACCCGGGTGCTGGGCCAGCTCCACGACGACCGGGGCCAGGTACAGATCCCCGGCTTCTACGACGACGTGGTGGAGGTGCCGAAGGACAAGCTCGCCAGCTGGAAGGCGCTGGGCTTCGACGAAGCGCGCTTTCTGGGCGAGATCGGCCTGAAGACGCCGAGCGGCGAAGGTGGCCGGCACGTGCTGGAGCGGCTCTGGTCCCGGCCGACCTGCGACATCAACGGCATCTGGGGCGGCTATACCGGCGCCGGCGCCAAGACCGTGATCGCATCCGAGGCGTCGGCCAAGTTCAGCTGCCGATTGGTCGCGGCGCAGGATCCGGAGCGCATCGTCGTCGGCATCAAATCCTTCTTCGAGGCCCGCACGCCGCCCGATTGCCGCTGGACCATCAAGCTGTTCGGCCAGTCCCCCGGCATCAGCGTCCCCTCCGATTCGCCGCATATGGGCGCCGCCAAAGCCGGTCTGAAGCAGGTTTACGGCACGGATCCCGTATTGGTGGGCATAGGCGGCTCGATTCCAGTGGTTGGCTGGATGCAGGACCTGCTGGGCCTGGAATCCATCCTGCTCGGCTTTGGCCTGGAGGATGATCGCATCCATTCGCCCAACGAGAAATTCGAGCTGCGCTGCCTGAAAAACGGGATTCTGTCCCATGCCGCTATCCTGGCGCGAATGGCGGCACTCAAGACGGGCAAGCCGGCCAAGTGAAGTCGCACTGCAGCATGAAAGCCACAATCCCCGGACAACATTGAAAAAATTACCCGGGAAAATGAGATTCAGGGCTAGCGAACGGGAGCGAGCTCGTCTACTTTATCGTTGAACGACAGGGCTGAGCTCTACCGGCATCGCTACGCCTGTCGACCAGCGAACTAACTAGAGACAGGAGTTTCGAATGCGTAACAAGATTCTGACCGCCCTCGTCGTCGGCGCCATGCTCGTCACCTCGACCGGTATCGCCGTCGCCCAGACCGCCCCGTCTCAGCCGGCTCCGCCCGCCGCTGGCGCCGCCGGTTCGTCCGGTGTGGCCGGCCTGTCGGTCGGCACGCTGGCCGCCATCGGCGCCGGTGTGATTGCCGTGGCCGCCGTCGCTGCCGCCGCTTCGTCGAGCAGCAGCAACAACGGGGCCGCGTCGACCTCGACCTCCACGTCGACCTCGACCTCTTCGACCTCGACCAACTAATCGGTCAGGTCTACGAGAAAGGGGCGCCCCTCGCGGGGCGCCCCTTTTTTATTGCCCGAAGAATCCAGCCGCTTCGACGGCGCCCCCGGGGCCGAGGCCCCATCCAATATCTTGATCAAGACGACAATTTCCTGCTTGATGCGGCGATGGATCGGCCCCTTCCGCGCGGGAAGAGGCCTGGCGACGAGGGGCTCCATGGTGAACCGACGAAGCGCGATCGCCGCCCTGCTCGTGCTCGGCGCGGCAGTCTCGGCGAGCCTGCCGGCCAGCGCCGAAACGAGCGAGATCCGGATTGCCCAGCAGTTCGGCATTTCCTACCTGCCGTTGATCGTCATGAAGGAGCAGCGTCTGGTCGAACAGGCTGTGGTCGAGACCGGCCTGCCCAGCCCGACCGTTACCTGGAACCAGTTCAGCGGCGCCGCGGCGATGAACGATGCGCTGATCTCGGACAATCTGGACGTCGCCACGGCCGGCGTCGGTCCGATGATCATCGTTTGGGCGCGGACCCATGGCTCGCTGAAGATAACCGGCATCGCAGCTTTGGGCGCGATGCCGAACCTGCTGACCACATCCAATCCGAACATCAGGACGCTGGCCGATTTCACCGACAAGGACCGGATCGCGCTGCCGGCGGTGAAGATCGGAGCTCAGGCGGTGATGCTGCAGATGGCGGCGGAGCAGGCGTTCGGCGAGGGTCAGCAGAACAAGCTGGACGACATCACCGTCAGCATGGCCCATCCGGATGCGGCCGCAGCCCTGCTGGGCGGCGGCAGCGAGATCGACGCCCATTTCACCAGCCCGCCGTTCTCGAACCAGGAATTGGCCAATCCCAAGGTCCATAAGGTCCTGAGCAACTACGATCAGATGGGCGGCCCGGCGACCTTCAACGTGCTCTATGCGCCCGACAGGTTTCGTCGCGCCAATCCGAAGACCTACGGTGCCCTTCTGCTGGCGCTCGACCGCGCGATGGCCGCGATCAAGGCCGACCCTGCCGCGGCGGCCGCGCTCTATATCAAATCCGAAAATTCCAAGCTGGCCCTGGCCTTCGTAGAGGGCATCATCCGCGATCCGGCCAACGAGTTCACCGCAACGCCGCTGCAGACGTTCAAGACGGCGCAGTTTCTGTACAAGACGGGCGCCATCAAGGTGGCGCCTGCCGGTTGGAAAGACCTGTTCTTCCCCGAAATCCACGATCGGGCGGGAAGCTGAGGGTGCCGCCGACCCCGCTGCTCTCGGTCGATGCGGTCACCTTGCAATATCGCGTGCCGGGTCGCCTGGTGACGGCGGTGCATGACGTGAGCTTCGAGGTGCTGATCGGCGATCGGTTCGTCATCCTCGGGCCCTCCGGCTGCGGCAAGTCGAGCCTGTTGAAGGCGATCGCCGGATTCAGCACGCCCAGCGCCGGGGCGATCCGGCTCTCCGGAACGCCGATCAGCCATCCGGGACCCGACCGCATGATGGTGTTTCAGGACCTCGACCAATTGCTGCCATGGCAGACCGTCGCCGGCAATGTCGAGGCGGCGCTGCGCCGGGCCGCCGGTCTGTCGCGCGCGGAGGCCCGGATCCGGGCGGCCGAGATGATCGGCCGGGTCGGGTTGGCCAAATTCGCCGACGCCTATCCGCACACCCTGTCCGGCGGCATGAAGCAGCGGGCCGCCCTCGCCCGCGCGCTGGCGCTGCGCCCCGCCATGCTGCTGATGGACGAACCTTTCGCGGCGCTCGATGCGCTGACCCGCGCCACCATGCAGCGCGAACTGCTCGACCTCAGTCTCGATATGGATCTGACCGTCCTGTTCGTAACCCATTCGGTCGAGGAGGCCCTGCTGATCGGCACGCGCATCCTGGTGCTGAGCGCGCACCCGGGCCAGGTCCGCGCCGAGTTCCAGGGCCTTGCTCCGGACGCGCCGCCCGCCGCCAAGGAGCGGCTGAAGCAGCGCATCGAGACCCTGATCATGGAATCGAGGCTGTCTCATGCCGGATGACCGCCCGGAGCGGGAGATCCCGAGCATCCTGCTGCCCGAAGTCGCGGACCTGGCGACGCCGCTCAGCCTGGTCGAGCGGCTGCGGACCAGCCTGGGCTTCTGGCGGCTGATGGTGCTGGTCGTGCTCGCGCTCGCCTGGGAAGGCTATGGCCGCTGGATCGGCAACGATCTGCTGTTTCCGACGCTTGGTGAAACCCTGACGGCACTCTGGGAAGCAACGGTCAGCGGCGTGCTGCCGATGCGCATCTTCGCCAGCCTGCGCCTCCTGCTGGCCGGTTATGCCATCGGTCTCGCCGCCGCGGCCATCTTCACCACGCTCGCCATGTCCAGCCTGATCGGTCGGGCGGCGCTATCGACCTTGACCGCCATGTTCAACCCGTTGCCGGCGGTGGCATTGCTGCCGCTGGCATTGCTCTGGTTCGGGCTGGGCAGCCCCAGCCTGATCTTCGTCATCGTCCATTCGGTGCTCTGGTCGGTCAGCCTCAACGCCTATGCCGGCTTCGGCGCGGTCAACCAGACGCTGCGCATGGTCGGCTGGAACCTGGGCATCCGCGGCTGGCGGCATGTGGCGCTGATTCTGGTCCCTGCGGCCTTTCCGGCGATCCTGTCCGGTCTCAAGATCGGTTGGGCCTTCGCTTGGCGCACGCTGATCGCGGCCGAACTGGTATTCGGCGTCTCCTCGCGCTCCGGTGGCATCGGCTGGTTCATCTACGAGAACCGCAATCAACTCGACATCGCCAGCGTCTTTGCGGGATTATTGGTCGTCATCGCGATCGGCCTGCTGATCGAAGGCCTGATCTTCCGCCTGATCGAGCGCGTCACGATCCAGCGCTGGGGCGTCGGTGCGTGACGCGGGAGGCGGGTCCGGTCGGGTCCGCATCGAATAGGATGCATATAATTAGGATATGAATTATATACGCGGTCGTTCGGCATGGTGCTGGGCCAAGATGGAGCGATCCCCGTGACGGAATCTCAGCCCAATTGGCAGATCGGCGTACAGCTGGTGCAACTCGGACGCCGCTGGCGTCGGGTGTTGGACGAGGAGCTGTCCGGCTACGGTCTGACCGACGCGACCTGGCGCCCCCTGTTCCATCTGGGACGGCTGGGCGACGGCATCCGCCAAACCGAACTGGCCGAGGCGCTGGGCATTCAAGGCCCGTCGCTGGTGCGGCTGCTGGATAATCTGGAACGGGACGGGCTGATCGTGCGCCGGGAGGATCGGGGCGATCGGCGGGCCAAGAGCCTGCTCATGACCGAGGCCGGGCGCCGGGTCTACCAACAGGTTCAGGCCGTGACCGAACAGGTCGCCGACCGGCTGTTTGTCGGGGCGGATCCCACGGATCTGGCCGCCGTGGCCCGCCTGTTCGCGCATCTGGATTCAGCGCTCCGGGCCGAAGCCGCGCCATGACGACGGACATCGCCCTGCCGGTCCGCCGGACCCTGCTGCCGAGCTTTCCGGCCAAGGCGTGGCATCACGCCATCAGTACCATGGCCGCCGCCATGCTGGCGCTTTATGTCGCCTTTGCGCTGGAGCTGGACAGCCCCGGCTCGGCCGTCGTCACGGTTCTGATCGTGTCGAGCCCGCTGCCGGGCATGGTGCTGTCCAAAGGCATCTGGCGCTTCGTCGGCACGTTCGTCGGCGTGATCATCTCGGTCCTGCTGATCGCCTGCCTCGCCCAGAGTCCGCCGGCCTTCATCCTGTCGCTCGCGGTCTGGCTCGGCCTCTGCACCTATCTTTCGTCGCTGCTGCGGTATTTCCAGGCCTATGCCGCCGTGCTTGCCGGCTACACGATCAGCCTGGTGGCCTTGCCCGCGGCGGATAATCCCAACCTGATCTTCGATCTGGCGACCGGCCGCATCGCGGTGGTGACCGTCGGCATCCTGTGCACGGCCCTGGTCAAGAGCCTGATCGTGCTCGATATCGGCGAGCGAAGACTGCAGCCGGCGCTGGAAAGCGCGCTGGCGGCGACCGCCACATTCGCCGGCCAGGCGCTCGATCTGGAACCCGGACTGCCGCAACGGCGCAAGGCCGTCGCCGACCGGCTGATCGCGCTCGACCCGCTGATCCTGGCCGCGGCGAACGAGTCGGCGGCAACGGCACAGCAGGCACCCGCCGTCCGTCTATACGTGTCGATCCTGGTCAATGTCATCACGCTGGCGTCCAGCGTGCGCGACGGGCTGGCCACCCTGCCGCCCGACGGTACCGTCGCGGCGGCGATCGCGCCGCTGCGCGATATGGTGCGCGACGTGCTGCGCACGCTGTGCGGCACGACGGTCTTCCTGTCCCCCGCCACGGCGGAGGCGTTGGTCGCCGCCCGCCGCGCCGCCGCCGGTCTCTCGGGCGATCTGGCGCTGGCGACCGCCCCCGAAACGCTCGATGTCCTGGCACTCGCGGCCCGGCTCGAAGACATCGTCGAGCAGCTTCAGCTGGCCCGCAATCACCTGACGGGCATCGTCCAGGGCCGCACCGGCCGCGACGTCACGCCGGTTTCGTATCATCGCGACCAGCGGGCCGCCACGATCAACGGCCTGCGCGCGGCCATCGCAACCCTGCTCGCCGGCGGCTTCTGGATCGTGACCGCCTGGTCGGCCGGCACGCAGATGCTGGCGGCGGTCTTGCCGATCTGCGCGCTGCTCGGCACCTCCGACTATCCCGAACAGGCCAGTCTCGCCTTCGCGCGCGGCATCGCGCTCGCCGGCGTGCTGGCCTTCGTCTGCGAGTTCTTCCTCTTGTCCCAGGTCGATGGCTTTCCGCTGCTGGTCGTCGCGTTCGCGCCGTTCATCATCGTGGGCTGCCTTTATGCGACGCTGCCCAAGCATGCCGGCTCGGCCACGGCCTTCCTGATCTTCTTCACGACCTTCATCGGCTTTCGCAACCCGATGCAGTACGACATGGCCGCGATGCTCAATACGATTTTCGCCTTCGTTCTGGGCGCGCTTTGCGGCGTCCTCGTCTTCCGCATTGTCTGGCCGGTGAACATTGCCCTGGCCGTCCGCCGGATGATCGGACAGATGCGCGGCGACCTCCGCGATCTGGCCGATCGGCGCCGGCCGCCGGTCTCGCTCACCATGTGGGAGACGACGATGCATGATCGCCTGTCCCGGCTCAGCACCCGATTGGCCGCCTCGCCCGACCGGGCGGCCGTCATCGAGGGCGGCATGGCCGCGATCCATATCGGCCGCGAGATGATGCGGGCCAAGTTGGTGCTGGGCAGCCTGACCCTGCCGACGGAGGTCGCCGCCAGCGTGGAGGCGGCCTGGCGCGCGCTCGGCGGTCTGGCGATCGCCCCCGATGCGGCGGCGCAGGCGACCAAGGTGGCGGCGCTCCGGCTGCTGGCGGCGTCGGGCGAGCGGGTGGCCGGGGACGAGCGGACCGGCCTGATGCGCACCGCCGCGGCACACCATGAGATCGCCCTGCTGCTGACCCGCCATCGGGCATTCTTCGTTGGAGAGCTGCCGACGGCAAAGGAAGCATCATGATGACCGAGCTGAACGTCGCCGGCATCTACATGGCGCCGATCGTGCTCTACGCCATGGTGGCGCTGCCGATCTTCCTGGTGCTGCGCGTGATCCTGGCGCGGATCGGCTTTTGGCGGCTCGTCTGGCATCCGGCCCTGTTCGAGACCGCGCTCTATCTTTCGATCCTCTCGCTTCTCATCCTGCTGTAACGGGCGTCCCATGCGTCTCCTATCCAAATTCTTTCGCGTCGCCCTTACGCTGGCCATGGTGGTGGTCGCCGTCCTGCTGGTCGGCGCCCTCTGGCAGCGCTACATGCTGTCGCCCTGGACGCGCGACGGCAGGGTCCGTGCCGAAGTCGTCGATGTGGCGCCGGAAGTCTCCGGCACGGTCGTCGATGTGCCGATCGCGGATAATCAGCTGGTCCATCGCGGCGATATCCTGTTCGCGATCGACCCGGTCCGCTTCAAGCTCGCCATCGCGTCGGCCCAGGCGTCGGTCGACGGTGCCAAGCAGGAACTGCAATTGCGCGAGTCGGACGCCAAGCGCCGGCAGGGCCTGACGGGCATCGTGTCGGCCGAGGAGCAGGAGCGCACGCGCAGCACGGCGACGGTCGCCAGCGCCCAGCTCGAGGCCGCCCAGGCGGCGCTCGACCTGGCCAAGCTCAATCTGGAGCGCTCCGTCCTGCGCTCGCCGGTCAATGGCTATGTCACCAACCTGCGCCTGCGCGTCGGCGATTACGCCAATGCCGGCCAGCCCCGGGTCGCCGTCATCGACGCGGATTCCTTCTGGATCAGCGGCTATTTCGAGGAAACCAAGCTCAGCCAGATGCACCCGGGCGATCCGGCGCGCATCAAACTGATGGGCTACCAGCCGATCCTGACCGGCCATATCGACACGATCGCGCGCGGCATCAACGACCGCAACAGCTCGCCCGACGGGCTGGGCCTGCAGGACGTCAACCCGGTGTTCACCTGGGTCCGCCTGGCCCAGCGCATCCCGGTCCGGATCCATATCGACCAGGTGCCCGACGGCGTGATCCTGGCCGCCGGCACGACCTGCTCGATCTCGGTCGGCGTCGATACCCGCCCGCCCGATGGGCCGGTCGGACGATTGCGCCAATGGATCGAAGGGGCGCTGTGACCGTGCGCCGGCGCCTCTCGGTCCTGGCTCTCGCCGGCCTGACCGCCGCCTGCACCGTCGGCCCGGACTATCAGCCCGATCAGCTGGCGGCACCATCCACCTGGACCGAACATGAGCCTTCCGTGTCGGACAAAGCCGCCGCCGACGCCGCGTTGAAAGGCTGGTGGGCCTCGTTCCAGGACCCGCTGCTCGATCAGCTGATCGCCCAGGCGATCCGGGGCAACGAGGATCTGAAGATCGCCAAGCAGCGCCTGATCCAGGCCCGGGCCGGCCGGGCCATCGCCGCCTCGGTCGACTATCCTCAAGTCAAGGCCGCGGCCAGCCGGACCAATTCGAATTCGAGCACGACGGTGGAGTATCCGCCGGGTATCGGTCAGTTCCATACCTGGGAGCTGGGCTTCGACGCGTCCTGGGAGATCGACGTGTTCGGCGGCACCAGGCGCGCCGAGGAAGCGGCCGACGCCGATATCGGCGCTGCGATCGAGGATCGCCGGACCATCCTGGTCAGCCTGCTGGCCGAAGTCGCGGGCGACTATGCCAGCCTACGCACGAGCCAGCTGCGCCTCGCCATCGCCCAGCGCAACATCGAGGCCGCGCGGAAGGGCCTCGACCTGACCCAGCAGGAATTCCAGCGCGGGCTGGGGACCGATCTGGAAGTGGCCCAGGCCCGGGCGCAATGGAACAATGTCCGCTCCGCGCCGCCGCCGCTCCGGGCCGCGGTCGCGCGCCTGAGCCACGCGATCGCGGTGCTGGTCGGCGGCTTCCCGGGCGATCTGGAAGCCGAGCTGTCGAAGCCGGCGCCCCTGATGGCGGTACCCGCAGACCTGCCGGTGGCGCTGCCGTCCGAGACCATGACGAACCGCCCGGATATCCGGCGCGCCGAACGGCGCTATGCCGCGGCGACCGCCCGGATCGGCGTGGCCACGGCCGAGCTGTTCCCGCATTTCCAGATCCCGCTGATGCTCGACCCGACGTCGAGCGCCATCCATACCCTGTTCGAGGCCCGGAGCCTGGATTGGACGCTGGGGCTCGCCGCCAGCGGCCTGATCTATGACGGCGGCAAGACCGACGCGCGGATCGAAAGCGCCAAGGCGGCGGCCGAGACCGCACGCCTCGTCTATGAGCAGACGGTGCGCGGCGCGTTCCGCGATGTCGAGGACGCGCTGATCAATTTCTCGACCGAGACGGAGCGCAACGGCACGCTGAAACAGGCGGCGTCCGACAGCGACCAGGCGCTCGACCGGGCCACGCGGCTCTATGGCGCCGGCCTGACCGATTTCCTGAAGGTGCTCGACAGCGAGCGGACCGCCTTCGCCGCCGAGGACCTGGAGGCGCAAAGCCGCCTGGCCACGGTCCAGGACGTGATCGCCCTGTTCAAGGCACTGGGCGGCGGCTGGCAAGGCGTGGCGTTCGAGGAAGCCGCCACGGACTGAGCCGCTACTTGCAGCGGACCAGCCAGACGCGATAGGCCGGCGCCTGCGGCGGCATGGTCTCGTCGCTCTGGCGGACATAGCCCGCCGGACAGATCGCATCGGCCGCGTTGCCGAGCCGGGCTTCGGATGGCTGGTCGCCGTGGATATCGACGGTCAGGCGATGAACATGAGGGCCAAGGCTCTCCTCGCGTTCGCCGACCCGTTCCTGACAGGCACCGAGGATGAACAGGCCGCCGAGCGCGGCGATCGATAGAATGTGCGGGACGGACAAAGGGCCTGCTCCTCGAGCATGGTTCGCGCACCATGCCCAGACGTTATTGATCTGGCGCGAATTACCGCCCCTTGGGCGTTGCCTCCGGCCCTTGTCGTTCGGGGGAAAGCACCCGAACGGAAAGCGCGCCGGATCATTCGGGAGCAAACCATCGGCCGGGCCACTTGGTTGCAAGGAGATCGCCTTACGCCGCCTGTCGGTTGCCCAGCAGACGGGTCAGGGCGTCATGGAGCGCCGCGTCGCCCACAGCCTGTCGCAACAGCGGAATCGCCGGCGGATCGCGCAAGGTGCGACAGACCCGGGCCAACAGATGCGTGCTTTCCGCCGCGCAATCCTCCGGCGTCAGAAAGACGAAGATCGCCGAGACCGGATGGCCGTCCACGGCGTCGAACGGTATCGGCGTCGCGGTCAGCGCGAACAGACAGAAGCTTTGCCCGAGGGCGGGCAGCACCGCGTGCGGGATCGCGACACCGCGGCCGATCGCGGTCGATCCCAGTGCTTCGCGGCGGCACAAGGCCTGAAACACCGTGTCCTCGGGCAAACCGACAGCCGCGGCGGCCCGCCCGGCAAGCTGACGCAACGCATCGGATTTGGTCGCGACCCGCAGTTGGCTGATCACCCGCTCCGGTATCAGCAGTTCCAATAGTGACGGCATCGGACACCCGGTTCGATCGAGCGCCAGCATCGCCCAAAAGCGAAGCCGGCGCGGACCACACTCTGTACCCACCCCGCATGAAAATTCGATATGTGGTTCAAGGCCGAAAAATAAAGACGAGGACCGTCGTTATTTCTTGGCGCCCCCCGCCGGCGCCGCCGCGGCATCGGTCGCGACCGGCAGCGCCATGAATTGCAGGGTGCCGTGCCGGTTGATCAGCATCAGCACGTCGCCGCTCCCCGAGACGAGTTGCAGCTTTCTGGCCGCGTCGGCCGGACTGACGACGGGCAGACGAGCGATCGACAGGACGACGTCGCCGGCCATCAGCCCGGTCCCGACGGCCGGGCTGTCGTCGGAGATGCCGCCGATGACGACGCCGGTGGCCGAGGGCGACAGATTGTCCTCGTCGCGCAGGTCGGAACTAAGCGTCGTGAACCACAGGCCGCGCGCCGAATTGGCCTGGGTCGGCCCATCGGTCGCGCCGACCGTCTGCGGCGCGGCGTTCGGATCAGTCCGCGGCGCCTTGGCGATGGTCACGTCGAGCTTCATGGCTGTGCCGTCGCGATCGATGGTCAGCGCCAGCTTGTCGCCGACCCGGGCGGCACCGACCACGCGCGAGACATCGTGCGTCGCCAGCGCCGGTTTGCCGTTGGCGCTCTTGATGACGTCGCCGGGCTGAAGGCCCGCCCCCGCCGCCGGGCTGTCATTGGCGACATCGACGATGATCAGCCCCTGCGGATTGATCGGATCCATGTGCAACGCGCCGGCGATCTCGGGACCCACGACCTGGACGGTGATGCCCAGATAGCCGTGGTTCGCGTGGCCTTCCTCCTGCAGATGCTTCACGACCAGCCGGCCGATGCTGGACGGGATGGCGAACCCGATGCCGACGCTGCCGCCGGACGGCGAATAGATCGCCGTGTTGATGCCGACGACCCGGCCCGACGTATCGAAGGTCGGTCCGCCGGAACTGCCGCGGTTGATCGACGCGTCGATCTGCAGGAAATCGTCGAACGGCCCGTGCTGGATGTCGCGCCCCAACGCCGAGACGATGCCGGTGGTGACCGTGCCGCCCAGACCGAAGGGATTGCCGACGGTCATGACCCAGTCGCCGACCTCGACCTTGTCGCTGTCGCCCCATTGCAGCGCCGGCAGCTTGGTCTTGGTCGCGATCTTCAGCACCGCCAGATCGGTCTTGGGATCGACGCCGACCACCGTCGCCGGATGTTTCGAATTGTCCTGGAACACGACCGTGATCTTCGTGGCGGCCGCGATCACATGGTTGTTGGTGACGACATAGCCGGCCGGATCGATCACGAAGCCGGAACCGAGCGACACGCCCCTGGTGCCCGGCGGGGGCTTGGCCGGTCCCGGGACCGGCAGGCCGTGCTGCTCGAAATAGCGGCGCATGAAATCGTCGAACGGGGTCCGCCCCTGGCCACCCTCGCCGCCGGTCGCGGTCTCACCGCCCTCGCCCACCGATTCGGGCGGAATCTCCGACACAATATTGACGACCGAAGGCATCACCCTCTTGACCAGCGGCGACAGGGTCGGCAGCGCGATCGGAGTCGGGAGCGGCGGCTTCTTCGCCGCGTCGGCGGCGCTGTCGGCGCGCGCGGGCACCGTCAGCAACAGGGGCGCCGCCACCAGCAGCAGGCCGAGGTTTCGGGACGAAAAACCTTTGAAACACAGCGACATCGGACACCGGGGGTAAAGGGTGCTGGGGCTGCATCATCGTTCAGGCTCGCGTTCCATGCAACGCGTCAGGCAGCCGCTCGCCCAAGAACACCCATGGCGACGAGCGTCGCCCTCGGCGACGAGCGTCGCCGATGGTCAGTGCCGGAACGTCACCACCAGAACGTCGCGATAGGCCGGCTGCGCCGGGTCGAGCGGTTCGACCGGCGTCACGCCGTGATAGACGCGATCATCATCGACCAGCGCCGAATCGAGCGGCTGGGTCAAAGTGAAGCTGCCGAGCGGTGCCCGGTCCATGTCATGGATCGTGGTCATGCCGCTGGCGATGTTCACGCGTGCGACCAGCAGGACCAGCACCCAATCGACGCCGTCGCGATGCAGCCCCTCGGGCGTCGGCCGGCCTTCCTTGCCCGGCTGCGCCTCGATGCGGAACTGATGCGCCTCGACATGCCAGGCGGCCGGCCGTATCTCCGGCGGCGTCAGCCCGTCGAACAGCTCGAAGCAGGACTGAAGGATGGCGACCATGACCGGATGGCCCGCAACATCGTCCCGGATCGGCTCGAACCAGCGGGCGAGGCCGCCGTTCAGCGGATTATAGTCGCGACTTTGATAATGCGGCTGATGCGGCTTGCGCGCGATGCCCGCGGTCGACAGCTCGAACGCCGCATGCCGGCGCCGGCGATAGCGGCCGCCGTCGGCCATGTAGGTATCGAGCCCGAGATCGTTCCAGCTGTCGGCGAAATGCGCCCAGTCGGCGAGCCCTGCCCGCCGCAGGATGGCCGCCATCTCCTCGGCCTCGACAAATGCGAAACCCTGCTGTTTCAGCCCGGTGCCGACCGGTTGAAGAAGCCCGTCCATGCCGCCTCCGAAGTTACGTCTGACGGAGATAAGCCTGGCCGAGTTCGGCCTCAACAGGGTCAGGCGATTTTCGCCACCCAGAATCGCGCGGCCGGCGTATGATCGGCCTGTGTGGAACGGAGACGATCATGTTGGATGGACTGGCGGGCGCCGCCGCGAACGCGCTGACCGGGATCGAGGCCGCGCAGAACAAGATCGCGACCGCCGCAACCAACATTGCCCAAGCGCCGCTCAGCCAGCAAACCACGCCGACGACCGCGCCGCCGCTGACCGGCGGTCGGCCGGGCAATGCCGCGGGTCAGGTCGGCCAGGCGCTGCAAGGCGCCGGCGGCGACCTCGCGACGAATCTCATCGCGGTCCTCGCGGCCAAGATCAGCTACGCGGCCAACGCCAAGGTGCTGGGCACGGTCAAGAAACTCGATCGCGACACGCTCGACATCCTCACCTGATGCCGATGGCGTTTTAGCGTGCCATCGCCTCGATTTTCTTCGCCACCAGTTCCCACTGATGCGCGGCCGACATGCTGCCGCCGAGGCTGCTGTTCTCGGCCCGCTTGCGCGCTTGATCGGCAGCTTTCTTGCCGAACTGTTCGATGAGGGAGCGCGCGGCCTTCAACAATTCAATGTCTTCGCTCATGCAGGCTGAACCGTCTCGAAGTCAAAACAAGGGTTCGGTTGACGTCTCGTCCGGCCTCCCGACCGACCGGACCGTCCGCCGTCCTGCCAGCAAAATCGCTGCCAACAGGACCGGCCGCCCCGGATATAAGCCTTATGGACGAATAATCCGACGATTTTTGTACTCAACCACGATCGGGCGTGCGATTTTTGTCGCAGGCGCGTCCATTTTGCCATCGAAAGCCTCGGCGACATAGGGCCGGGGTGCTGCGACGGCGGCCGGAGCCGGCGCGGAAACCGGCCGCGGCGCCGGCTTTGGGGCGCCCTTGGCCCGCGGTGCCTGCGGCTTGGCCCGCCCGACCTTGATCTTGCGCTCGCCGACGATGGTCTTGTCGATCGCGCTGATCGCCTTTTCGACCGCATTGTCCGGCGCCAGCGCCACCACCCCGATCGTCGCCGGCCCGGCATTGGCCGGAATCTGCTTGATCACGGCTCCGATCACCACACCGTAATCCTCGAACAGATCGGCCAGGGCGGGCGCGGTCATGTCGTCCGGCAGGTTGGTGACGATGAGATTGCCTTTGAAGGGTACCGGGCGCATTTGCCGACTTTCGAGAATGTATTTCGTCGTAGTTTATGCTGCATCGCAGCAGAGCGGAAGCCCAAGATGTGGAGGCTGACCCGCATCGCACGCTAGACGATCGGGGTTACGAGACTCTTTCCACTGAGACGCGCCGGCGACATCGACGGCAATCAGGAGCGACGCGGGACCGAAGTTCCAACAGAATCATGGCCGGCACCGACCGCTCACGCAGGTCACGACGGGCCTATCCGTTGCTTGCCAAGATCCTGCGTCCGGTGATTTTTGCCTTTGAGATCAACTCAAGATCGTCTCAATGCGCAGAATAACAATTATTAATTGCTTTCGTAAAAGTTTACGGGACAAAATTCGATTCTCGGAAGTTCATATCGGAACTGGAGATCTGTAGTTGCTTTCGATCTAACCGCAACTCAGAATTTCTTTCGTCCACCAACTCGCTTGGCGATCTCTTCCGTAGGGCCATTTTTGGCACCATGCCGACGAGGACCAAGAAGATGTCGAGAACAACAGCAGTCGCGGCCATAGCATTGGCCGCCATAGCCGGCGCTTCCGCCGCCGTCGCGGCTCCGAGCCGCTCTCTCACCGAAGATGCCGAAGCTTGGTGGGTGAACGAAATGAACCAGCGAACTGCGCCGCCCGTGCCATTTTGCCTCGATGGCCGAGGCTCCGTCACTTATCTGCTACAAGCCTACAACGTTGGAAAGAAGACTACCGTTTGTCCCGTGCGGGCCAATAATCCAGTCGTCATTCCCATCGTCACAACGGCGTTTTCCAACACAATATACATCGGAACAATGCTGCTCAGGGCCGGAGCGCTTATCGACCAAACGACAAATCTGAGCTTCTCGCTCGACGGCCACACCGAAGCCATCACGCCTCAGTGGCGGACGCCCACTTCGTACTTCATAACTTCGGCCACGGAAGCTCAGCTTCCCACGTATACCATTGCCGACGGATACTTCACCACGCGGAGCTTTCCGCCCGGCACCCACGTGGTCCATACCACCGGCTGCTATCCTTCCGACACGATGTCGGGAGCAGTTCGATATTGCACCGACATGACCTACATTCTGGTCGCGAAGTAACGATCCGACAGCTCGGCGCATGGATTTTCGTCCAAAAAGCCGCTTTTTCACGCGATCTTTTCTGGATTTTCCCGCGGCGGAAGATCCCGCAGCGGGGGATTTTCCGAGCGCTTCAAGGGGTTGGTAGGCCCGGCCGGACTCGAACCGACGACAACACCGTTATGAGCGGCGCGTTCTAACCAACTGAACTACGGGCCCCCGCCTTGCGCATTCGACGGATACCGTCGAATTGGGCGGCGGAGTTTGCGCGAGCCTCGGGGCAAAAGGCAAGCCCCCGGGGGCGGGCTTCAGCCATCGATCTGGCGGAGGGCCGCCACGAACCGGTCAAGCTCCGCCTCGGTCGTGAGATAGCTGACCGAGGCCCGCAGCACCTCGCCGAGGCCGCGCGCATCCATGTCGAGCGGCGTATAGGCCCGGCCGTTGAAACCGATATTGATGCCTTGGGCGGCAAGCGCCGCCTGCACCCGGGCGCCCGTCTGTCCCGCCAGGGTGAAGGCGACCAGGCCGGAGCGTTCGACGCCCAGGTCCTGCAGCCGGACGCCCGGCACGTCCGCCAGCCGGGCGCGCAAGGCCTCGGCATTGGCGAACACGGCCGCACGGATGCGGTCGAGCCCCAGATCGAGCGCCTGACGCAAGGCCACGCCCAGGCCGAGGCGCAGGGCGGCCGGCCCCTCGGCGGATTCGAACCGGCGCGCATCGGACAGCGGCACCGCGCCGCCGGGACCGATCGGGGCCGAATGGGTATCGACGAACGCCGGTTCGAGTCGGTCCTGAAAATCGCGGCGCACGAACAGCAGGCCGGTGCCGCGCGGGCCCCGCAGCGCCTTGCGGCCGGGTGCGGTCAGCACGTCGCAGCCGAGCGCCGCCACATCGACCGGCAATTGGCCCACGGCCTGGGCCGCGTCGAGGAAATAGGGCACGCCCGCGGCCCGGGCCAGCCGGCCGACCGCGGCGGCGGGCTGAATGAGGCCGCCATTGGCCGGCGCCCAGGTGAGCGCCACCAGGCGGACCCGATCGTCGAGCAGGCCCGCCAACGCGTCGAGCGAGATCCGGCCCTCGGCATCGGCCGGCACCGTCTCGATCGCGAGACCGGCCCGCTGCAGGCACGCGAGATTGCCGCCCCATTCGGACCGTCCGACCAGCACCCGGTCGCCCGGCTTCAGACGCAAGGCGGCGAAAGCGCGGCCCCAGCCGTCGGAATTGCCGCCGGTAAAAGCGATTTCGTCCGCCGCGGCGCCCAGCAATTCGGCCGCATCGGCGCGGACCTGATCGAGATGGGCGGCGACGGCGACGCCGGACTCCATCGAACCGAACTCGGCCTCGCGCCGGAGATGCGCCTCGATCGCCGCCACCGTCGCGGCCGACATGAGCGAGCTGCCGGCGTGATTGAGATGCAGGATCCGGTCGGCGCCCGGCGTCTCCGCACGGAGCCGCGCGATATCGAGGGTCATGCCCGGCCGTCCTTCAGTTCCACGATCGCCTCGACCTCGACGGCGGCGCCGCGCGGCAGCGAGGCGACCCCGACCGTGGTGCGGGCATGGCGCCCGGCCTCGCCCAGCACCGCCACGACCAGATCCGACGCGCCGTTGCCGACCAGCGGATGCTGGGTGAACTCCGGCGTCGCCGCCACGAAGATGCCGAGTCGGGCCACGCGGCCGATCCGCGTGACATCGCCCTCGACCAGCCGGTCGATCTGGGCCAGCAGGCTGAGTGCCGCGGCGGCCGCGGCCGCCTGTCCCTGCTCGACGGTCAATTCGGCGCCGAGCCGCCCGGTCACGCCGGCCGAGACCTGACCCGAAATGAAGGCGAGCGCGCCGATGCGGGTGACCGGCACGTAATTCGCGGCCGGTCCCGACGCCTCGGGCAGTTGGTGGCCGAGCCGCGCCAGGCGGTCGGCGATCGTGTCGGTCATGAGACGCTCCCTCCATCGAAACTGAGGCGCCGATGCTAAGCCATCGGCGGGCTGCCAGACCAATTCATATCAGCCGGACCATGGATGAGCCGGATTGATCCATTGCCGCCGCCCCGACCAGCCAGTCGCACGGCCAGTCCCCCCTCCAGCGCGTGGATATGGTGGCTGACCGCGCTTTGGCTGACCAGCAGCTCGTCGCCGGCCTTGCTGAAGCTCAGATGCCGCCCGGCCGCCTCGAAGGCGCGGAGGCGGCGAGCGGCGGCAGGCGGCGGGACATGGCACCTCGAACCCAAGGAAGTTTGCCGGAGCTTAGCGTGCCGTCATCGAAGCTTGCTAGCCTTGGCCCCGACCGATCGTTTAGGGTCGCGCCCGGGCGACAGTGAATCGTTTAGGGTCGCGCCCACGCGACGGGAGATGCCGGGTGGTCGAAGAAAGTTTGACGGCGGGCGAGGCGGGAGGCGCGCTGGCCGCGTTCCGGTCCAGCCGGACCTACGACACCCTGATGCGCCTGCCGATCCTCATCTACAACGGCTATATCCTGGTCGGCGAGATCAGGGGGCTGGCCGCCTGGATCGCGGGCCAGCCGGCGCCGTTCGCACTCACTCCGGCGACCGCGACCGTGCTCGCGTCGCGCGTCGCCCTCATCCTGTTCCTGGCCCTGCTGATGGCGTTTCATCTGGTCCGCCGCCGGCCGGTCGCCAAGGCGCGCGGGCTGCTGCCGCGCCTGGTCGCCCTGGCCGGCGCCACCCTGACGCTGGCCATGATCCTGCTGGATCGGACGCCGGGATCGATCGCGGTCAACATCGCGTCGGCGGCGCTGATCCTGATCGGCAACTACGTCTCGATCGTCGCGGTCATGTCGCTCGGCCGCTCGCTCAGCATCATGCCCGAGGCGCGCCGGCTGGTGACGAGCGGGCCCTACCGCTTCGTGCGCCATCCGCTCTATGCCGCCGAGGAAATCGCGATCCTGGGCGTCTGGCTGCAATTCATGAGCTGGCCGGCAACGGCGATCCTGGTCGGCCATTTCATCATCCAGCTCTGGCGATTGAGCTTCGAGGAAGCCGTGCTGCGCGAGAGCTTCCCGGAATATGACGCGTACGCGCGGCAGACCGCGCGGCTGATACCAGGGGTCTATTAGGGGGAAAACATGGGACGGACGGCACTGCTGACGGCGGCGGCGATCATCATCCTGGGCGTGGCTCTGGTCATGTTCTTGCGGCCGACGCCCTATTTTCCGGTTGCACGGGTCGCGGCCCCCGAGGGCGTGGCGCTCAGCTTTCTGCAGGACCAGACGGCGACCGAGGCCGATTGCCAGGCCGCCAACCAGCGCGTGACTGCGACGATGCTGGCCAATTGCAAGGAATGCAGCCTGGCCGAGGCGCGCTGCGTCGATGACGCGCCCAAGGAACTGGGCCAGACCGCGGCCGGCCCGCAGGACATGATCGCGGCCAAGGGCCTGAAGATCCTGATCACCGCCCCGCCCGTGGCCGCCCACGCGCTGTGCCGGAGCCTGGCGGCCGGCATCGCCACCAACGATGCGACGGCGAAATGCCTGCAGGCGGCGGATTAGACACATGAAAAGGGCCGGTCTTTCGACCGGCCCAAATTTCTCTCCCGTCATTCCCGCGGGGGGCGGGAATGACGACGGAAGACGGTCTTAAGTATCGAGGAAGCTGCGCAATTTCCGCGACCGGCTCGGGTGCTTCAGCTTGCGCAACGCCTTCGCCTCGATCTGGCGGATGCGTTCGCGCGTGACCGAGAATTGCTGGCCGACCTCTTCCAGCGTGTGGTCGGTGTTCATGCCGATGCCGAAGCGCATGCGCAGCACGCGTTCCTCGCGGGCGGTCAGGCTGGCCAGCACGCGGGTCGTCGTCTCGCGCAGGTTGGCCTGGATCGCGGCATCGAGCGGCAGGACCGCGTTCTTGTCCTCGATGAAGTCGCCCAGATGGCTGTCTTCCTCGTCGCCGATCGGCGTCTCGAGGCTGATCGGCTCCTTGGCGATCTTCAGGACCTTGCGGACCTTTTCCAGCGGCATCATCAGCTTTTCCGCGAGCTCTTCCGGGGTCGGCTCGCGGCCGATCTCATGCAGCATCTGGCGCGACGTGCGCACCAGCTTGTTGATCGTCTCGATCATGTGCACCGGAATGCGGATCGTGCGCGCCTGGTCGGCGATCGAGCGGGTGATCGCCTGGCGGATCCACCAGGTCGCGTAGGTCGAGAATTTATAACCGCGGCGATATTCGAACTTATCGACCGCCTTCATCAGGCCGATGTTGCCTTCCTGGATCAGATCCAGGAATTGCAGGCCGCGGTTGGTGTATTTCTTGGCAATCGAGATCACGAGACGCAGGTTCGCCTCGACCATTTCCTTCTTGGCCCGGCTCGCCTCGCGCTCGCCGCGCTGGACCGTCGCCACGACCCGGCGGAACTCGGTGATCGGCAGCCCGGTCTCGGCCGCGACTTCGCTGATGGTCTTGCGGATGCCTTCGGCCTCGCCGGCATGCTTGGCGATGAAGGTCTGCCAGCCCTTGCCGGCAAAGCCCTTGATCTTGTCGAACCAGTTGGGGTTCAGCTCGCTGCCGAAATAATGGTTGAGGAAGTCCTGGCGCTTGACGCCGTCGGACTCCGCCAGGCGCAGCAGCTTGCCTTCGAGCGCGATCAGCTGGCGGTTCAGGTCGTAGAGCTGCTGGACCAAGGCCTCGATCCGGCCATTGTTGAGGCGGATGGCCTGCATCGCCTCGACCATCTCCTCCTTGTGCTTCAGATAGCGCTTTTCGGTCGTCTTCGGCAGCTCTTCGCCGGCCTGGGCGGCGTCGATCCGCTCCTGATGCAGCTTGGCGAGCTTCTTGTAGATGTCGGCGACCTTGTCGAAGGACGCAACGACGGTCGGCTTCAGCTCGGCTTCCATGGCGGACAAGGAAATCGAGGCCTCTTCGCCCTCTTCCTCGCCCTCGGCGCCCTCGACCTCGGCTTCCGGCTCTTCGCCTTCGGCCAGGACCGCGGGCTCCTCGCCCTCTTCACCTTCGACCGGCGGCGCGCTCGGGAAGGCGTTGCCGTAGGTCGCGTCCAGATCGATGATGTCGCGCAGCAGGATCTTGCTGTCGTTGAGCGCGTCGCGCCAGCCGATGACGGCGCGCATGGTCAGCGGGCTTTCGCAGATGCCGCCGATCATCATCTCGCGGCCGGCCTCGATGCGCTTGGCGATCGCGATTTCGCCCTCGCGCGACAGAAGCTCGACCGAGCCCATCTCGCGCAGGTACATGCGCACGGGATCGTCGGTGCGGCCGATATCCTCGTCGTCCAGATTGCCGTTGACGCGCGTTTCGCCGTCGGGCGTCTCTTCATCGACGGCCGCCGCCGGCTCTTCGGTCTCCTCGGCCTCGACGACATTGACGCCTGCTTCGGACAGCATGGTCATCGTGTCTTCGATCTGCTCGGACGAGACCTGATCCTGCGGCAGGGCGGCGTTCAGCTCGTCATAGGTGACGTAGCCACGCTCCTTGCCCTTGGCGACCATCTTCCTGACGGCCTGTGCCATGGTATCGACGATCAGGCTCTCGGCGGCCTCATCGCGGTTCTCGTTGACCTCTGCAGTATTCGCCGCTTTTGTCGCCATCTTGAACCCAGTCCTAACATAAACCAGAGGGCGCCGCCGATCCCGCCGCCCGCCCCCGGGACGGCCAGATCGACTCGTCTGTCTTCAGCGGATTCTTACCGTCCGGCACGGCCGGAACCCGCTCCTAGTGGAGACATCAGACGGAAGAATCCGCCTGATCTATCCACAACTCATTAATATGGTGGACCAATGCATCTGCCGCTTGGAAACCAAGCGATAGGATCGGACCACCAGTCCCCCCTGCAATCTTTACAAGGGTCGAAAAATCAATGCCGACCGGGCGACACCCATCCGGCTGTCGCCCCGTCGAATTCGGCCTGTTCCGTGCGCTCGATTTCCGCCTGCTCCTGCAAGGCTGTAATGCGGGCCCAACTGGCTTCCGTCGGCTCGATCTCGAACCGGCGCACGGCCGCTTCGAGTTCCTGTGCCCGATCCAGATGACTGTGCCACAAGGTCAGAGCCTGCAGCCAACCGAGCCTCGTCGTCTCCCGATCCGCCGGCAGCGCAAATTGCGTGTGGGCGAGAACCTGTTGACCGAGCAAGCGCTCCACATCCCGGACAAAGCCGTGGTTGGTGAGGTGATGCTGAAGGGTGGCTGCGTCAAGTCCGGAATTTGCGGCGTGGACGTTTAAGATCTCTCGACGCAGTTTGTCAAGGTCCGGCGCGGTCAGGACCATATGCGCGAATTCCTCGACATGATCGTCGAGCAGGTCGGGCCGGGCCAGCACCATGGCGACCAGCAGCTCCTGCCGCCGCCGCTCCACCGCTTGGGTCCCGAGCGTCAGGCGCGCACCGGAGACGACCTCCGGCACCTGCGGCTTGAACCGCCCATTGCGGTCCTTGACGGTCTTCTGGCGGGTATTCGCGCGCTGGGGACGACCCTGCTCGTACATCTTGTTTTTGAAGAAGTACTGGTATTCCCGCTTCAGCCCCTCGTCGGCAATGGCGAAGGCGCGGGCGTTCAGGCGATGCGTAAGATCGGCGCGACGCTCCGGCGTGTCGATCGGCCGCGCCGCCAGTTCCTGGGCGAACAGCACCTCGGCCAGCGGCTTAGCGCCATCCAGCACCGCCTGCATGGCAAGATTGCCCTGGCGGCCGATCAGACTGTCCGGATCCTCCCCCGCCGGCAGCACCGCGAATTTGAGCGAGCGGCCGGCCTTCAGCAGCGGCAAGGCCCGGTCGAGCCCGCGCGACGCCGCGCGCTGGCCCGCGGCATCGCCGTCGAAACACAGGGTCGGCTCGGGCGTCAGCTTCCATAATTCTTCGAGCTGTTCCTCGGTCAGCGCCGTGCCGAGCGGGGCGACCGCGCCCTCGAAACCGGCGCGATGCAGCGCGATCACGTCCATATAGCCTTCGGTCACGACCAGCTGCGCGCCCTTGGCCACGCCGGCACGGGCCCAGCTGAGGCCGTAGAGCACGCGGCCCTTATGGAACAGCGGCGTATCCGGCGAATTCAGGTACTTGGGCTTGCCATCGCCCATGACGCGGCCGCCGAACGCGATGACCCGGCCGGCGCGATCCAGGATCGGGAACATCACCCGGTCGCGGAAATAGTCGAAGCTGTCGCGGCCGTCGTCGGGCTTCTTCACCAGCCCGGCCTCGATCAGCATGTCCTCGGGAAATTCGCGCAGCAGAAACTGCTTCAACAGGCCCTGGCCGCCGGAGAAGCCCGGGGCATAGCCCAGGCGAAACCGCTCGATCGCCGCCCGGTCGAGCCCGCGCTGATCCAGATAGGCCCGCGCGGCCGCACCCGCCTGCCCGTCCAATTGCGCCTGGAAGAACCCGGCCGCGGCCTCCATGACCTCGACCAGGGTCTTCTGCTTGAACACGCGCTCGCGCTCTTGGGGGCTCGCGCGCGGGACTTCCAGCCCTGCCTCGCCGGCCAGCTGCTCGACCGCTTCGAGGAAGCCCAGGTTCTGCGACTGCATGACATAGCCGATGACGTCGCCATGGGCGCCGCAGCCGAAGCAGTGGAAGAAGCCCTTCTCGTCATTGACCGTGAAGGACGGCGACTTCTCGTTATGGAACGGGCAGAGCCCGCTGTATTCCCGCCCCTTCTTGATCAGCCGGACCTTGCGGCCGATCACGTCCGGCAGCGAGACGCGAATGCGGATCTCGTCGAGGAAGCCGGGCGGAAAGGCCATTTTCGGGGGCGGGGTCTGGCGGGCTCTAGACGACGGTCAGCGCTTCTTTGACCAGCGCGCTCGCCTTCGGAAAATCCATCTCGCCGGCATGGCGTTCCTTCAAAGCCGCCATGGTGCGGCCCATGTCCTTGATGCTGGCGGCGCCGATCTCGCCGATCACGGTCTTGATTGCGGCGCGCGTCGCCGCCTCGTCCATCTGCTGCGGCAGGAACCGCTCGATGATGGCGATCTCGGCGGATTCCTGGTCGACCAGGTCGGCGCGGTTGCCCTGTTTATAGAGCTCGATGCTTTCGCGACGCTGCTTGATCATGCCCTGCAGTACCGACAGCACGGCCGAGTCGTCGATTCCGTCCGGGTTGCCCAGCCCACGCGCCTCGATATCCTTGTCCTTGAGCTTGGCCAGGACCATCCGCAGGGTGGAGGTGGCGCGCTGGTCGCGGGCCTTCATGGCCTCTTTGACCGCGTCGCTCAGGGCTTGGCGCAGCATGATCGTTTCCTATTCATATGAGCGTGAGCCGGCATAGATAGGAAAAATCCTACAGCTTTCCCAATGCCGAATCGAGCGGCCCGCCATCCGGTTTTGAAACTGGCGTAGCGGGGCAATTCGATGGGTCCTCCGCGCTTGCCGCATTGCAATGCAGCCCCCAGCCCTGAATCGGGACGTCGCGCTTGACGGCATATGCCTCAGGGACTACTCGAAAAGCTCGCCGGGTCATGTTCCCCGGTGACCCTGTAAGAGGTCGGTTTTGCCGCGAGATGCGGTGTCCTCCCTGTCGGCTTGGCTTTTGCCTTTCGCCCACGGGGGGTCGACGCGCATCTAAAGGTAAGCACGACCTTTTCGACCGAGGAGCCGATCATGTCCCTGACCGTCAGCGCGCAAGCGCGCCCCCCACGCCCGCCCGGTGCCACCGCCGCCTTGGTGCTGAACGACGGCACGGTCTATTGGGGACGCGGCGTGGGCGCCACGGGCACCCAGGTCGGCGAGGTCTGCTTCAACACCTCGATCACCGGCTACCAGGAGATCATGACCGACCCGTCCTACGCCGGGCAGATCATCAGCTTTACCTTCCCCCATATCGGCAACGTCGGCGCCAATCCGGAAGATGTCGAGACCACGACGGCGGCCGCCCGCGGCCTGGTCATCCGCACCGACATCACGGATCCCGCCAACTGGCGCGCGGTCCAGGGCTTCGATGCCTGGCTGAAGAAGAACAACCTGATCGGCCTCGCCGGCATCGACACCCGCGCGCTGACCCGCCGCATCCGCGACAAGGGCCCGCCGAACGGGGCGATCATCCACGCGCCCGACGGCAACATCGATATCGACGCGCTCCTGGCCCAGGCCCAGGCCTGGCCCGGCCTCGAAGGCATGGATCTGGCGCTGGAAGTCAGCTGCCGCCAGACCTACGGCTGGGACCAGACGCGCTGGAGCCTGGACGGCGGCTACGGTACGCTGGACGCGCCGAAGCGCCATGTCGTCGCGGTCGATTACGGCGCCAAGCACAATATCCTGCGCTCGCTCGCGGCCAACGGCTGCCGGGTCACCGTCGTGCCGGCCAATGCCACGGCCGAGGAGATCCTGCGCCACGAGCCCGACGGCATCTTCCTGTCGAACGGGCCGGGCGATCCGGCGGCGACCGGCGAATATGCGGTGCCGGTGGTGAAGGCACTGATCGACAGCGGCAAGCCGATCTTCGGCATCTGTCTCGGCCATCAGATCCTGAGCCTCGCGGTCGGCGGCACCACGACCAAGATGTCGAACGGCCACCGCGGCGCCAATCACCCGGTCAAGGACCTGGAGACCGGCAAGGTCGAGATCACCAGCCAGAACCACGGCTTCCGCGTCATGCCGGAAAGCTTGCCGGCCAATACGGTCGTAACCCACGTCTCGTTGTTCGACGGCACCAACGAGGGCTTCCGCCTGACCGACAGGCCGGTGTTCTCGGTCCAGCACCATCCCGAGGCCTCGCCGGGGCCCCAGGACAGCAACTATCTGTTCGAGCGCTTCGTGCGGCTGATCGACGACCACACCGCCGGAAAGGGAGCGAAGTAGCATGGGCAAGCGGACCGATATCAAGTCGATCCTGATCATCGGCGCGGGCCCGATCGTCATCGGCCAGGCCTGCGAGTTCGATTATTCGGGCGCCCAGGCCTGCAAGGCGCTCCGCGCCGAGGGCTACCGGATCATCCTGGTCAATTCCAACCCGGCGACGATCATGACCGATCCGGACCTGGCGGATGCGACCTATATCGAGCCGATCACGCCCGAGATGGTCGCCAAGGTGATCGAGGCCGAGCGGCCCGACGCGCTCTTGCCAACCATGGGCGGCCAAACCGCGCTCAACACCGCGCTGGCGCTCGCCAAGGACGGCACCCTCGATCGTTACGGTGTCGAACTGATCGGCGCCAAGGAAGAGGCGATCGCCAAGGCGGAGGATCGCCAGCTGTTCCGCGACGCGATGGACCGGATCGGCCTGACCTCGCCGAAATCGCGCGCGGTCAAATCCTTGGATGCCGCGCGCCAGATCATGCACGAGATCGGCCTGCCCGCCATCATCCGCCCGTCCTTCACCATGGGCGGCAGCGGCGGCGGCATCGCCTACAACACCGAGGAATTCGAGGAGATCGTCAAGGGCGGTCTCCGCGCGTCGCCGACCACCGAGGTGCTGATCGAGGAATCGGTGCTGGGCTGGAAGGAATACGAGATGGAGGTGGTCCGCGACCGCGCGGACAATTGCATCATCATCTGCTCGATCGAGAATATCGATCCGATGGGCGTGCATACCGGCGACAGCATCACGGTCGCCCCGGCGCTGACGCTGACCGACAAAGAATATCAGATGATGCGCGACGCCTCGATCGCGGTCCTGCGCGAGATCGGCGTCGACACCGGCGGCTCGAATGTGCAGTTCGCGGTCAATCCGGCCGACGGACGCCTGGTCGTAATCGAGATGAACCCGCGCGTCAGCCGCTCGTCGGCACTCGCCTCCAAGGCGACCGGCTTCCCGATCGCCAAGGTCGCAGCCTTGCTGGCGGTGGGCTATACGCTGGACGAGCTGCGCAACGAGATCACCAAGGTCACCCCGGCCTCGTTCGAGCCGACCATCGACTATGTCGTGACCAAGATCCCGCGCTTCGCGTTCGAGAAATTCCCAGGCACGGCGCCGCTGCTGTCGACCTCGATGAAGTCGGTCGGCGAATGCATGGCGATCGGCCGCAGCTTCGCCGAGAGCGTCCAGAAGGCGTTGCGCTCGCTCGAGACCGGCCTCACGGGCTTCAACGAGGTCGCGATCCCCGGCGGCGCCAGCAAGGATGCGGTCCGCGCCGCGCTCGCCCAGCCGACGCCCGACCGGATCCTGGTCATCGCCCAGGCGTTCCGCCACGGGCTGACGGTCGAGGAGATCCACGCCGCCTGCAAGTACGAACCCTGGTTCCTGCGGCAGATCCAGTCGATCGTCGAGACCGAGGCCCGGGTGCGCCAGCACGGCCTGCCGCTGGACGCGTTCGCATTCCACGCGCTGAAGAAGCAGGGCTTCGGCGATGCGCGCCTGGCCGAACTCGCCGGCACGACCGAGGCGCATGTGACCGCGGCGCGGCACAAGCTGAATATCCGTCCGGTCTATAAGCGCATCGACACCTGCGCCGCCGAATTCGCGTCCGACACGCCCTACATGTATTCGACATATGAGGGCGACGGCCTGTCGCCGGCGGAGAACGAGTCCGACCCGACCGGGCGCAACAAGGTCATCATCCTGGGCGGCGGTCCGAACCGCATCGGCCAGGGCATCGAATTCGACTATTGCTGCGTCCATGCCGCCTACAGCCTGCGCGAGGCCGGCATCGAGACCATCATGGTCAACTGCAACCCCGAGACCGTCTCGACCGACTACGACACCTCGGACCGGCTGTATTTCGAGCCGCTGACCGCCGAGGACGTGATCGAGCTGGTGCGGGTCGAGCAGTCCAAGGGCAAAGTGCTGGGCTGCATCGTCCAGTTCGGCGGCCAGACGCCCTTGAAGCTGGCGGCGGCGCTGGAAGCGGCCGACATTCCGATCCTGGGCACCTCGCCCGACGCGATCGACCTGGCCGAGGATCGCCGCCGCTTCCAGCATTTCCTGGAAGATCTGAAGCTGCTGCAGCCGGAAAACGGCACGGCCTATTCGTCCGACGAGGCCGTCGCCGTCGCCGAGAAGCTGGGCTTCCCGCTGGTGATGCGTCCGTCCTACGTGCTGGGCGGCCGCGCCATGGAGATCGTCCACAGCATGCCGCAGCTGAAGCGCTACATGGAGAACGCGGCGAAAATCTCCTCGACCGGCCCGATCCTGCTCGACCGCTATCTGTCGGATGCGATCGAAGTCGATGTCGACGCGCTGTCGGACGGCAAGACGGTCTATGTCGCCGGCATCATGGAGCATATCGAGGAAGCCGGCATCCATTCGGGCGACAGTGCCTGCTCGCTGCCGCCCTATTCGCTCTCGGCCGAGATCATCGCCGAGATCGAGCGCCAGACCAGCGCCATGGCGCTGAAGCTGGGCGTGGTCGGCCTGATGAACGTCCAGTACGCCATCAAGGACGGCACGGTCTATGTGCTGGAAGTGAACCCGCGCGCGTCGCGCACCGTGCCCTTCGTCGCCAAGGCGACCGGCGTGCAGATCGCCAAGATCGCGGCCCGCGTCATGGCCGGCGAGGAACTCGGCACGCTGGTTCCCTCGCTCCGGCCGGACATCCGCCACGTCGCCGTCAAGGAAGCCGTATTCCCGTTCAACCGCTTTCCCGGTGTCGATCTGCTGCTGGGGCCCGAGATGAAGTCGACCGGCGAGGTCATGGGCCTGGATTTCGATTTCGGCCGCGCCTTCGCCAAGTCCCAGCTGGGCTCGGGCGTATCGCTGCCTTTGTCGGGCACCGTGTTCGTCTCGGTGCGCGATCGCGACAAGGCGGGCTTGATCGAACCGTGCCGCAAACTGGTCGAGATGGGGTTCAAGCTGATCGCGACCAGCGGCACCGCCGCCCATCTGAAGGCGGCCGGCATCCCGGTCGATACGGTCAACAAGGTGCTGGAAGGCCGGCCGCATATCGTCGACCGGATGGTATCCGGTGGCGTGCAGCTGATTTTCAACACGACCGAAGGCAGCCAGGCGATCAGCGACAGCTTCAGCTTGCGTCGGACGGCGCTGACCCACACCATTCCGTACTACACCACTTTGGCCGGCGCCAAAGCCTCGGTACACGCGATTCAGGCGTTGAAGACCGGCAGCCTTGAAGTTGCCGCCCTTCAATCCTATTTTGGTGGGCCGTCCGCGCGGGGTGGGACCCCCGCGTAAGGACGGTTTCTTATTCCCGCATCGCCGAAATTCAGGTCAGGCCGTCGAAGAAATGCAAAGAGTTCCTATGACCGTGGGTGGCTTCAGCCGGATGCAGGAAGAACTGCGCCGCCTGAAGAGCATTGACCGACCGGCCGTGATCCGCGCCATCGCCGAGGCGCGCGAGCACGGCGATCTTTCGGAAAACGCCGAATATCACGCCGCGCGCGAACGGCAGTCCTTCATCGAGGGCCGTGTCCTCGAACTGGAGGACAAGATCTCGCGGGCCGAAGTGATCGACGTCAGCAAGCTGTCGGGCGGCGCCGTCAAGTTCGGCGCCACCGTGGTGCTGGCCGACGAAGAGACCGACGAAGAGACCAAATACCAGATCGTCGGCGAGGACGAAGCCGACATCAAACAGGGTCTGCTGTCGGTCACGTCGCCGCTCGGGCGCGCCCTGATCGGCAAGCAGGCCAAGGAAAGCGTCGAGGTCACCACCCCGCGTGGCGCCAAATCCTACGAGATCGTCAAGGTCCTGTTCTGAAGCGATCCTCGCCCTTCCCGTCAATCCCGCGAAAGCGGGAATCCAGGGTAGCGGCAAAGGCGATCGAAGCGGGACGGCACATCGTGCGCTCGGCTCCGGATTCCCGCTTTCGCGGGAATGACGCTTTGGCAGGCACAACGAAAAAGGGGCGCGGACATCGGTCCGCGCCCCCTTCGTCTTGGTCCGCCCGACGATCAATCCTCATCGATCGCATCCACGTCGATCGGCACGCCGACCGCGTATTTGCTCGATCGGATCGCGAGCGCGGATTTGACGTGGCTGACGTTGGGCGCGGTCGTCAGTTTGGTGGTGAGGAACCGGTGGTAATTGTCCCAATCCGTCGCCACGACCTTCAAGAGGAAGTCGGTTTCGCCGGCCAGCATGTGCGCCTCGCGCACCTCGGGCCAGCCGCCGACCAGATCCTCGAACGCCTTCAGGTCGCCTTCGGCCTGGCTGACCAGGCCGACATGGGCAAAGACGGTCACGCCGTAGCCGAGCGCGTCGGGCTCGATCGCGGCGTGATAGCCCTTGATGTAGCCTGCCTCTTCCAATGCGCGCACGCGGCGCAGGCAGGGTGGGGCGGAAATACCGGCGCGGCGCGCCAACTCGACGTTGGTCATCCGGCCATCATTCTGCAAATCCCGCAGGATCCGCCGGTCGATCCTGTCGAGCTTAATTCGACGCATGTATGGAGCCCTCAAAAGATTTTGGGCAACTATCTTACAAATTACGTCGCCAAATCAACACATGTGAACCGTGTGCATAGGAGATCGGCGGGAGAAAATTCATGAGCGCCGGGGTCTGGTTGCTTTATGACGGCAAGGTCGGCCTGCGCAGCCAGGTCGTCGGTGTCGCCGAGGCCGTCGGCCTGCCGTTTCAGGAAAAAAAGCTCTCGATTCGCTATCCCTGGAAGGGTTTGCCGCCGCTCATATGGTGGAACGCGACCGCGGCCGCCGGCCGTTTCGGCGACCGCCTGATACCGCCCTGGCCCCGTCTGGTCATCGCCGCCGGCGGCCGGTCGGCGGCGCCGGCGCTGGCCATACGGCGCAAGAATCAGGGCCGCACGGTCGTGGTGCAGATCCAGGATCCGAAGATCCCGCCGGACCGCTTCGATCTGATGATCGTCGCCGATCACGATAAAGTGCGCGGGCCCAACGTCATGGTCTCGCTGGGCGCGGTCCATCCGGTCACGCCGGCCAAGCTCGCCGCCGGTGCGGCGGCCTGGGCGCCACGCCTCGCCCACCTGCCCCATCCGCGCATCGCCGTGGTCTTCGGCGGCGACAACGGCGTCTATCGCCTGACGCCCGAAATCACCAACCGGATCGCCGATCAACTGGCCGTGCTGGTGCGCGACGGCGCCGGGCTGATGATCACGACCTCGCGCCGGACCGGGGCCGAAGCCGAGGCGATCCTGCGCGCCAAGCTCGCCGGCCCCCAGGTCGAGATCTGGTCCGGCACCGGCGAAAACCCCTATTTCGGCTATCTGGGCCTGGCCGACCATATTCTGGTCACCGCCGACTCGGTGTCGATGATCACCGAGGCGAGCGCGTCCGGCAAACCGGTCCATGTGCTGCCGCTCGAAGGCGGCTCGAAGAAATTCGAGCGCTTCCATCAGGCGATGCATAGCGCCGGCATCACCCGGCCGTTCGACGGCAGCCTGCAACACTGGCACTACACGCCCCAGGACGACACCGGCGCCGCCGGCGCCCGCATCCGCCAGATCATGCAGGACCGCGGCCTATGGCCGGCCTGACCCGCCAGCCCATCCCGGTCCTGCTGCAGGGCGCCGCCGTCGCGGCCGGCGTGCTGTTCATGGCGCTGCCCGGCATCGATCTCTGGGTCAGCGGGTTGTTCTGGCGCCCGGCCGACGGCTTTTTCCTGCGCGACTGGGCCCCGTTCCGCGACGTGTACGCTGCCGTGCCGGTCGTGACCTGGGCGCTGGTCGTGGGTTTGCTGCTGCTAGGATTGGCGGTCTGGATCCTGGGCCGCGCGATCGGGCCGTTCGACCGGCGCACCATCCCATTCCTGCTGCTCAGCATCGCGATCGGCCCGGGACTGCTGACCAACACCGTGCTCAAGGACCATTGGGGCCGCGCCCGGCCGAACCAGGTGACCCAGTTCGGCGGCATGAAGGCATTCACGCCCGTGCTTCGCCCAAGCGACCAGTGCGGCCATAATTGCTCGTTCCCGTCGGGCCATGGCGCCATGGCCTTCTCGCTGGTGGCATTGGGCTTTCTGCCGGCGACGCGGCGGCGGCGGCAATGGGTCACCGGCACCGCGCTCGGCTTCGGTGCGCTGGTGGCGCTGGTCCGGATCGGCCAGGGCGGGCATTTCCTGTCGGACAATATCTTCGCCGCCTTGCTGGTGAGCGCCGTCGCCTGGGGGCTGCATCGCTGGATCGTCGAGGATGACGGGCTCGATCGTCCCTGGCTCCGGCGGGTGGCACGGGGCATCGGCGAGACCGCGCTCAGCATCACCGGACGGCTCATGGCGCTGCACCCGTCGCCCCGGCGGGACTGGGTGCTCGCCGGTGCGGCCACCCTCATCGCCATCGCCGTCTCGGTCGCCTGGATCGATCGGCCGCTGGCGCTCTATTTCAAGGCCGACGACGACAGGCTGGTCCATTGGTTTCAGTGGATCACCCAGTTCGGGCTGGGCTTGGGCTGGCTGGTCTCCTCGGGGCTGGCCGCACTCGGCTTATGGGCCCTGGCGATGCGCCCTCAGGCCGGCGCGATGCGCGAGCGGTTCCTGGCCTGGGCCCTGGTGCCGGGCTTCATCTTCCTGTCGGTTCTCACCAGCGGCCTCGTCGCCAACCTCATCAAGATCCTGGTCGGCCGGACCCGGCCGAAGCTGCTGTTCGCCGACGGCAGTTTCGCGCTCACCGGCCTGTCCTTCCGCTCGGACCATTGGTCGTTTCCATCCGGCCATGTCAGCAACGTGGCGGGCCTGGCCGCGGCGCTGACCATGCTGTGGCCGCGCCATGTCGCGGCCTATGCGCTGTTCGTGGCGCTGATCGCGTTGAGCCGCATCGGCACGACCCAGCATTTCCTCAGCGATACGATCGGTGCCGCCTTCATCGCCACCCTGGTCACCGCCTATATCCGCGGCGTGTTCACCCGCTCCGGCCTGGTGCTGGGGGATCTCAAGGCGGGGGTGCTGCAGGTTCAGCCGTCGGTGTCGTGGCGCTATCGGCTGCTGGGACAGAAAAGCCGGCATATCCCTTGAAGCCGGTCAGCTTGTAGATCGTGACGTCGCGCGTCGGCCCGCCCGCGGGCACGACGACATGGGCGACGGGGACATGGGCCTCGAACCGGTCGAACACTTCCTGGGCCTCATGGCCGGTGCGGCCGGTGATCCACAAATAGTCGCCGCCCGGCGCGCCGGGCAGGCTGTCGTCCATCTCGAAGCCGTTCTTCACATGGCCGGCCGGGTTCCACATGCGCATCTCGAACGGATGCGGCTGCATGTAATAGATCAGCCCCGCCATCAGCTCGCGCTGGTCGGCCAGGAGCGGCAGCTCCAGATGCTCCATCCGGATCTGCGACACGCTGGTGCCGAGCGTGCGCCAGCCGCGCACCCGATGCAGCGGCTCATCCTTGGCCGGGATCGGGTGGCCGATCGCCGCCGCGATGTCGCCGGCGCCGGCCACGCCCACGAACAGCAGGACATGCAGCACGACCGACCATTGCACCAGCCCGTCGCGGCCCTTCTGGCTGAGGTACGCCACGACCAGGATCGTCGCGGTAATATAGGTCGGGGCCGACCAGTTCGGCTGGGCGCGCGACAGAATCGATTCGACCAGCATGATCGCCAGCGTCGGCAGCGCGAAGCACATCAGCATGAGCGCGCGCCGGTCTGCCGCGACCCATCTGGCGGTCGCGACGATCGCGATCAGCGTGGCCAGGAAGATCGGCCCGAACACGGCGAACTGCGCGCCGGCGAATTCGGCGAAGGCCTGGGGATGCAGGCCGAAATTGCGCACATTGGCATTGTCGCGGGTATGCAGATAGCTGACGAAGCCGTTGGTCGCGTTCCAAACGAAATTGGGTGCATAGACCGCGAACGCCAGGAGGACGCTCAGCAGGAACGGTTTCACATGGCGCCGCTCGTCCGGCACCAGCACGAGGAAGCCCAGCGCCGAGCCCAGCCAGAAGCCCATGGCATATTTCGACAGCAATCCCAGGCCGCCGGCGACGCCGACCAGCAGCCACCAACGCCCGCCGCCGGCTTCGCGCGCCCGCACGAAGCCGTAGGTCGCGGCCGCCCAGCACAGGAGCAGCGGCACGTCGGTCGAGACGATGATCGCCGACAGCGATACCGCCGGGAGCGTGATGAAGGCGATGGTCGCCCAGGCGGCGATGCGCGCATCATAGAGCCGCTTGGCGATGGCATGGACGAACAGGCTGGTCGGCACATAGAGCAGCGGGGCCGAGACCTTGACCGCCAGATCGGTCTCGCCGAACAGATGGGTCGTCGCCCAGATCAGCCAGGCGATCATCGGCGGCTTGGAATAATAGCCGAACTGGAATTTCTGCGCCCAGATCCAGTATTGCGCCTCGTCGGGGTAGAGATCGATCGGCTGACCGGCGAGCCAGAGCAGACGCAGGAAGGTGACGGTGCCGACCGCCAGCAGGGCAATGCGGAACATCGGATCGACCTCGCGACGAACGCGGGGGGCGGGTTTCAGCGCGGCGGCGACCGCGGTCGAGGTTTTTTTGGCTTTCATGGCGCGGCAACCTACCCGAAACGTCCAGCACGGCGCTAGACGGACGCATGGCCGCAGCTTCCCTCCGTTTCGTCAGTCCCGCTTTCGCGGGACGAAGCGATTGCAGGCAGGCTGTCACGCCGCGGCTGACATGCTAAGAGTGGGGTTTCGGGCTGCCCGGGTCATCGCCATATCGCAGGGCCCAGGCACCCGCCCTTTTTCAGCAAGCCCCGGACGACATGGCGCTCAAGATCGAAACCTTCTCGTCGCTCAAGGGCGGCAACAGCTTCTTCAAGGCCGTGACCCACCCGGAGACGGCGGTGCAGGCGGCGGCCCTCGTCCGGCAGCTGGCCGCCGCGCGCTCGGTCGCGATCTATGATCCGCTGGGTTTCGCCACCGGCTTCGCCGCCTTGCGCGACCTTAGCGGCGTCCGGATCACCGGCGTCTATGTCCAGGCGGTGACCGATCTGGGCCAGGAGCGGCTGGGCCGCACGACCAGGCCGGTGACCGAGCTGGCAAGCTCGGGCGCCGATCTGGTGTTCGTGACCGCGTTCGATGCCGAGCGGCTGGTCCAGCAGGTCGCCCATCTGCTGCCCGCCGGGGCCGAGGTCGTCTCGCTCGATCTGCTGCGGCTGGACGCGAGCCTGCTGACCAACCCGCGCAATTATCTGGATCCGCTGAATTTCGCGACCAACTTCGCCTTCTTCCGCGATCGCGACGGGGCCCATACCCGCCTCGTGACCGCGAATTACTGGTCGAACTACGGCGGCAAGCAGACCTCGCTCGCGCTTACCCTGTTCGATGCCGCGGGCCAGGTGCTGGCCCATTGGCGCGAGCCGCTCGAGCCCGGCCAGTCGGCGGTCGTGATCGACAGCCGCGTCGTGCGCACCCGGTTCGACCTGCCGGCGTTCGAGGGCCAGCTGTTCATCCACGCGGTCGGCGCCGCCGGCCATGATGTGGTGAAATACGCACTCGATACGTTCGAGGAGGATGGCCCGTCGCTGTCCTGCACCCATGACGCCAATGCCTGGCCGGCCGATTTCTATGCCGGATTGCCGGCGCCGCGTGCGGACGAGCGGGTCGTGCTCTGGGTCCAGAACAGCATGCCGATCGCCATCCCGGCGGGCGGCATCGCGCTCAACCTCATGGGCCATAATGAGATCGTCGCCTTCGGCCGGGAAGTCGCTCCGTTCGCGACCGTGCCGCTCGACGTCGCCAGCCTGCTGCCGGACGCACGCTGGCCGCAGCAGATCGAGATCTCGGCCGGCAAATATGTCGTGCGGCCGCGCTATGAGGTGACGCGCGCCGGCCGGACCCGCGTCGCCCATCCGAACGTCGAGCGCACCGACCTGAAGCCCGACCCCAAGATCGCCGAACTGGGCCAGTATCTGGGCAAGGGCTTCATCCTGCCGGCGCCGATTCTGCCGCCGAACCAGTGGTCGAGCCTGCTGCTGCCGACGCCGATGGCGCTGACCCAGGCGGCCCTGCCCGTCGCGGCCACGGTCTATGACCCGTCCGGCGAAGCGCTGGCGACCCGCCAGTTCGGCAATCTCGCCCGTCACGAGTCGGTCGCCTTGGAGCTGGACGAACTAATCGAAGACCGCGCATCCCTGCCCTGGGGCCATGTCGAGCTGACTTATGATTTCAGCGCCGGCACCGAGGTCGACGGCTGGCTGCACGCACTGTTCCGCTATGAGGATCGGGCGAGCGGCCATGCCGCGGAGACCAGTTTCGGCGCCCATGTGTTCAACACGGTGCTGACCTATAAGGACGAGCCGCAGAGCTATGCGGGCCGGCCGCCGGGCCTCAGCACCCGGCTGTTCCTGCGCCTGGGTGCGGCGCCGTTCGACACGATCTGCCACCTGGTCTATCCGGCCTCGACCCCTTGGCATCCGCGGTCTTCGACCGATTTGACCCTGCTGGATGCGACCGGTCGCGAGGTGGCGCGCCGGCGGGTCGAGATCCCGTGCGGCGGGTCGCTGTTCTGGCGGTATCAAGAGACATTCGATGCCGCCGAGCGCGCCGCGGCCGGCGCCGAGGCCTATGTCGTGATCCGCGACGTCACCTGCCGCCTGTTCGGCTACCACGGGCTCGCCGGGGCTGGCGGAAGGTTCAGCCTGGACCATATGTTTGGGTTCTAAGCCACCCGACCCACAAGCCTTAGCCCTTGCGTTTCGACTGTGACATTCAATACTCTCTATAGGGAAGTGGCCTGCGATAGGCCCCGGAGTTCTCATGTCTGAGCGTCATCATACAAAGGTCCTGATCATCGGTGCCGGCCCGGCCGGCTATACCGCCGCAATCTATGCCGCGCGCGCGAACCTGAAGCCGATCATGGTGCAGGGCATGCAACCCGGCGGCCAGATGACGATCACGACCGATGTCGAGAATTATCCGGGCTTCGCCGACGTGATCCAGGGGCCCTGGCTCATGGAGCAGATGCAGAAACAGGCCGAGCATGTCGGCACCAGGATGGTGTTCGACCTGATCACCTCGGTCGATTTTTCCAAGCGTCCGTTCGTCTGCACCGCCGATAGCGGCGACGTGTTCGTGGCCGAGACGGTGGTGATCGCGACCGGTGCCCAGGCGCGCTGGCTCGGGCTCGAAAGCGAGGAGCGCTATCGCGGCTTCGGCGTTTCGGCCTGCGCCACCTGCGACGGGTTCTTCTTTCGCAACAAGAACATCGCGATCGTCGGCGGCGGCAATACCGCGGTCGAGGAAGCGATCTATCTGACCAATCACGCCGACACCGTGACCCTGATCCATCGCCGGGACAGCTTACGCGCCGAGCGGATCATGCAGGACCGGCTGTTCGCCAATCCGAAGATCCGGATGAAGTGGAACACCGCGGTCGAGGAAATCGTCGGCGAGCAGAACCCGCCCCGCGTGACCGGCCTGAAGCTCAAGGACACGGTGACCGGCGCCGAAAGCGAACTGGCGGTCGACGGGTTCTTCGTCGCGATCGGGCACACGCCCGTGACCGACATCTTCAAGGGGCAGATCACGCTCGACGACGACGGCTATATCGTGACCAAAGCGGATTCGACCGCGACCAATATTCCGGGCGTGTTCGCGGCGGGCGACGTCAAGGACAAGGTCTTTCGCCAGGCGGTCACCGCCGCCGGCATGGGCTGCATGGCGGCGCTCGAAGCCGAGAAATTTATCGCGGCCCATGAGTCTCATGGGAAGACGGCGCTGCGCGCAGCCGAGTGATTGCGCGCAAAGGGTTGGGGAGCGGGAGGCATCGGACCGGGGGGTTATCCGATTCAGCTCGCGCACTGACGCCATATTCGACAGGGGACGGTAATGGATTGGGATAAGCTGCGGGTCTTTCATGCGGTCGCGGAGGCTGGCAGCTTCACCCATGCCGGTGATGCGCTGAACCTCAGTCAATCGGCGGTCAGCCGCCAGATCAGCGGGCTCGAGGAGAGCCTGCAGGTGCCGTTGTTCCATCGGCATGCGCGCGGCCTGATCCTGACCGAACAGGGCGAGCTGCTGTATCGCACCGCGCGCGACGTGTTCGCGAAGCTGTCGATGACCGAGGCGATGCTGTCGGAAAGCAAGGACCGGCCCAAGGGCCCGCTCAAGGTGACGACGACCGTCGCCTTCGGCTCGGCCTGGCTGACGCCGCGCATCCGCGAGTTCCTGGAGCTCTATCCGGAAATCACGCTCAGCCTGCTGGTCGACGACGGCGAGCTGGATCTGTCGATGCGCGAGGCCGATGTGGCGATCCGCATGGCCCCGCCGCGCCAGCCGGACTTGGTGCAGCGTCACCTGATGACCGTGCGCTCCCATGCCTATGCCTCGGCGGACTATCTGAAGAAGCATGGCACGCCGACCCGGCCCGAGGATCTGGACGAACATCGGGTCGTGATCTACGGCGACGATTCCCGGCCGCCGACGGCCAGCATCAACTGGCTGTCCGAAGTGGGCGCCAAGCCGGGCGCGGAACGCCGCCCGATCCTGAAGGTCAACAATATCTACGGCATCTACCGCGCCGTCCAGAGCGGGCTCGGCATCGGCTCGCTGCCCAACTACATGGGCCAGGAGACGACCGACCTCATCCGCGTGCTGCCCGAACTGTCGGGCCCGACGGTCGAAGCCTATTTCGTCTATCCGGAAGAGCTGCGGCCGTCGAAGCGCATTGCGGTGTTCCGAGACTTCCTGATTCGCAAGGTCCAGGAATCGCGCCTGACCTGATCCGCGGCAAAACACAGTTCCGCCTATGAGATGCCCGCCTTTCGGCGGGCATTTTCATGTATGTGGCAAGAGTTTGTCATGAAACAGTCAAATAACCGCAGGCGATGCGTTAGCCGCAGGGGTGACTTGCCCAATTTCAGGGTGGTTTCCGCAAGCAGACTGCCCAATTATTGCGCTGCGGGAACGGCGCGGCGCGGACAAACGCGACGCGGTTCCCCAAAGAATTCGCCGGCGAAAGCGACCGCCGGCACCGAGTTCCCAGGCCCCGTGCCTGGGAAAAGGGTCTTCGGATCCTACGTCTCCCAGACGTGAAGCCTCCCTGTTGACTTACGCCCGGAACCGCAAGGTTTTCCGGGCGTATTTTTTTGTGCGCAATGTGGTTTTCGACCCAGAAGTGACTGCCCGGGCACAACTGGGGCACAACGGCGCTCCGCCATGCATCAAACCTCCCACCTAAAATCATTTGCCCCCCATGAGGCGCCGGCAGTGCTGTAAGCCCGACGCGGGAGGATACCTGTTGCGGGCGCTCCTGCCGGTCGGCATCAGCCTGGGAGCAGCCGATTGAAGAGGGACATCCTCAAGAGGGGTACCAGGCTTTCCACCCGGCCACCGCTAATTCACCAACCACTGACCAGGCATCTGTCGGTGAAATTTTTCCCAGAATTCGTCTACCGGTATTCTACTAGCGATTCACTCAGAGGTTCGCAGAGGTTGAGCACGTTAGTAGTTCATCACCGAGCCCAGAGCCGTCCGCTATCTGATCAAAAACCATGGGTAAGGATGTATCTTATAAATGCCGCATCCTCTTCCGGGGGCAATTCGGAAGCCGACATAAGTACTTGTGCGTATGCTGGACAGAGTAGTGCGTGTGGGGCGTCATCTGCTAAATTTTTTGATAGTTTCTTTAAGTCGACACCATCTTTCACAGCCAGAAGAAGTGCCTTTTCTATCAGTCGCCCACCCAGCTCTGCACTTGGCGGCTGAGTGGGGTTTTTGGTGCCTTCCACCAGAATCTGGTTCATTACAGTGACTTCCAGTGTCACCAAGTCCTGAGGTAAGTACTTGGTAAGGTCGATACCTCCGCTTCTGAGGTACTGCCAACATAGCTCGGGGTCAGCTTTTTGAAGAACGTTCAGTTCGCGGAACATCAGGTCGGCAAGTGCAAGGGTGACATCATCTGGAGCTTGCCGGCGCAGACGTTCGGAAGCGGCGTGCATGTGGGAGCGAAGAGCAAGACTGAAATCCGAAATTGGGAGACCCTTCAGACCTGTTTGAACCCACGTATCCTCAAGCTCAGACCAGTGGGAGCCGTCCGCTTTCCTAATGGCTTGTAGATCCGGTTCGGAATTTAGAGCTTTCTTCAGCGTTTCTCCCGTGGGTGCAGGACCATATCCACTGACTGCAAACATTTCGTCGGGCGCGACCTCGGTGACGACTTTTGCGTTGATCAGTTCGCTAACGCTCGGGTTCCAAATCGAGCTGGATGGAGTGCCGAGTGCCTTTGTGACAAACCAGGCGGGAACTCCCGCAGCGGAAAAGGCTGATCGGAAGTCCTGGTTGACGTAATCGACCCCGCCAAAGCTCGCACTGTGGAACCCAAGAACGGCGCCAGCGGCCAACCATCGCCGCTGACCACCGAGAAATACGATGATGCAGGCCGATTGACACTGCTTAGCGACAAACGTGTCCATTCCTCGGGCGATGATCATGTCGCGGATTTGAACAGCTTCTGCGACTCGACCGCCGAAGCTATCGAGGTGAACTACGTGGGCCTTCGGAGCATTGGCAAGCGCTGCTCTAAAGACATCAGCTTGCCCTCGCGCGAAGCCGCCGCTGATTTCAAGCTCGGTTCCATCCCGAAGGGTGCGAACACCCCTCGGGCCGAAGTCAGGATCCCCTATCGCGGCTTGGAAAGCATCGGCGAGTTGAGGCCACGCCTGCTTTACGAGCATGTGACCATCTTTCACTACGCCGCCGATTATCATGAGCATTGCCAACGCTGCCCACCCATGGCGAGTGCTTCGATTAGCCGAACGCCAGGTGCCGACGACCTGCCAGACAATCACGATGACAACGGATATCCAGGTGGCCAGTAACGCAACAACTGGGATGATTAGATTGCGGCTGTCCGACGTGCTAGCCAAAATGGCGAAGACTATTGCCGTAGTTGCGATGTTTCCCAGGAACCCGTTAACCCAGTAAGCCACTCCGAGTGGAAGCTCTCCGCGCCAATGCCTGACGACATAATTGGCGCGAACGGCTGGGGCCGCAGTCGCTACTTCCGAGCCAGAGAGATGAGGCCGAGGACCTGACGCGAAATCGCTCGAACCATTCTCATCTTGAACTACTTCGTCACCCGGCGCCTTGGCGGCAAGTGCTTGGCCGGCCATGGTCGGGGGAGGGACAAACAAACCTTCAATTTCTGATGCAGGGCGCCAAGACGGCTCACCAGGTTCCCAGACCTTGTCTTCCGGGGTAAGGGTGCCGCCGCGAACGAGGGCCAGCAACTCGGTAAACGCCAGAGGACCCCTAGGTTCACCTCCGACGATCACGTGCCAGTTCGCATTACCGACGCTTGAACGTTCTTGACCCGACATCTGATCCTCACGCCTTCCTTGTGAAGGAATGCCTCCTTTGTCTCAAGGTTGCAAGAGCGTATGAATCACACGCTCGCGGCTCGATGATTGCGCATCTCGCTGGGCGATATGTCCCGGTCACATCAGAGCGGCGAAAAATGTCATTCACTCGCCGAATCAAACAGTTATTGGAAATCGCCTCGGACCATGAGAGCCATCGGTGGACCTATGGAGTCTGAGCATTTCACGTCTCCCAGACGTGAAGCCTCCCTGTTGACTTGGGCCGGACCCGCAAGGTGTCCGGCCTTTTTTACGGGGCGATTTCGATCAGATCGACCGACACGGTCGCGCCTGTGACGATCAGGCGTCCGAGCCCGATCGGCAGCGAAAACCGGCGGGGCCCGGCGCTGCCCGGGTTCACATACAGCACGCCGGCCCTTTCATGGCGGCCGGGGCGATGGGAATGGCCGTAGACCACGGCGTGAAAGCCGGCGGCGGCGGGATCGAGCGCAAGATCGTCGATCCGATGGATCACGCAGATGGTCGCCTGTCCGACCATCAGCACGGCCGCCTCGGGCAGCGCCGTCGCCCAGTCGCCGATATCGACGTTGCCGCGCACGGCCGTGACCGGCGCCAGAGCCGCCAATTCGAGGAGGATCCGCGGATCGCCGACATCGCCCGCATGGATGATGAAGTCGCTGCCCCGCAACAGCGCCACGGCTTGCGGACGCAGCAAGCCATGCGTGTCGGAGATCAGCCCAACGATGATGTCGCGTCCGCGCAATCGGACCTCATTCGACGCCGAGTTTGCTCAGCACCGTCGCACGAACCTTTTGCTTGCGCCCGAGAAATCCGGCCCGGGGTTCTTGGCCGAGGCCAATCCGTTCCGGGCGATCGGGGAGCGCGCATTCTTCGCCGCCATGGTCGCTCTCGGCGATTGGTCATCCTTCTGCTTCGCGCCCCGACAGCAACCGATCGATGTTTTTGCGTGGGCCGAACCCAACGATTGCGGCAGATCAGGGCGTCATGACGGCGGCCGGCCAGGCAAACGTTCTCTTAACAATTATGAGGGTATTCCCTGAGACCCGCCGGAGCGAGCTTAACCAACTCAATAGTCTTGAGGTTTCGCCCCTAAGCGACCTTTAGCGTCGCGCAGAGTTAACTTGGGGGACCTACGATGAAAAACCTGAGCATATTCCAACGCCTTGTCCTTATCATCGCGCTTGTCGCCGTTTCCTTCTGTGTGATCTCGTCTGTCCAGATCTGGTCCTTGCGGCAGACCATCGTCCAGGAGCGGCAGGATAAGCTGCGCGACATGGTCGGCAGCGTCATCAAATTGACGAAATTCTACGCCGACAAGGCGGCGTCGGGCGAGCTGCCGCTGGATAAGGCCCAGGAGGCTGCCAAGGAAGCCATCCGAGCCATGCGCTGGGGTGAAGGCGACTACTACGGCGTCTACCGGTTCGATGGCATGACCCTTGTCCACGGCAATCCCAAGAACGAGGGCATCAACAGGCTGAACCTGACCGATTCCGCCGGCCATCGTGTCGTCGCCGATATGATCGAGATCGCACAGCATGGCGGGGGTTTTCTAGAGCCGTCGATCCCCCGGGCCGCCGGTGGGAAAGCCCTGCCGAAGATCACGTATCAGGCCGCCTTTGAACCTTGGCAATGGGCGGTCCAGGCGGGAACCTACACGGACGATATCGACGCGGCGATGTACCGGCAGGCGCTGTGGAGCGGCGGCGGTGCCCTTGTCGCGCTGCTTCTGGTCGCCGGCATCGCCAGCCTAGTCGCCCGCGGGATCACTTCGCCGCTCGCCGCCCTGTGCGGTGTCATGGACCACTTCGCCGGTGGCCAGCTCACGGAGAACGTGCCCTTTACGGATCGCCGCACCGAGATCGGTCAGATCGCCCGGACCTTGGAAGTGTTCAAGGCCGGCATGATCGAGAGCGAAAGCCTGCGTAGCGAGCAGGAGACGATCCGCCAGGAAGCCGACGCGGCCAGCCACCGAACAAGGCAGGCGCTCGCCGATGCCTTCGAGGCCAGCATCAGTGATGTCGTGACCGCCGTATCTGCCGCCGCCTCGCAGATGCGGATGGCCGCACAAAGCATGTCGGCGACCGCTCGGCAGACGGCCGAGCAATCGATGACGGTGTCCGCCGCCGCCGAACAGGCATCGGCCAACGTGCAGACAGTAGCCTCGGCGAATGAGGAGCTTTCGTCTTCAGTCGCGGAAATCAGCCGTCAGATGGCGTACTCGGCCAAGATCACCGGGAAGACGATGGATGATGCGCAGCGCACCAACGCCATCGTCGAGAGCTTGGCGACGGCCGCCCAGAAGATCGGCGAGGTCGTCTCGCTGATCAATGGCATCGCCAGCCAGACGAATCTTCTTGCGCTCAATGCCTCGATCGAGGCGGCACGAGCCGGCGATGCCGGCAAGGGCTTCAATGTCGTCGCGGGTGAGGTCAAGGCTTTGGCCGCTCAAACCAGCAATGCCACGCAAGAGATCGCCGAGCAGATCGCCGCAATCCAGGGGGCGACCAGAGAGGCCGTCACGGCGATCAAGGGGATCGGCGGCACCATCACCGAACTCAACGGGATCGCAACGGCGATCGCCGCCGGCATGGAAGAACAAGGCGCGGCGATGCAGGAGATCACGCGGAACACCCAGGAGGCGGCCAGAGGGGTCACGGACGTAACGGCCAATATCGGCGATATCTGCCGCAACGTGGAGGCGACAGGCGTCGAGGCGTCCGATGTCGTCAAGGCTGCCGGCGATCTCGAGCGCCGCGCCGCGGCGCTAGGCATCGAAGCCGACAAGTTCGTCACCAGCATCCGCACGGCCTGAGTGGTTGTTGCCGTGCCGAACCACACGCCTCGCGAGAGACCCTATGCGGCCTCAGACAACTAGCGACACGCCCTAGCCCTCCGCCCCGATGTCGCCCGACAGCTGGCCGCCGCACGCCACTTCCAGCTGCCCGTAGCGGATCGTGCCCGAAACCTTGCCGGATTCCCGGATCAGCAGCCGCTTGCGGACCGTCAGCGTGCCCTCGAACCGGCCCGAGATCTCGGCGTCGTCGACCGTCGCCGTGCCATTGAACGTGCCGGGACCGGCGACGTCGATGACGCTGCATTCCAGCAGCGTCGCCTCGACCTTGCCTTCGACGTGGAGGCGATCGCAGCCGGTGATCTTGCCCGACAATGTCACTTCGCGACCGACCAGCATCTGGTTGGTCACGCTCCGCGGCGAGGGCGTCACGGGCGCGACCGTGGCGGCCGGGCCTGGCGTGGTCGAAATCGGGATCGCGACACGGCGGGATGGGTCGATCGACATCTAAGCTGCATCCTCAACGACAGGCGGGGTTGAACGATCGTCGTACACGCAAGCCGCCGGCACCGAATGTGAGGAAATTGGGTCGCGACGCGATTTCCGGACGATCGTCCCTCTCGGTCGGCTTGTGCCGGTCATCGCCGCTCGGTGCTTTGGACGGGGCGAGCCGGCGCGGGCGGTGCCGCGAACGGGGACGCCGGTTCCCTGCCGTCGCGCGCGGCGCCCGCATCGTCGATCGACAGGCGCCGCTGCGGCAGGGCGTGGGGATAGTGCTGTTGCAGGAAACCGACGAGCTTTTCTCGCACCTCGCATCGCAGATCCCAGGTCTGCGGCGCGTTGCGGGCGCTGACCAGGGCGCGCAACTCGATCACCGTCTCGCGCACGTCGCTGACCTGCAGGCTCACGACGCGCCGGTCCCACAGCGCGCTGGCCGCCGCGATGGCGGATAGTTCCTGCCGGACCGCCTCGACCGGCACGGTGTGATCGACATAGACAAAGACCGAGCCGATCAGGGAGCCGGTCTCGCGCGTCCAATTCTGAAACGGCTTGTCGAGGAAATACGCGAGCGGCACGATCAACCGGCGCCAGTCCCACAGGCGGATGACGACATAGGTGCTGGTGATCTCCTCGACCCAGCCCCATTCGCCCTCGACGATCACGGCATCCTCCAGCCGGATCGGCTGGGTGATGGCGATCTGCAGGCCGGCGATGAGGTTGGTCAGCAGCGGGCGCGCGGCCAGACCCACGACCAGGCTGGCGGCGCCGGCCGAGGCGAACAGGCTGACGCCATATTGCCGCACCGAATCGAAGCTCATCAGCGCCGCACCCAGCGTGATGATCACCACCAGCGTATCGACCGCGCGCTTCAGAATGCGGATCTGCGTCACGTGCTTGCGGGCCAGCAGATTATCGTCCACGTCGGTGCGGAACCGCTGCAGATACAGGGTCGCCGCGATCTCGAACGCGCGGATGGCGCTCCAGCCGACCAGGACGGTGAAGGCGACGAGCAGCACGTGGCTGATGCGATCGGTGGTTTCGGTCGCGAAGCTGGTCGAGGGCAGCGCCAGACCCAGGGCGAAGACGACGAAGGCCAGGCGGCTCGGCCCCGCGGTCGCGCCGACGAACGTGCGCAGGAACGTGCGCGGCTTGTCGGTCGTCAGAAAGCGGTTGAACGCCCGCAGGCTCAGGCGATGAAGCAGCAGCGCGACCAGAACGGCGCACAGCAGGATGCCGGCGCTCCACACTGGCGGCGGCAACCAGGCCGACGCTGCGGCAAGCACGCGATCGATCGTCTGACGGAAGCTCGTATCGTCCATAGAGGAGAGAACGATCGAAATCCATTCCGGTTGCTGCATTGCAAAATCAGTCAATCGGCCGCACCCGTGGCGCGGGGACGATCCGGCGTGCCGGCTGCCTACAATGCATCGACCCTACCCTGCTGCCGCCCCTCGCGCGGCGGCAGGTTCGACACCTTATCGTTACCATTTTTTAGAGCGTCACCGGCACGACCGCACGATCTTTCCGTTAGTGGGGCAGATCAACGGCCGCAGGTCGGCCGGGCCAGTTGGATTTGGAAGCCACGTCAGGAAGTCATTGAATGGATCTTCAAGGAGGCCAGGCACGGCCCGGAGCACCCCCCGCTCCCCGCCGCCGCTCCTGGCTGCGGCCGTTTCTCTGGTTGCTGCTGCTCGTCGTGATCGCCGTCGTCGCCTGGCGCTTCTGGGCCGGCGGTTCGGCCACGCCGGCGCGCAGCGCCGATGCGGCAGCCCAGCCGGTCGGCGTCGCCACCATCGGGACGACCGATCTGCATGTCGTGATGAACGGCCTGGGCACGGTGACGCCGCTCGCGACCGTCACGGTCAAGACCCAGATCGCCGGCCAATTGATCACGGTCGCCTATGAGGAAGGCCAGATGGTCAAGAAAGGCGATTTCCTGGCGCAGATCGATTCGCGCCCCTATCAGGTGGCGCTCGAGCAGGCCCAAGGCCAATTCGCGCGCGACACCGCGCTCTTGAAGCAGGCCCAGACCGATCTGCAGCGCTTTCAGAAGCTGAACAGCCAGAACAGCATCTCCAAGCAGCAGTACGAGGACCAGATCTATCTGGTGCAGCAGGACCAGGGCACGCTGATCACCGATCAGGCGGCGATCGACAGCGCCAAGCTGAATCTCGCCTATTGCCATGTCGTCTCGCCGGTCGACGGCCGGGTCGGACTGCGGCTGGTCGATGCGGGCAATTACGTCCAGACCAGCGACACGACCGGGCTGGTGACCATCACCCAGACCAACCCGACCACGGTCGTCTTCACGCTGGCCGAGGATAACGTGCCGGCCGTCGCCAAGGCGATGCGGGCGGGCCCCTTGCCGGTCACCCTGTTCGACCGGGCCAATATCACGCAGATCGCGACCGGCACGTTGCAGACGATCGACAATGCCATCGACACGACGACCGGCACGGTCAAGCTACGGGCGCAGTTCGCCAACGCCGACGACGCGCTGTTTCCCCAGCAGTTCGTCAATGCCCGATTGCTGGTGCAGATCATCACGGGCGCCGTGGCGGCACCGGTCTCGGCCGTGCAGCAGGGTGCGCCCGGCGCCTTCGTCTATCTGGTCAAGCCCGACAACACCGTCGCGGTGACCAACGTCAAGACCGGCATTTCCGACAGCGGCATGGTCCAGATCACTGACGGGCTGAAACCCGGCGACCGGGTCGTGGTCGACGGATCGGACCGCCTGCGCGACGGGGCCAAGATCACCATTCCCCCGCCCCCCGGATCGACAGCGCCCGGCTCGGCGCCGGACCAGAGCCCTGCCAAACCCGGCGGCGGCAAGGCCGGGCATAAGGGATGAGCCCGTCCCGTGCCTTCATTCTGCGACCGGTCGGCACCTCGCTGCTGATGGCGGCACTGCTGCTGGTCGGCATCGTCGCCTACCGCTTCCTGCCGATCTCGGCCCTGCCCGAGGTCTCATATCCGACCATCCAGGTTCAGACCTTCTATCCGGGCGCCAGCCCCGAAGTGATGGCGACCGCCGTCACCGGCCCGCTGGAGCGGCAGTTCGGCCAGATGCCGGGCCTCAATCAGATGTCGTCGATCAGCTCCGGCGGCGCCTCGATCATCACGCTGCAGTTCAATCTCGACCTGGCGCTCGACGTGGCCGAGCAGGAGGTTCAGGCGGCGATCAATGCCGGCACCAGCCTGCTGCCGAGCGATCTGCCGGCCCCGCCGGTCTATGCCAAGGTCAATCCGGCCGACACGCCGATCCTGACCATCGCCGTCTCATCGAAGACCATGCCGCTGACCAAGATCGAGGATCTTGTCGATCTCCGCCTGGCGCAGAAGATCTCGCAACAGCCGGGCGTGGGCCTGGTCAGCATCAGCGGGGGCCAGCGCCCGGCCGTGCGCGTCGTGGTCAACCCGCGTGCCATGGCCAGCTATGGCCTGGCGATCGACGATATCCGCACCATCATCGGCAATCAGAACGTCAATACGCCCAAGGGCAGCTTCGACGGCCCGACCCAGTCAACGACGATCAACGCCAACGACCAGCTGCAGAGTGCCGCCGATTATCGCGGGTTGGTCCTGGCCTACAAGAACGGCCGGCCGATCCATCTGTCGGATATCGGCACGGTCGAGGATGGCGCGGAGAACACCGAGCTGTCGGCCTGGGCCGACCGGACGCCGTCCGTCATCCTGAACGTGCAGCGCCAACCCGGATCGAACGTGATCCAGGTGGTGGACGGCATCAAGGCGCTGCTGCCGCAGTTCCAGTCGACATTGCCCGCCGCCCTCGACGTGCGCGTGCTGACCGACCGGACCACGACCATCCGCGCCTCGGTCGCCGATGTGGAGTTCGAGCTGGGTCTCGCCGTCGCCCTGGTCGTGCTGGTGATCTTCCTGTTCCTGCGCAACCTGCCGGCGACGCTCATCCCCAGCCTGTCGGTTCCGCTGTCGCTGGTCGGCACCTTGGCCGCCATGTATCTGCTGGGCTTCAGCCTGGACAACCTGTCGCTGATGGCGCTCACCATCTCGACCGGCTTCGTGGTCGACGATGCGATCGTCATGATCGAGAATATCTCGCGCTATGTGGAAAAGGGCCAGACGCCGCTCGAGGCCGCCCTCAAGGGGTCCGAGGAGATCGGCTTCACCATCATCTCGCTGACCGTCTCGCTGCTGGCCGTGCTGATCCCGCTGTTGTTCATGGGTGACGTGGTCGGGCGCCTGTTCCATGAATTCGCCATCACGCTCGCCGTCACCATCGTGCTCTCGGCCGTCGTCTCCCTGACGCTCGTGCCGATGCTGTGCGCGCTTCTGGTCAAGCATCGGCCGGAGGCGAGCCGCAACCGCCTCGACCTGTGGGCGGAGCGGGCGTTCGACCGGCTGGTCGGCCGCTACGGCCGCGCGCTCAACTGGGTGCTGGACCGGCAGAGCGCGACCCTGGCCGTCGCGGTCCTGACGCTGGCGCTGACGGTGGTGCTGTATATCTGGATCCCGAAGGGCTTCTTCCCGGTCCAGGACACCGGCGCGCTCCAGGGCATCTCGCAAGCGTCGCAGAGCATTTCCTTCGGCGCCATGGCGGCCAATCAGCAGAAGCTGGCCGACGTGATCCTCCAGGACCGGGACGTCGACAATCTGTCGTCCTTCATCGGCGTCGACGGCAACAACAACACGATCAACGCCGGGCGGCTGCTGATCAACCTGAAGCCGCGCGACGAACGCACGGCGAGCGCGAGCGAGATCATCCGGCGGCTGGATGATGAAGTGCGGCAGGTCACCGGCATCCAGCTGTTTCTGCAGCCGGTCCAGGATCTGACCATCGATTCGACCGTCAGCCGGGCCCAGTACCTGTTCTTCCTGGAAAACCCGGACAATGGCCTGTTCGACATCTGGGTTCCGAAGCTGATCCAGCGCCTGAACCAGCTCCCGGAATTCGCCGATGTCGCGAGCGACCTGCAGGAACATGGCAAGGCGCTGGACCTGACCATCGACCGCGCCACGGCGGCCCGCTTCGGCATCACGCCGGCGACGGTCGACAACGCGCTCTACGACACGTTCGGCCAGCGCATCGTTTCGACGCTTTATACCCAGTCGAGCCAGTATCGCGTGATCCTGCGCGCCCAGACACAGGATGCGACGACGGTGCAGCAGGCGCTGGACGGGCTCTATCTGCCGTCGGCGACATCGACCACGACCCAGGTGCCGCTGTCGGCGATCGTGAAAGCGACCGAGCGCAGCAACCCGCTGTCGATCCATCATCTGGGCCAGTTTCCGTCGACCACGATCTCGTTCAACCTGGCGCCCGGCGCGTCGCTCGGCCAGGCCGTGGCCGACATCGACCAGGCGGAAAAGGATATCGCCCTGCCCGATAGCTTCCTGACCTCCTACCAGGGCGCGCTATCGGCCTTCCAGGCTTCGCTGTCGAACGAGCTGATGCTGATCGTGGCCGCCCTGGTCGCGGTCTATGTCGTGCTGGGCGTGCTCTACGAGAGCTTCATCCACCCGATCACCATCCTGTCGACCCTGCCGTCGGCCGGGGTCGGCGCCTTGCTGGCGCTCAGGGCCTTCGGCGCCGATCTCGACATCATCGGCATCATCGGCATCATCCTGCTGATCGGCATCGTGAAGAAGAACGCGATCATGATGATCGACTTCGCGCTCGTCGCCGAACGGACCGAGGGCAAGCATCCGCGCGACGCGATCTATCAGGCCTGCCTGCTGCGCTTCCGGCCGATCTTGATGACGACCATGGCGGCTCTCCTGGGCGCCTTGCCGCTGATGCTGGGCCACGGCACCGGATCGGAGCTGCGCCAGCCGCTCGGCATCGCCATCGTCGGCGGGCTGATCGTCAGCCAGGTGCTGACCCTGTTCACCACACCGGTGATCTATCTGGCGTTCGACCGCATCGCGGTCTGGGCGCAGCGGCGCTGGCAAGGCGATCCGGCGGTCAGGCCGTCATGAATATTTCGGCGCCCTTCATCGGTCGGCCGATCGCGACCACGCTCCTGACCATGGCGATCGCGCTCGCCGGGATCCTGGCCTATTCGCGCCTGCCGGTCGCCCCCTTGCCCGAAGTCGATTTCCCGACCATCTCGGTTTCGGCCCAATTGCCCGGCGCCAGCCCTGAAACGGTCGCGACCAGCCTGGCGAGCCCGCTCGAACGTCATCTGGGCCAGATCGCCGACGTGACCGAGATCACGTCGCAAAGCCAGACCGGTCAGGCGCGCATCACCCTGCAGTTCAACCTCAACCGCAACATCGACGGGGCGGCGCGCGACGTGCAGGCCGCGATAAACGCGGCGCGCGCCGATCTGCCGTCGAACCTGCTGAGCAACCCGACCTATCGCAAGGTCAACCCGGCCGACGCGCCGGTGCTGATCCTGGCCCTGACCTCAAAGACGCTGACGCGCGGCCAGATGTACGATGCGGCCAGCACGATCCTGGCGCAGCAGCTGTCGCAATTGGGCGGCGTCGGCCAGGTCATCATCAGCGGGGCCGCCCTGCCGGCGGTCCGGGTCGAGCTCAATCCGCAGGCGCTGTTCAACTACGGCATCGGGCTGGAAGACGTACGCTCGGCGCTCTCGTCTGCCAATGCCAACGCGCCCAAGGGCACGATCGAGCTCAGCGACGAGCGGTTCCAGATCTATACCAACGATCAGGCGACCCATGCCGCCGATTACAGGCCGCTGATCGTGGCCTACCGCAACGGCCGCGACGTCAAGTTGCAGGACGTCGCCGACGTCGAGGATTCGGTGCAGGACCTGCGCAACCTGGGCCTGGCGGATGGCCAGCCGGCCGTGCTGGTCATCGTGTTCCGCTCGCCCGGGGCCAACATCATCACCACCGTCGACGGCGTGCGCGCGAGCGTGCCGAAGCTGAAAGCGGCCTTGCCCCACGACGTCGCCATCACCTTCGCCAGCGACCGCACCACCACGATCCGCGCCTCGCTCGCCGATACCGAACGCACGCTGATCATCTCGGTCGTGCTGGTGACGCTGGTGGTCTATGCCTTCCTGCGCAACATCCGTGCGACGCTGATCCCGGCGGTGGCCGTGCCGGTCTCGGTCATCGGCACGTTCGGCGCCATGTATCTGCTGGGCTTCAGCCTCGACAACCTCTCGCTGATGGCGCTGACCATCGCGACCGGCTTCGTCGTCGACGATGCCGTGGTCGTGCTGGAGAACATCTCGCGCCATATGGAAGCCGGCATGCCCCGGCGCGAGGCGTCGCTCAGGGGCGCGCGCGAAGTGGGCTTCACCGTCATCTCGATCACGCTCTCGCTGATCGCCGTGTTCCTGCCGATCCTGCTGATGGGCGGCATCGTCGGCCGGCTGTTCCGCGAGTTCGCGCTGACCCTGTCGCTCGCCATCCTGATCTCGATGGTGATCTCGCTGACCACCACGCCGATGCTGTGCGCGCTATTCCTCAAGGTCGAGCCGCACCGGACGGAGGAGAAGCGCGGACCGTCCCTGTTCGACCGGGTGCAGGGCTTCTATGGGCGGACCCTGGCCTGGGCGCTCGATCACCGCTTCCTTGTGCTCCTGACGCTGATCGCGACGGTAGCGCTCAACATCTTCCTGCTGACGGTCATCCCCAAGGGCTTCTTCCCGACCCAGGATACCGGGCGCATGACCGGCAGCCTGCAGGCCGACCAGAGCACCTCGTTCCAGCTGATGAGCCAGAAGCTGGCCCAGATGATGGACATCGTCCGCCAGGATCCGGCGGTCGAATCGGTCGTGGGCGCGACCGGTTCCGGCGGCGGTGGCGGGGCCTCCCAGACCAATACCGGCAGCGTCTATGTCGCGCTGAAGGCCCGGGGCGAGCGCGACGGCATCGACGTGGTCATGGCGCGGCTCAGGCGCAATCTGTCCCATGTGCCGGGCGGGCGCCTGTTCCTGCAGCCGGTTCAGGACATCCGCGTCGGCGGCCGGCAGAGCAACGCCGCCTATCAATTCACCCTCCAGGGCGACAATACCGCCGAGGTTTATGAATGGGCGCCCAAGCTGCTCGACGCCCTGCAGAACGACCCGAACCTGGCCGACGTCAATTCCGACCAGCAGCAGAAGGGGCTGGAGACCGAGCTGATCATCGATCGCGCCACGGCCTCGCGCCTGGGCATCACCGCGGCCGAAATCGACAACACGCTCTATGACGCGTTCGGGCAGCGGGCGGTTTCGACCATCTTCAACGCGCTGAACCAATATCGCGTGATCATGGAGGTGGCGCCGCGCTATTGGCAGAGCCCCGACATGCTGAACCAGATCTGGGTCAGCACGTCGGGCGGCGCGGCCAGCGGCAGCGCCACGACCAACCTGCCGGGCGGGTTGGTCACCGCCGCCGGCACGGCCGGATCCAGCAGCGGCGCCAATGATTCCGCGCGCAACGCCGCGCAGAACGCGATCAGCGCAACCGGCAACAGCGGCAGTTCGGCCGGCGCCGCGGTCAGCACGGGCAAGGAGACGATGGTGCCGCTGTCGGCCATCGCCCATTTCGGCCCGGGCAGCACGCCGCTCGCGGTCAATCATCAGAGCCAGTTCGTCGCCACGACCCTCTCGTTCAACCTGCCCCCGGGCAAGTCGCTGAGCGACGCCAGCGCCGCCATCAACCGGGCGATGACCAACCTGAAGCTGCCGGCCGACATGATCGGCACTTTCGCCGGCACGGCCCAGGTGTTCCAATCCTCGCTCGACGACGAAAAGCTGCTGATCGGCGCCGCTTTGGCCGCGGTCTATATCGTGCTGGGCGTGCTCTATGAGAGCTACATCCATCCGATCACCATCCTGTCGACCCTGCCCTCGGCCGGCGTCGGCGCGGTGCTGGCGCTGATGCTGTTCCACATCGATTTCACCATCATCGCCATGATCGGCGTGATCCTGCTGATCGGCATCGTCAAGAAGAACGCCATCCTGATGATCGATTTCGCGCTGGAGGCCGAGCGCGTGCGCGGGCTGGACAGCCGGGCCGCGATCCTGGAGGCCTGCCTGATGCGCTTTCGCCCGATCATGATGACCACGGCGGCCGCCTTGCTGGGTGCCTTGCCGCTCGCCTTTGCCTATGGCGACGGCAGCGAACTGCGCCAGCCGCTGGGCGTCTCGATCGTCGGCGGCCTGATCTTCAGCCAGATGCTGACGCTCTATACGACCCCCGTGGTCTATCTCTATCTCGACCGGCTGCGACCGCGCGCGCGCCCTGTCCTGCAGGCGGAGCCCGCTCGATGAAACAAACCGCCCTGATCGCCCTGCTGCTGCTCGCCGGCTGCACCGTCGGTCCCGACTATCGGCGGCCCGACGCGCCGACCGGCGCCGGCTTCAAGGAGATCGCCGAGGCGCCGCCGGGCTGGAAGCTGGGCACGCCCGGCGACGCCATCCCCAAAGGCGCCTGGTGGACGATCTATCACGACCCGGTGCTGGACGGGCTCGAGCGCGAAGTGGCACTGTCGAACCAGAACATCAAGAGTTTCGAGGCGCAATATCGCCAGGCCCGGGCGATCGTCGATGTGGCGCGCGCGCAGGAATACCCGACCGTCGGCGTCACCGCCGGCGCGACCCAAAGCCGGGCCAGCGGCGGCCGCGGCGCCCACACCCAATATGCCGCCGAGGGCACCCTGACCTGGGATCTCGACCTGTGGGGCCGCATCCGGCGCCAGGTCGAAAGCGATCAGGCGAGCGCCGAGCTCAGCGCCGCCGATCTCGCCAATGCCACGCTGTCGGCGCAGGAGACGCTAGCCAACGATTATTTCCAGCTGCGCGGCCAGGATGCGCTGACCCGGCTGCTGGCCGACACGGTCAAGGCCGACCAGGAAGCGCTGCGCATCACCCAGAACCAGTATGACGCCGGCACGGCGGCGCCGTCCGACGTGGCCGCGGCGAGGACCCAGCTGGCCGGCGCCCAGGCGCAACTGATCGCGGCCGGGGTCCAGCGCCAGCAGTTCGAACATGCCATCGCCGTGCTGACCGGCGTGCCGCCCTCGGCCCTCACCCTGCCGCCCGGCGCGCTCGCGACCGATGTCCCGGTCGCCCCGCCCGGCCTGCCGTCGGCCCTGCTGGAACGCCGGCCGGATATCGCGGCGGCCGAACGGGCAATGGCCGAACAGAACGCGCTGATCGGCGTCGCCGTGGCGGCCTATTACCCCGACCTCTCGCTGTCGGCCGACTACGGCTTCACCGGCAGTCCGATCGGCAAGCTGTTCCAGGCGGCGAACCGGACCTGGTCGCTCGGCGCCAACGCGACCGAGACCCTGTTCGACGGCGGCTCGCGCAGTGCCGCCGTCCGGCAGGCCGAAGCCGCCTATGACGGCAGTGTCGCCACATATCGCCAGACCGTGCTGACCGCGTTTCAGCAGGTCGAGGATGAATTGTCCGACCTGCGCATCCTGCAGCAGCAGGCGGGCGCCGAGGCCGAAGCGGTGCGCGCGGCCCAGCAGTCGCTCGAGATCGTCCTCAACGAGTACCGCGCCGGCACGGTCGCCTACACGGCGGTCGTCACCGCGCAGACCGCGTTGCTGGGCAATCAGCAGACGGCCCTCACGGTCCAGCAGAACCGGCTGGTCGCGAGCTCGACCCTGATCGCGGCCCTGGGCGGCGGTTGGAGCCGCGAGGACCTGGCGGCGCGCTAACTGGTCGCACCCTGGAAACCTAGGCCTCCCCTGCCGGGTTTGGTCCGGATATATCGGACGATGGAGGCCGGCCATGACGATCCGCAATTTCACACGGCGCGAATTCCTGCGCGACACGGCGGCAACGGGCGGGGCCGCCGCGATCGCCGGCAGCGGCGGCAAGGCATGGGCGGTTCCCGCCGCGGCCGACCCGCCGGTCCCGACACAGCATCGGGTGACCATTCGCCTGAACGGCACCGAGCGGGCGTTGCAGCTGGATCCGCGTACCAGCCTGCTCGACGCGCTGCGCGAGCAATTGTATCTGACCGGGACCAAGAAGGGCTGCGATATGGGCGCCTGCGGCGCCTGCACCGTGCTGCTGGACGGCAAGCGGGTGAACGCCTGTCTGGTTCTGGCGGCGCGGCTCGACGGGCGCGAGGTCAAGACCATCGAAGGCCTGGCCGACGGCGACCAACTGCATCCGCTGCAAGCCGCGTTCATCGAACATGACGGTTTCCAATGCGGCTATTGCACGCCCGGCCAGATCATGTCGGCCGCGGGATTGCTGAATGAGGGCCGTCCGCTGGACGAGCATTCGATCCGGGAATGGATGAGCGGCAATATCTGTCGCTGCGGTGCCTATCCGAACATCGTGAGCGCGATCCGCCAAGCCAGCGGGAGGGCCTGAGCCATGCAGCCCTTCGCCCTGGAACAAGGCCGCGACATCGCCGACACCATCCGGCGCGGGCGGATGCCGGGCACCGACTACATCGCCGGTGGCACCGACCTGGTGCAGTTGCTGAAGGACGACGTGCGCCGGCCGCGCCGTCTGGTCGATTTGGAAGGTCTGGATCTGGACCAGATCACGGTGACCCCGCAGGGGCTGCGACTAGGCGCCATGACGCGCATGAGCGAGGTCGCGGACCATCCGGCGGTGATCCGGGATTATCCGGTCATCTCGCAGGCGCTGCTGGCCAGCGCCGCGCCGCAGATCCGCAATCTGGGCACGATCGGCGGCAATCTGCTGCAGCGGACGCGCTGCACCTATTTCCGCGATACGGCCTCTCCCTGCAACAAACGGAGCCCCGGCACCGGCTGCGCCGCGATCGAGGGCGTCCATCGGACCCACGCGATCTTCGGCGGCAGCCGCCAATGCATCGCGACCCATGCGTCGGATCTGGCGGTGGCGCTGGTGGCACTCGACGCGGTCGTGCATCTCAGCGGTCCGAACGGCGCCCGCGACGTGCGGCTGACCGAGTTGCATCTGATGCCGAACGATCATCCCGATATCGAAACGGTGCTTCATCCGGGCGAACTCATCCTGGCGGTCAGCGTTCCCGCCGGCGCCTGGACGCGCCGGTCGTCCTACCTGAAGGTTCGCGATCGGGCCTCGTTCGAATTCGCGCTGACCTCGGCCGCCGTAGCCCTCGATATCCAGGACGGCAAGATCCGCGCGGCCCGCGTCGCGGCCGGCGGCGTCGGCACCAAGCCCTGGCGTCTGCCGGCGGTCGAACAAGCGCTGGTCGGCGCGCCGGCGACGACGGCGACCTGGCAGCGGGGCGGTCGGTTGGCCACCGCCGGGGCCATGCCGCTCCGGGACAATCGCTTCAAGGTGCGCCTGTTGCGGGCCACGGTAACGCGCGCCCTTGAACAAGTGGGAGGCGAGGCATGATCCCGATCACGACGGCGAGCCGGGTCGACGGCCGGCTGAAAGTCACCGGCGGCGCGCGCTACGCCGCCGAGTTCGCGCCCGCCCAGGACAATGTGCTGCATGCGGTTCTGGTGCAGAGCACGATTGCCGCCGGCCGGGTGGCGAGCATCGATACCGCCCGAGCGAAACAAGTACCCGGCGTGGTCGCGATCATGACGCACGAGAATGCTCCGCGCATCGACCTCGGCAAGGCCGGCGACATGACGCCGGGCTTTCCTCTGCTGCAGGACGACAGGGTGATGTTCAACGGCCAGCACCTGGCGGTCGCGATCGCGACCAGTTTCGAAGCGGCCCAGCAGGCGGCCCAACTGGTCGAGCTCCATTACAATCGCGACGAAGCCACGCTGCTGATGAGCGACAATCCGACCGGGACCAGCGTGCCGCAGCGTTTTCGGAACGGCATGCGCCCGCCTGCTTCGACCCGCGGCACGCCCCAAGCGAGCTTCGATGCCGCCGCGGTCAAGATCGACCAGATCTATCGCACCCCGATCGAGCATCACAACCCGATGGAGCCTCACGCCACCCTGGCCGAATGGCAGGGCGACCGGTTGCTCGTCCATAACGCCAGCCAATCGGTGTTCGGCAATCGCAAGGCGCTGGCCGGATTCTTCGGCCTGCCGGAAGATAATGTGCGCATCGTCAGCCCGTTCGTCGGCGGCGGCTTCGGCTCCAAGGGCGTCAGTTGGCCGCATATCACGTTGGCGGCCATGGCGGCGAAGCTGGTCGGGCAGCCGGTCAAGCTGGTGCTGACCCGCCGGCAGATGTTCACCTCGAACGGCTATCGGCCGAAAACGGTGCAGCATGTCCGCCTCGGCGCCGATAGGGACGGCCGATTGACCGCCGTTCTACACGACGGCATCTCGCAGAATTCGGCCTATGGCGAGTTCAGCGAGCCGGTCGGGCTGGCCTCGGAGATGCTCTATTCCTGCCCGAACGTCGCCGTCACCCACCGGCTGTCAAAGGTCAATCAGGGCCTGCCGACCTTCATGCGCGCGCCCGGGGAGGCGAGCGGGGTCTATGCGCTCGAATCCGCCATGGACGAATTGGCTTGGGCACTGGGCATGGACCCGATCGAACTGCGACTGAAGAACTATGCCGACAGGGACGAGCATGAGGATAAGCCGTTTTCGTCCAAGACGCTGCGCGCCTGCTACGAGCAGGGCGCCGCCGCGTTCGATTGGAAGCGGCGGGTCGCCCAGCCGCGCTCGATGCGCGACGGCCGCCTGCTGATCGGGCTGGGCATGGCGACGGCGACCTACCCCGTCAACCGGTCGGAGGCGGCGGCCAAGGTCCGGCTCCAGGCCGACGGGACGGCGATCGTGCGTTGCGGGTCCCAGGACATCGGCACCGGCACCTATACGGTAATGGCGCAATTGGTTGGCGAGCATCTGGGCCTGCCGCTCGACAGGGTTCGCGCCGAGTTGGGCGACACCGCCCTGCCCCAGGCGCCGGTATCCGGCGGCTCGCAGAGCGTCGCCTCGATCTCGCCGGCGATCCGCGAGGCCTGCCTCGCCGTCCGGGCCCAGACGCTGCAGCTGGCCGCCGGCGACCCGGCCTCGCCGCTCCATGGCCTTGATCCCGAGGAACTGGACGTGGCCGACGGCCGCATCCTGCAGAGTGCGGAGAAGAGCCGCGGCGAGACCTATCAGGCGCTGCTGGCCCGGCAGGGCCGCGCCGCAATCGAGGCGGATGGCTCGGCCAAACCGGGGGAAGAGAAGCAGAAATTCTCCATGCACTCGTTCGGCGCCCAATTCGTCGAGGTCGCGGTCGACCCGGATCTGGGCGAGGTGCGAGTACGCCGCCATGTCGGGGCCTTCGCCGCCGGCAGGATCATGAACGCCAAAACCGGGCGCAGCCAAATGATCGGCGGCATCGTGTTCGGCATGGGCATGGCGCTGACCGAGGCGACCGAGGTCGATCCGCGCTCCGGCCGCGTCACCAATGCGACCATGGCCGACTATCTGGTGCCGGTGCATCTGGACGTGCCCGAGATCGAGGTGATCATGGTCGCCGAACAGGACGACGCGGTGAACCCGTTGGGCGCCAAGGGCATCGGGGAATTGCCCACGGTCGGCACGGCGGCGGCGATCGCCAACGCGGTCTATCATGCGACCGGCCAGCGCATTCGCGACCTGCCGATCCGGCCGGACAAGCTGATCGATGGCCTATCGATCTGACATGACCCACACCTCGATACCAACAAGTATATCGGTAGTATAGAATGAGCTTTTCTTTTATTTTTAAAAACACGTGGCCAGGACGAGAAATAAGGGAACGGACTCCGGTGCAGATTCATTGAGCAGACGATACGGCCATCACTTCGGTCGTATCGTTCATCCGATGAGGAGGAATTAAATGGCAGGCAATCAGCAAGGCTCCGGCTCACACCGTGGTGGCAGCGGCAACTTCGCCGACGATCCGCAGCGGGCGTCCGAAGCCGGCAAGAAGGGCGGAGAGCGCAGCCATGGGGGGCAGGCCAGCGGGCATCAGCCGGCCTCGACCCAGCAGGGCAGCGGCAAAAGCGGCAACTTCGCCGACGACCGCGCCAAAGCCTCGGAGGCCGGCAAAAAAGGGGGCTCCCGCTGACACCATGCGAAAAGCGGCCCTGGCTCGTCTTGCGACGATCCTGAGGGCCCAGGCCTGAACGGCCGGAAGAACCCCGCGTCCACCGGCGCGGGGTTTTTTCAGGTGTCCGCCCGCGCCATCACCTCGGCCAAGCCCGGCGCGCCCAGGCGACCACCGAATCTCTCACATTTGATGGCGGCGGCGACGTTGGCGAGGCGGACGCGGCGTTCCAGCGGCCAGCCCTCGACCAGGCCATGAACATAGGCGCCGTGCCAGACGTCGCCGGCGTTGAGCGTGTCTTGCACCGCTATCGGGATCGAGGGCACCGCCAGCGTCGTCCGATCGCCACGCCGCCGGATCAACGCGCCCCGCGCGCCGCAGGTCACGCCGATCACGGCGGCATCGATCCCATCGGCGATCGCGGCCAGCGCCGCATCGATGTCGGCGCCAGGCACGAGCGATTGCAGCGCCGGCTCGGAAAACAGCACATGGTCGGCGAGCGGAATCAGGTCGCGCAGCAGGGCCGGCGGCGCGATATCGGCGTCGAGCACCGTCGGCACGCCGTCGCGTCTGGCCTGGGTCAGCAGCGCATGGGCCCCGGCGGGCCAGCGAACATCGACCAGGACGGCCCCCGCGCCGGCGACACGCGCCAGCGGCAACCAACCGGGATCGGGATCGAGCGCCGGATCGGCGAAGGGAACGGCCAACCGCTCGCCGGCGCGATCGACCAGGACGGTGGAAATCCAGGTCCTCCCGCCCGGCACGCGCCGGACCTGGCCGGTATCGACCCGTTCGAGCGCCAGATTCTGCAGATAGGCATCGCCGGTCGCGTCGTCGCCGATCCGGGTCCAAAGCTCGACCATGCCGCCAAGCCGGGCGATCGTGGCCGCTGCCGCGGTCGCCATGCCCGAGGCGGCCTGGACCGCCTGTTCGGCCAGCAGCTTGGTGCCGTGGCGGGGAATCTCGTCGACCTTGAAAATCGAGTCCCAGAAGGCGCAGCCGAGACAGATGATGCGCCGGCCGCCCATGGGCGGTTATGCGGCGACGGGCGTAAAAAGCCGGCTGTCGCCCAGCGCATCGACGCCGATGGTCTTGAAATCGGTACCGTCGACGGCATTCACCAGCTTGGCATATTGGCGCCCATCGACGCCGGTATAGACATTGGCGATGACCCAGGATGCGGAGCGGCTGGTGGCGCTGATGCCCGTCGGACGATAGGCCTGGCCGACGCTGATCAGAGTTTTCATGGTGATGGTCGCCTCGGGGTCAAAATGTGCGCGGACAGCTTAGCTGGTCGGACCGGCATTGCCTAACGCGGTGATGCCGCCCGACACGAAAGCTCGCCCGCACGCCGCCGCCATGAAGTCGCGCCAGAATTGCGTTTATGAAGGATACGTTAGCGGCTTTGGCGCATCGTCGTGCGATTCGCCGATACAGGAGCGACTTTGCCGACGACCGAGGCTCCCCTACGACCGCCGATGCCGAGATTCGGCACATCCGGCGCGCGGCAATCGCGCGCGCTGATCGTCGGCGCATGCCTGGTGATCGCCTGCGTCACCGGCGTCGTCGGCTGGTCCCTCTGGGACGCGCGCCAGGCGGCGTTCGACCATGCGATCCAGAATGCGCAGAACCTGGCGGCCGCCCTTGCCCATGACGTCCAGCGCAATCTGGAAAGCTACGATTTGTCGCTGCAGGGCGTCGTCGATGGGCTGAAGTTCGATGAGGTGAAGAGTGTCAGCCCGGAATTGCGCAATCAGATCCTGTTCGATCGGGCCGCATCGGCAAAGTTCCTGGGCTCCATCCTGGTGCTGGGCGAGCATGGCGAGACGCTGATCGACTCACTCTCGGCCGTGCCGCGCGCCACGACCTATGGAGAGCGCGACTATTTCCGCGTCCAGCGCGACAATCCCGACGCCGGTCTCTATATCAGCGCGCCATTCCGGAGCCGCCGGACCGGCGAATGGGAAATCGTGCTCAGCCGTCGCCTGAACAATCCCGACGGCAGCTTTGCCGGCGCCGTGATCGGCAGCCTGAACCTGGCGTTCTTCCAGAACCTGTTCGACGGTGTCGATCCCGGACCGAACGGGACAACCGCCCTGTTCAGCACGAGGCGGACGCTGATCATCCGTAAGCCCTATATCGAGGGCGAGTGGGGCCGCAGCCTGAACAGCTCTCTCCTGTTCCAGCAGTATGAAACGAGCAAGACGGGCTGGATCCAATATCGCGCGCTGACCGACGGGGTGGAGCGCATCGCCTCCTATCAGCAGGTCGGCGATTTCCCCTTGATCCTCACCGTCGCCGTCTCGCGGGACGCCGTCTTCGCCGAATGGCGGCAGAAGGCCGGCATCGTCATCGCGGCCGTGCTGTTCACCATTCTGTTGACCGGCTTTCTGGGCGCTTTCGCCACGCTCGAACTCCGGCGGCGCGGACGGGCGGAGCGGGCGGCGATCGAGAGTGAAATGCGCTATCGCCTGTTGGCTGACAACGCGTCCGATCTGATCGTGCTGGTCGATCTCGACGGCATCCGGCGCTTCATCTCGCCGGCGTCCCGCACCCTCTACGGCTATGAGCCGGAGGAAATGATGCGGTCCGACATGTTCGGCGCCGCCCATCCCGACGATCAGCCGCTGTTGGCCGCCGCCGTCGAGCGACTGAAGTCCGGCGTCGCAAGCGCGGTGGTCGAACTCCGGGTCCAGCACAAGACCGGTGACTATATCTGGGTCGAGAGCCATATGCGCCTGGTGCTGGATCCGCTGAGCGGCGAGGCGCGCATCCTGGGCCTGGTGCGCGACATCGGCCAGCGACATGCGATCGAGCAGGCGGTACGCGAGAGCGAGATGCAGTTCCGCACGCTGGCCGACAGCGTCAACGATCTGATCATCCGCAGCAGCCCGACCGGCGAGCGGCGCTACGTATCGCCCTCCTGTCGCACCGTGTTGGGATATGAACCGGACGAGCTGATCGGCGCCCCGCGCGGGACCTTTACCCATCCGCTCGACCGCGCGCTTGTGGAAAGCCGCATGGCCGCCATCATCGCCGGCGACGAAGACACGATAATCGTATCGCGTGCCATTCGCCGCGACGGCACGGTCGTCTGGCTGGAAGCCCGCACGTCGCTGGTCTGGGAAATGCACACGGGCAAGCTCGTCGAGCTCATCTCGGTCATGCGCGACATTTCGCAGCACAAGGCGTTGGAAGAACGGCAGGAGCGAGCCCGGATCGACGCCGAGCAGGCGAGCCAACTGAAATCGGAATTCCTCGCCAACATGAGCCACGAGATCCGCACGCCGATGAACGGCATCATCGGCATGACCAGCCTATTGCTGGGCACGCCGCTCGCCCCCGACCAGCGACGCTACGCCGATGCGGTCCGCATCTCGGCCGATGCGCTGCTGTCGGTCATCAACGACATCCTCGACCTGTCGAAGCTGGAGGCGGGCAAACTCACCCTGGAGATCGTGCCGTTCGGCTTCGCCACCATCGTCTCGGATTGCGTCGAGCTGCTGGCAGCGAAGGCCGCGGATAAGGGCATTCGCTTAACGTCCGAGGTCGACGCGCGGGCGCAGCACACGCACCTGGGCGATCCGACGCGGCTCCGCCAGATCATTCTCAACCTGCTGTCCAACGCGGTCAAATTCACCGATCACGGCTTCGTCGCGATCCATGTCTCGGCCGACGCGCAGGGCGATGCCAGCCTGATCCGGATCCAGGTCGAGGATTCCGGCATCGGCATGGACGAAGCCGGCAAGGCCAAGCTGTTCCGGAAATTCGAGCAGGCCGACGGTTCGGTCGCCCGGCGCTACGGCGGCACCGGCCTTGGCCTGGCCATTTCCAAACAGCTGATCGACCGGATGGAAGGCGGGATCACCGTGACGAGCGAACTGGGGACAGGCAGCATCTTCACCGCGGAGCTGACCTTGCCGACGAGCGACGCGGCCCCCTCGGAACTGGCCCCGCTGGCGGAAGTACCGGCTGCCGGCCCCGCGTCGGACGACACGCCGCGGGACGACCGGCCGCGCAAGATTCTGGTCGCCGAGGACAACCACATCAATCAGCTGCTGGTGGTGACCCTGCTGGAAGAGGCCGGATATCTGGTCGATGTCGTCGAAGACGGGCTGGAAGCGGTCGCCGCGGTCCGGCGGGAAAGCTACGATCTGGTGCTGATGGACGCGCAGATGCCGAACATGGACGGGCTGCAGGCGACCCGGGCGATCCGCGAACTCGGCGACGGCCGCCGCCGGCTGCCGATCATCGCCCTGACCGCCAACGCCATGGCCGGCGACCGCGAACATTATATCGCGGCCGGGATGGACGACTATCTGTCGAAGCCGATCGACGCCGCCTCCATGTTATCGATGGTGCAGGCCTGGATGGCTGGGGCGCCCGCCTGAACCGTCGCTGGTCAAATCAGGTCAGATGAGGCAAACCTCAGCCAATTCCCTTCCGCGGCAGGTGCGCGATGTCGAAAATGCTAGGCCGGTTCAAACATATCAACAGAGGCATCGTGATCGAGGACGGTCGCGAGATCGAATTCTGCATCCAATTGAAATCCGGCGATGAATGCACGGTGCAGCTGCCGGTCGGCGAAATCCCGCGCGTGATCCGCTTCCTCGAAGCGCTGCAGATGCAGGCGTCGGACGATTGAATCCGAAGCACGGCTTGGCCCTCACCCTTCCCGCCGTTGGCGGGCCCCTTCCCTCTCCCGCAGGTTGCAGGAGAGGGTGCTTAGCGCAAGCGAAGCGGGTGAGGGTATTGCGGCCAGATAAGGTCTAAATCGCGGCGTTGACGCGGATTTCCACGGTCAGGTCCGGCCGGGCGAGTTTCGCCTCGACACAGGCGCGGGCCGGCGTGTTGCCCTGCGGCACCCACTTGTCCCAGACCGAATTCATCTCGGCGAAGGTCGCGATGTCGGCGATCCAGATGGTCGCCTCGATGATCCTGGTCTTGTCGGTCCCGGCGCCGGCCAGGATCCGGTCGATCTGCTCCAGGATATCGGCCGTCTGCGCCGCGACCGACTGGCCCGCCGCCTTGTCGGCGACCTGACCCGACAGATAGATCATGTCGCCATGGACGACCGCCTCGCAAAGCCGGGGACCGACACCGATGCGTGTGAGCTTCGCCATTTTCCAACTCTCCAAATTATGCCGACTGAGATTTGACCGGGAATCCCATCGGCGGCAAGCGAGCGCAGCACCCCCATTAGTCCGATGAATTCAGGGCAGCCATCCAACAAGGCCGCTTGTGCCGAGTGCCGAGTTTCCCGACCCTGAATGCTTAGCAAGCTAATGGCATTTGGATCGATCCATGTTGGCAGGCCTCGACACTGACGCGCGTCCTGCGGGCCCCGGCCCGCTGTTCATCGCGGCGCTGGGCGTGCTGATGTGCTTTGGCCCCATGGCGATCGACATGTATCTGCCGGCGCTGCCGGCGATCGGCCTGGCGTTCAACGTCGGCCAGGACAAGGTGCAATGGTCGCTGTCGGCCTTTTTCCTGGGCTTCGGCGTCGGCCAGATCGTCTGGGGCGCGCTTGCCGACTGGCTGGGTCGGCGCCGTCCGGTCGCCGCCGGCATCCTGCTCTACGGCATCGGCTGCATCGGCTGCAGCCTGACCAACGATATCGCCCATCTGGCGGTCTGGCGCTTCATCCAGGCGCTGGGCGCCTGCGCCGGGCCGGTGCTGGCGCGCGCGATGGTGCGCGACGTGTTCGGGCGCGACCGGGCGGCCAGCGTCCTCTCGCTGATGATGCTGGTCATGGGTGTCGCCCCCATGGTGGCGCCGATGATCGGCGGCCATATCCTGTTGATCGGCACCTGGCGCACGATCTTCTGGGTCCAGGCCGGCTTCGTCATCGTCGCCTTCGCCGGGCTGTTCAGCCTGCCCGAGACCCTGCCCGTCGCCCGCCGCCAGCCTGCCCGGCTCGGCGGCATGGTCTACGCCTATGTTCGTTTGCTCCGCGACCGGCGCTATCTGGGCTATGCGCTGTCTTCGTCCTTCATCTATGGCGGCATGTTCGCCTATGTCTCGGGCACGCCGTTCGTCTATATCGAGCTGTTCGGCGTGCGGCCGGAGAATTACGGCTATCTGTTCGGCATCAATATCGTCGGCATGATCATCGTCAACACGGTCAACAGCAGGGTCGTGCTGCGGTTCGGCACCGACCGCGTGCTGCGGATGGGCTGTCTGCTGGCGGCCTTGGTCGGCGTGGCCCTGCTGGGCTTCGCCATCACCGGTATCGGCGGGCTCGCCACCATCGCCAGCGCTCTGTTCCTGTTCATGGCGCTGACCGGGATGATCGCGGCGAATGCCATGGCCGGCGGCATGTCGATCCTGCCCGAGATCGCGGGTTCCGCCTCGGCGCTGACCGGAGCGCTGCAATTCGTCTTCGGCGCCATCGCCGGCTCCGCCGTCGGCTCGCTCGCGAACGGCACCGCGGTGCCGCTGGCGGGCGTCATCTGCGCCTGCGCCATTGCCTCGACGCTGTTCAACCTGGTGCTCGTGCGGCGCTTTTACTGAAGCGCGGGCTTCGCCACCATCAGCCAGAAGATCGCTAGGGTCCCCAGGAACGCCGGCCAGCCCAGCCCGAACCAGAGCCGCATGACCCGGTGATAGTCGGGTGGCAGCGGCGTGCCGTCCTCGACAGCGACGACGGCCAGATCGCGCACCCGGATCTGTAGCCAGACGACGGGCAGCCAGCACAGCCCGATCAGCAGATACAGCCCATAGGCCACCATCAGCCATGACGCACGAGCATCAAGCCCGGACAGATGGATCAACGCGATACCCGAGGCCGGCTGCAGGATGACGGCCGGCGTGGTGAACCAGAAATCCGCCCGCACGACATTGCGCGCCACGGTCGCGATGGTGCGCGGATCGCCGGTCAGATGGGCGAACCACATCTGGAAGGCGGTGCCGAGGCCGGTGCCGAACAGCACCGTAGCGCTCAAGATATGCACCGTCTTGATCAGATCATAGAGCCCGCTCATCGATCGCTCTCCAGCGCGCCCAGCGCCAGGATCGCCGCCAGGATCGGCAAGTTCTTCAGTAGTGGCCCGAACGGGTCGGTCCAAAGCCCCGGCGCCAGCAGGCCGAGCCCGAGCGTGTAGCCCAGCACGGTGCAAAGCTGCACCATCATCGCGACGCCGGGCCGCCAGCGCAGCAGCAGGGCGAGCGCGATGGCGAGATCGACGATCGAGAAGCCGAGCGCCAGGCTTTGGCCGACCGGTCCAGCGAGACCGAGCTGCTGAAGCAGCGGGATGAGTTTGGCGGGCGGCTGCCACAGACCGACGATGCCGGAACCGAGCCAGGTCAGGATCAGCGATGCCCGCAGCATCGGCCGGACGAAATAGAGCCGGGCATGCCAACGATCCTGCCATTGCGCAGGATGAGCCAGGAGCGCATCCCGCCAGTGGCGGGGCTGTATGCCGGTTGCTGCCGTGAAAGCCTCCGGCGAGCCGACATTGCCGAAATCCAATTGTTTCAGCGCCGTCGTACTGATCGGACCGCCAAAGAGGTCGCCCAGGCGCGCGACCGGCGCGATCAGCGCACGCGGAATGGCGACAAGCCGCCCCGGGGATAGACCCAGCCAGGCGCGCAGATCGACCAGCACATCGCGCAGCGAAACCCTTTCCGGCCCGACCGGATCGATCACCACCCGATTGCTTAAGCCGTCGCGCAGCAGCAGCAGGATGGTCGCGGTCAGGTCATCGATGTGGATCGGCTGAAACAGCTGATTGCCTTGCCCGATCAGCGGGACAATCCCCGGCAGAGAGGCCAATGCGCGAAACAGCGCCGTGCCGCCGAACGCCCCCGCCGCATAGACGAGCGACGGACGCAGGATGACCCAGTCCAGATCCAGCGTGGCGAGGAAACTGTCAGCCGCATGCTTGGTCGCGGCGTAGGCAGTATCCGCCGCCGGCTCGGCCGACACGGCAGAAATCTGGATGACCCGGCGAACGCCCGCGCGCCGGCAGGCCTCGAACAGCGCCTTCGGAGCCGCTTCGTGAATGGCGCCGATCGACTGTCCCGGGCGCCCCTGGAGCACCCCGGCACAATTGATGACGGCGTCGATGCCGACAAGCCGCCCCAGCCAATCCTCGGGCACGACATCCCGGTTCATATCGACCCGGATCGCGGCGGGTGCGGGCAGCAGTCCGTCGATCTCCGCCGGGCGGCGCACGGCCGGCACGACATGATGCCCGGCCGCCAGGAGCGCGCCCATGATGTAGCGGCCGATGAAGCCGTTGGCGCCGGTTAGAAGAACATGCATGCGGGACGAACTCGGGCGACAGCGGGTGATCCCCGCTATCTAACCACTCTGGCGCGAGCGGGCAACGCCCAACCTACATATACAGCTTCTCGCCCTCGAGCCCCTTGTAGAGGCCTGCGACCTGCTCGGCATAGCCGTTGAACAGTAGGGTCGGGCGGCGGCCGCTCTGGCCGAGGAACCGTTCGGTCGCCTGGCTCCAGCGCGGGTGCGGCACGTCCGGATTGACGTTGGCCCAGAAGCCGTATTCGTCGGCCGCGAGCGTCTGCCACATGGTCTTCGGCCGGTCGGCGACGAAGCTGAAGCGGACGATCGACTTGACCGACTTGAAGCCGTATTTCCACGGCGTTGCGAGCCTGAGCGGCGCGCCGTTCTGGGTCGGCAACGGCTTGCCGTAGATGCCGGTGACCATGAAGGCGAGCTCGTTCGTCGCCTCGGCCATGGTCAGGCCCTCGACATAGGGCCAGGGGTACCAGAACTGCTTCTGGCCCGGCGCCATCCCCGGGTCCTCGAACGTCTCCATGCGCATGTATTTGGCGCCCGACGTGGGCTTGGCGAGATCGACCAGCGCCTTCAGCGGAAAGCCGGTCCAGGGCACGGCCATCGACCAGGCCTCGACGCAGCGATGGCGATAGAGCCGCTCCTCGAACGGCATTTTCTTGAACAGATCGTCGATGCCGAGCGTCTGCTCCTGCTCGACCATGCCGTCGAGCTTGATGGTCCAGGGCCGGATCTTGAGCGCCTGCGACCGGTCGACGATGTCCTTGTCGGTACCGAATTCGTAGAAATTATTGTAGCCCGTGGCGAGCTTCTCGGCCGTCACCGGCCGGTCGAGCGCATAGGCCGCATTGGCCTTGGCCGGATAGAGCGATGCGGAGGGATCGGGCTCGCCCGCGGCCTCGGCGCGGCCCAGGCCGAACCATCCGGCGGACGCGAGAATGCCGCCCGCAGCGGCGCCTTTCAGCAGGTTGCGGCGATCGAGGAACAACGCCTCCGGCGTCGCGTCCCGTTCCGGCATTTCCCAGCCGCGCTTGCGCTTGATCAACATACTGCCACCTTCGTCCGACCTATCCTTGTGAGAGGGAGATAGGCCGGCACCCCCCGCCGGGCAAATCACCAATCAGTGTGCGCGGCGGGAGGTCGCATCGCCGGGGATCAGACCAGCGAGGCGCAGAAGCGCTGGATGCGCGTGCAGGCATCCTTCAGCACGTCGGTCGAGGTCGCGTAGGAGATGCGGAAATAGGGCGCCAAACCGAACGCCGTGCCCTGTACCACGGCGACGCCTTCGGCATCGAGCAGATAGGTGGCGAAATCCGTATCGGTCTCGATCACCTTGCCGCCCGGCGTCTTCTTGCCGATCGCCCCGGCGCAGGACGGATAGACGTAGAAGGCGCCGTCGGGCTTGTTGCACCGGATGCCCTTGGCCTCGTTCAGCATGGCGACGACCATGTCGCGGCGCGCGACGAAGCTCTCGTTATGCTCGGCGATGAAATCCTGCGGACCGTTCAACGCCTCGACCGAGGCGGCCTGGCTGATCGAGCTGGGGTTCGAGGTCGATTGCGACTGGACCATGGCCATGGCCTTGATCAGCTCGACCGGGCCGGCGGCATAGCCGATGCGCCAGCCGGTCATGCAATAGGCCTTGCTGACGCCGTTCATGGTCAGCGTGCGCGTGATCAGGCGCGGCTCGACCTGGGCGATGGTGGCGAATTCCAGGCCGTCGTACAGCAGATGCTCGTACATGTCGTCGGTCAGCACCCAGACATGGGGATGATCCAGCAGCACGTCGGCGAGCGCCCTGAGTTCGGCGGCGCTATAGGCGGCCCCGGTCGGGTTCGAGGGCGAGTTCAGGATCAACCACTTGGTCTTGGGCGTGATCGCGGCCGCCAGCGCGTCGGCGGTCAGCTTGAAGTTCGAGTTCTGACCGCACGGCACGGCGACCGGCTCGCCCTCGGCGAGCGCCACCATGTCCGGGTAGGACACCCAGTAGGGTGCCGGAATGATGACCTCGTCACCCGGATCGAGCGTGGCGACGAAGGCATTGTAGAGGATCTGCTTGCCACCGGTGCCGACGGTGATCTGGTTCGACTGATAGTCGAGCCCGTTCTCGCGCTTGAACTTGGCGCAGATCGCCTTCTTCAGCGCGGGCGTGCCGTCGACCGCGGTGTAGCGCGTATCGCCGGATTGGATCGCCTTGATGCCGGCGGCGGCGATATGGGCGGGCGTATCGAAATCCGGCTCGCCGGCGGCCAGGCCGATCACGTTGCGGCCGGCGGCCTTGAGCTCTTGGGCCAACGTGTTGATCGCGATGGTCGGCGAGGGCTTGATACGGGAGAGGCGCTTGGCGAGGAACGACATCTGGCGGGGTCCGGCTTCATGAGATTCGTGCCGGCACCCCGATTCGGTCGAGGGACGGGGACCGTCCCTCGACATCCGGGCGCAAGGCAAGAAACACTATGCCGACGCCCGGTCCCAGGCAACAAAAGGTGCCCTGCGCATCACTCATGGGACATTCCCCGATGCGCAGGTCTCGCTTTCGCCGGAAACTGACGATTGACCGTCTCTTGCCCCTGGATTCCCACTTTCGCGGGAACGACGGAACAATGAAGCGCTCAAGCCGCGATCGCCGTTTCGCCCTCGAGCGTCACGGCGATCGCGTGGATCACGCTGGCGATGCGCACGACGTTCTGGATCGCCTCGCGGTTGGCGCCCTTCTTGACGATCTCATGCTCGTGCGCGTCGATGCACATGCCACAGCCGTTGATGGCGGAGACGGCGAGCGACCAGAGCTCGAAATCGACCGCATCCACGCCCGGGTTGGCGATGACGTTCATGCGCAGCTTGGCCGGCATGGTCTTGTAGTCGGGCGCGGTCGCCAGATGGACGAAGCGGTAATAGATATTGTTCATGCCCATGATCGCGGCCGCGGCCTTGGCGGCGTTAAGCGCTTCGGGCGTGAGCTTGGCGACGGCTTCGGCCAGGATCGCGTCCCGCACGGTCTCGTTGCGCGACGCGATGGCGGAGGCGACGGCAGTGCCCCAGATCTGCTGCTCGGTCAGGCCCGGCGCGGTCAGCACGGAACCGATATTGAGCTTCAGGTCCTTGGCGTAATCCGGCAGGGCGGCCTTCAACTGGTCGATCGACATGGGGTCTTCCTTGAAATCGGGGAATGCTCCCGGTCCTGCGATCGGGACCGGGAGCCGTAACGGATTAGGCCGCGAGCGTCTCGCCGCCGACCGAGCGGTTGCACGGGCACAGCTCGTCAGTCTGCAGCGCGTCGAGCACGCGCAGCACTTCCTGCGGGTTGCGGCCGACCGACAGGTCGTTGACCGAGGCCCAGCGGATCACGCCGTCCGGATCGACGATGAAGGTCGCGCGCAGCGCCACGCCGGCGTTCTTGTCGAGAATGCCGAGCGACGTCGCCAGCTCGCGCTTGATGTCCGACAGCCAGGGAAACGGGCTGCGGCCCAGGTCTTCCCGGCTCTCGCGCCAGGCCAGATGCACGAAATCGCTGTCGGTCGAGGCGCCCAGCAGCTGGGCGTCGCGGTCGGCGAACTCGCCATCGATATCGCCGAAGCCGATGATCTCGGTCGGGCAGACGAAGGTGAAGTCCTTCGGCCAGAAGAACACCACCAGCCACTTGCCGGCATAGCTGGCGTTCGTCACGTCCTTGAACGCGATCTTGGGGTCGGCATTGCCGACGGCGGTGAGAGCGAACTCGGGAAAACGATCGCCAACGGTCAACATCTGGGGCATCCTCAGCATTGTGGATTAAAGTTAGAACGCTTCTAAGAAGCGGACGCAGACGGGAGATAATCGTCTTCCGTCGCCGGGTCAAGTGCACTGCAGCATAAACATCGCTGGCATGCCGGAGGGCGTTGATACCCAAGCGCGATGATTTCTGATATTATAATGATGGTTATAACGTCTGGGGTGATCAAGCGATGGTCAAGCTCAAGGTGACAACGGTCGGAAATTCGGCCGGCGTGGTCCTCCCTAAAGAAGTCTTGGCACGGCTCAAAGTCGATAAGGGCGATACGCTCTATCTGACCGAGGCGCCCGAGGGTTATCGCATTACCCCCTACAATCCGGACTTTCAGCGCCAGATGGAACTGGCTCGCCAGGTCATGAACGAGCGTCGAGAGGTTCTTAAAGTTCTCGCCAAGTGAACGAAACGGCTTGGCGCTGGGTCGCCATGGATGTCGTCCTCGCCATTCACGATGCCCAATTGGCCGAGCATGGCGGCTTGCCCGGCGTCAGGGATGCAACGCTCGTCCAGTCGGCGTTGGACCGGCCGCGGAACCTGGAAAATTATGGAACGCCGGACGTGGCCGATCTCGCCGCATCTTATGCTTTCGGCTTGGCGCGGAATCACGGTTTCCTCGACGGCAACAAACGCACCGCGTTTGTCGTCGCCCTCGTCTTCTTGCTCGACCATGGCTTCGCCCTCGCCGCTTCGGACCAAGATGCCATCGCCGTCATGTTGGCCGTGGCAGCGGGCGACGTGAGTGAAGAGGCGCTGGCCGCTTGGCTCCGCACGGAGACCGTTTCGCCCCCACGCTAATGGTCCGGTCCTGATGCTTGCTCCCCAAGCGTTAGGTGAATCGGTCCCCCAGATTGATTAGAAACCGACCAGGGCCAGCACGAAGCCGACGCTGACGATCGAGAGGATCGAGGCGACGATCATGGTGCTGGCCGCACGCCCGACCGCGCAATCATACTGGTGCGCCAGCAGATAGACGTTGATGCCCGGCGGCAGCGCCGCGGTCACCGTCGCCACCGCCACCGCCTCGCGCGACAGGCCGGCGAAGCCGGTCGCGAGGCCCCAGACCAGCAGCGGGTGAAGCACGAGCTTGAGCGCCGAGCCGGTCAGCACCTGGGCCCGGTGACCGCCGATCCGGAAATGCGCCTGGGTGGCCCCCATCGCGAGCAATGCCGTCGGCGAGGCCGCGACCGCCAGCATTTCCAACACATGATCGATGGCATCGGGTAGAGGCCAGCCGGCGAGGCCCCAGGCCAGACCGGCCAGCAATCCCAGAATGATCGGATTGCACAGGGCCGCCGTCGCCGCCGAACGCACCATGGCCGGCAGGCCCCGGACGTCACCCCGACCGACCGTGACGATGACGGTCGCGACCGGGATCAGGATGAGCGAATGGAATGCGATGATCTTGGTCAGCAGCACCAGGCCGGTCGTGCCGAACGCGGTCTGGATCAGCGGAATGCCGAGCAGGGAGGAATTCGAATACATCGCCCCCATGCCGAACACGCCCAATTCGTCCAGCCTCAGCCGAAACCCCAACCGGCCGATGGCCAGCGCCGGGATCAGAACTAGGAAACAGCCGGCGAAATAAACGGCGGAGATGCCGAGCTGCGGATCGCGGGCGATGTCCTGATGCGCCAGCGCACGGAACAGCAGCACCGGGATCTCGATATAGTTGACGATGTTGACGAGCGCCTTGACCGCGTCGGCCGGCACGATGGTCCGACCAGCGCCATAGCCGAGCGCGGTCAAGGCCACGACCGGAAAAATCACGGTGAAGAGCAGAACCAAGGCCACATCCGGTGTGCGAGGGGGAAGCGGCCGGCCGGCCGCCTCCCGCTGGAGCGCGATGATATGAGGGCGACCCGGCCTCATATCTGAATCGCCCTCTCAGGCAAATATTTTGAGACTGATTCACCGATCAAACCGAGCCGGTTTGATCGGATCAGGCTCTAGGATCAGTAGCCCTGTTCGTAATCCACGAGATTTTGCAGAGGCTGCCCGGCGCGGAACCGCCGGACATTCTCGGCGAAGCCCTCGACGGTGGTCTCCAGGCTGGCCGTGCTGGAGCAGTGCGGCGTCACATACAGGCCTGGCTGATCCCAGAAGGGATGGTCCGGCGGCAGCGGCTCGGTCAGAAACGCATCGATCGTGGCCGCCCGCAATTGCCCGCCGTCCAGCGCCGCCGTGATATCGGCCTCGATCATATGGCCGCCGCGTCCCGCCGAGATGAGCACGCCGCCCTTGGGCATCTGGGCGAAGGTCCCGCTGGACAGGATGCCGCGCGTTTGGGGCGTGAGCGGCAGCAGGTTGATCAGGATCTCGGTCTTTTCCAGGAACGGCCGTAAGCCCGCCTCCCCCGAAAAGCAGGTCACGCCGTCGATCTCGTGCGGATTGCGGGACCAGCCCCGCACGTCATAGCCGATTGCCGCCAGGCGTGCTGCGGTCAGCGCACCCATCTGGCCCAGCCCCATCACGCCGACCGTCACCTCGGCGGCAGGGCGCATCACCCTGAAGGCCCATTCATGCCGCTTCTGCGCTTCGAGATAATGGGCGATATCCCGGTGATGAAACATCACCCAACTGGTCACATAATCGGCCATCCGGGCGGCGAAGCTCCGATCGACGATCCGCACCAGCGGCAGATGCCGCGGAAATTCCGGATCGAGCAGGTAATGGTCGACGCCGGCGCCGGTCGCCGAGATCAGTTTCAGATTGTCGTACGGCTTGAGAAAGCCCGGCTGCATGCGGAAGATCATGCAGATGTCGATATCGCCCGGCGCGCCGACCTCGGGCCACTCCCGAATATCCTCGTCGGGCAGCGCTTCCCGGATCGCGCCGATCAGCTTCTTGCCATAGGCTTGGTGGAGCAGACAGAGTATTGCCACTGGAACTCATCCTTTCGCTTTGTCCGCCCTAGAGCGTGGTTCGATTGCTCGTAATCGAACCATGCTCAGACGTATTGATCCGTCGCGAGGGCGTCCGATCATTCGGCGGCGATGCCGATCACGCGCTCGTCGTCCCGGGCCGCGATGCAGCCGAGCCGCCGGGCGACCTCGGCACCACCGACGACGAGTTCGACGCCGTGGCGATGCAATTCCGCTGCCGCCGCCTCGCAGAGTTCGACATTGGTCGTCGGGCGGATCCCCCCGGACGGATCGAGCATGTAGGGAGAATCCTCCATGCCGACGCGCAGCACGTCCACCTCGCTATCCTCCTGGGCGGCATAGGCGGCAAGGCGCTGAAGTGCCGTCACCAGACGCCCGCGATCGCGGCCGACATCGAGCGGGCCGGCCGCGTCGCGGGCATGCTGCGGCAGAACGGCCCCGCCGACCGAGATCGAGACCCGCCGCTGCCGCCGACCGGTTTCCAAGTCGAATTCGAGCTCCTTGGCAGCCTTCACGACCGTGCGGAATTCCTCGTAGCTGGTCGGAAAGGGCAGCTTCGGCGAGAAGCCGAACAGCAGCGTGATATTGAGTTGTCCCCGGTCGCCGAGCCGGATGTCCGGGCGCTCGATCGCGAGGCGGGTCATCGCATAGCTCCGCTCGAACTGCACCCATTCGACTTCATCGAACAGCCCGTGCCGCCGGCGTGCCGCAACCGCGCGTCCGTAGGTCTCCAACTGGATCGCCGGCGACGACCGACCGTAATTGCCGCCGTTGGCCGTCGAGTTGGTTTCCAGCTTGACGTCCTCGGCCCGGGTCGACGGCACGTAGCGTCGGATGTCCCTCAAGAAGGCGGGACTCCGGATATAGTCGATCGTGACCGGCTCGCCATTGTCTTCGAGATCTCTCAGGATCTGCAGCTCGATCGCCGCCTGCATGGTGATGAAATGGGCCCCGCCGGTCCCGAGCGGCAGATCGGCGTGGCTCACCCGCTCCCACTCGCCCAGACGTCCGATATTCTCGATCACTTCAGGCCCGTTGCGGCTGGCGCCATAGCTCAACACCAGGTCCGGATGGCACGACAGGGCCTCCAGACCGACTGTCTGATAGACCGCATTGTCGGTCGTCTGCTCCCGCGTGGTGAAATTCCGGGCGTGATAGTGGTAATAACGGCACCCGATCGCGTGAATTCGCCTAACTTCCTCACGTATCTGCTCGATCTCCACCGCAATCCGCACACCATTGCAGATTTCATCCAGAATAGCGTCACCGGTATTCCGATGGTTCATCGGTGTATATTTTGCTCCCGTGGAACAGCACCCAAGAATCAAAGATCTGGACATATGAATACCCCATTTTAGGAATTCATCTGGATCGCTCCAGCCGAACGCAGACGGCCGACTCCCGGTGGCGTTCCATCCCCAGATTTTTGAATTGAGCGGAACCGGATCGATTCCGTCTGAATAGATTTACGTGATCGGCGGTCTCAGAGAGACACAGCAAAGTTCTGCGCATAATGAAATCAATGTTCATGCGCCACGCCTCGAGAGTTACTCGGGCACGATCAATTTTTATAACTCAAGGTTGTCTGAAAAATATTGCGGTTGCAAGTTTAAAAAGAGAATATTTTCCGTCAGTTGTTGAAATTTTGGAACTCATGAATAATTAATTTTAAATAATTGCACTATTAATTTTTCTAGACTCTAGGTATATTTTATTATGCCAATTAATCCATCAACGGATGGGACTTATATTCAAGTATGCCCGTATATTATAAACGAAAAAGGCGAGAGACCGGTGTGACACCGATCACTCGCCCTTGGCGCGGCGCAATTTATTTGAGCCCTAAGCGGCCTTGACACCGGCAATGAAGCCCCCGACTTCGCCGCTCAGCGCTTCCGCTTGTTGAGACAGGTCGCCCGAGGCGCCGAGAATCTGGCTCGCGGCGGCACCGGTCGTCGCCGAAGTCTCGTGCACGCCGGCGATGTTGCGCGCGACGTCCTCGGTTCCCTTGGCCGCCTCGGTCACGCTGCGCGCGATCTCGCCGGTCGTGGCGCCCTGCTCGTCGATCGCCGCCGCGATCGCCATGGCGATCTCGGACATTTCGGTGATCGTCTGGCCGATATGCTCGATCGCCGCCACCGTCTTCTGCGTCAACCCCTGGACCTCGCCGATCCGCTTCTCAATGTCCTCCGTCGCCCGCGCGGTCTGATTGGCCAGGTTCTTGACCTCCGACGCCACCACGGCGAAGCCCTTGCCAGCCTCGCCGGCGCGCGCCGCCTCGATCGTCGCGTTCAAGGCCAGCAGGTTGGTCTGGCCGGCGATGGTCGAAATCAGTTGCACGACCTCGCCGATCTTTTGCGCGCTGTCGGACAACGCCCGCACCGTCTCGGTCGTCGCCTCGGATTCCGTGATGGCCTGCTTGGCGATGTCGCGGGACGTGGCGACCTGCCGACTGATCTCCTTGATGGAGCCGGCCAGTTCATCCGTCGCGGCCGCGACGGTCTGTACGTTGGCGGACGCCTGTTCCGCCGCCGCCGCGACCGCACTCGACTGCTGATTGGTCTGGTCGGCGGCGACCGCCATGGAATTGGCCGTCGCCTGCATCTCGGTGGCCGCCTCCGCCAGGGATTGCACCAGATTGGCCGTCTTCGTCTCGAACCCCCGCACCAGGACTTCGAGCGCCTGGCCACGCCGCTCCTTGGCGGCCTGCTCCGCCGCCTGGACCGCGGCCAGCTCGTCACCTTCGATCATCTTGTCTTTGAAGATCTGCACCGCGGCGGCCATGGCGCCGATCTCGTCGCCACGCCCCCGCGCCGGGACCTCGGCCGCGAGATCATGATCGGCCAGCCGACGCATGGCGGCGGTCATGGTGCGCACCGGCAGCGCGATGCCGTTCACCAGGGCCCACCCCGCCCAGACCGCGATGACCAGGGCGAGCCCGGCCACGGCGAGAATGGTGAAGCGACCGCTCATATAGTACGCGCTGGCCTGTTCGGCATCCTTGTGCATGCCGACGATGTTGAGACGGATATCCTTCGACAGGGCTTCCGCCAGCACGCCGGCCTCCGCCCGCAGACTATCGGCGACGGACGCCGCCTCGCTCGGCTTGCCGCCCCGCAGCAGATCCATCGCCGTCCCGACGCCTTTGACGTAGATGTCGGAACTGCGCTTGAACGTATCGTACAAGGCCCGTTCCTCGGGCGTCGCGATGCCCGGCTCGTATTTCCGTTCCGCCTCGGCGAGCTTTGCCCTCATGTCGGGAAACGACTGGTCGAGCACCGCGAGCTGTTTGGGATCTTCCTTGAAGATCAATGCTTTCGCCCAGGTGAGCCGATATTGATAGATCTGCTCTTTCATGGCATCGAGCTGCTCGAGCGAGACTTGATAATTGTCGACCATGTCGGTCGCGATCGCGTTGAACGCGCTGAAATTCCGGATCGCCGAGAGCCCCGAGACGGCAAACAGGACGATCAATACCGAGAAAGCCGAAATGAGCTTCGTCCGGATCGATAGGTCGCGCCAGAAGCTCATCGTTCCCATCCAATGTTCCCAGAACTAGACATCAATCAATTCCCATCACTGGCAGACGCCCCCGCCTGAGAAAAGGCGCAGGAGGCCGAGGACAAAAACCGGGTGAGGCGATACCGCCGTCCCGACCGAAGTGCCCCTGAGTGCTTTTTTGATTTATGAAGCCAGACTTGGCGGCGAATCTTTAACATAACGTAAAAATGCAAGTTTCCATATAAATCAACGTATTTTATCGATCTATATATCGCTAAAAATTCCTGCATATCCCGGCAATTATTCTTAATAAAAATGTGCAATCGCTCGCAACGGCGCCTGTTTTCTAGAATATATATGACAGAATATGTCATATTCTATGTTTCATAAACAAAATCGTCACCTAATCTCTGTCCAGAGGTCTCATTCTCCGCATAATACAATTCAAGAAATAAACGATAGAGTGTGATGTTTTAATGAAATCAACCATAATTACCCAAGTCGATCCGCGTCGTTCGGACCGCTTCGCGCGCCCATCCGAGCCAGGGCTTCGATGATCGCACCGGACCGTCACCATACGTCAGCAGCTCGGCAGATCGGCGTCCTGCCCCCTGGCAACGGACGGCCGGTGGCATTATGTTCTCCCCCATGCCGCCAGTGCCGACCGTCCAGAAGCCGCTCGCCGATATCCCCGCCGATTTCCGGCTCGTGTCGGATTTCGTACCGGCCGGCGACCAGCCGAATGCCATCCGCGAGCTGACCGACGGATTGATCAAGGGCGACCGCGAGCAGGTTCTGCTCGGCGTGACCGGATCGGGCAAGACCTTCACCGTCGCGCATGCGATCCAGCAGCTGCAGCGCCCCGCCCTGATCCTGGCGCCGAACAAGACGCTGGCCGCCCAGCTCTACGGCGAGATGAAGAGCTTCTTTCCGGACAATGCGGTCGAGTATTTCGTCTCGTACTACGACTATTATCAGCCGGAAGCCTACGTCCCGCGCAGCGACACCTATATCGAGAAGGAAAGTTCGATCAACGAGCAGATCGACCGGATGCGCCATAGCGCCACCCGCTCGCTGCTCGAGCGGCGCGACGTGATCATCGTGGCGAGCGTGTCCTGCATCTATGGTATCGGCTCGGTCGAGACCTATTCGCGCATGGTGGTCGATCTGAAGGCCGGCATGCGGATCGACCGCAACCTGCTGCTGGCGCAGCTGATCGAACTGCAGTTCAAGCGCAACGACATCGCGTTCCAACGCGGCGCCTTCCGGGTGCGCGGCGACACGATCGAGATCTTCCCGGCCCATTACGAGGACCGCGCCTGGCGCGTCTCGCTGTTCGGCGACGAGCTGGAGTCGATCCACGAGATCGACCCGCTGACCGGCGAGAAGGTCCAGGCGCTGAAGGAGGTCCGCATCTATGCCAACAGCCATTACGTCACGCCGAAACCGACGCTGAACCAGGCGGTCGAGCTGATCAAGGTCGAGCTTAGGGACCGGCTGGCCGAGCTATACGCCCAGAACAAGCTGCTGGAGGCTCAGCGGCTGGAGCAGCGCGTCACCTTCGATATCGAGATGATGGCGGCCACGGGCTCCTGCGCCGGCATCGAGAATTATTCGCGCTACCTGTCGGGCCGCAAGGCCGGCGAGCCGCCGCCGACCCTGTTCGAATATCTGCCCGACGACGCGCTGATCATCATCGACGAGAGCCATGTCACGGTGCCGCAGATCGGCGGCATGTATCGCGGCGACTTCGTGCGCAAATCCACCCTGTCGGAGTACGGCTTCCGCCTGCCGTCCTGCATGGACAACCGCCCGCTGAAGTTCGAGGAATGGGACGCCATGCGCGGCCAGTCGATCTTCGTGTCGGCGACGCCGGGCCCTTGGGAGCTGGAGCGCACCGGTGGCGTGTTCACCGAACAGGTCGTGCGTCCCACGGGCCTGATCGACCCGGTCTGCATCATCCGGCCGACCGATACCCAGGTCGACGACCTGCTGGCCGAGTGCAAGGAGTGCGCGGCCAAGGGCCAGCGCGTGCTGGTCACGACGCTGACCAAGAAGATGGCCGAGGCGCTGACCGAATATATGCACGAGGCCGGCATCCGCGTGCGCTACATCCATTCCGACGTCGAGACGCTGGAGCGGATCGAGATCATTCGCGACCTGCGCCTGGGCGCGTTCGACGTGCTGATCGGCATCAATCTGCTGCGCGAGGGCCTGGATATTCCGGAATGCGCGCTGGTCGCGATTCTGGATGCCGACAAGGAAGGCTATCTGCGCTCGCGCACCTCGCTCATCCAGACCATCGGCCGTGCCGCGCGCAACGTCGAGGGGCGCGCCATCCTCTACGCCGACCGCATCACCAACAGCATGCAGGCGGCGCTGGACGAGTGTTCGCGCCGGCGCGAGAAGCAGCAGGCCTATAACGCCGCCCACGGCATCACGCCCGAGAGCATCAAGACCCGGATCGGCGATATTCTGAATTCGGTCTATGCCCAGGACAGCCTGACCGTCGATCTGGGCGACGCGCCGGCCAATCACTATGCCGGCTCGAACCTCAAGGCCGTGCTGGCCGACCTGGAAAAGCGCATGCGCGGCGCCGCCGCCGATCTGGAATTCGAAGAGGCCGCGCGTCTGCGCGACGAAATCAAGCGGCTGGAGCAGATGGATCTGGGCATGCCGGCCTCGGCCGTGCCGGGACTGGCCGAGACCGGCGCCCGCTATGCGGCACCCACCCAGGCCGGCCGCTCGACCGCCGGCAAATCCGGCAGCCACCCGCGCGACGCCGCCCGCAACAAGGCACGCGGCCGCCGCCGCCAAGGACCTTGAGACAGATCCGATGACCCTATCCGACACCATCCCCCGCGCCGCGCTCGTCACCGGGGCCGGCAAGCGCATCGGCCGCGCGATCGCGCTCGATCTGGCGCGTCGCGGCCTTGCCGTCGCCGTCCACTACAACGGATCGGCCGAGGCGGCCGAGGCCGTCGTCGGCGAAATCCGCGCGCAGGGCGGCACGGGCGTGGCGTTGCAGGCCGATCTGGCCGACGAAGCGGCGGTCGAACGCCTGATCCCGGCCGCGACCAAGGCGCTCGGTCCCTTGGGCGTGCTGATCAACAACGCCTCCAGCTTCGAGTATGATTCGGTCGCGAGCGCCACGCGGGCCGGCTGGGACCGGCATATGGAGGCGAACCTGCGCGCGCCGTTCGTCCTGATCCAGCACTTCGCCAAGCAGCTGCCGGAGGCGGCCGAGGGCGCGGTCGTCAATCTGCTCGACCAGCGGGTCTGGAACCTGACCCCGCATTTCGTGACCTATACGGTCAGCAAGGCAGCGCTCTGGACCCTGACCCAGACCCTGGCGCTGGCGCTGGCGCCGCGCATCCGGGTGAACGGCATCGGGCCGGGACCGACCCTGCCCTCCACCCACCAGACCGAGGCGCAGTTCGCGCAGCAATGCGCCGCCATGCCGCTCGGCCACGGCACGTCGCCCGACGAAATCGTCGCGGGCGTCTGGTTCCTGTTGCAGGCCCGGGCGATGACGGGGCAAATGTTGGCGCTCGACGGCGGCCAGCATCTGGGCTGGGCCCAGCCCAAACAATCCTTCTCCGCCATCGATTAGAGCGCACCCATGTCCGAGACGATCCGAAAGACCGCCCAGACCATGCGGCACACCGTCCAAGCAGAACCGGCAACACCCGCCGACCTGCGCCGGGTATTCGTGCGCGATCTGGTAATGAACTGTTCGATCGGCGTCCATGCGCACGAGCACGAACACAAGCAGCGCGTGCGCCTCAATCTCGATTTGGACGTGCTCGAAGCGGTGGAGCCGCTCGAAGACGATCTACGAAACGTTGTCTGTTACGACGAGATCATCTCCGCCGTCCGCCGCATCGTCGATACCGGCCATATCCGGCTGATCGAGACCCTGGCCGAACGCGTCGCCGGCCTGTGTCTGGCCGATCCGCGCATTCGCACCGCCCGCGTCCAGATCGAAAAGCTGGATGTCTATCAGGACGTCGCGAGCGTCGGAATTTCTATCGTCCGGCATAATCGCTGAGGCGAATCGGCCTTGACTCCTGCGCAGCCAATGTGTCGCAGCCCGGTTTTCAAGGGGTCCAGTTGTTCACAGCCGATTTCGCTGCGCCGCACAAGAGCCGATCCCGGTGGAAAGCGCACCATTCGTAACGGTCCATTTCCGTTGACAGGAAATACCTATAGTAAAATCAATGGGTTGTTGGTTTTGCCTATTTTTTGATCAGCCCCTTGAATCCCTAGGTTTGGTGCGGCATCCACCCATATTTCTTGTGCTTGCCCACAAACTTATCCACAGATTCCGTGGATACATGTCCACGGCATGACGAAAAATTGGCGAACCCAGGCGCACCCTGGGAAATGGGAGCCGCGGATGGCCGAAGGGCCGGATCAACCACCTGAAAATGCTGCGACGGAAAAGCAGAAGTTCGAGCTGGAAGCCGAACTGCCGCCCGACGGCGCGATCGCATCCGGCGTCGCGGTGATCCGCAATATGGTCAAGACCCTGCCGGGCAGCCCGGGCGTCTATCGCATGGTCAACGCCGCCGGCGACGTGCTGTATGTCGGCAAGGCCCGCAATCTGCGTAACCGGGTCACGAACTATACTCAGCTGGTCGGCCTGTCGAACCGCATTCGCCGCATGGTTGCGGAAACCGCCCGGATGGAGGTGGTGACAACCCATACCGAAGTCGAGGCGCTGCTTCTCGAGATCAATCTGATCAAGACCCTGATGCCGCGGTACAATGTGCTGCTGAGGGACGATAAGTCATTCCCCTACATCCACCTGCGCTCGACCCATCCGGTGCCGCAATTGACCAAGCACCGGGGGGCGCGCAACGAGGGCGGCGAGTACTTCGGCCCGTTCGCCTCGGCCGGCGCCGTCAACCGAACCATCACCGCGCTGCATCGCGCCTTCCTGTTGCGCTCCTGCTCCGACTCGATCTTCCAGAGCCGGACGCGGCCTTGCCTGCAGTATCAGATCAAGCGCTGTTCGGCCCCTTGCGTCGATCGGATCGGCAATGCGGATTACCTGGCCCTGGTCGATCAGGCCCGGGCCGTGCTGACCGGCCACAGCCGCGAGATCAATGCCCGCCTGGTCGCCGCCATGACCGAGGCGGCGGAGGCCCTGGATTATGAGACCGCGGCGGTCATCCGCAACCGCATCCGCGCGCTGGCCCATATCCAGGCGCACCAGGACATCAACGTCGAAGGCCTGGTCGATGCCGATGTGATCGCGGCCCACCAGGAGGGCGGCCACACCTCGGTCCAGGTGTTCTTCTTCCGCGCCGGACAGAACTGGGGCAACCGGGCTTACTTCCCGAGCCACGACCGGTCGCTGGCGATAGAGGAGGTGCTGGCCGCGTTCATCGGCCAGTTCTACGACAACAAACCGCCGCCGCCGCAGTTGCTCCTGAGCCATGAGCCGGCCGAGGCGGAACTGCTCGCCGAGGCGCTGTCGACCCACGCCGGGCGCAAGGTCGCGCTGCTGACGCCCCAACGCGGCGACAAGAAGAAGCTGGTCGAGCATGCCATGGCCAATGCGCGCGAGGCGCTCGGCCGGCGCCTGTCGGAAAGTTCGACCCAGCAGAAGCTGTTGGCCGGCGTCGCCACCGCCCTCGGCCTCGACGCGCCACCCGCCCGGATCGAAGTCTACGACAACAGCCATATCCAGGGCACCAACGCGATCGGCGCCATGATCGTCGCCGGGCCCGAGGGCTTCATGAAGTCGGCCTATCGCAAGTTCAACATCCGCGGCGAGGGCGCCGCACCCGGCACGGAGTTCAAGCCGGGCGACGATTACGCCATGATGCGCGAGGTGCTGACCCGGCGCTTCCAGCGTGCGCAGAAGGAAGATCCGGAGCGCACCGCCGGCCAATGGCCGGATCTGGTGCTGATCGACGGCGGGCCTGGGCAGCTGAGCGTGGTCGAGGAGGTGTTCGTCGAACTGGGCATCGACGACGTGCCCCTGGTCGCGATCGCCAAGGGTCCCGATCGGAACGCCGGGCGCGAGCGTTTCTTCGTCCCGGGCCATGCCCCCTTCTCGCTCGAGCCCAAGGACCCGGTGCTGTATTTCCTGCAGCGCCTGCGCGACGAGGCCCATCGCTTCGCCATCGGAACGCACAGGGCGCGCCGGACCAAGGCGATCACGGTCTCGCCGCTCGACGAGGTCGCAGGCATCGGTCCCTCGCGCAAGAAGGCGCTGCTGCATCATTTCGGCTCGGCCAAGGCGGTCGCCCGCGCCGGCCAGCTCGATCTGGAAGCGGTCGACGGCATCTCGAAGACCGTCGCAAAAAAAATTTACGACCATTTCCACGCAGACGATTAGGATGCGCGCCGTTGGCCCCGGGCACGATCTATGATGTCGCGGTTTACTAGCGGTCCGATCCTAACGCTTGGATCCCAAGCGTTAGGTGAATCGGTCCAGCAGCCAATGAGTTGTGGTAAAATAAGACGGAGAAATCCGTCTGATTTTATCCACTAGCCGATAATGCCTAAGGATGGGCCCGGACGGTTTCGATGCTTTTTACGCTGCCCAATCTATTGACCATGTCCCGAATTGCGGTGATCCCGCTTCTGGTCGCCGCCTGCTATCTGCCCCATCCCTGGGGCGAATGGACATCCTGGGCCCTGTTCGCCGCCGCCGGCGTCACCGACTATCTCGATGGTCATTTCGCCCGGCGCTACAAGCAGATGTCCGCCTTCGGCCGCTTCCTCGACCCGATCGCCGACAAATTGCTGGTCGCCATCACGCTGATGATGCTGGTCGATTTCAACCGGCTGAGCACGCCCGCCATCATCCCGGCGCTGATCATTCTGGCGCGCGAGATCCTGGTCTCGGGTCTGCGCGAATTCCTGGCGGGCCTGCGCGTCAGCGTGCCGGTCAGCCGGCTTGCAAAATGGAAGACCGGCATCCAGATGGTCGCGATCGGCGTGCTGCTGATCGGCGACGCCGGCCCCGACTTTCTGCCGATGAGCTTCATCGGCGAGGGCCTGCTATGGCTCGCGGCACTGCTGACGCTGATCACCGGCTATGATTATCTGCGCCATGGCCTGAAACATATGGCGGAGCCGGAAGCCGCCCCCGCCGCCCCGGACGTCTCCCGCAAGTCGGTCGGCGAGTTGGGCTGATGCGCGCGTTTGGTCTCGCCGGCTGGAGCGGCAGCGGCAAGACGACCCTGATGGGCCGCCTGCTGCCGGAGCTGACCGGTCGCGGTCTCACCGTCTCGACGGTCAAGCACGCGCATCACGATTTCGACGTCGATCGGCCGGGCAAGGATTCCTGGCAGCATCGCCAGGCCGGTGCCACCGAGGTGCTGGTCGCATCCGATCGGCGCTGGGCGCTGATGCACGAGTTGCGCGGCGCCCCGGAACCAGGCCTGCTCGATCTGATCCGGCACATGAGCCCGGTCGACCTGCTGCTGGTCGAAGGGTTCAAGCGTCACCCGATGCCCAAGCTGGAGATCTGCCGGCCAAGCCTGGGCAAGACGCCGCTTTGGCCGGAAGATCCGTCGGTGCTGGCCATTGCCACGAACGAGCCGCTGCCCGACGATTGGCGGAGCGGTCGCGCCCTGCCGGTGTTGGATCTGGACGCGGTCGCCGCCATCGCCGATTTCATTCTGGCGAACGCGGTCCCGCTGGAGGGGACATCATGAAGCTGCGCTATTTCGCCTGGTTGCGGACCCGCATCGGCCGTGGCGAGGAAATGTTGGATCCACCGGCCGAGGTCGCGACGGTCGCCGCCCTCGTTGCCTGGCTGGCGACCCTCGGTCCCGGCTATGCGGCTGCCCTCGCCGAACCCAAGCTGGTGCGGGTCGCGGTCAATCAGGATTACGTCGGACCGGATCATCCGGTCCGACGGGGCGACGAGATCGCGCTGTTCCCGCCGGTGACCGGGGGCTGACGCCATGATCCGCGTTGAGGAGCCCCCATTCGACGTCGGCGCGGAACTGGGTGCGTTCGGCCGGAACGACATCGCCGTCGGCGCGGTCGCGAGCTTCGTCGGTTACGTGCGCGGCACCGAGGCCGGGGCGCCGTTGGTGGCCCTGACGCTCGAACATTACCCGGGCATGACCGAGCGCCAGCTGGCGGCGATCGAAGCTGAAGCGCGCACGCGCTGGCCGCTGAAGGACGTGCTGGTGATCCACCGTCACGGCCGGATGCTGCCGGGCGAACCGATCGTGCTGGTCGCCGTTTCATCGGCGCATCGCCAGGCCGCGTTCGAGGCCTGCCAGTTTCTGATGGACTGGCTGAAGACCAAGGCGCCGTTCTGGAAGCTGGAAGAAACCGCCGAAGGGACGCAATGGGTCGACGCCAAGGCGAGCGACGACGACGCCGCCGACCGCTGGCGAAAGGACGCCCCCTAACGATACTTTCATCAGGGACGCGCATAGCTTCAGGTGCGGGACGTCCGGTGGCATGCCTTAGGATATTTGTATGATTCTGGTGTTCGGCTCCATCAATCTCGACCTGATCTTCCCGGTGCAGCATCTGCCGGCACCGGGTGAAACCATGCTCGGCGGCGGCTTCGTGATGTTGCCGGGCGGCAAGGGCGCCAATCAGGCGCTGGCGGCCGCCCGCGATGGCGGCCGGGTCACGCTGGTGGGAGCGGTCGGGCGCGACGCCTTCGCCGAGGCGGCGCTCGACCTGGTACGCAAGGCCGGGATCGACCTGTCCTATCTATCGACGCTGGATTGGCCGACCGGCTGCGCCTCGGTCGTGATCGAAGCCGGCGGCGACAATCAGATCGCGGTGGCTTCCGGCGCCAACGCCCACGCCTCTGCCAGCCATGTCCCGGACCATCTCCTGGGTGCGGGCTGCACGATCGTGCTGCAGCTCGAAGCGCCGCCCGGCCCGACGCTGGCGCTCGCCCGCCGCGCCAAGGCGCTGGGCGGCCGGGTCATCCTCAATCTGGCGCCCGCGCGCGACGATGCCGAGGCGCTGCTGGACACCATCGATGTAGTGGTCGCGAACGAGGGCGAGGCCGCGACCCTGGGCGTGCCGGCCGAGGTCGCGACACGCCACGGCATTACCGTGATCGTGACGCGCGGCGAGGCCGGTGCGATCGTTCATCGTCCCGAAGGCGGCAGTCTCGCCGTGCCGGCCCTGCCGATCACCGCGATCGACACGACCGGCGCCGGCGACTGCTTCGTGGGCGTGCTGGCGGTCGCACTCGACCGCGGCATCTCGATGGCGTCGGCACTCCGCCGGGCGACCGTCGCCGCCGGCCTGGCCTGCGGCATGCGCGGCGCCCAGCCGTCGATACCCAGTGCCGCCATGATCGACGAGGCGCTGAGCAGCTTCCCGGCCGTTTAAATCGCGTTCACCGGTGATGGAACCCACCATGGTGGTCGGAACCGCCATGGTGGCCGAAATCGCCATGGTGGAAACCGTGATGGTGGAAACGGCGGTCGAAGAAGACAAAGCTCGTGCCGAAGCCGAACGGCCCGCCCCACAGCCACGGATCGCCATAGAAATAGCCGGGATAATAGCCGTCGGCATAGACCGGCGCCGGATAGACCGCGACATATTGATTGGGCTGGGCGGCCGTGCCCTCGGCCACCTTCCATGAACCGTCGGGCTGCTTGCAGGCATGCCCGACGATCTGCTGCTGCGTGCCGTCGATCATCGCCTGCCCGGTATAGTCGTGACAGTTCGGATCCGCGGCGCTGACCTGGGTCTGGAAATCTCCCACCCCCGAAGCGGCGACCGGCGGCATGGGCGGTGACGGGGTCGTTTCGCACGCGGAACAAAGCAGGGCGAGAGCTGTCGAACACCATAGAACGCGCATCATCCACCTTCCCTAGGAGTCGGATATCGACGAGGGCGCGGGTCCGGCATGGGCGGGCGTCTGCGATCCTCCGGCGGCATTGAGGACTCCAGTTCAGAGGCCCCTATTCCGCGTCATCGCGCCGCAGCGGGACCCGGAGAAAGCGGCGGAACGGGCCGCGTTTTTGCCGGATGAATCGAGCGGCGCGACAGTGTATTCTCCATGTGATGTATTCTACACGTGGTCGCCCGGAGCTCATATGTTCGGGCGAGGGGACCAGAGGAATTTTCGATGAGCGATTTGCCGCAATATACCCGTCGATTGAGCGACAAAATTCTGATGGCGTTCAATCAGGCTTGCGAGCAGCGCGCGGTCGAGGTCGCCGAACTGCTGATCCATGCCTTGGAACTGGCGCTGACCAAGGAAGGCGGTCCGGGCAAGACCGACAATCGCAAGGATCTGGAAGCGGTGTTCCAGGCCTTCGACAAGTTGAAGGCCGTGACCGGCCAATAGAGACGGACGGCTAGCCCGGGTCGGGCAGCTTCACCAGATATGTGGGCAGATGTTCGCGTGCGGCCAAGCCCTGGGCCGCATTCTTCGCCGCCGCCGCCGAGCGATAAGGCAGGGTCTGCACGTAGAACCAGTCCTGCCCCGCCGCGTTCCGGGCGAAGCTCACATGGGCCGGCTGGCCATGGGCCGCCAGCGTATTCACCAACAGGTTGGCGTGATCCGACGACTGGAACGCGCCCAATTGCACGACCCAGCGCCCGCCATCGGTCGGCGGACCGGGCTCGGCCGGCAGCGGCTTGGGCTTCCCCTCGATCCGCTTGGGTGGCACCGGGTGCTGCGGCTTCGGCGCGGCCGCGACCTTCTCGGGCGGCGGAACCGTCTTCTGCACGACAGGCGCCGCCGGGGGCGCTTTGACGACGGGGGCGGGTGCCGGAGCGGCCACGACGATGGCCGGCGGCGGTAGGGGGGGCGGCTCGTCCAGATCTTCGTCATTGGACGCCGTTGGCGAGGCCGCCTTGGCGTCGGACGGCAGTACGTCCGGCAGGATCGAGGCCGATGCCGGCGGCGGATCGGGCGGCGGGGCAGTCAGGCGGCCGATCAGGATGCCGAGCCCGACGCCGGCGATCAGCACGGCGCAGGCGGAGAACACCACCACACGCCATTGCTGCGCCGAGAACGTTCGGTCGATGCCGTACCCCATATCCCCTCGCGCGCCCGGCCCGCCGTCGCCAAGCCGGCGGGTCGGATCCAATGACACATTAATGATACGACCGCGTTGGGTCGAGAGGCTGTGGTCGCTTCCGGCGGCGGCATTATTTCTGATGCCCGGCGCCTAGGACGGGACGGCAGGGCGCGCAAGCGTCCCGCCCTTCTCGGGCTCCAAGCCATGCACGCCAGCATTTTCGCCCTGCCCTGTGGCCCCGCTTTCAGCCTGGAACCGGCCGGCGGCCCGGCCTCGGGCCAACCGACCGGACCGTTGCTCTATGCCGGAACGCTGACCCGGACGGAATAGGCGCCGCTAGCTGGCCGGAAAGCCGCCCTCGAACACGGTTTCGGACAGGGGCTTGCGATCGTTCGGCTTTTCACGCGCGGCGAGGCCTTCGGGCAGCAGCGAGGCCGGACCGCGGCGGCCGATCGCGATCGCCGCTTCGACCCGATGGCCCACCGGCACATTGAGCGTCGCGAAGGCACCGGGAATGTCGAAGCCGACCATGGCATGGGCGTCCCAGCCGAGCAAGTTCGACTGGAGGGCGAGCTGGGCCCAGGCGGCGCCGGCGTCGAGCGAATGACTGTGCGACGGGATTTCCTTGTCGGCACCCGGCGGCAGCATGGTCTCGCGCGAGACGAGCACGACCAGGGCGGCCGCCTGTTTCGCCCAGGATTGGTTGAACGGATTCAGCAGGCCCAGAAACTTGTCCCAGGCGGCGGTCCCGCGGCGCGCGTAGAGCAGGCGCCAGGGCTGGGAATTATAGGACGAGGGCGCCCAGCGCGCTGCCTCGAAGATCGTCGCGAGCTCGGCCGCGGAAATTTCCTCGCCGGTATAGGCGCGGGGCGACCAGCGCTCCAGAAACAGCTTGTCGATCGGATGGTCGGCGGTGCGGCCGTTGGCGGTGGTCATGAAAAGGCTCTCCCGTGAGCACAAAGGACGGGGCAATCGATGCCGACCGGTGAAGAAAGCCGGCAGCGCCGGGGGCGAGTCAACTCAATGACGTCTGAACAGATCCGATTCGAAGAAATCGGATCTTGTTCTAGAGCCTGATCCGATCAAACCGGCTCGGTTTGATCGGTGAATCAGTCCCAAATATATGATTTAGAGGGCGATTCAGACATGAGGTCGGCCCCACTTCATGTATTCGCATCTAGGGGGTCGCGCCAAGCCCACCGCGTCCAGCAGGGCACCCTGCCGCTGTTCCAGCGCCGCGACATCGAAGTCGCGGATCAGGTCGTGGAACATTTCGTACCAGTTGAGATCGGCCTTCAGGCGCATGAACACGGCACCGAGGCCGACCGCGGCGCGGTCCATGAAGACGAATTCTCGCGGCGGGGTGACCCCGCCCAGGCGCTTCAGCTCGCCATGAACTTTTTCGGCAACCTCGCGGCCGAACTCCCCGGCCGTCGATTCCTGGATGCGCCGCGCGCGGTTTTCCAGCAGCGGCGCATAGAGGAAGCGGGCCCAGAGATTGAGCGCGTCGATCATCTCGCGGCCGAGATTCTTGAAGCCCCAGGTTTCATAGGCGTGCACCGCCAGTGCCTCGTCATTGCGCGAGAGCGCCCAGTAGAGATCGATCACGCCGCCGACGAAGCGCGCCGGGAAGACCCGGATGCAGCCGAAATCCAAGAGGTTGATGCTCTGATCCGGCCGGACCGTGTAATTGCCCAGATGCGGATCGCCATGGATCACGCCATAGCCGTAGAAGGGCAGATACCAGGCCCGGAACATGTTGAGCGCAATCGCGTTCCGCACATCCTGCGACGCCGTGACCGCGCTCATGATCGGTTCGCCGTCGAGCCAGCTCATGGTCAGCAGCCGGTCGGTCGAGAGCTCGTCGACCACGTCCGGCACATGCACGCCCGTCTCGTCGGCGAGCATGCGGCGATAGAGCGTCAGATGCTTCGCCTCGCGCTTGTAATCCAGTTCCTCGCGCAGGCGGTCGGCCAATTCGGCGTGGATCTGGCCGGTCTCGATCGAACTGTCGTAGCGGCCATAGATCGACATGATCAGCTTCAGCTGTTTCAGGTCGGCCTCCACCGCCGAAGACATGTCCGGGTATTGCAGCTTGCAGGCGAGCCGCCGCCCGTCGTGACCGGTCGCGCGATGGACTTGGCCCAGCGAGGCGGCGCGCGCCGCCTCCTTCTCGAACGAGCCGAATTTCGACACCCAATCGGGCCCCAGTTCGCCGACCATGCGGCGCTTGACGAACGGCCAGCCCATGGCCGGCGCGTCCGCCTGGAGCTGCGACAGTTCCTGGGCATATTCCTTCGGCAGCGCCTCGGGGATGGTCGACAGGATCTGCGCCGCTTTCATCAGCGGGCCCTTGAGGCCGCCCAAGGCCTGGGTCAGGTCGGAGGCATGGCGCCCGCGGTCCAGATCCATGCCCAGATAGCGCTCGCCGGCCAGACGCGCGGCCAGGCCGCCGACGGCGGTCGAAACCTGGGCATAGCGCTTGACGCGCCCCGAGAGCGAATTCCGATCCTCGGCCATGGCCGGATCAGCCCAGCGCTTCCAGCTCGTCGATGAAGTCCCGCAAGACCGACAGGCCCTTGTCCCAGAACACCGGTTCGCGCGCATCGAGCCCGAACGGCCGCAACAGCTCGTGATGCCGAAGCGTGCCGCCGGCCGACAGCATGTCCAGATACTTCTCGGCGAAACCCTCGGGCCGGGCCTGATAGGCGGCATAGAGCGAGTTCACCAGGCAATCGCCGAAGGCATAGGCATAGACATAGAACGGCGTATGAACGAAATGCGGGATCGAGCTCCAATAGCTGCCGTAGCCCGGCTGCCAATCGAACGCGGGGCCCATGCTTTCCGACTGGATTTCCAGCCAGATCGCATTCAGCCGTTCCGGCAGCAGCTCGCCCTGCCGGCGCTCGTCATGCACCCGGCGCTCGAACTCGGCAAAGGCGATCTGACGGATCGCCGTGTTGATCATGTCCTCGACCTTGCGAGCGAGCAGCGCCTTGCGCATCGCCGGATCGCGCTCGCCGGCCAGCAGCTTGCGGAAGGTCAGCATCTCGCCGAACACCGACGCGGTCTCGGCCAGGGTCAAGGGCGTTTCGGCCATCAGCGCGCCTTGGCGCCCGGCCAACACCTGATGCACGCCATGGCCCAGCTCATGCGCCAGCGTCATCACGTCACGCGCGTTGCCCATGTAGTTCATCAGGATATAGGGATGGGCCGACGGCACGGTCGGGTGCGAGAAGGCGCCGGAATCCTTGCCCGGCCGCTGGGCCGCGTCGATCCAGCGCTCGGTGAAGAACCGCTCCCCGATCACCGCCAGCTTGGGCGAGAAGGCGCGGTAGGAATCGAGCACGATCCGGCGCGCCTCGGCCCAGGGAATGATGCGCTGCGGCGCGCCCGGCAACGGCGCGTTGCGGTCCCAATATTCCAGCTTGTCCAGCCCGAGCCACCGCGCCTTCATCCGGTAATACCGGTGCGCCAGGCTCGGATAGCCTTCCTTGACCGCATGGACCAGCGCATCGACCACCTCGTCCTCGACGAAGTTCGACAGGTTGCGCGCCGAGATCGGCCGAGCGAAGCCGCGCCAGCGGTCCTCGATTTCCTTGTCCTTGGCCAGCGTGTTGGTGATCAGGGCGAAGGTGCGCGCATGGTCGCCCAGCACCTTGCCGACCGATTCGCAGCCCTCCTGCCGCTTGGCGCGGTCCGGGTCGAACATCAGATGCATCGCCTCGGCGATGGTCAGATCCTGACCGTCGACCGGAAAGCGCAGATCGGTCACGGTCTCGTCGAACAGCCGGCCCCAGGCGGCGCGGCCGGCAACGTATTTTTCGTGCAGCAGCTTCTCGATCTCGTCCGACAGCTGATGCGGCCGGAACGCCCGCACGTCGCGCAGCCATGGGGCGTAATGCGCCAGTTCGGGAGCGGCGGCGAGCTTGGCCTTAAGATCGGCATCTTCGATGCGGTTCACCTCGAGCGTGAAGAACAGCAGCCGGACCGAGGCCGCGTTCACCCGCTCCTGCACGGTCTGATAGAATTGGGCGACCTTGACGTCGTCCATGGCGCCGGCGAACGCCAGACCGCCGAAGCTCATCAGCCGCCCGAGCGTATCCTGCAGCCGCTCGTAGGCCGCGATCGCCGTGCCGAGGTCGGCACCGGAAAGACCGGCAACCATCCCCTCATAGGTTTTGGCGAAGGCGCCGGCATCGTCATCGACGCGCTTGAGATCGGCCTCGATCGCCGGCGAGGCGATGCCGTCATAGAGATCGGCCAGGTTCCAACTCGGTAGCGCGCCCAGATCGGCAACGGTGTCGGCGGGGGCAGCGGCACGGGTCGAACGGGACATGACAACTCCTGGCAACGATACTGCTCGGATATATGGTGCAGACCGGACCGCCGCCAACGGGTTTCGAACCGGAAGGGTTGGATAGTCGCGGGCGCAAGGCTATAAGCCCCGGACCGGCCGGGCATCCGAGCTTGGCCGGCGATAAGAAGCGGAACCCGAGTCCGCGATAGAGGGTCGAGGAAACGAGCTTCCCATGATCGAGAGCGATTGGCCGAACCTTCCCGCGATGTTCTTTCATTGGGCGGCGCGGAAGGCGAACAAGCCGTTTCTATGGGTCCGCGAGGACAAGGACTGGGTGGCACTCACCTGGGGCGAGACCGCCCAGCGTGTCCGCCATCTGGCGCGCGGCCTGAACGCGCTCGGCATCCAGGCGGGCGACCGGGTCGCCCTCATCGCCGAAAACCGTCCGGAATGGGCGATCGCGGATCTGGCGATCATGGCGGCGGGTGCCATCACGGTTCCGGCCTACACGACCTTCACGATCGAGGATTATCGCCATGTGCTGGCGAACAGCGGCGCCAAGGCGCTGATCCTCTCGTCGAACGCGCTGGCCCAGCGGGTGATGCCGGCGGCCGATCAACTCTCGTATCTGCAGACGATCATCGTGCTGGAGCCGCTGAAGAGCCAGACCGACGCGGACGTCTATCTGTGGGACGACGTCATGGTGCGGGGTGCGGCCGCCGAGGACCGGGTCGAGGCGACGGTCGCGGGATTGGGGCCGGACGACACCGCCTGCCTGATCTACACGTCCGGCACCGGCGGCGTGCCCAAGGCGGTGATGCAGACCCATCGCAACGTCATGCAGAACGGCAAGGGTGCCCGCAAGCTGCTCGACGATGATTTCGGGCTGGGCGAGGAAGTGTTTCTGTCGTTCCTGCCGCTGACCCATGCCTACGAGCATTCGGCCGGCCTGTGGTTCCCGATCATGCTGGGCGCCCAGATCTATTACGCCGGTGGCCCGGACACGCTGGCGACCGAGATGCCGGAGGTTCGCCCCACGATCATGACCGCCGTGCCGCGCCTGTTCGAGATGCTGCACAAGCGCATCCTGCAGGCGGCGCTGCGCGGCGGCGGCACCAAGGCCAAGCTGTTCAATCTGGCGCTGGAGCTGGGCACCAAGCGCTACAATGATCCCAAGAGCCTGACGCTCAAGGACCGGGCGCTGGATCTGGTGGTCGAGCGGCTGGTGCGCCGTAAGGTGCGACAACGTTTCGGCGGCCGGCTGAAGGCGTTCGTGTCGGGCGGGGCCCCGCTCAATCAAGAAGTCGGGCTGTTCTTCCTGGCCCTCGGCATCAACCTGCTGCAGGGCTATGGCCAGACCGAGGCCGGCCCGGTGATCTCGGCCAATCCGCCCAAGCGGATCAAGGTCGACACGGTCGGCCCGCCGCTGCTGGGCGTCGAGGTCAAGATCGCCGCCGACGGCGAGATCCTGGTGCGCGGCCCGAACGTGATGGCGGGCTATTGGCGCGACCCGGAAGCGACCGACCGGGCGATCAAGGACGGCTGGCTCTATACCGGCGACGTCGGCGAATTCGATGCCGACGGCTATCTGAAGATCACCGACCGCAAGCGCGATTTCATCAAGAATTCCGGCGGCGAGATGATCTCGCCCCAACGGATCGAGGGCTATCTGGCGCTGGAAGAGGGCATCGGCCAGGTCATGGTCTATGGCGACAAGCGCCCCTATGTCGTGGCGCTGATCGTCCCGGACGAGGAACTGCTGCGCCAGGTCCGCAGCGAAAGCGACGCGGCCGCCCGCGCCGTCAAGCTGCAGCACGAGATCCAGGCCCGGGTCGCCAAGATCAACAAGATCCTGACCGCGCCCGAGCGCATCCGCCGCTTCGCCGTGGTCGAGGAGGCGTTCTCCGTCGCCAACGGCCAGATGACGCCGACGCTGAAGATCAAGCGCCACGCCATCCGCGGGGCCTATGGCGCGCTGCTGGAAGGCCTGTACGAGAAGGCGAGTTAGCCTCCCCCGTCATTCCCGCGCAGGCGCTAGGCTATGTACATATCTGTTTTCGCCTTTTGAAATCAGTGGGGTACCCTAACACTCCGTCATGCCCGGGCTTGACCCGGGCATCCACGCCCCTCCGCCGGAGCCCTGTTTGGCCGTGAAATCGGCTTGCCCAACCACGTGGATGGCCGGGTCAAGCCCGGCCATGACCATGTAAACTAA
>JAQGIC010000036.1 GCA_028288725.1 Rhodospirillales bacterium
CGGGCGACAACGTGGCGATGGACGTCGAGCTGATCGCGCCGATCGCCATGGACGAGGGTCTGCGCTTCGCGATCCGTGAAGGCGGCCGCACCGTCGGTGCCGGCGTCGTCTCCTCGATCCAGAAGTAGCTAGCCAAAGGGCGGGAAACCGCCTATAACACCCGACCGGCCGGCGCAGCGCAATGGGCGAACCCCTTGTGTTGCGCCGGTCGGCTCGGTGTTCCGGGCCTGGAGGAGCGTAGCTCAATTGGTAGAGCACCGGTCTCCAAAACCGGGGGTTGTGGGTTCGAGTCCCCCCGCTCCTGCCAGCCCAGTTTTTTGAATTCCGCCACGGGGCAGCCCGTGGTGTTGCGTTTGTGGATGGTCTGATCAGGTACCATGGCTAAAACGAGCCCAGCAGAGTTTGTGCGGCAGGTCCGCCAGGAAGTGACGAAAGTCACCTGGCCCACCCGTAAAGAGACCTCGACGACGACGATCCTGGTTTTCGTCATGGTTTTTGTCGCAGCGATGTTCTTTTTCACGGTCGATCAAGGGCTATCGTGGGCCGTGCGCTTCGTCCTGAGCCTGGGGGCCTGAGTTTAATGGCGCATCGTTGGTACGTGCTGCACGTCTATTCGGGCTTCGAGAAGAAGGTCGCCCAGTCGATCCGCGAGCAGGCGGAGCAGAAGGGCATGATCGACTTCTTCGCCGAGATTCTGGTGCCGACCGAAGAGGTCCAGGAAGTGAAGCGCGGGGCGAAGATTTCGACCGAGCGCAAGTTCTTCCCGGGCTACGTGCTCTTGAAGATGGATCTGACGGACGACACTTGGCATCTGGTCAAGAATACGCCCAAGGTCACCGGGTTCCTCGGCGGCAAGGGGCTGCGTCCGGCACCGATCACCGAGGCCGAAGCGACCCGCATCATGAAGCAGGTCCAGGAAGGCATCGAGCGCCCGAAGCGGTCGATCATCTACGAGATCGGCGATCAGGTGCGCGTGTGCGATGGTCCGTTCACCTCGTTCAACGGCCTCGTGGAAGAGGTCGACGAGGAAAAGGGCCGTCTCAAGGTCGCCGTCTCGATCTTCGGTCGGGCCACCCCTGTCGATCTGGAATACTCCCAGGTCGAGAAGGTGTGACGACGCTTTTATGAATTCGCCGCGTCGGCCCGGAAAAGGGGCCGGCGCGTCGTTCTGCTTGGTGGGTTCGCCCGCCAGGCTCAAACCGCGCGGGAGGCTAGCCATGGCCGTACCGCGCTTCGCTCTCCGTTAAAGGGGTGAGTTGAATTGGCAAAGAAGATTGTCGGCTATATCAAGCTGCAGGTGCCGGCGGGCAAGGCTAACCCGTCTCCGCCGATCGGTCCGGCGCTGGGTCAGCGCGGCCTGAACATCATGCAGTTCTGCAAAGACTTCAACGCGAAGACCCAGGGCCTTGAGCCGGGCATGCCGATCCCGGTCGTCATCACCGCCTATGCGGATCGGTCGTTCACGTTCGTCACCAAGACGCCGCCGAACACCTATTTTCTGAAGAAGGCCGCCGGCATCGACAAGGGCACCCAGACCCCGGGCAAGGGCGCCAAGGTCGGTAAGGTGACCATGGATCAGATCCGCGAGATCGCCGAAAAGAAGATGGCCGATCTCAACGCCAAGGACCTCGCCGGTGCTTGCTCGATGCTGGTCGGTTCGGCCCGCTCGATGGGCATCGAAGTCGTGGGGGAATAAGAACATGGCTTTCGTTGGCAAGCGTCTGAAGGCCGGTAAGGCCAAGGTCGACCGGACCGAGGCTTATGCCCTCGACAAGGCGATCGAGCTGGTGAAGTCGAACGCGACGTCGAAGTTCGACGAGACCGTCGAGATTTCGATGAACCTCGGCATCGACCCGCGCAAGGCGGACCAGAACCTGCGCGGCACCGTGCTGCTGCCGAACGGCACCGGCAAGACGCTGCGCGTTGCGGTCTTCGCCCGCGGCGACAAGGCGAAGGAAGCTGAGGCCGCCGGAGCCGACATCGTCGGTGCGGAAGATCTGGCCGAGAAGATCCAGGCCGGCGTCATGGAGTTCGATCGCTGCATCGCGACCCCGGACATGATGGTCCTGGTCGGCCGGCTCGGTAAGGTGCTGGGCCCCCGCGGCCTGATGCCGAACCCGAAGCTGGGCACGGTCACGGTCAACGTCGGCGAAGCCGTCAAGGCTGCCAAGGGTGGCCAGGTCGAGTTCCGCGCCGAGAAGGCCGGCATCGTCCATGCCGGCATCGGCAAGGCCAGCTTCGACGCCAAGCAGCTCGCCGAGAACGTGCGCGCCTTCGTCGGCGCCATCAACCGGTCGAAGCCGACCGGCGCCAAGGGCACGTACATCAAGAAGGTTTCGCTCAGCTCGACCATGGGCCCGGGCCTCAAGGTCGACCTGTCGAGCGTGGCGTCCGAATAGGACGCCTTTGAATTCCCGGGCGGGCTCGCCCGTCCGGGTCTACCGGCAAGCAAGGGTCGAGACCTTCCTCGGAAAGTCGGAACCCGAGCTTGCCTAACCTGTCCGAGATTGCGGGTGTCCGCGGCGTATTCGAGCCAACGACCTAAGAGCCTCCGTCAAACGAGGGTGCCGGTATGAGACGGGAGTTCGACGACCGTGATTTTTTCGTTCCGTTCCAGCGGGCGACAGATGAGCGGCCGATAAGACTTCTGGGACAGGCGAACCGGGTTCGCCCCGGAGCTTTCAGCTCCGAAGCGAACCCTCGTGCAAACGTCCCGGCACGCCAGACGATCCCGTCTGTCGTATCCGGGGCTAGGTCGGAGACGAGCAGTGGACCGCTCTTCAAAAGAAAAGCTGGTCGGCGATCTGCATGGGGCCTTGTCGGCCACGTCCTGCCTCGTCGTTACGCATCAGACCGGCCTTACGGCCGCTGAAGTAACGGCGTTGCGGAGCAACATGCGGGCTGCCGGTTGCAGCTTCAAAGTGACGAAGAACCGGCTCGCGCGTCTCGCCCTCGCAGGCACGAAGTTCGAGCATCTTTCGCCGATGTTCACGGGTCCTACGGCAATTGCCTATTCGAAGGATCCCGTGGCAGCTGCGAAGGTCGCGGTCGAGTTCGCCAGTAAGAATGACAAGCTGACCATCATCGGGGGAGCCCTCGATGACGCTAAGCTGGACGCCAATGGCGTCAAGGCGCTCGCGACCATGCCTTCTCTCGACGAGCTGCGTGGCAAGCTTTTGGGCTTGCTGCAGGCTCCCGCGACGAAGATAGCCGGTGTGCTCCAAGCACCGGCCGGCCAGCTCGCACGGGTTATCAATGCCTACGCGACCAAGGGCGAAGCCGCCTGAGCTTAATCACTCATTCTAAACGAACATATCCCCAGGAGCATTATCATGGCCGATCTCGGCAAGCTGGTTGACGAACTCTCGAGCCTCACCGTTATCGAAGCGGCGAACCTCTCGAAGATGCTGGAAGAGAAGTGGGGCGTCAGCGCCGCCGCTCCGGTCGCGGTCGCCGCGGCTGGTGGTGGCGCCGCCGCCGCTGCCGCTCCGGTCGAAGAGCAGACGGAATTCACCGTCATGCTGACCGAGACGGGCGACAAGAAGATCAACGTGATCAAGGAAGTGCGCGCGATCACGGGCCTCGGCCTCAAGGAAGCCAAGGACCTGGTCGAAGCGGCTCCGAAGGCCGTCAAGGAAGGCGTCGGCAAGGACGAAGCTGCGAAGATCAAGAAGCAGCTCGAAGAGGCCGGCGCCAAGGTCGAGGTCAAGTAATCTCCTTGACCCACCTACGCCTACCGACATCGGACCGGCACCAGGGTGCCGGCCCGATGTTGGGCTGAAGAACGCAAGTTCCAGCCGGTCGCCGCGTCCTGCGGCGGCCGGCTGAAGCCGTTTCTCGGAGCTCGTCTCCGGCGGCGACGACTGAGAACTTGGTAATCGAACGGCGCGCTCCCATCCGGGGTGTTCGCGACGAACGATTGAGACGCGGCGCCGGCTCGTTGGCCGGCGATCCAACCACGAGAGGCTTTCATGGCTAAGTCCTTCACGGGTCGCAAGCGCATCCGCAAGAGCTTCGGGCGTATTCCCGAGGTCGCGCCGATGCCTAACCTGATCGAGGTGCAGAAGAGCTCCTACGATCACTTCCTGCAGATGGGGGTAGCACCCGAGGACCGTAAGGCCGTCGGCATCCAGGAAGTCTTCAAGTCGGTATTCCCGATCAAGGACTTCTCCGACCGTGCCCAGCTCGAATTCGTGCGCTACGAACTCGAAGCCCCGAAATACGACGTCGAGGAATGCCAGCAGCGCGGCATCACCTTCGCGGCTCCCCTCAAGGTGACGCTGCGCCTGGTCGTCTGGGATGTCGACGAGGATACGGGCGCCCGCTCGATCCGCGACATCAAGGAACAGGACGTCTACATGGGCGATATGCCGCTCATGACCAAGAACGGCACGTTCATCATCAACGGCACCGAGCGCGTCATCGTCTCGCAGATGCATCGCAGCCCGGGCGTGTTCTTCGACCATGACAAGGGCAAGACGCATTCGTCGGGCAAGTACCTGTTCGCCGCCCGCGTCATCCCCTATCGCGGCTCGTGGCTCGATTTCGAGTTCGACGCCAAGGATCACGTCTACGTCCGCATCGATCGCCGCCGCAAGCTGCCGGCGACGACGCTGCTGCTGGCGCTCTACGACCAGGCGACCGAGGGCTACCTGGCGGATTGCGCCGCCGAAGGCAAGACGCCGGACCGCGCGCATATCACGGGCATGACGAAGGAGGAGGTGCTTTCCTACTTCTACGACGTCAACCCGTTCCGCCGCACGGCCAACGGCTGGGCGACCGCGTTCGATCCGAACCGCTTCAAGGGCGGCGGCAAGCTGGCGGCCGACCTCAAGGACGCCAAGACCGGCGAAGTGCGCGCCGAGGCCGGCGCCAAGATGACCCCGCGCCTGGCCCGCAAGCTCAAGGAAGACGGGCTGGACGAGGTCCTGGTCGCCGACGAGGAGCTGATCAGCCAGTATCTGGCCGAGGACGTGATCAACACGGCCACCGGCGAGATCTATGCCGAGGCCGGCGACGAGATCAGCCCGCAGCTCCTGGAGCTCCTGACCGATATCGGCATCACCGAGCTGCCGGCGCTGGCGATCGATCATCTGAACGTGGGCGCCTACATGCGCAACACGTTGATGATCGACAAGAACCAGACCCGCGAAGACGCGCTGATCGATATCTACCGCGTCATGCGCCCGGGCGAGCCGCCGACGCTGGAGACGGCCGAGGCGCTGTTCAAGGGTCTGTTCTTCGACAGCGAGCGCTACGACCTGTCGGCCGTAGGCCGCGTCAAGATGAACTCGCGTCTCAATCAGAAGACCGAGGACACCATCCGCGTGCTCCGCAAGGAGGACATCCTCGCCATCCTCAAGGTCCTGGTCGACCTCAAGGACGGCCGGGGTGAGATCGACGATATCGACCATCTCGGCAATCGCCGGGTGCGGTCGGTCGGCGAGCTCATGGAGAACCAGTATCGCGTCGGTCTCCTGCGCATGGAGCGGGCGATCCGCGAGCGCATGAGCTCGGTCGAGATCGACACGGTCATGCCGCATGACCTGATCAACGCGAAGCCCGCGGCGGCGGCCGTCCGTGAATTCTTCGGCTCCTCGCAGCTGTCGCAGTTCATGGATCAGACCAACCCGCTGTCGGAAATCACCCATAAGCGCCGCCTGTCGGCGCTTGGGCCCGGCGGTTTGACGCGCGAGCGCGCCGGCTTCGAGGTGCGCGACGTGCATCCGACGCATTATGGCCGCATCTGCCCGATCGAGACGCCCGAAGGCCCGAACATCGGCCTGATCAACTCGCTGGCGACCTATGCCCGCGTCAACCCCTACGGCTTCATCGAGAGCCCGTATCGCAAGGTTGTCGACGGCATCGTAACCGACGAGGTCATCTATCTCTCCGCGATGGAAGAGGGCCGCTATTCGATCGCCCAGGCGAACACCCCGGTCGACGACAAGAACCTGGTGCTGGCCGATCTTACGAATTGCCGCAAGAACGGCGACTTCGTGATGGCGCGCCCGCAGGACATCGACTTCATCGACGTCTCGCCGAAGCAGCTCGTGTCCGTGGCGGCCGCGCTCATCCCGTTCCTGGAGAACGATGACGCGAACCGTGCGCTCATGGGTTCGAACATGCAGCGCCAGGCCGTGCCGCTGATCCGTGCCGAGGCGCCGCTGGTCGGCACCGGCATGGAAGAGACCGTGGCGCGGGATTCCGGCGTCACCATCGTGACCAAGCGCTCCGGCGTGGTCGATCAGGTCGATGCGACCCGTATCGTCATCCGGGCGTTCGAGAACGATGCGGCCTCGACCGGCGTCGACATCTACAACCTGCTGAAGTTCCAGCGCTCGAACCAGAACACCTGCATCACCCAACGTCCGCTGGTCCGGGTCGGTGACGTGGTTCAGGCCGGCGACATCATTGCCGACGGCCCGTCCACCCAGTTGGGCGAGCTGGCGCTCGGTCGGAACGTGCTCGTCGCGTTCATGCCGTGGAATGGCTACAACTTCGAAGATTCGATCCTGATCAACGAGCGGATCGTTTCGGAAGACGTGTTCACCTCGATCCATATCGAGGAGTTCGAGGTGATGGCCCGCGATACCAAGCTGGGCCAGGAAGAAATCACCCGCGACATTCCGAACGTCGGCGAAGAGCAGCTGAAGAACCTCGACGAAGCCGGCATCGTCTATATCGGTGCCGAGGTGAAGGCGGGCGACATTCTGGTGGGCAAGGTGACGCCGAAGGGCGAATCGCCGATGACCCCGGAAGAGAAGCTGCTGCGCGCGATCTTCGGCGAAAAGGCCTCCGACGTGCGCGACACGTCGCTGCGCCTGCCGCCGGGCGTCTCGGGCACGATCGTCGAAGTCCGCGTCTTCTCGCGTCGCGGCGTCGACAAGGACGAGCGCGCGCTCGCGATCGAGCGCGCGGAAATCGAGCGTCTGGCCAAGGATCGCGACGACGAGCGCACCATCATCGAGCGCAGCTTCTACGCTCGCCTGAAGGAGCTCATCATCGGTCAGGAAGCGGTTTCGGGCCCGAAGGGCATGAAGTCCGGCTCGACGGTCGATGAGGCGCTGCTGGCCGAGTTCACCCAGGGCCAGTGGAAGCAGTTCACCATCCGCGACGACGCGCGCATGGCCGACGTCGAGGCGCTGAAGAAGCAGATGGAACGGGCCGAGGAGGTCCTTCAGGAACGCTTCGAGAGCAAGGTCGAGAAGCTGCAGCGCGGCGACGAGCTGCCGCCGGGCGTCATGAAGATGGTCAAGGTCTTCGTGGCGGTGAAGCGCAAGCTTCAGCCGGGCGACAAGATGGCCGGCCGTCATGGCAACAAGGGCGTGATCTCCAAGATCATGCCGTCGGAAGACATGCCGTACCTGGCCGACGGCCGTCCGGTCGACATCTGCCTCAACCCGCTGGGCGTGCCGTCGCGCATGAACGTCGGTCAGATCCTCGAGACGCATCTGGGCTGGGCTTCGGCCGGCCTCGGTCGCCAGATCGGGGACATGCTGGTCCAGGTTCAGAAAAGCAACGACCTGCAGCCGCTGCGCGATCTGTTGGACGGCATCTACACGAAGGACGAGGACAGCTCGACCGTCGCCGAGATGAACGACCTGCAGCTGAAGGAACTGGCGCATAATCTGAAGCCGGGCGTGCCGATGGCGTCGCCGGTGTTCGATGGTGCCCGCGAGGAGGACATCAACGCGATGCTCCGCCAGGCGGGTCTCGACACCTCGGGCCAGGTCCACTTGACCGACGGCCGGACCGGCGAACAGTTCGATCGCAAGGTCACGGTCGGCTACATCTACATGCTGAAGCTGCACCATCTCGTGGACGACAAGATCCACGCCCGGTCGATCGGCCCCTACAGCCTGGTTACCCAGCAGCCGCTGGGCGGCAAGGCGCAGTTCGGTGGCCAGCGCTTCGGCGAAATGGAGGTGTGGGCGCTCGAAGCCTACGGTGCCGCCTATACGCTGCAGGAAATGCTGACGGTGAAGTCGGACGACGTGTCCGGTCGCACCAAGGTCTACGAGGCGATCGTCCGGGGTGACGATAACTTCGAGGCCGGCATCCCGGAATCGTTCAACGTGTTGGTCAAGGAACTGCGTTCGCTCGGCCTCAACGTCGAGCTCGACCAGCGCGATTTCTAATGGTCCGATCCCAACGCTTGGTTCCCAAGCGTTGGGTGAATCGGTCCGCCAGACTAATGGGTAGTGGGAAAATCAGACGGAAGTACCCGTCTGATTTTATCCACCAGTCAGAAGACAGTTTAGTCACTCGGCACGGCGGGCGGCGGTATCCCTGAACGGTATCGCCGCCCCGGCCCCTGAACAGGGCCGGACATCGCCACGGGTCACCAGGAGACATCGTTCATGAACGAGTTGATGAACATCTTCGGCCAAGTTAGCGGCCCGCAGAGTTTCGACCAGATCCGCATCTCGATCGCGAGCCCGGAGCGCATCCGCTCCTGGTCGTTCGGCGAGATCAAGAAGCCGGAAACGATCAACTACCGGACCTTCAAGCCGGAGCGGGACGGGCTGTTCTGCGCCCGCATCTTCGGGCCGATCAAGGATTACGAGTGCTTGTGCGGCAAGTACAAGCGCATGAAGTACCGCGGCATCATCTGCGAGAAGTGCGGCGTCGAAGTCACGCTGTCGAAGGTGCGCCGCGACCGCATGGGCCATATCGAGCTGGCCTCGCCGGTCGCCCATATCTGGTTTCTGAAGTCGCTGCCGAGCCGCATCGGCCTGCTGCTCGACATGACGTTGAAGGACCTGGAGCGGATTCTCTATTTCGAGAATTACGTGGTGATCGAGCCGGGCCTGACCTCGCTCAAGCTGCATCAGCTCCTCAATGAAGAGGAGTACATCAAGGCTCAGGAAGATTTCGGCGAGGACACGTTCACCGCCAAGATCGGCGCCGAAGCCCTGAAGGACATGCTCTCCGCCATCAATCTGGAGGAAGAGCTCGAGACGCTGCGCGTCGACCTCAAGGAGACCAACTCCGAGGCGCGCCGCAAGAAGCTGGTGAAGCGCCTGAAGCTGGTCGAGGCGTTCGTCGAGTCCAACTCGCGTCCGGAATGGATGATCCTGGAAGTCGTTCCGGTCATCCCGCCGGAGCTGCGCCCGCTCGTCCCCTTGGACGGCGGCCGGTTCGCGACCTCGGATCTGAACGATCTCTATCGCCGCGTCATCAACCGCAACAACCGCCTGAAGCGCCTGATCGAGCTGCGCGCGCCGGACATCATCGTGCGCAATGAAAAGCGCATGCTGCAGGAAGCGGTCGACGCACTGTTCGACAACGGCCGTCGCGGCCGCGTCATCACCGGCGCCAACAAGCGTCCGCTGAAGTCGCTCTCCGACATGCTGAAGGGCAAGCAGGGCCGGTTCCGTCAGAACCTGCTCGGCAAGCGCGTCGACTATTCGGGTCGTTCGGTCATCGTCGTCGGTCCGGAGCTGAAGCTGCATCAATGCGGCCTGCCGAAGAAGATGGCGCTCGAGCTGTTCAAGCCGTTCATCTATTCCAAGCTCGAACTCTACGGCCTCGCGTCCACCATCAAGGCGGCGAAGCGTATGGTCGAGAAGGAGCGTCCGGAGGTCTGGGATATCCTCGAAGAGGTCATCCGCGAACATCCGGTCATGCTGAACCGCGCGCCGACGCTGCATCGCCTGGGCATCCAGGCGTTCGAGCCGACCCTGATCGAAGGCAAGGCGATCCAGCTGCATCCGCTGGTCTGCACCGCCTTCAACGCCGACTTCGACGGTGACCAGATGGCGGTCCACGTGCCGCTGTCGCTGGAAGCCCAGCTCGAAGCCCGCGTGCTGATGATGTCGACCAACAACATCCTGTCGCCGGCGTCGGGCAAGCCGATCATCGTGCCGTCGCAGGATATCGTGCTCGGCCTCTATTACATCTCCATGATCCGCCCCGGCGAAAAGGGCGAGGGCATGGTGTTCCGCGACATGGCGGAAGTGACCCAGGCGATCGATTCCAAGCAGGTCTCGCTCCATGCCATGGTCCGGGCGCGCGTCCCGCACCTGAAGGACGGCAAGAAGGTCATCGGCGTCATCGACACGACGCCGGGCCGCCTGCTGATGCAGGACATCCTGCCGAATTCGAACCTGATGGGCTTCGAGTTGGTGAACAAGCTCCTGACCAAGAAGGAGATCACCAACGTCATCGATCACGTCTATCGCCACTGCGGCCAGAAAGAGACGGTCATCTTCTGCGATCGTCTGATGGGCCTCGGGTTCCACCAGGCGTTCAAGGCGGGCATCTCGTTCGGCAAGGACGATCTGATCGTCCCGGCCGCCAAGGCCGAACTGGTCCAGTCGGCCCAGGACAAGGTCAAGGAATACGAGCAGCAGTACCTCGACGGCCTGATCACCCAGGGCGAGAAGTACAACAAGGTGGTCGACGTGTGGTCGAGCTGCACCGAAAAGGTCGCGGACGAGATGATGAAGGTCATCCGCACGCCGACCCCGGGCCAGCCGATCAACGCGGTCTGGATGATGTCCGATTCCGGTGCCCGCGGTTCGGCGGCCCAGATCAAGCAGCTCGCCGGCATGCGCGGCCTGATGGCCAAGCCGTCGGGCGAGATCATCGAGACGCCGATCATCTCGAACTTCAAGGAAGGCCTCACCGTTCTCGAGTATTTCAACTCGACCCATGGTGCGCGTAAGGGCTTGGCCGATACGGCCTTGAAGACGGCGAACTCCGGCTACCTGACCCGTCGTCTGGTCGACGTGGCGCAGGACGCGATCATCACCGAGCATGATTGCGGCACGACCCAGGGCCTCACGGTCCGCGCGGTCGTCGAGGGCGGCGAGATCATCGCCCCCTTGAGCGACCGGATCCTCGGCCGCACGATCGCGACCGACCTGGTCGACCCGCTGTCGGGCGAGATGGTCGTTCCGGCCGGCGAACTGGTGGTCGAAGCCACGCTGGAGCGCGTCGAGCGTTCGGGCATCGATACGGTGCATATCCGTTCGGTCCTGACCTGCGAGACCCGCAACGGCGTCTGCGCCCTCTGCTACGGCCGCGATCTGGCCCGCGGCACCATGGTCAACATGGGCGAAGCGGTCGGCGTCATCGCGGCCCAGTCGATCGGCGAGCCGGGCACCCAGCTGACCATGCGCACCTTCCATATCGGCGGTGCCGTGCAGCGCGGCGCCGAGGTCTCCTCGGTCGAGGCGGCGTTCGACAGCAAGGTCCGCATCAAGAACCGCAACGTGGTCATCAACTCGTCCGGCGTGCCGGTCGTGATGGGCCGCAATTGCGAGCTGACGCTGCTGGACGAGGTCGGTCGCGAGAAGGCCCGCCATCGCGTTCCGTACGGTGCCAAGCTGCTGGCGGACGAAGGCACGATGGTCAAGAAGGGCGACAAGCTGGCCGAATGGGACCCGTACACCATTCCGATCATCACCGAGAAGGATGGCGTCGCCCATTACGTCGACCTGATCGAGGGCACCTCGGTGCGCGAGATCGTCGACGAGGCGACCGGCATCGCGTCCAAGGTCGTCATCGACTGGAAGCAGCAGCCGCGTGGCAACGACCTGAAGCCCCGTATCACGCTGCGTGATGCGGCCGGCGAAGCTCTCGTGCTCGGCAACGGGCTCGAGGCGCGCTACTTCATGTCGGTCGATGCCATCCTGTCGGTCGAGAACCGCTCGGAAGTCCGCGCCGGCGACGTGCTGGCCCGTATCCCGCGCGAAAGCTCGAAGACGCGTGACATCACCGGCGGTCTGCCGCGCGTGGCCGAGCTGTTCGAGGCCCGCAAGCCCAAGGACTTCGCGATCATCAGCGAGTGCGATGGCCGCGTCGAATTCGGCAAGGACTACAAGACCAAGCGCCGCATCCTGGTCATCCCGACCGAAGAGGGTGCAGCGCCGGTCGAGTACCTGATCCCGAAGGGCAAGCATATCTCGGTGCAGGAAGGCGACTTCGTGCTCAAGGGCGATCTGCTGATGGACGGCAATCCGGTGCCGCATGACATCCTGAGCATTCTCGGTGTCGAGGCCCTGGCGAACTATCTCATCAACGAGATCCAGGAGGTCTATCGTCTGCAGGGCGTGAAGATCAACGACAAGCACATCGAGGTGATCGTTCGCCAGATGCTGCAGAAGGTCGAGATCGACGAGCCCGGCGACACGACCTTCCTGGTCGGCGAGCAGATCGATCGCGGCGATTTCGAGGAAGAGAACCGCAAGGCCGAAAAGCTCGACGGCCGGGCCGCGCGCGGCCGGCCGGTGCTGCAGGGCATCACCAAGGCCAGCCTGCAGACCAAGTCGTTCATCTCGGCGGCCTCGTTCCAGGAAACCACCCGCGTCCTCACCGAGGCGGCGGTTTCGGGTCGGGTCGACGGGCTGGTCGGTCTGAAGGAAAACGTCATCGTCGGCCGTCTCATCCCGGCCGGCACGGGCAGCGTCATGGCGCACTGGCGGGAAATTGCCGCCCAGCGCGACAAGGAACTGGCTGATGCGAACATGTCGAACGGCGGTAAGTCGGTGACGGAAGTCGCCTAACAGCCGCTGAATAAAATGGGCGAAGCCCGTCGCGTCTCCGGATGCGGCGGGCTTCGTCGTTTCGAGGGACCGCGACTCGCGGGAAAATTTCGAAGGTCCGCGAGTCGGGCCGACGTGGCAGCGTAGTGCTTCCGTGCGATGACAGTCCCCGGTCACTTGCATGGCGCTTTGCCCGCATTCCGCTTGACGGGGCAGGGGGCGCGTAATAGGTTCCGCGAGTTTTCCGAGCTGGCCGTAGGTGCGCCAACCTAAACGCAGCTCAGCGGTACCGTAAATTTGGCGCTGGCCGGCTCCCTTCGGGGATGTCGGCGTTTTTGCCTGTGGGTCGCGTACTGTGGATTTGCCATGCCGGTGACGTCGGTTTGCGTCGCTTTGGCATTTTTCGTTTTGTAAGGGTGTGATTGATGCCGACCATCAACCAACTGATCCGGAATCCCCGGGCGCCCCAAGTGACCCGTAACAAGGTCCCGGCGCTCGAAGCCTGCCCGCAGAAGCGCGGCGTATGCACCCGGGTCTATACGACGACCCCGAAGAAGCCGAACTCGGCGCTGCGTAAGGTTGCGCGCGTGCGTCTGACGAACGGCTTCGAGGTGACGAGCTACATTCCCGGCGAAGGCCATAACCTCCAGGAGCACTCGGTCGTCATGATCCGTGGTGGTCGTGTGAAGGATCTTCCCGGCGTTCGCTATCACATCATCCGCGGCACTCTCGACACGCAGGGCGTCAAGGACCGTCGCCAGCGTCGTTCGAAGTACGGCGCGAAGCGGCCCAAGTAAGAATAGCCAGGAAGGAAGCCGAGCATGTCGCGTCGTCGCGCAGCGGTTAAGCGGGAAGTTCTGCCGGACGCCAAGTATGGCGATACCGTGCTGACCAAGTTCATGAATTGCCTGATGTATCAGGGCAAGAAGTCGGTTGCGGAAGCGATCGTCTACACCGCCTTCGATCGTATCGCGAAGCGCTCTGGCCAGGATCCGGTCAAGGTGTTCCATGATGCGCTCGCCAATGTTAAGCCGTCGATCGAAGTCCGGTCGCGTCGCGTCGGTGGTGCCACCTATCAGGTGCCCGTCGAAGTTCGCACGGATCGCGGTCAGGCCCTGGCCATCCGTTGGCTGATCGGCTCGTCGCGTTCGCGCAGCGAGAACAGCATGGAAGAGCGCCTGTCGGGCGAACTCCTTGATGCTTCGAACAACCGCGGTTCGGCTGTGAAGAAGCGCGAAGATACCCACCGTATGGCGGACGCCAATAAGGCGTTCTCCCATTACCGGTGGTAAGTCGCTGACGGAACTCCAGCCAGTGGCGCGGACCATCCCTCTCGACCGTTACCGGAACATCGGCATCCTGGCGCGCCTGGATGCCGGCCGGACGACGGTGACGGAGCGGATCTTGGCGGTGACAGACCGTCCGGATCCGGCCGCCGAGGGGGCCAGGGCCGCGTTGGGTATGCCCGCCTGGGTGGAGCAGGATAACGAACGGCAGATCACGCTCACGTCCGCGGCTACCAGCTGCGTGTGGCAGGATTGCCGGATCACCATCGTCGAACTGTCGGCCGCCGGCCGTCAGGGCGGCGACCGGGCCCTCGGCGTTCTCGATGGCGTGGTGCTGGTGATCGACGGCGTTGCAGGCGTGACGGACGGTGTCGCGGCCTTGTTCGAGGATGCTGAAGCGCAGGGCCTGGCCCGGCTGGTGTTCGTCAACAAGCTGGATCGCGAGGGTGCCGATCTTTCCGCCGTGGTGGCGGCGATCGCGGCGCGCGGCACGGCCAAGCCGGTGCTGCTGCAGCTGCCGATCGGAGCGGGCGCGGGTTTGAGGGGCATCGTCGACCTGGTCGAGATGCGGGCGACCCTCTGGCGCGAAGCCGGCTACGCCGCGCCGGCGGAAGAGGTCGAGATCCCGTCGGATCTCCTGGGTGCGGCCGAACTGGCCCGCGCGGAGATCGTGGCGGCGGTTGGTGTCCAGGGTTCGGACACGGCGGTGCTGCGTCGGGCGGTCAAGGCGGCGGTCCGGTCGGGTTCGATCGTGCCGGTTCTGTGCGGTTCGGCATTCCGCAATCGCGGCATCCGCCGCTTGCTGGATGCGGTTGTCGATTACTTGCCGGCACCGTCGGAAATGGCGGCGCACGCGGGTGTTGCGGCTGATGGTAACCGGGTGGAACGGCGCCCGGCGGATGACGAGCCCTTTTCGGGAGTCGCCTTCCAGACGGTCGAGGATCCGATGGCGGGTCGTCTGACTTTCGTCCGGGTTTATTCGGGCGTCGTGGCCACCGGCGGCAACATGCTGAACTCGGTGACGGCGAGCCCAGAGAAGATCGGCCGTATGGTCCGCATGCACGCGAACCACACGGAAGAAATCAAAGAGGCCCGCGCAGGCGACATCGTCGCCCTCGCGGGTCTTGAGCATACCACCACTGGGGACACGCTTTGCGACCCCGACGCCCCGGTGATTCTGGGACGGATGCCGGCCACGGCCGGGCGCGCAAAGCACTGAAGATTAGGCATCGGAGAACCGGCCATGGCGAAGGCAAAATTTGAGCGGAACAAGCCGCATTGCAACATCGGTACGATCGGTCACGTCGACCATGGCAAGACGTCTTTGACGGCTGCGATCACGAAGGTGTTGGCTGAGTCGGGCGGTGCCGTGTTTACGGCGTACGACCAGATCGACAAGGCGCCGGAAGAGCGGGCGCGCGGCATCACGATTTCGACGGCGCATGTCGAGTACGAGACGGCGAACCGGCATTACGCCCACGTCGATTGTCCGGGCCATGCGGATTATGTGAAGAACATGATCACGGGTGCGGCGCAGATGGACGGCGCGATCCTGGTGGTGTCGGCGGCCGACGGCCCGATGCCGCAGACGCGCGAGCATATCCTGCTGGCCCGCC
>JAQGIC010000057.1 GCA_028288725.1 Rhodospirillales bacterium
GAGGACGGCCAGATTACCCGGGGCGACGTGCTGTTCCGGGGCGAGCGGATGAACGCCTACGAGCCGGATCAGATCGTTCGGCGCGGCATCTTCCAGGTCATGGAAGGCCGCCGCATCGTCGCCGACATGAGCGTCCACGAGAACCTGCGCCTGGGCGCGCACACCCGGCGCGACCAGGGGGTCAAGGACGACCTCGACATGGTCTACGGCTATTTCCCCCGCCTGAAGGAACGCACCGGCCTGGCCGGATATCTGTCGGGCGGCGAGCAGCAGATGCTGGCGATCGGCCGGGCGATCATGGCGCGGCCGAAACTCATCCTAATGGACGAGCCCTCGATGGGCCTGTCGCCGCTCCTGGTCCGGGAAGTGTTCCAGATCATCCGCCGGCTGAACCAGGAACTGGGCCTGACCATCCTGCTGGTCGAACAGAACGCGCGATTGGCACTGGAGGCAGCCAGCTACGGCTATATCATGGAGCAGGGCAAGATCGTGCTCGACGGCACGGCGGACGCGCTGAGATCGAACGAGGACGTCAAGGAATTCTATCTGGGACAGGGCGAGGCCCGGAAATCCTTCAAGGACCTCAAATCCTTCAAGCGCCGCAAACGGTGGCTATAGAGATGTCGCAGGCACCCTCACCCCGACCCTCTCCCATCCATGGAAGAGGGAGCTTTCTGCGCCCTCTACCGCTTGCGGGAGAGGGAGGGCCCAGCGTCAGCGGGAGGGTGAGGGTCGACCCGCGTCACCGTTTTAGGGGCGCCCCATGACCGAATACTACGACGCGCTGGAGACACGCCCGGCGGACGAACGCGAGGCCGCCCTGCTGGCGGCATTGCCGGGCCAGATCGCCCATGCCCAGGCGCGCGCGCCGGGGTTCGCGCGGATCCTGGCCGGGGTCGAGCCGGCGTCGATTACCAGCCGTGCGGCCCTGGCAACATTGCCGATCACGCGCAAATCCGATCTGATCGAGGCGCAGAAGGCGTCGCGGCCGTTCGCCGGGCTGAACGCGACGGCTCCCGGCCGGCTGGCGCGGATCTTTCAGTCGCCGGGACCGATCTATGATCCGGAGGGGCGCGGATCCGACTGGTGGCGCTTCGCCCGCGCGCTCCATGCCGCCGGATTCCGGCCGGGCGAGATCGTGCATAATTGCTTCTCCTATCACATGACCCCGGCCGGCTCGATGTTCGAGACCGGGGCCCATGCGCTCGGCTGCGCGGTGTTTCCCGCCGGCGTCGGCCAGACCGAGCAGCAGGTTCGCGCCATCGCCGATATCGGGCCCGGCGCCTATGTCGGCACGCCGTCGTTCCTGGGCCTGATCCTGGATAAGGCGGTCGAAATGGGCGTGGCCCTCCCGTCGCTGACCAAGGGCCTGGTGTCGGGCGAGGCCTATCCGGAGACGGCGCGTGCCCGCTTCGCCGAGGCTGGCATTGCCGTGCTGCAATGTTATGCGACCGCCGATCTGGGGCTGATCGCCTACGAGACCCGGCCGCGCGGCGGGCTGGTGCTGGACGAGGGCGTGCTGGTCGAACTGGTGCGTCCGGGGACCGGCGATCCGGTGGCGGCGGGCGAGGTCGGCGAAGTGGTCGTGACCAGCTTCAATCCCGACTATCCGCTGATCCGGTTCGCGACCGGCGACCTGTCGCAATTTCTCGATGGCGACAGTGCCTGCGGCCGGACCAACCGGCGCCTCAAGGGCTGGCTCGGCCGGGCCGATCAGACGACCAAGGTCAAGGGCATGTTCGTGCACCCGAGCCAGATCGCCGAGATCGTGCGGCGCCATGGCGAAATCGGCCGTGCGCGCCTGGTCGTCGAGAACGACGGCCAGGGCGACCGGATGATCCTGGTCTGCGAAGGGACCGGCGATGCCGCCATTCCGGCGATCGAGGCGTCCATTCAGGCGGTGACGAAACTACGCGGCACGGTATGTTTCGTCGCATCGGGCAGCCTGGCGAATGATGGCAAGGTCATCGACGACACCCGGGCGTGACATGGGGCGGCTGTGACCATTTGCATCGCATTCGAGCAATCACAATTTCGCCACAATTTGGCCGGCCCGGCGCCGTAATTGAATCGTGGACTGTTGCCGCTGGGACGCCGTTGCGGCGGCGTCCCCGGCAATCAGCGTAGCCTTGCGCGTGCCTCAGGTCGGCGCTCGGGCGGCCTGGGGTCCGGAACGGATCCGGCCGCCCGTTTTTCTTATGAGCGCTTGAGCGCGGATGGGTTCGCCCGGGCCAATTTCACCACCTGCGACAATTCCCCATAGGGCCGCTGGATCAGCCCCTGGAGCGTGCCCAGGCTGCGGCCCAGATGCGCATCCAGGAGGGCGATTTCGGCCGGGCTCCAGCCGGCGAGCCATTCGGCCAGCGATTTGGCCGGCTGCGGCCGGCCGGCCTTGGGCAGCACGGGCGTCGCCTGCGACCGCGGCACGCTGCGGGTGACCCGGCCATCGCGACGGGTCGCCTGGCCCTGGCGGGCGAGCCAGCCGTCGAGCCGCCCCGGCCCCTGCCAGTCCAGCCCGTCGTCATCGTCGAGCGCCGCCAGCCCCTCGACCAGGAACGGGCTCGGTCGGACCGCCTCGACATCGCCATTGCGCTTGGTGCGGCTGCGCGGCCAACTCAAGAACAGCCGCGATTCCGCGCGGGTCAGCGCCACATAGAACAGCCGCCGCTCCTCGGCCCGGGCGCCGGCGTCGGTCGCCCGATAGTGCGGCAGCACGCCCAGCAGCAGGCCGGGCAGGAACACGGCGTCGAATTCCAGGCCCTTCGATTCATGGATGGTGCGGAACGCGACGCCGGGCGCCTTGCCCTCCTCGATCGGAATACGACGCCGGCGCAGTGCCGCCTTGACCGCGTCCAGCACCGTCTCGGCCGAGGGCCGGGCGCGGTACAGCACCGCGATCCGTTCCGGTGGCATGCCCTCGTCATCGATCAGCGCCGCCAGCTGGCGCGCGATCCAGCTGCCTTCGGCCTCGGCGTCGTCGGCCTCGTGACAGGCGACCCGGCCGGGATTGAGATAGGCGCCGGTGCCGTCGCGCCTTTCGTCCCGCTCGATCGGCCGGCTGCCCCGCTTCGGATCGCCCTCGATCACCGCGCGGGCGAGGCCGGTGATGGCCCGGCCGCAGCGCAGATTGGTGCCCAGGCGATAGGCCGTGGCGGCCGGAAAGTCGCGGGCGAAGCGGCGGATGCGCTCGATCTCGGCATGGCGAAAGCCGAAGATCGCCTGATCCTCGTCGCCGACCGCCCAGATCCGGCCGCCGCCGGCGAGGAACAGCTTGAAGAATGCGATCTGGGCCGAGGTCACGTCCTGATATTCATCGACCAGCAGATCGGTGAAGCGGGCGAACAGCTTGGTCGCCAGAGCCGGATCGGCCTGGCAGCGCTCGATGATGCGGCACTGGATCTCGGCATGGTCGTAGCGGGCGGCCTGATCCATCGCCGCGCGATATTTCGGATAGGCCTGCGCCGCCCGGCGCCAGACCTCGCCGACGTCGGCGGAGATGGCGAGCCGCGCGATCTCGGGCTCGGCCATCGCCCGGGCGCGGAAGCCGTCGAACGCGCCCAGCAGATTGGTGCCTTCCTCGTCGGGGTCGAGCGCCGACCGGCCGAACAGCCTGGTCGCAAAGGTTTCCCGGCTCTCGCCCGACCGGTCCTCGTCGCCGCGCCGTCGGTCGTCGATCAGCAGGCCGAAATCCGGTGCGATCCCGACCGAACCGGCGGCGGCGCGCAGGATCGCCTGGGCAAAGCCGTCGATGGTGCGGACCCGCCGCTCCAGCGACCGGCGATCCTCGATGAAGGTGCCGAGCCGCTCCAGCATCTCGGCCGTGGCGCGCCGCGTAAAGGTGACCAGCGCCATCCGGTCGGGCTCGGCGCCCTGGTTCAGGCGATGCAGATAGCGCGCGACCAGCGTGCGCGTCTTGCCGGCGCCGGCGCAGGCCTGCACCAGCGCATGGCCATGCGGACCGGTCGCCGCGGCGAATTGCTCGTCCGTCAGGTCGAGCGCCGGACGACCGGCGAAGTTCAGGAGCGGCATGGCTGGTGGCGGGTCGCCGACGGACCGGCGACCCGCTTGATCAAGCGGCCAGGCCGCGTTCCAGGCAGCTCGCCAGCCGCTTGGCGAACGCCACCGGGTCGGGCAGCGCCTCGCCCTCCACGATGCGGGCCTGGTCCAGCAGCAGCCAGGCGGCGTCTTCGAGGGCCGGTCCCGTGCCGCCCTGGCCGAGCCGTTCGGCCAGGCGGACGATCAGCGGATGGTGCGGATTGACCTCCAGCACACGCTTGCTCTCTTCGCCCAGCTGCTTGTGCTGCTTCAACAGGCGGGCCAGATGCATGTCCATGTCGCCCTCGTCGGCGACCAGGCACACGGCACTCTCGGTCAGACGGTCGGTGCTGCGCACGTCCTTCACCGCCTGCCCGAGCGTCAGCTTCAGGAGCGCGATCAGGTCGCCGGTCCCGGCGGGTACCGGGGCCTCGTCCTGCTTGGGCGCGTCCTTGTCGCCGCTCTCGATCGTGCCCAGATCGGCGCCGCCGCGGGTGACGGAGCGGAATTCGTGCTCCTTGAACTTCGCGACCATCGGCAGCCAGAACTCGTCGACCGGGTCTGTCAGCAGCAGCACCTCGATGCCCTTGGCGCGGAAGCCTTCGAGCTGCGGGCTGCGGAGCGCCGCCTCAGGCGTGTCGGCGGTGATCGTGTAGATCGCAGTCTGGCCCGGTTTCATCCGGCCGACATAATCTTCGAGGCTGGTCAGCCCGTCCGCCCCGGTCGACCGGAAGCGGGCGAGGCCCAGGAGCGCGTCGCGCTGCTCGAATTCCTCGTACAGGCCTTCCTTCAGGACCGCGCCGAAATTCTCCCAGAATTTGGCATATTCCTCGGGGGCGTCGGTCGCCTTTTTGGCCAGTTCGCCCAGCACGCGCTTGGTCACGCCGTGGCGGATCTTGGCGATCAGCGGATTGGCCTGCAGCGTCTCCCGGCTGATGTTGAGCGGCAGATCCTCGCTGTCGATCACGCCCTTCAGGAAGCGCAGGTACGCCGGGATCAGCTCGGCGCAATCGTCGGTCACGAACACGCGGCGGACATAGAGCCGGACCGCGTGCTTGCGCGCCGGATCGAACAGGTCGAACGGCTTGGAACCCGGCACGAACAGCATGCTGGTATATTCGATGACGCCTTCGGCCTTGTAATGCAGCGTCAGCCAGGGCTCGTCGTAGGCGTGGGCGACCTGGCGATAGAACTCGGTGGATTGCTCCGGCGTCACTTCGCTCTTGGACCGGGTCCAGAGCGCGGACGCACTGTTCAGCGCCTCTTCCTTGCCGTCCTCGTCCAGCACGATCGGCAGCGCGATATGGTCGGCGTAGGTCTTGACCACATGCTTGAGGCGCGCCGGCAGCATGTAGTCCTGCTCGTCTTCCTTCAGATGCAGCGTGATCCGGGTGCCGACCTCGGCCGTCTCGACCGGCGTCACGGTGAATTCGCCCTTGCCGTCGGATTCCCACTGGTGCGCCTGGGCGTGACCGGCCTTGCGCGATACGACGGTGACCCGGTCGGCGACCATGAAGGCGGAATAGAACCCCACGCCGAACTGGCCGATCTGGCTGACGTCGCGCTTGGCGTCGCCATCCAGATTCTTCAGGAACGCGGCCGTGCCCGAGCGCGCGATGGTGCCCAGGTTCTCGATCAGCTCGTCCTCGGTCATGCCGATGCCGTTGTCGAGAATCGTCAGCGTCTTGGCGGCCTGATCGGGTTTCAGGACCACGCGGTACTTGCCGTCGGGGGCGCCCAGCAGCGGCTCGGTCAAGGCCTGATAGCGCCGGCGATCGCACGCGTCGGACGCGTTCGAGATCAGCTCGCGCAGGAAGACCTTCTTATCGCTGTAGAGCGAGTGGGCGACGATATCGAGCAGGCGCGAGACTTCGGCCTGAAAGCTACGGGTTTCTGCCATCCTTAGAACCATCGATCTGATTGCATGAAACGGGGCCCCTCATATGTATGAGTGCTTCCGTCATCGCAAGGGTTCGACGTCACACATCCGATCGTCGCCAGCCGGTGCTTGCATTTCGGCATCAGCCGCCCGATGTTCCGAACATGGGATCGACCCTCGAGTCCGGGCGGATCACGGCGGTATTGGGGCCGACCAATACCGGCAAGACCCATCTCGCCATCGAACGCATGCTGGGCCACGCCTCGGGCATGATCGGCTTCCCCTTGCGCCTGCTGGCTCGGGAAAACTACGATCGCGTCGTGCGCGAAAAGGGCGTCCGTGCCGTGGCGCTCATCACCGGCGAAGAAAAGATCATCCCGCCGAACCCGAACTGGTTCGTCTGCACCGTCGAATCCATGCCGTTGGACCGTCAGGTCGATTTCCTGGCGATCGACGAGATCCAGCTCGCCGCCGATCCGGAGCGCGGCCATATCTTTACCGACCGGCTGCTGCATGCGCGCGGCCGGTACGAGACCATGTTCCTCGGTTCCGACACGATCCGCCCGCTGCTGCGCCGGCTGGTGCCCCAGGCCGAAACCGTGTCGCGTCCGCGCTTCTCGACGCTCACCTATACCGGTCCGCGAAAGGTGACCCGCCTGCCGCCGCGCAGCGCGGTCGTGGCCTTTTCGGTGTCCGACGTGTTCGAGCTGGCCGAACTGGTGCGGCGCCAGCGCGGCGGCACGGCGGTCGTGCTGGGCGCCTTGAGCCCGCGGGCGCGCAACGCCCAGGTCGCGATGTATCAGGCCGGCGAGGTCGATTACATGGTCGCGACCGATGCCATCGGCATGGGCCTGAACATGGATCTGGACCATGTCGCCTTCGCGCGCCTCAGCAAATTCGACGGGCGCGGACCCCGCCGCCTGACCGCACCGGAGATCGCGCAGATCGCCGGCCGCGCGGGCCGGCACATGAACGACGGCACCTTCGGCACCACGGCCGAGGCGGGTCCGCTGGACGAGGAGCTGGTCGAGGCGGTCGAGGCGCATCGCTTCGATCCGTTGACCGCGCTCTGGTGGCGCAACCCGCGCCTGGATTTCCGCTCGGCCGCCTTGTTGCTGAAAAGCCTGGAGGCCCGGCCGCCGTCGCCCGTGCTGCTGCGGGCCGATGGCGGCGACGATCAGCTGGCGCTGCTGGCGCTGGCCCGCCAGCCCGACATCGCGAAGAAGGCGACCAACCCGGGCAATGTCCGGCTGCTGTGGGAGATCTGCCAGATCCCGGATTTCCGCAAGGTGATGAGCGAGGATCACGCCCGGCTGCTGACCCAGATCTTCCGCCACCTGACGGGGCCGGACGAACGGCTGCCGCCAGACTGGGTCGCGGCCCAGATCGCCCGGATCGACCGGACCGAGGGCGATATCGACACGCTGGTCCAGCGCATCGCCCATATCCGCACCTGGACCTACATCACCAACCGCATCGGCTGGCTGGCTGACGGGGCCACCTGGCAGGATCGCACGCGCGCGGTCGAGGACAAGCTGTCCGATGCGCTGCACGACCGCATCACCCAGCGCTTCGTCGACCGGCGCTCCGCCTTCCTGGTGCGCAGCCTGGCGGAATCCCGCGAGCTGACGGCCAGCGTCGCCGACGATGGCGAGGTCTGGGTCGAGGGCCATTTCGTCGGGGTCATGAAAGGCTTCGGCTTCCATCCCGATCCGGCCGCGACCGGCGAGGGGGCCCGGACCCTGATGGTCGCGGCCAACCGCATGCTGCGCGGCGAGGTCCAGGCCCGCGCCCGCCGCCTGACCGCGGCCGACGATAGCGCCTTCGCGCTGTCGCCGGACGGGACGATCGCCTGGGGCATCGAGCCTGTGGCGCGCCTGGTCGCCGGCGACCGCGCGCTCAGCCCCAGGGTCGAGTTGCGGGCGGTGGATTTCCTCGACGGCGAGGCGCGCGAAGGGGTCAAGCGGCGGTTGGAACGTTTCGTGCGCGATACGATCGCCCGGGTGATGGCGCCGCTCGAGGCGGCCCTGGCCAGTCCGCTGGACGCGCGGGCGCGCGGGCTGGTGTTCCGGCTGGGTGAGGGGTTGGGCTCGCTCGATGCAGAGCCGGTCCGGTCGCTCGTCGGCGAATTGGAGCCGGCCGATCGCAAGGCGCTGGCCCGGCTCGGCATTCGGTTCGGGACCGAGACGATCTATTTCGACCGGCTGCTGAAGCCCGGGGCGGTGGCGCTGCGCGCCTTGCTCTGGACCCTGCATCAGGGCGTCGGCCCGCTCCGCGTTCCGCCGCCGGGGCGCCTGTCGGTCGCGCGCGAAGCGGAGCCGGTCGCCTATTTCGATGCGATCGGCTATCGCCCGGTCGGCCCGCGGGCGATCCGGGCCGATCGGCTGGAAGCGCTCGCGCTCGCGCTCAGGGCCAAAGCGCGGGATGGCCGCTTCACCCTCGATGGCGCGCTCGCGGCCCTGGTCGGATCGCCGGCGCACGATCTGCCCGGCATTGTCGCGGCGCTGGGATATCGCGGCGTGGTTGAGGATGGCGTGACCAGCTTCGTCGCCAAGAAGCGGCCGTCCCGCCGCAAGGAAGCCCGCGCGGTTCAACCCGCCCCCGCCCCGCTCTCGGCCGATCATCCCTTCGCCAAGCTCGGAGCCCTCAGGGGTCGCGGTTGAGCGAGGGGGTGACCCTGCGCATCGACAAATGGCTGTGGCATGCCCGCCTGGCCAAGACCCGATCGCTCGCGGCCCGGCTGTGCGAGGCCGGCGTGGTCGAATTGGACGGCCGCGTCGTAACCAAGCCCAACCAAGCCGTGCGCGTCGGCGCCCGGATCACGGTCGTGCAGGGCCGCCATCGCCGCCGGGTCGAGGTGCTGGCGCTCGGCACGCGGCGCGGGCCGGCGCCGGAAGCGCAGATACTTTACCGCGACACCGCGTCGCCCGAACCCCTGTCCCGCACCCCGGACGACTGGGTGCCGCTGCTGGCCGACGACTGAGCGCGCGAACGATCGCGATGGACGGGTTCGGACCAGATAATCGACTGCGTCCCGGACCATCGGCGGCACGATCGAGGGCGGCACGGCTGAGGCGGGACGGCATGGCGGCGGCTCCGGTCCGATATCGATCGGAACCTATCGGGAACAAAGTCCCGTGCCAAGCGGCTTACCGGCGGCGGAACACCAGGCCCAGATTGTTCGCCGGCATCGGCGCGATCTCCGCCAGATCGAGGCCCGCCGCGTCGGCCGTCTCGACCATCGTTTCCAGATCGCGCACGCCCCAGGCCGGGTTCTGCCGGCGTAGGTTCTGGTCGAATGCCGCATTGCTGGGGGCGGTGTGACGGCCGTCGCGCTTGTAGGGGCCGTACAGCACGAGCGGGGCCGCCGTGGGCAACACGCGGGCGGCACCGCCGAGCAGCCCGACGGTGGCGGCCCAGGGCGAGATATGGACCAGGTTGACGGCGATCATCGCGTCGGCCCGCTCGACCGGCCAGTTCGGCTGGGACGCATCCAGCGCCAGCGGAGCCGCGACATTGGCAAGGCCCGCCTCGGCGCTCCAGGCGACGATGCTGGCGCGCGCGGCGGCATCCGGATCGGTCGGCTGCCAGGTCAGGTGCGGCAGATGCCGGCCGAAGAACACAGCATGCTCGCCGGTGCCGCTGGCGATCTCCAGCACGGTGCCGGCCGGCGGCAGCACCCGCCTCAGCAGCGCCAGGATCGGGTCGCGATTGCGTTCGGTGGCGGGGGCAAAGCGTCGCGGATCGATCGGGATCGCGGCTGGATCGGGGGCTGGCGGCATGATCGGACGACGATAGCAGGTTTGGCGGCGCCTGCCGATGACCAGGTCTCGGGCTTACTTTCGGAGCCATCCTTGTTGAACCGGGGTGCCTCTCATGGTAGGGACCGCTCCATGTTCGACCGTATTCTCGATCTGCTGATGCCGGGCGGTGCGCCGCGGGCGGAGACGGAGATCCATATCGCGGTCGCGGCCCTGCTGGTCGAAGCCGCGCGCATGGACGACGATTTCGATCCGGCGGAGCGGATGGCGATCCGCGCGGTCCTGGCCAAGCGCTTCGCGCTCGACGCGGATGCCGTCGATCGGCTGATTGCGGCGGCGGAGAATGCCGCCGACCGGTCGAGCGCGCTCTATCGCTTCACCCGGGTCGTGGCCGAACGGTTCGACCCTGCGGCGCGGGTGGGAATGATCGAGATGCTGTGGGAAGTGGCCTATGCCGATGGCGTGCTCGATCCGGACGAAGACGCCTTGATCCGCCGGATCGCCGGCCTGATCTTCGTAGAGGATCACGAGCGCGGCGCCGCGCGCCAGCGGGTGTTGGCCCGGCTGGGTCAGGCCGCACAGGGCTGACGCGCCTATTTTTGGACTTGCGGGAAAAGCCCGCGCGCCTTTTCAATGCGGGGCGGCCGCCCCTGGTACCATATGATCGGCCGCTCAGCCGCAACACGGGAAACGAGATCGATGAGCTACGTCGTCACCGAAGCCTGCATCAAGTGCAAGTACATGGACTGCGTGGAAGTGTGCCCGGTCGATTGCTTCTACGAGGGTGAGACCATGCTGGTCATCAACCCGGACGAATGCATCGATTGCGGCGTGTGCGAGCCGGAATGCCCGGCCGAGGCGATCATCCCCGACAGCGATGGTCACGCCGAGAAGTGGCTGGGCCTGAACCGCGACTATTCGGCGAACTGGCCCAACATCACCCGTAAGGGCGAGGCCCCGGCCGATGCCGATGCCTGGAAGGGTGTCGACGGCAAGTTCGACAAATATTTCACGCCGACGCCCGGCAAGCGCTAGTCCGGGGCCGTCGGGCCGCGCTCGCCGCTTTCGGCGGACGGTCCGATCGACCGCTGCGGCCTGCTGCCGCAGAGTAAAAAGCCGAAAATCGCAAGTTTCATGGTTGCCATGCCAGCGCCGTATGGCGTTAGGCTGGCAATTGGCGTGACTTTTGTGTTACTGTTCTTCTCGAACGGAGCATCGTGGACGTCTCAGACGATCGAATTCTGGGCATCTTGCGAATGCGGCCCGGTCACCCCCATCCGTACGGTCGGATAGCATCGTTGGTGCTCGCGAACCGATTTGTTCGCAAGGCAGCGGGATGCGTGACTAGCGCCCAACCGACCCGGCCACGGGCTTTTGAGAGAATCGGATGCCGGAAAAATTAGCTTTTGAAGAAGGCGATTTCGTCGTCTACCCGAGTCATGGCGTCGGCAAGATCCTGGGTATCGAGGCCCAAGAGATCTCGGGTTACCGTCTGAACGTCTTCGTCGTGCATTTCGACAAGGACCGCATGACGTTGCGCGTTCCGGTCACCAAAGCCAAGGCCTCGGGCCTGCGCCGTCTTTCGACCCAGAAAGAGATGCAGGTCGCATTGGTCAAGCTCAAGGGCCGGTCCAAAGCGAAACGCACCATGTGGAGCCGCCGCGCCCAGGAATACGAGGCCAAGATCAATTCGGGTGATCCGGCCTCGATCGCCGAGGTCGTGCGCGATCTGTATCGCAACGCCGGTCAGCCGGACCAGTCCTACAGCGAGCGCCAGATCTATCAGGCGGCGCTCGACCGTCTGGTGCGCGAGTTCGCCGCCGTCGAAGCGATCGACGAGAGCACGGCGACCGAGCGTCTGGAGCAGATGCTCAACGCCGCCTAGCGCGTTCCGGTTTGGATCACTTGATCCGAACGACAAGGCCGGCCGTCGCCCTATTTCGAGGGGCGTCGCCGGCCTTTCGCCATTTAGCCTATGGCGCGGCCCCCGATGGCCACGCTAAGCTCTGGCGCAATGAGCCAGCCCCGCACCCCGCCCCGTCGTCGTTTCGGCATTCTCGTCGGGCGGCGTCGCGTCTGGACGGTCTCTTCGATCCATGCCGACGTCGGTCGGCTTCGCACCATCCACAGCGCGATCGAAAATCGTCTGCAGCCGGGCGACGCGCTGGTCTATCTGGGCAACATGATCGGCCGGGGGACGGCGGTGCGCGAGACGCTGGACGAGTTGCTGTCGTTCCGCCGCAACTTCATCGCGCGTCCGGCCGCCTTCGCCAGCGATCTGGTCTATCTGCGCGGCAGCCAGGAAGAAATGTGGCAGAAGCTGCTGGAGCTGCAGTTCGCGCCCAATCCCAAGGAAGTCTATGGCTGGATGCTCGACCATGGCCTGGCCGCCACGCTCGAAGGCTACGGCATCGACCGCAACCATGGCCTGGGCGCGACGCGGGACGGGCCGGTCGCGATCACGCGCTGGACCAACGAAGTCCGCGCCGCGGTCAATGGGGCGCCCGGTCACGCCAATCTGCTGACCGCGCTGCGCCGTGCCGCCTATACCGAGGGCAACGAGCTGCTGTTCGTCCATGCCGGCATCGATCCCAGCCGGCCGCTCACCGCCCAGCACGATAGTTTCTGGTGGGGCGGCGCCGGCTTTCTCGATCTCAGCGAATCCTTCGGCGGCTTCACCAAGGTCGTGCGCGGCTTCGACAAGCACCATGGCGGACTGCAACAGGCGCCTTTCGCGCTCTCGATCGATCGGGGCTGCGGCTTCGGTGGCCCGCTCGCCGCCGCCTGCCTCACGCTCGACGGTCAGATCGCCGAGGCCTACGAGGCCTGACGGCCAAATAACGTCAGATCGCCGAGGCCTACGAGGCCTGACGACCCAATTATTTGCGCGGCCGGATGATCCGCGGCGCGCGCTCTCGCGTAAACCCTCCGAAGCCGGCATCGGCTTGGTCCCTTTGGGGGGTAGGCCGCCATGGCGCATATCGACGATCCGGAAACGCAGCGGGCCAACCTCTCCTTCATCAAGGCGTCGATGAAGGTGCCGATGTTGAGCCGCGAGGACGAGTTCGATCTGGCCCGCCGCTGGCGCGAGCAGGACGACACGGCGGCGCTTCATGGTCTGGTCGGCGCCTATACCCGCCTGGTCGTCTCGACCGCGACGCGCTTTCGCAACTACGGCCTGCCGATGGGCGATCTGGTCCAGGAGGGCAATGTCGGGCTGATGCAGGCCGCGGCCCGGTTCGAGCCGGCGCGCGACGTGCGCTTTTCGACATATGCCGCCTGGTGGATCCGGTCCGCCATGCAGGATTACGTGCTCAGGAACTGGTCGATCGTGCGCACCGGCACGACCGCGGCGCAGAAATCGCTATTCTTCAATCTGCGCCGGCTGCGCGCCCGGATCGAAGACCAGTCGGGCCGCCCGCTCGGCGACGCGGGTCGGCGCAAGATCGCGGACGAGCTGCAGGTCGATATCCTGGATGTGGAGGCGATGGAGCAGCGTCTGGCCGGCAACGACCAGTCGCTGAACGCGCCGATCAGCGAGGGCGGCGACAATGATTGGCAGGACTTCCTGGCCGACGTCCGGCCCAGCCCGGAAGAGGTCGTGATCGGCCTGCGCGACGCCCAGACCCGCTCCAAATGGCTGGCCGAGGCGCTGTCCGAACTGTCGCCGCGCGAGCGCACCATCATCGCCGGCCGTCGCCTGTGCGACGAGGGCGCCACGCTCGAGGAACTGGGCCGCGCGCTGGGCGTGTCCAAGGAGCGCGTGCGCCAGCTCGAACATCGCGCGCTGCAAAAGCTGCGGCAGTCGATCTCGCGCCATGTCGAACAGGCCCGGGATCTGTTGATCGAGGCCTGATTCTGCTAGAGCTTCTGCCGGGAAACTCTCGGGAGGAAGCATGGCCTGGTTGCGACGGACGGCGCTCGTGGGCCTGGCGTTTCTGCCGCTGCTCGCCCAGGCCAAGCCGCGCGAAAGCGTCCTCGACGCCCTGCCCGAGGTCACCACCGGTACCGTCCAATCGGTCGAGGATGGCGCGACGCTCACGCTGACCGACGGCCGGGTGCTGCGCCTGGCCGGGCTGCTCGCCCCCGCGGCACCGCTGGCGATGGGTCCGGATCCCGTTTGGCCCGCGGCCGAGGCGGCACGCCAGGCGCTGGCCGATCTGGCCCTGGGCCGGACCGTCACGCTCCGGGCCGCCCAGGACAAGCCCGATCGCCGCGGCCGCTTGGTCGGCCAGGCGATCCTGGCCGACGGGACCTGGTTGCAGCGCGACCTGCTGCGGCAAGGCCGCGCCCGATTCGAACCGACCCGGGAGACCGCATCGCTGGCGCCGGCCCTGCTCAAGGCCGAGGCCGATGCGCGCCGGCATCGCCGCGGCCTGTGGCGTCTGGCCGTCTATGCGGTGCGCGCGCCGGACGCGCTGACCGCCCGCGACACCGGCGGCTTCGTTTTGGTCGAAGGAAGGGTCCTGTCGGTGGCGGCGACCCATGAGGCGACATATCTCGATTTCGCCCAGGATTGGCATCATGGCTTCACCGTGCGCCTGCCGCGCGTCCTGTTGCAGCGGGCCGACGGGCTCGATCCGGCGGCGCTGGAAGGCCGCAGGATCCGGGTGCGCGGCTGGCTGGTTTATGAAGGCCGGCCGATCCTCGATCTCGCGGATGTGTCGGCGCTGGAGCCGCTGCCCGATGGCCGCAAATCAACCAAGCGCCGTTGAGGCTTTTCCGCCGGGTTCGCTCTGGGCTATAAGGCTCCCACGTCTCCGTAGCTCAGCAGGATAGAGCATCGGTTTCCTAAACCGGGGGTCACGTGTTCGAATCACGTCGGGGACACCAGATCGAAGGCCCTGAAATCGAGCGATTTCAGGGCCTTTTTTGCACCGGTTCTACTTCGGGATCGGACAGCCGCCGTCGGCGATCGGCCGGAACGCCTTCTCGGCCGGGATATCCTTGACCAGCTTGTAATAGTCCCAGGGATATTTGCTCTCGGCCGGGGTCTTCACCTCGTAGAGCGACATGTCGTAGAGCACGCGGCCGTCGGCGCGGATCGAACCCTTGCGGCCGAAATACTCGACCGGCAGTTCCTGCATCTTATGGGCGACGATGGTCGGGTCCTTGGTCCCGGCCGCGGCGACCGCCTTCAGATAATGGGCGACGGCGGTATAGGTCGCGGCCTGCTCCTTCGACGGCATCCGGCCGATCTCGGCCATGAAGCGCTTGCCGAACGCGCGGGCCTGGTCGTTCTGGTCCCAGTAGAAACCCTCGGCATTATAAAGATGCTGCGCCGCCTGCAGGCCGATGCCGTGGATGTCGGTGATGAACACCAGGAAGCCGGCCAGCTTCTGCCCGCCCTGGGGAATGCCGAATTCGGCGGCCTGCTTGACCTCGGCGATGGTGTTGGCGCCGACCGAGGCGAGGCCGATCACATTGGCGCCGGAGCCCTGGGCCTGCAGCAGGAACGACGAGAAATCGCGCGTATCCAGCGGATGGCGCACGCTGCCGATGACCTCGCCGCCGGCCGCCTTGATCACGCCGGTGGCGTCGCGCTGGATCGAGTCGCCCAAGGCATAGTCGGCGGTCAGGAAGAACCATTTCTTGCCGCCGGCCGCCACGGCCGCCTGGCCGGTCGCAGCCGCCAGCGAATAGGTATCGTCCGACCATTGGGTCGCATAGAGATTGCAGCCCTTGCCGGTGATGTCCGAGGTCGCGGCCCCCGCGATCAGCGCGATCTTCTTGTCGGTGCCGGCGACGTTCTGCACCGCCAGGCCGGCGCCGGAATAGGGCAGGTCGGTGATGGCATCGACGCCTTCGGACTCGTACCAGCGCTTGGCGATCTGCACCGCATTGTCGGGCTTGGTCAGGAAGTCGGCCGAGACGATCTCGATCGGCATGCCCGCGACCTTGCCGCCGGCATCGGCGATCGCCATCTTGGCCGCCGCGATGGCGCCCAGGCCGCCGGCATCCGACGCGACGTTGGACTGATCGCCCAGCACGCCGATCTTGATGCCGTCGGCCGATGCCGGCGCTGCGGCACCCAGCCCCAACGCCGCCGCGACCGCCATCGCGCCGTAAGAGATTTTCGTCATTCCGCGTGTCCCCCCTGATGTTCTTCGACCTTTGCGGCCCGGTTATCTCATTTCTGCGACCGCTTCGACGAAGCCGGCCGATCGTTCCAACGTTGCCGCGGCCTGATCGCGATGGGGCGAATGCCCGCAGCTCGCGAGCAGGACGATTTCGGTCGCCGGTGTCGCGGCCGCGATCGCGTCCAGCTGCGCCCGCGTGCCGTATTCGTCATCCTCGCCCTGGATCGCCAGGATCGGGCAGCGGATCGCCGACAGATACTTCTCGATATTCCACATTTTGAAACGCGGATCGAGCCAGATATTGTTCCAACCCCAGAATGTTTGATCCACGTCATAATGATAGCGCCGCAGCCTGCCTGCAAGCTCGGTCGTACGATAGAGCTCTTTCACGCGTGCGATGCTGGCGACGGTCAAATCCTCGACGAAGACGTGGGGCGCTTCCAGAATCAGGCCGGCGACGGCATCCGGCCGGAACCCGGCATAGATCAGCGCGATCGAGCCGCCATCGCTATGGCCAAACAGGATGGGGCGTTGGATGGCGAAATGGCGCAGCACCGCGGGCAAGACCACCTCGGCCTCGTGATGCATATATTCGACCGGCCGGCTGCCCTCGAGCAGGGTCGAGGCGCCATGGCCGTAGCGGGAATAGATCAGCACGCCGCAGCCGGTCCGCGCCGCCAGCCGCTCGGGGAAATCCTTCCACAGCGCGATCGACCCCAGGCCTTCGTGCAGCATGACGATGGTCGGCAGGCCCGGCCTGGCCGGCGCGATCCAGGCGGTCTCCAAACGGCGCCCGTCGATCTCGGCGAAGCCCGCTTCCGGCAAACTCACTTGTCCGCTGCTCCCGTCTCGTGCGTGGCTTCCGCCTCGCGATGGCGCAGCACATGGCGCTGGATCTTGCCGGTCGCGGTCTTGGGCAAGTCATCGACGAACTCGATCCAGCGCGGATATTTATAAGGCGCCAGCCGGTCCTTGACATGGTCCTTCAGCGCCCGGCTCAGCTCGGGCGTCTGGGGCACGCCCGGTTTCAGCACGACGAAGGCCTTGGGCTTGACCAGGCCCTGGTCGTCCGCCAGGCCGATCACGGCCGCCTCCTGGATCGCGGCATGGCCCAAGAGCGCCGACTCGACCTCCATCGGCGAGACCCAGATGCCGCCGACTTTCAGCATGTCGTCGGCGCGGCCGCAATGGATGTAGTTGCCGTCCTCGTCCTGGCGGAACTTGTCCCCGGTCCTGACCCATTCGCCGATGAAGGTGGCACGCGTCTTCTCCCGGTTGTTCCAATATTGGGTCGCGGCCGTCGGTCCGCTCACCTCCATCTCGCCGACCTCACCCGGCGCCACCTCCTGGCGGGCCTCGTCGACCAGGCGGGCCTTGTAGCCGGGAACAGGCTTGCCGGTGACGCCATAGCGAACAGAACCCGGCCGGTTCGAGACGAAGATATGCAGCATCTCGGTCGAGCCGATGCCGTCGACGATATCGACGCCGGTCCGCGCCGTCCAGGCACGGCCGACCTCGATCGGCAGCGCCTCGCCGGCCGACGTGCACAGCCGCAGCCGATGCTCGCCCTTTGCCGCGAGGCCCGGCGATGCCAGCAGCGAGCCATAGAGCGTCGGCACGCCGCAGAACAGGGTCGGTGCCGACCGCCGCAAGACCTGATTGACCATTTCCGGGGTCGGCCGGCCGCTGATCAGGACGGCGCTGGCGCCGACCGACATGGGAAAAGTCAGCGCATTGCCGAGGCCATAGGCGAAGAACAGCTTGGCCGCGGAATAGACCACGTCCTGTTCGGTGATGCCCAGCACGCCCTGGCCGAACAGCCGGGCCGTCGCCATCAGGCTGGTCTGGACATGGACCGCGCCCTTGGGCTGGCCGGTCGAGCCGGAGGAATAGAGCCAGAAGCAGGTGTCGTCCGGCCGGGTCGGTGCTGCGACGGCAGTGCCCTGCGCCCGCTCCATCAGCCGCGCCAGTGTCAGCCGGTCGCCGCCGCCGGCCCCGGCGACGATGATCAATCCGTGCCAGTCGGCAATGGCGGCGGCCTCGACCAGGCGCGGCAGCAGCGCGTCGCTGACCACCATGGCGCGGGCCCGGCTGTCGGCCAGGATATGGGCGAAATCGGCGGCCTGGAACAGGGTGTTGGTCGGGATCGGCACGACCCCCGCCTTGATGGCGCCCAGGAAGCAGGTCGGAAAATCGATCGTGTCCAGCAGGGCCAGCACGACCCGCTGTTCCGGCTCGATGTCGAGCGTGCGCAACGCATTGGCGAAGCGATCGACCCGCTCGGCCAGATCGCCATAGCTGTAGCGGCCGGCCTCGTCGATGAAGACGGTCTTGGCCTGCCGGCCGGCGGCCAGATTGCGCTCGATCAGATCGACCGCCGCATTGTAGCGGCTGGTCGGAAACGGGTGGTCGTCGTCGGCTTCGGTCGCTGCGGCCACGCTCATCGGCGTCCTCCCCTGGTTTTCTTCCTTGAAAGTCGGCCGCTTCTGTGGCGGCCGTTCTCGACTATTCCCGGCTCTGCCGTTCCGCAAGCTTGGCCAGAATCGCCGCCGAACCCTGCACGGCGGTGCGCTGATGGTAGAACCATAGGCCCTTCAAGCCGCCCAGCTCCGCGCCGTCGCCGGCCCGCCCCGGTCCGCCATGCAGCAGGGACGGCAACACGATGCCATGGCCAGTTTGGTTGTCGGTCACCGAGGGGTCGACCAGCAGCAGGCGGCCGTGGCTGTCGCCCAGCGCCGCCGCGGCGTCGGTCAGAAAATCCGGGTCCGCGCTGAACACCGAGGCCGCGAGCGAGCCGCCGCCGCGCCGGGCCAAGGCGAATGCTTCGTCCCGCCCGGCATAAGGCACGATGGTCGCGACCGGGCCGAACACTTCGCGATCATGGACCAGGTCGCTGTCGCCGCTGAGCAGGGTCGGCATCACGAAGGCACCTTTGGCGGGGTCGGCCTCAACCAGCGCGCCGGACTTGCGATAGGCGACGGGGCTCGCCGCGGCAAGCTGGGCGATCCCGGCCTCGACATCGGCCTGCTGCGCCTTGGAGACGAGCGGCCCCATCGCCACGGCCGGATCGGCCGGATTGCCGACCGCCAGCCCGTCGAGCAGGGCCGCGATCGCGTCGGCGACCGCCCGCGCGCGGGGCCCCGGCACCAGCACGCGGCGGATCGCAGTGCATTTCTGCCCGGCCTTGACCGTCATCTCGCGCACCACTTCGCGCACGAAGCCGTCGAACGAAGCGGCATCGCCCTCCGGGCCCAGCAGTGCTGCATTGAGGCTGTCGGCCTCGATATTCACGCGGATGCCTTCGCTCTCCACCCGCGGATGGCGGCGGATGGCGCGCCCGGTCCCGGCCGATCCGGTAAAGGCGATCGTGTCGCCGCACCGGACATGATCCAGCAGGCCGCCGGGCGCCCCGCACAGCAGCGACAGGGAACCTGCCGGCAGAATGCCGGCCGCCAGGATGTCGGCGACCATCGCCTGGGCCAGCCACGCGGTGGCGGTCGCTGGCTTCGCCAGCACCGGCACGCCGGCGAGCAGCGCCACCGCGGCCTTGCCCCACAGGCCCCAGGCCGGGAAATTGAACGCGTTGATCTGGATCGCGACGCCCTTCGCGGGCACGCCGATATGGCGGCCGAGGAAATTCGGATCGCGCGCCAGGCGGATGTCGCCGCCGTCCGACAGCAGAGTGCCGTTGCCGAGCGCCGCGCCCAGTTTGGCGAAATATTTCAGCGTCCCGATCGCGCCCTCGATATCGATCGCGGCGTCGGCCTTGGTGTTGCCGGCATTCTCCCGGGCGATCCGGTACCAATCGTCCCGGCGCAGCGCCAGCCGGTCGGAGATCTGGCCCAGCAAGGCGGCGCGGGCGGCATAGCCCAGCGCCCGCAGCGCCGGCCCGCCGACGGTCCGGGCGAAGTCGAGACCGGCCGCCAGATCGAGACCCTCGGCGCTGGTCCGGACCAGGATGTTGCCGTCGGTCGGATCGACCAGCGCCGTGCCGTCACCGGTGCCGGTCTGGGCCCGGCCGCTGAGGAAGCTTGGAAGCAGATCCATGTCAGACGGCCTCGAGCGCGGGAACGAGATGGTCCTCGACCCAGCCCACGACCCATTCGGCCGCGATTTCTTCCGGCATCGTGCCGGCGCTGGCATCATGCATCAGCGGCTCGCCGACGCGCCGGGCGCCCAATTCGGTCAGCAGGCGCCCGAACTTCAGGCCGCCCTCGCAATAGGTCGCCTTATAGGTGCGGTCGCCCAGCGCCACGATGCCGAACGAAACATGGCCGAGATCCGGCCTGGCCGCCTCGGTCGCGGCGAAGAAGGCCTGGGCATTGTCGGGCACGTCGCCGTTGCCGTAGGTCGAACTCACGATCAGAAAAGCCGAGTCTGGCTTCAGTCGGCCGGGCTCGAACACGCCGGCATCGAGCGCGTCCATCGGCGCGATGGTGGCGGCATGACCCGCCCCTTCGAGCGCCAATTGGACCTCTTCGGCGACGATCTCGGCAGTCCCGGTCATGGTGCCGACCAGAATGGTGATATCGACCGTCATCGGCTCCTCCGCTACATTGGCCGACAATCCTTGATCGCGACCTTATAGACGCACTATAATACATGTTAGCGATCGGGCAAGCGTCATAGTTCATCTTGAGACGGATCCGCATGGGCCCATCAGTTTTCGCCGCCAGCTATGTCCCGCCCGAGCGGATGTCCGACGCGGAATTCCTGAAGCGTCTGGGCGACCGTGTGCGCGAGGCGCGGGCCAAGCGGGGCATGACCCGCAAGATCCTGTCGCGCGATTCCGGCGTGTCGGAACGCTATCTGGCCCAGTTGGAGACCGGCCAGGGCAACATCTCGATCCTGCTGCTGCGCCAGCTGGCGGCGGCGCTCGACATGCCGATCGAGACGCTGGTGCACGAGCATCCGGACCCGTCGGTCGATCTGGCCCATGCCATGGAGCTGCTGCGGCGCCTGGACGCCGACGATCTGGTCGAGGCGCGCCAATTGCTGTTGCAGCGCTTCGATACGGCGGCGGAGAAGGCGCGGCGCAGCCATATCGCGCTGGTGGGTCTGCGCGGCGCCGGCAAATCCACGCTCGGCGCGCTGCTGGCCCAGCGGCTCAAGGTGCCGTTCGTCGAGCTGGACAAGGAGATCGAGCGCGCCAGCGGCGTGTCGTTGAGCGTGATCTTCGATCTCTACGGCCAGGCCGGCTTCCGGCGGCTTGAACGGCAATGCCTGCAGGATCTGATCGCGCGGTTCCCCGGCTTCGTGCTTGCGACCGGCGGCAGCCTGGTGTCGGAACCGGCGACGTTCGAGCTGTTGCTGACCAATTGCTTCACGGTCTGGCTGACCGCATCGCCGGCCGAGCACATGGGCCGGGTCGTGGCGCAGGGCGACATGCGGCCGATGGCCAGCAACCGGGAGGCCATGAGCGATCTGCAGCGCATACTCAAGGTCCGCAACCCGCTCTACAGCAAGGCCGACACGCGGGTCGACACGGCCGGCCGCACGGTCGAGGAAAGCCTGGCGCTGCTGGTCGAGGCGGTCGAGTAGCGCAATTTTCTCCGTCATTCCCGCGCAGGCGGGAATCCAGCCCTTACGTGCGAAGCGCGGAAACAAAGGACTCATATCGCCGCAGACGCGGCTCTCGTTGGATTCCCGCCTGCGCGGAAATGAGGATGTAGTTCGTGTGAAATAGTGCTTCCTTCTCCGATGATATGCATTATGATGCATATCAAATACGGCGGTGGGAGGACGTGCCATGATCACATTCGATGCGGTGCCCGAGGAATATCGGCACTGGGCCCTGAGTGTCGACGGTCGCGTCGCGACGCTGGCGATGGACGTGGACGAGGATGGCGGCCTCAGGCCCGGCTATAAGCTGAAGCTGAATTCCTACGACCTGGGCGTGGATATCGAGCTCTACGACGCGCTGCAGCGCATCCGGTTCGAGCATCCCGCCGTCGGCTGCGTCGTGCTGACCAGCGGCAAGGAACGCATGTTCTGCTCCGGCGCCAACATCTACATGCTCGGGCAATCGTCCCATGCCTGGAAGGTGAATTTCTGCAAATTCACCAACGAGACCCGCAACGGCCTGGAGGATTCCAGCGCGCATGACGGCCTGAAATTCATCGCGGCCTTGAATGGCACCACGGCCGGCGGCGGCTATGAGGTGGCGCTCGCCTGCGACGAGATCCTGATGGTCGACGACCGGTCCTCGGTCGTGAGCCTGCCCGAGGTGCCGCTGCTGGGCGTGCTGCCCGGCACCGGCGGCCTGACCCGCGTGGTCGACAAGCGCAAGGTCCGGCGCGATCTGGCCGACATGTTCTGCACCTCGGCCGACGGCGTGCGCGCCGACCGGGCCCAGGAATGGGGCCTGGTCGATGCCATCGCCAAGCCGGCGGATTTTCCCGCCCTGGTCAAGACCCGCGCGACCGCTCTTGCCGATGGCTCCTCCCGTCCCGCCGATGCCGTCGGCATCAAGCTGAAGAAGCTCGACCGCAAGATCGACGATGCCGGCTATCGCTATAGCCATGTCGATGTCGCGTTCGACCGGGCCGGGCGTTCCGCAACCGTGACGATCCAGGCACCCGCCGGCGAGCAGCCGACCGATCCGGAGGCGATCCAGGCGGCGGGCGACCGCTGGTGGCCGCTGGCGCTGGCGCGCGAGCTGGACGACGCGCTCTTGCTGCTGCGTACCAACGAACTCGATCTGGGGCTGCTCATCCTGAAGACCCGGGGCGATGCCGCGGCAGTGCTGGCTGCGGACCAGACCATGCTCGCCCACCGGGATCACTGGCTGGTGCGCGAGACGGTGGGCTATCTGCGCCGGACCTTCGCCCGGCTCGACGTCACCTCGCGCAGCCTCTATGCGGTGGTCGATCAGGGCTCGTGCTTTGCTGGCCTTCTGTATGAATTGGCGCTCGCCTCCGACCGCATCTACATGCTGGCGCTGCCCGAGGGCGACGAGAACCCGCCGGAACTGCAGCTCGACGGCTTCAATTTCGGCCTGCTGCCCATGGTCAATGGCGCGAGCCGGCTCCAGACCCGTTTTCTGGGCGATCCGACGACGATTGCCAGGCTCGAAGCCCTGAAGGGCCCGCTGACGGCCGAGCCGGCGCTGGCCGCCGGCCTGGTCACGCTGGCACCCGACGATCTCGACTGGGACGACGAGATCCGCCTTGCGATCGAAGAGCGCGCCAGCCTGTCGCCCGACGCGCTGACCGGGCTCGAGGCCAGCCTGCGCTTCGCCGGACCCGAGACCGTCTGGACCAAGGTCTTCGGCCGGCTGTCGGCCTGGCAGAACTGGGTATTCATCCGGCCGAACGCGACCGGCGAGCGCGGCGCGCTCAAGGTGTTCGGCACCGGCTCCAAGGCGCAATTCAATTTCGAGAGGGTGTGATCATGGGCATCAATTATCAGGACCGCATTCCGAACAATGTGGACCTCGGCTCGAACCGCACCCTGCAGCGCGCGCTGGAGCATTGGCAGCCGGAATTCCTGAAATGGTGGCAGGATCTGGGGCCGACCGACTATCAGGCGAAAGACGTCTATCTCAGGACCGCGACCTCGGTCGATGCCAAGGGCTGGGCGACCTACGGCCACGTCCGCATGCCGGACTATCGCTGGGGCATCTTCCTGGCGGAGCCGGACGCCAACCGGCGCGTGGGGTTCGGCGACGATTTCGGCAAGGAGGTCTGGCAGCAGGTCCCGGGCGAGCATCGCTCGACCTTGCGCCGGCTGATCGTGACCCAGGGCGATACCGAGCCGGCCTCGGTCGAGCAGCAGCGGCTCTTGGGCCATACGGCGCCCTCGCTCTATGACCTGCGCAACCTGTTCCAGGTCAATGTCGAGGAAGGCCGCCATCTCTGGGCCATGGTCTATCTGCTCCACGCCTATTTCGGCCGCGACGGGCGCGAAGAGGCGGAGGAGCTTTTGACCCGCCATTCCGGCGACGGCGACAAGCCGCGCATCCTGTCCACCTTCAACGAGCCGATCTCGGATTGGCTCAGCTTCTTCATGTTCACCTATTTCACCGACCGCGACGGCAAGTACCAGTTGAAGTCGCTCGCCGAATCGAGCTTCGATCCGCTCGCCCGGACCTGCAGCTTCATGCTGACCGAAGAGGCGCACCATATGTTCGTCGGCGATACGGGCATCGCCCGCATCGTGCGCCGGACCTTGGAAGTGATGAAGGAACTGGGCACCGACGACGCGGCCGCGGTGCGCCACGCGGGCGCCATCGACCTCGGCACCATCCAGAAATACATCAATTTCTGGTTCTCCTCGGCGCTCGACCTGTTCGGCGCCGACCAGTCGTCGAACGCGGCCTCCTACTTCGCCAACGGCCTGAAAGGCCGGCCGGACGAGGCGCAGTACGAGGATCACCTGGCGCTCGACCAGACCTACGCACTGGAAATGCCGAACGGCGAGGGCGGCGTGAAGCTCGAGAATATCCCGCTGCGCAACGCCATGAACGAGGTCTCGCGCATGTCCTACGTCAAGGATTGCGAGATCGGCCTCACGCGCTGGAATCGCCTGATCCAAAAGGCCGGGTTCGAGGCGCGGCTGGCGCTGCCCAGCCCGCGGTTCCGCCGCAGCAACGGCAGCTGGGGCAACGTGCCGACCGATTTGACCGGCCGGCCGATTTCCCAGGCCGACTATGATGCGCGGCTGGGCGACTGGCTGCCGAGCGACACGGACCGCGGCTTCATCTGCAGCCTGATGCGGTCGGTGACCGAGCCGGGCAAGATGGCCGCCTGGATCGCGCCGCCCGACCGCGGCATCAACGCCATGCCGGTCGAATACGAGTACGTGCGGTTGAACTAGGGCCATGCGCCACATCGCCATCATCGGCAGCGGACCCTCGGGCTGCTACCTGGCCGATGCCTTGTTGCGCCTGGTGCCGGACTGCCGGATCGACGTGCTCGACCGGCTGCCGGTGCCGTTCGGCCTGGTCCGCTACGGCGTGGCGCCGGACCACCAGGGCACCAAGGCGGTCGCCCGCGTGTTCGACCGCATCCTGGCGCGCGACCGGATCGGCTTCTTCGGTCATGTCGAGGTCGGCCGCGACGTGCGTCTGGCCGATCTCGAAGCGCTCTACGACGCGGTCGTCATTGCGACCGGTGCCGCGGACGACCGGCGCCTGGGCATTCCCGGCGAGGACCTGGCCGGGGTCGTCGGCTCCGGCCGCTTCATCGGCTGGGTCAACGGCCATCCCGATCATGCCGGCCCGGCGCCGGCGATGCCGCGATCCGTCGTCGTCATCGGCAACGGCAATGTGGCGATCGACGTCGCCCGCCTGCTGGCCAAGGCGCCGGGAGAGTTCGACGGGTCCGATCTGGGGGCGTTCTTCCAGGACGCGCCGGTCCGGACGATCCATATCGTCGGCCGCCGCGGGCCGGACGAGGCGAAATTCACCGATCACGAGCTGGAGGAGCTGGCGACCCTGCGGCGGGCGCGTCCGAGCGTGGCGGATCCCGCCGTCCTGACATCCGACACCCCCAGGACCCAGATCCTGCGCGACTTCCAGGATCTCGCGGAGCAGCCGGTCGCCATCCGGTTCCATTTCGGCCTGACGCCCGATGCGATGCTGGGCGCGACCCAAGTCGAGGCCGTGCGGTTCCTCGATCCCGCCGGCCGGCCGACCGTGCTGCCGGCCGATCTGGTGGTGACCTGCGTCGGCTATAGCGCGCGCGCCTGCTGTGCCGAGGCGCCCACCGACGGGCTGTTCGCCAATGACGGCGGCCACATCCGCGATGCGCTCTATGCCGTCGGCTGGGCCAAGCGAGGCCCGAGCGGCACGATCCCGACCAACCGGATCGAGGCGCAGGCCGTGGCGCAACGTCTTGCCGCCGCGCTGCCCGACGGCGGCAAGCCCGGCGGTGCGGGCTTGCGCGCGTTGCTGGATGGACAAGCCGTGCGCTGGGTCGATTATGATGGCTGGCGCCGGATCGAGGCGCATGAGACCGCGAGTGCCGCTCCGGGCCGTTGCCGACGCAAGGTGACGGCGATCGACGAGATGCTCGCGGCCGCCGGAGGAAACTGATGTCGAGCAATGCGGTCCTGCTGGAAAGCCGCGAGGGCGCCACCGCCGTCCTGACCCTGAACGTGCCGGAACGGCGCAATGCGCTGGGCGTGCCGCTGCGCCAGGCCCTCGTGGATGCGCTGGAACGGCTTGAAGCCGATGCGACCGTCCGCGCCGTCGTGCTGACCGGCGCCGGCGGCAACTTCAGCTCGGGCGGCGACCTCGGCGGCATGGATGTGGCCGACCTCGCCGCCGGGCGCGAGCGGTTTCGCCAGACCCATCGGTTGGTCCGCCTGATGATCAAAAGCGCAAAACCGCTGATCGCCGCGGTGGAAGGCTGGGCCGCCGGCGCCGGGGTCGGCGTGGCTTTGTGCTGCGACACGATCGTGGCCTCGGCCGAGGCCCGCTTCGTCCTGTCGTTCGGCAAGGTCGGGCTGATCCCCGACTTCGGCCTGCTGCAAACGCTGCCGCTGCGCATCGGTCAGGGCCGTGCGCGCCAGATGATGCTCTATGGCGAGGCGGTCGGCGCGGCGGCGGCCCTGGAGATGGGCCTGATCGACCAGGTGGTGCCGCCGGGCATGGCGCTCGCGGCCGCGATCGAGCGCGCGCGCCTGTTCGCCGACACCGCCCCGCTGCCGGTCGGCCTCGCCAAACAATATCTGGCGACCGGTCTCGACGCGGCGCTGGATTGGGAGCGCGACATGCAATCGGCCCTGTTCCTGACCGCCGACCATGCCGAAGGCAAGGCCGCGTTCCTGGCCAAGCGGGTGCCGGTGTTTACCGGAAAGTAGCGTCGCCGCCGCACCGCGTCTCGCCCGGCCGCACGCCATACCGGCGCTGGAACGCGCGGCTGAAGGCGCTCTCCGACTGATAACCCACCTCGGCCGCGATCTCGGCCAGCGAGCTTGTCCCCGACAGCAGCTTGCGCCGGGCGAGCCCCAGGCGCAGTTCGGCCAGGAAGGCGAGCGGGGCCAAGCCGGCGGTCTTCTGGAACATCCGGACCAGAGTCGCGCGGGACGCGCCGGCGTGGGTGGCCAACTCATCCAAAGTCCAGGCGCGGTCGAGCGCCGCCAGCATCGCGGCGACGGCGCGCGCGCTCTGGCGCTGGGTCAGGAGGCCGATCAGGCCCGTGTCGGCCGGCGTCTGGTCGAAATGCGCGCGCAGGACCATGACCAGGAGCGCGCTCGCCAGATCGGCGGCGATGGCACCGGCGCCCGGGCGCGCGCCATCCAGCTCGTCGCGGATCGCCGCCATCAGCTGGCCCAGGCGCGGGGCGTCGGGACTCTGCCGGGGCCGCACCACGATCACCGGCGGCAGGGTCGCGAAGATCAGGTTCTCGTGCGCCAGCTCGAACCAGAGGCGGCCGCAGACCAGTTCGGTCTCGTCTTCGCCGTTCGATTTGATCAGGATCGCCGCGTTGTGCCGGGCGAGCAGGTTCGCCGTCGTGCGGCTGCCGACCGGCGTATCCATGCCGCGGATGCTGTGCGCGTCGCCATGGGGCAGCACGGCGACGTCGCCGGCGGTCAGCAGGATCGGCGGCAGGCCGGCCAGTTCCAGCGCGCAGCTGCCCCGGGCGATCAGGTGAAACGGCGCCCAGCCCGCGGCCAGCGCATCGTGCGGGGCCGCCCATTGCCGGCCGAACCGGCACAGGCTCTCCAGCTCCGGCCGGACCCGCAGCAGCGGGGCCAGTCCGCTCAAGGCATCGGCGGCTTCAGGCGCGGTCATCGAGGCTCGTTCCCAAATCGATCCGCGCGGTCATCGGGTTGATCCGCGCGGCCATCCCGCCTGGCTTAGCATCGGGCCTATCTTCTGTGAACCGACGCATCGGTCCGACGGAGCGTCCCCAAACAGGAGAAATCAAATGTCGATGCTCGATTGGAACAATTATCGCCAACAGCTCGCCGGCCGGATCGGCGAGATCGCCAAGCTCAGCCCCGACACGATCAAGGGCTATCAGGCGCTGAGCGCGGCGGGGCAGAAGTCCGACCTGCTCGGCGCCAAGGTGCGCGAGCTGATCGCGCTCGCCGTCTCGGTCAGCCTGCGCTGCGACGGCTGTATCACGGTCCATACCGCGGCGGCGGTGAAACACGGCGCCACCCGCGAGGAGATCGCCGAGGCGCTGGGCGTCGCGGTCACGATCAATGCCGGCGCGACGCTGGTCTATTCCAGCCGGGTGTTGGACGCCCATGAGCAGCTGATCAACAGCTGAACGCCCCTCCGTCCAACGGGAGGCGTTCGGCCGGGTCAGTGGGTCAGAACGGCGGCCATGGTCAGGGCCGGCACCAGAATAATCAGGACGCACAATCCGCCGAGCGCCGAGATGCGCTCGAACCTTGTCCATTTTTTCCAGTCGGCGTGAAGATCCCGCATGATCGGTACTCGGTGGAACGAAGCTGACGACGTAGAATGTTCGGTGTCCTCGCCTCATCAACGGATGAAGCGGCGGAAATAATCCCGGGTTTTTCTTCTGTCCCGACGAATATGCGCCGATATCCGTTGAAGGATCGCTAACGAGCGAGCCGCCACCGGATGGCGGCGCTTTTTTTCGCGAAGGTATCCCCGGACGGCGTGCCCTTCTGTCGCAGCGGGCAGGCCTGGAACGACGCGGGCGCGAAAGCAGTTAACAGGGGGATTTTCGATAGGAGTACTGGTCAGATGGTCTCGCTGGGGGCGCCCTCGCGACGGGATGCACGCGTCGATCTGTTGCGCGGCATCGCCCTGCTGACCATCTTCGTCGACCATATTCCCGGTAATCTGCTGGGCCGCCTGACCTTTCGCAATTTCGGCTTCAGCGACGCGGCGGAGCTGTTCGTCGTGCTCGCCGGCTTTTCCTCGATGATGGCCTATGGCGCCTGTTTCGAACGGCAGGGCACGGTGCCCGGGCTGCGGCGGATCGCCGTCCGCTGCTGTCGCATCTATCTGGTCCAGATGGGCCTGCTGGTGGCGACGCTCGCCATCATCTGGCTGTGGAACCGGCGGTTCGACATCGATCCGGCCGCGATCCAGCCGTTGCTCGATCGCGGCATGCGCAGCGGCATGACCCATGGGCTGATCCTCGAAGCGCTGCCGGCCTATCTCGACATCCTGCCGCTCTATGTCGTGCTGATCGGGATTTTCCCGATCGTCTATCTGCTGATGCGGCGGAACGCGGCCGTGGCGCTCGCCCTTTCGGCCGGCCTGTGGCTCGCGACCAATCTCTACCCGGCGCTCAACCTGCCGAACACAGTTTATGAAAAGCGGTGGTTCCTCGATCCGTTCGCCTGGCAGTTCCTGTTCACCATCGGCATCGGCCTGGCGATGCTGATGCGGCACCGGAACGGGCAATTGCCGGTGGTGCCGGGCCTGCGGCTCGTCGCCTGGGCCTATCTGCTGTTCGCGCTGGTCGCGACCGCGCCCTGGCGCATCTGGGGGCTGTGGGACTATCAGGTGATCGTTGTGCCGATGGCCGAAAAGACCATTCTGGCGCCGCTGCGCCTGTTGAACATCCTGGCCTTCGTCTATCTGGCGCTGACGTCGGAATGGCTGCGCGCCGTCGCAGGGCGGCCGTTCGTGGCGCCGATCATCGCCTGCGGCAGGCATTCGCTCGAAGTGTTCGCGGTCGGCACGGTCCTGTCGCTGATCGGGCGCCTGCTGTTCGAGACGTTCGGCACGCCGCTGTCGCTTCAGCTCCTGATCAATGGCGTGGGCTTTCTGGTGCTGTTCGGGCTCGGCTGGGTGCTGGAAGTCGGCCGGCCGGTGCCGCATCCCAAAGGATCCGTCAGCCATGGCGCCTGATGCTCCGGCAAATTCCCAATGGGCAAATTCCCAATGGATTTTTAATCAAACCCGGTCATGATCATCCGCATGACGTTCCTCCCGCGCCTAGGCGGCGGGCGATCGGTCGATCGGGGCCGGGTCCGCCGCCTTTTCTTTGCCACCGTCGCCGCGACGACGGTCGGATTCCTGTTTCAACAGCCGGCGATCGCTGATGACAAGTCCGCAGCCCTGGCTGTGGACAAATCCGCGGACGCGACGGCGCTGCCTCATGTGGCGGCGCGGCTCGCCCGGCACGAGCCGCTGACGATCATCGCGTTCGGTTCCTCCTCGACCGAGGGCGTCGGCGCCAGCTCTCCCGCCCACACCTATCCGGCCCGGCTTCAGGTCGATCTCGCCGCCCTGATCCCGGCCGGCGAGACGGTCACCGTGGTCAATCGCGGCATCGGCGGCGAGGATGCCGACGACATGATGACCCGCCTGGCCCGCGACGTGGTCTCCGCCAACCCGGATCTGGTGATCTGGCAGACCGGCACGAACGATCCGCTGCGCAAGCTGCCGCTCGGCCGCTTCATCGCCGAAACCCGCGCGGGCATCCTTGAGATGCGCGCGGCCGGCATCGATGTCGTGCTGATGGAGCCGCAGGATTGCCGCATGATGCGCGCCATGCCGGGCGCCTTCGCGTTCAAGGATGCGGTTCGCCGGATCGGAGCCGAGCTGGCCGTCCCGGTCGTGCGCCGCTACGACATGATCCATCGCTGGCTCGCCGATGGCACCGTGACCGAGGCGCAACTGATGGCGCCCGACGGGCTGCATATGGCGGATGAGGGCTACGAGCGGCTGGCGGCCGAGGTCGCCCGCGAATTGCTCGACGCGGCCAAGGCCCACCCTCTGGTGGTCAAGACCGCCACCCGATGATGCTGTCCTACGCCTGGGTGGCGCTGGGCGGCGCCCTCGGCAGCGTGGCGCGCTTCTGGATGGCGGACGCGGTCGCGGCCGTGGCCGGGCCGACGTTTCCCTGGGGTACGCTCGGCATCAACATCATCGGCTCTTTCGTCATCGGCCTGTTCTATGCCCTGACCGGTCCCGGCGGCCGGTTCGACCTGTCGTCGGATCTGCGCACCTTCGTCATGGTCGGCCTCTGCGGCGGGTTCACCACCTTCTCCTCGTTCAGCCTGCAGACGCTGCTGCTGCTGCAGGACGGCCACCCGCTGCGCGCCGGCGGCTATATCCTGGGTTCGGTCTCGCTCTGCCTGCTGTTCGTCTGGCTGGGTTCGCTCATCGCCTTCCAGCGCGCTTAAGTCCGGGCGGCGGCTCTAGAGCGCGATGACATGAGGTCGGACCGACCTCATGTCTGAATCGCCCTCTAAATCATATATTTAGAGACTGATTCACCGATCAAACCGAGCCGGTTTGATCGGATCAGGCTCTAAACATATCATCGCGCTAAGCGGTCCGGATGCCGCCCAGGAAACCGGCGACGTCGCCCTTGAGCACGTCGCCTTCGGCGCTCATCACCTCGGCGGCGGCGCGCACTTCGCGGGCGACCTGGCTCGATTGATCGACCGCCGCCGACACGTCGGAGATGCTGGCCGAGATCTGGTTGGCGGCCATGGCGACCTCCTGCACGTTGCGGGCGATCTCGCTGGTCGCCGCCCCCTGCTGCTCGACCGCCGCCGCGATCCCGGTGGTGATGCCGCCCATCTCGCGGATGACCGCCGAGATCGCGCGCACGCCCTCGACCGCGGCCTGGGTCATGTCCTGGATCTGGCCGATCTGCTGGGTGATGTCCTGGGTCGCCTGCGCGGTCTGGTTGGCCAGGCTCTTGACCTCCGACGCCACCACGGCGAAGCCCTTGCCAGCCTCGCCGGCCCGCGCCGCCTCGATCGTGGCGTTCAGGGCCAGAAGGTTGGTCTGGCTCGCGATATTGCTGATCAGCGTGACGATCTCGCCGATCTTCTGGCTCGCGGTCGCGAGCCCGGCGATGGTCGCGTCGGTCTTCTCCGCCTTCTCCATCGCGTCGTTCGAGATTGCGGTCGATTGGCTCATCTGCCGGCTGATCTCCGCGATCGAGGCCGACAGCTCTTCCGCCGCGGCCGCGACCGTATTGACGCCGGCCGACGCCTCCTGGGCGGCCGATGCCACCGTGCCGGTCTCGCTCGCCGACCGGCCGGCCGCCTCGATCATGGCGTTGGACGCATCCATCAGCCGGGCCGTCGCCTGGCCGACCGAGGCGAGGCTGGCGCCGACCTGGCCGTCGAAGCCGCGGCACAGATCGTCGACCGTTTCGGCCCGATGGGCAGCGGCGGCCTGCTCCTCGATCCGCGCCTCGACCGCCTGCTCGTGCTGCCGGCCGTTCCGGCGCAGCACGATCAGCGCCTCCTGCATCCGGCCGATCTCGTCGTCGCGGGTCTTGGGCGGAATCTCGACCGCGAAATCCTGCTGCGCCAGCCGGTCGATCGTCGCCGTCAGGGTCAGGATCGGCGCGCTCACCCGCCGGCGCACGATCAGGAAGCCCGCGATCGACAGGCCGAGCGCCGCCACCAACAGCAAGCTGTCCAGGATCAGAGTGCGCGTCGCCCGACCCGCCTCCGCATCCGCCCGCGCCACCATCTGGTCCATCGCCGCATTGGCGACACCGTTGATGCTGCCGAGCGAGGCCGCTTCCCGCCCGAGCCACTCGGGTGCGGTGATATCGGGCTTCTGGCCGGTCGAGAGCGCATCATAGGTCGGCTTGCGCCGCGCGCTGCCGGGACCCATGAAGTCGCTGTTCATGTGGGCGACCGCGTCGACGATGGTCTTGGGTGCCTCCGGACGCGCCACCGCCTCGTTGACGATGGTAAGGGCGGTCGCGACCCGGCCACGGTAGTCCGCCGATTCCAGCACCTGGGCCGGCGTCCAGGATTGGCCGGTGGCAAGCGCCGCGCCCGCCATCAGCACCTCGGTGCCGGCATAGTTGCGCACGACCCAGGCGGCGCGCTTGATCGACAGAAATTGATCGACCATTGGGTCGATCAGCTTCAACTCGGCCTCGATCAGGTCGCTCGTATCGCTGAGCACGTTCAGAAAGCCCTGCGTCTCTCTTGGCCAAGCCTGGATCAACGCCGCATCTCGGGCGGATTTCGGCTGGAGCAGTGCCGCGTCGGCCTTGGGGCGCAGGCCCGCCACGGTATCGTGCGCCGCGCTGAGCGTCGCGACCTTGGCGGCGAGGCCCGGCAGATCGAGCTGCTTGAGCGCCGCCATGCCGGCGGCATAACCCTCTTCGGTCCCCTTGCGGCTCGGCGCCACGACCTTGTCCACCACATCGGGCGCCGGTGCCTCGGCCATGAGGGGCGCCAGTTCGTTGCCCCGCTCGAGCCGGTGATTCTGCAGCGCCTTGAACAGGGACTGGGTCGTGGCCGACAGGGCCGCGACCCGGCGGGCGTCCGTGCTCCGGTCGAGTGCCGTGATCAGCGATCCCACGCTGAGTGCCACCAGCAGCAGGCCCATGATGCCGATGACCAGGCCCAGAATGCCGCGGATCGATAGATTGTTGAGGCCGGACATGTGCTTGCTCCCCGGCGCGGCGGCTCTTGCCTGACCGGCTGCGCGCGCAGCACTATTCTTGCGAGAGCTGGTTAGCGAATCGTAAGGAATGCCGCAGGACGACGTTGGATCCGGACGATCACCGTGTATTGAGCTTATGGAACACCGTCAAGCCCGGGGGCGACGAACCATTGAACTCACCGGGGTAAAAATAGGCGCGCGTGGGGGGAGCGATTGTTCTACCCGTTCAAACACGTCAGTCCGCCATCGACCGCCAGACAGACGCCGGTGATATAGGCCGCCTCGTCCGACGCCAGGAACAGCGCGGCCCTGGCCACGTCCCAGGCATCGCCCATGCGCCCCATCGGGCTTTTGGCGTCGCGGGCCGCCATCATCTGGGCGGTGTCGGCATAGGCGCCGGCGATCTGCCGGTGAATCAGCGGCGTGTTCATCAGGCCGGGCATGATGGCATTCACCCGGATGTTGTCCTTGGCATAGCGCACGGCCAGCGCGCGGGTCAGATGGTTCAACCCGGCCTTGGACGCGGAATAGGAAAAATACCGGTAGTCGTTGATATGGACGGCGGCGGTCGACGAGATATTGACGACGGCGCCGCCGCCCTGGCGCAGCATGGCAGGCACGACGGCCTTCGTGGCGAGCATGGCGCCGGTCAGGTTGATGTCCATCACCCGCTGCCAGCGCTCCTTGGTGATATCCTCCAGCTCGCCGATATCGGTAATGCCGACATTGTTGTGCAGCACGTCGATCCGGCCGAAGCGCGCCAGCGTGTCGGCGACGATGTGCTGGATCTGGTCCTCGTCGGTGACGTCGCCGGCGAACGCGATCGCCGTGCCGCCCTCGGCCGCGACGATGCCGGCGGTTTCCCGGGCCGCGTCCAGGCGCACATCGACCGCGACCAGCGTGGCGCCTTCGCGGGCATAGAGCACGGCCGCGGCCTTGCCGTTGCCCCAGCCCGGTCCGGACGAGCCCGCACCCAGCACCAGGGCGACCTTGTCCCGCATCCTGTCGGCCATGGTTTTCTCCCTCAAGCGATCCGGTCGCCCTTCTTCACCGTGGCGGTGCGATTATCCACGCCGGGCAGCATCTTCGCCGGGTCGCGCGTCACGACCAGATCGATCACCGTCGGGCCCTGGCCGGCAAAGCCCGCCTCCAGTGCCGCTCCCAACGCGCCCGGCTGCTCGACGCGTATTCCGCGCACGCCCATGGCTTCCGCGACCTTGGCATAGTTGGTCTCCGCCAGGTCCGAGGCATGATAGGCGCCCGTGCCGTACATCAGATGCTGCAGCGCCTTGACGTAGCCGGACGCCGCGTTGTTGACGACGACGATGGTGAAGCTCAAGCCCAGCCGCCGCGCGGTTTCCATCTCGCCCAGCATCATGTTGAAGCCGCCGTCGCCGGTCAGGCTGACGACCGGCCGGCCGGGGGCGGCCAGCGCCGCACCGATGGCGCCGGGCAAGCCATAGCCGATCGACGCGAAGCCCCGGTCCGGGACGAAGCCGCGGCCGGGCCGCTTGGTGTCGAACAGCAGCCCGCCCCAATGGGCGGCGAAGCCGCCGTCGGCGACCAGGATGCCGTCGGCCGGCAGACGCTGGTTGAGCTCGCCCATCAGCCGCGCCATGGAGACCGGCACTTCCTCGGACGTGTATTTGTCGACCACGCCGGCCTTCCAGGCCGCCATGCGGCGGGCGACCTCGGCGGCATAGGGGATCTGCCGCTGACCGATTGCCGCTGCCTGGGGCGCCAGAATCCGATGAAGCTCCGCGATCGTCTCGCGCACGTCGCCCCACAGCGCCAGCTCGGGCTCGGTCGTGCGGCCGAACTCTTCGGGCAGCAGATCCAGGTGCATGATGCGCGCACCCTTGGGCGGCACCGTGAAGCGCTTGGTCGCGATCTCGCCCAGCTTGCAGCCGACCACGAAAACCAGGTCGGCCGCGGCGATCAGGTCGTTGGCGATGCGGTCGTAGCGTCCGAACAGGCCCGCGCTCAGCGGATCGATGCAGGCGATGGCGCCCTTGCCGGTCATGGTATGGGCGACCGGCAGATTGAGCGCCTGCGCGAAGGCGGCGAGCGTGTCCGCCGCCTGGCTCAGATGCACGCCGCCGCCGGCCAGCAGGATCGGTCGCTCCGCCGCGGCCAGCAGGGCCGCCGCCCGTTCGGTCGAGGCGGCGTCGGGCCGGCAGCGGATCGCCGGGATCGTCTCGGTCGCCGGATCGCCGGCGAATTCACCGGGCTCGAAGCCATGGGTAGCGTGGCAGATATCCTCCGGCACGTCGACCACGACGGGACCGGGGCGGCCGGAGGTCGCGACCCGGAAAGCGCGGCGCATCAGTTCCGGAATCCGCTCGATCTGTTCGATCCGGATCACTTCCTTGCAGGCCGGACGCAGGATGTCGATCTGGCGCGATTCCTGGGTCATGTTCTTCCAGGAATGGCCGCGATGGCTATCGCCGACCAGCACCACCATCGGCGTGCCGGCATTGAGCGCCTCGACCAGGCCGGTCACCAGGTTGGTGGCGCCGGGGCCGAGCGTCGCATCGGCCAACCCGACCCGGCCGGTGATCTTGGCATAGGCGTCGGCGGCGAACACGGCCGCGCGCTCGTCGTTGATCAGATGATGGTCGACGTTCAGCCGGCGGGCGGCATCGTAGAACGGCAGCAGCTGAAACCCGCCCATGCCGAACATCGGCCCGCCGTGGAACGCCTGGAACATCCGGGCGAGCGCTTCGCCGCCGGTCATTTCATTTACTGGCATCTAGTGCCTCCCCATCATGGCACAGGCGGCATCGGCGATGGCCGATGCGCTGACGCGCACGGCGTTTTCGACCGGTGGCGCATAGGCGATCAGCGTGCGGGGCGCGCCCAGGCGCCGGACCGGCGCCTTCAGCCGCGGCCCCAGCTGTTCGGCGACGGTGGCGGCGACCTCGGCGCCGAAGCCCGCGACCGCGACCGCTTCATGGGTCACCAGCAAGCGCCCGGTCTTCGCCACGCTGGCCAACACGCGCGTCTTGTCCCAGGGCCAGAGCGTGCGCAGGTCGATCAGCTCGACCTCGATGCCCTGGGCGGCCAGCGCGCCCGCCGCCTCGGCCGCGACATGGACCTGGGCCGACCAGGACACGATGGTCAGGTCCCGGCCCGGCCGCACGATGCGCGCCTCGCCGAACGGCACCAGATGGTCGCCGTCCGGCACGTCGCCGGCGAGGCCCCACAGGTTCTTATGCTCCATGAACACGACGGGATCGTCGGACCGGATGGCAGTCTTCAGCAGGCCCTTAGTGTCGGCCGGGGTCGAGGGGCAGACCACGACCAGGCCCGGCACATGGGCGTACCAGGCCTCGAGCGACTGGGAATGTTGGGCGGCGGACGAGCGCCACATGCCGATCGGCTCGCGCACCACCAGGGGCACGCGGGTCTGGCCGCCGAACATGAAGCGCGCCTTGGCCGCCTGGTTGACCAGCTCGTCCATGGCGCAGAGCGCGAAATCGGAAAAGCGCATCTCGACCACGGGGCGCGTGCCCATCATCGCGGCGCCGACCGCGGCGCCCAGGATGGCCGCCTCCGAAATGGGCGCGTCGGAAATGCGTTCGGGCCCGAATTCCTCGACCAGGCCCTTGTACTGGCCGAACACGCCGCCGCGGCCCAGATCCTCGCCGACGGCCCAGACCAGCGGGTCGCGGCGCATTTCCTCGGCCAGCGCATCGCGGCCGGCCTCGAGATAGCTGACGATCGCCATCAGAACGCCTCCACGCGGGGATCGCCCGCATCCTGCACGTCGGTGAAGGCCTCGCCCGCCGACGGAAACGGCGCAGCGCATGCCGCACGATAGGCGGCCCGCATCTCGGCCACCGCGTCGTCGGCATCGGCCGATAGCGCCTCGGCCGGAACGCCGGCGTCGCGCAACAGCTCGGCGGCCCGCCCGATCGGCTCCTCCTGCCGCCGTGCCGCGACCTCGTCGGCCGGGCGATAGGCGGCGGGGTCGGCGCCGGTATGGCCGGTTAGGCGATAAGTGTGGGCATGGAGAAAGCGCGGACCGCCGCCGGCACGAATGGCGGCGGTCAGCTCGGCCGTGGCCGTATCGACCGCCAGCACGTCGTTGCCGTCGACCTCGACCGCGGGAATCCCGAACGAGCGGGCGCGCACGCTGGCGCCGCCGCCGGCGGTCATGGTCCGGGACCGGGTCGTCGCGGCGAAGCCATTGTCCTCGCACACGAACAACACCGGCAGATGGAACACGGCGGCCCAGTTCAGCCCTTCGAGGAAGGGTCCCCGATTGATGGCGCCGTCGCCGAAGATGCAGCAGACCAGATGCGGTTCGCGCTTCAGCCTGATGGCATGGGCCGCCCCGGCCGCGATCACGATATTGGCGGCGACCACGCCGTTGGCGCCCAGCATGCCGACCGAGAAATCGGCGATATGCATCGAGCCGCCCTTGCCGCCGCAATTGCCGCCCTCGCGCCCCAACAGTTCGCGCATCATCGCCCCGCTGTCGGCGCCCTTGCCCAGGGTATGGCCATGGCCGCGATGGGTCGACAGCAGGACGTCCTGCCGCGTCAGATGGGATGTCACGCCGGCCGCGACGGCCTCCTGGCCGATCGACGGATGGATCGCGCCCAGCACGACCTTGTCGTCCAGGCCCCGCAACGCCTGTTCCTCGAACGCGCGGATGCGCCACATCAGCCGATGATGGGTGCGCAGCCGGTCGCGATCCAGATTGCTGCCTGCTGTCATCGGATGGTTCCTCCTCGGATCGCCGCCATCGGCGGCGGCAGGCGGCGTTCGAGATCGGCCGCCTCGCTTTTCAGCTGTTCGACCAGGCCGCCCAGCCGATCCGGCCCCATCCGATCGCGGATCGCGGCCAGGCTGAGCGCGAACAGCGGCCGTCCGTCGGCATCGCACACCGGCACGGCGATGGCGTTCATCGCCGGCACGATCAGCCCGTCGTTGAAGGCATAGCCCTCGACCCGCGTCCGCGCGACCAGCCGCATCAGCGCCTCGGCGGTGAAGCCGCTGAAATCCTTCAGCCAGGCCGCGTTGCGCGCGAGCACCTGGGCGATCTCGGCATCGGGCAAGGCGGCCAGCAGGGCCAGACTGCCGGCACCGACGCCGAGCGGCCGGCGGTCGCCGATATCGAGCGTCAGGGTGCGGATGGGGAAATGGCCGATGGCCCGGCCGATGCAGATCGCGGCCAGCCCTTCGCGGACCGAGGCGAACACCGTGTCGCCGGTCGCTTGCGCCAGGCGCGCGAGCGCGCCGTCGGCCATCGCGGCCACGTCCTGCTGCAGGGCGGCCCGGCCGAGCGTGGCGACGACGGCGCCCAGGCGATAATGCTTGCTGCGCAGGTCCTGGAAAGCGAAGCCGACCTCGGCGAGCGCGGTCAGCAGCCGGTGGGTGGTGGCCGGGCCGAAGCCGGTCGCCCGCGCGGCCTCGCTCAGGCTGACGCCGTCGGCGCCATGGCCCGCCAGCACGCGCAGCAGGGCGGCGATCCGATCGACGGTCTTGACGGCCGTTTCCGGCATCCGACGGCGTCCTCCCTGGGATGGTTCATGGGTCTGCTCGCCCATCTTTCCAAATCCGGCTAATATCTACGCGCGATTTCGGAAAGATCGTCAATGCCCGGGAGAAGGCTCATGGTCGAACTCTTTATCGCACCGACGGTCACCAAGCTCGGCCCCGACGCGGTCGGCGCGGTGCTGGTGACCGGCTCCCATGGGGGGCTCTATCCCGGCCGCCTCGCGGTCGGCGCGGGCGTCCGCTCGGCGATCTTCCATGATGCGGGCATCGGTCGGGACGAGGCAGGCGTGGCTTCGCTGGCATTGCTCGACGGGTTCGGCATTGCCGCCGCCGCCGTGGCCCATGACAGCGCCCGGATCGGCGATACGGCGGATATGCTGGCGCGCGGCCGGATCAGCCGGGCGAATGCCGCGGCCAGGGCGCTGGGCGTCACGCCCGGAATGGCCTGCGCCCTGGCCGCGGACCGGCTGAAGCAGGCGGACCATCACCCAGCCGGGCTGCCCAAGGGCGACGAGTTGCGCCTGGTCCTGCCGCGCCCGCGCCGTCCGATCGTGCTGGTGGATTCCGCCGCCATGGTCGATCCCGCGGCGGATATCGGCGCGATTGTCGTCACCGGCTCCCATGGCGGCTTGGTCGGCGGTGTGGCGGCTATGGCGCTCAGGGTCGACGGTTTCGCCGGCGTGTTCAATGACGCCGGCATCGGCATCGACCAGGCCGGCCTCGGCCGCTTGGCCGCGCTGGACGCCCGCGGCATCGCCGGGCTCACCGTCGCAGCGACCTCGGCCCGGATCGGCGAGGCGCGGTCGACATTCGAAGACGGCATTATCTCGTGCGTCAACCGGACCGCCGATGCGCTGGGCGCGATGGCGGGAACGCCGCTCAGAACCCTGCTGGAGCGCTGGGCGGCCGGAGTGGCGTAAGGGCCCCGGCCGGCACGATCGGCAGCAGGATGTGGGACGGGTGGTCCCGGTCCAGATGCAGCCGGTTGATGGCGATCCGCTTATGATCGGCGTGCCCCTCCGGCTCCCGGCTGTTCGGATTGACGTCGTAGAGACCAGCCGGCGCGTAGAGCGCCATCTCAGCCGGTGGGCAGGAACTGATAGAGCCAGGTCTCGGTCATCGCCGCCCCTTCATGGCGCAGATAGCAGCGCAGATCGTGCGGCTCCACGTCCTCGATGGCGAGGTCGAAGCTCACGCGCCAGTTCTTGGTGCCGACGACCGGCCATGCCACGGGATTGACGACCCTGCCGCGCGACGCGGTCACCACCGGCTCGACCCCGTCGAGCCGGGTCAGCGCCTCCAGGGGGCCGCCCAGAAAATCCACGACGAATTTCTTGGTGCCGGGCGGACGCGGCTTGCCCGCGACGCCGCCGATGCCGATCCGCGTCGCCACGACCCGCGCCGCCTCCGGCGGATGCGGCTCGTCCGCCAGCCAATATTGATTGTAGGCGAAGCGCAGTTCGGCGCCCGGCTTGACCGGGCCCTTCGGCACCCAGAAGGCGGTGATATTGTCGATCGCGTCCTCGTTGGTCGGGACCTCGACCAGCTGGACCGAACCCTCGCCCCAGGGCGTCAGCGGCTCGATCCAGACGCTCGGGCGTCGGCCATAGAAGGCGATATCGTCCTGGTAGTGGGCGAAGTCGCGCTCGCGCTGCAGCAGGCCGAATCCCTGCGGATCCTTGTCCAGGAAGGCGCTGATCTTGAGCGTGGCCGGGTCGTTCAGCGGCCGCCAGATGCGCTCGCCGGCCCCGGTCGCCAGCGCCAGCCCGTCGCTGTCATGGATCTCTGGCCGCCAATCGATGCCCTGGGCGCGATTGTGCTTGCCGTACCAGAACATGCTGGTGAGCGGCGCCACGCCCAGACGCTGGATCTCCTTGCGGACGAACAGCACGGTCTCGATCTTCAGCACCGGCTCCCGGTCGCTCGACAGCGAGATCCGGTAGGCGCCGGAGAGGCTGGGGCCATCGAGCAGCGCGTGGATCACCGTATCGCCGCCGGGGGCGGCGGGCTCGGCGATCCAGAAGCCGGTGAAGCGCGGGAATTCCTCGCGGCCGGTCGCCGCATTGACCGCGATGCCGCGCGCCGACAGGCCATATTGGTCCAGCGCGCCGGCGCTGCGGAAATAGCTGGCGCCCATGAACGACAGGAAGTCGGTCCGGGCGCCCGGATGCATCAGGCGGAACCCGGCAAAGCCGATATCGTCGGGCAGCTTGCGGGCGAACTCGGCACTGCCGAAATCGAACAGGGACGGGCTGTACTGCACCTCGCGCGCGGTCGCGCCGGTGACCTGATAGATCCGCACGGGCGCTTTGGAAAACTTGCCCGGATGATAGAGCTGTGCCGGAAACGGCGCGCCCGATCCGGCCGGCCACAGCTGACGTTCCGACCTGAAATGGATCTGCTGGGCGGCGTCGGCGTCGATCCTGTCCAGGATTTCGGCATGGCGGATCACCGGCGGCTGATACGGATGGCCGGCGAGCGCCTTAGCCTGGGCGATCAGATGCTCGAAATCGAACGGCTGGCTCGGGCCCAGCTTGACCGCGGCGTCCGCGGCAAGGGCGGCGCTGAACGGCATGGCGGCGAGGGTCGGGCCGAAGGCCGCCGCCGCGATACCGGCGAGCGCACGGCGCCGGGTCAGGAAATCCATGGTGGTCTTTCGTGCGGAAGGCATAGGGAAACGAGGAAGGCGGCGCATGGGAGCGCCGCTGCCCGTCGGTTTCAAGTGAAAACTGCTTTCCGCGACGACAGAGCTTAACGTTAGGCGGGGTCCCGGACGCCTTCCGGGACCATCGGCTTCTTCTCCGGCCAGGGCGCATTGCCCATGGCGACGCCGTTCTCCTCGGGCGCCAGGTTTTCCTCTTCCTGCTCGCCGGTCGGCGGTTCGCCGGCGTCGAGACCGCGATTGAGCGCGCGGCGCAGCCGGCGCAGCTCCGCCGGCGGCCGGGTTTCCTCCGGCGTCAGAAACAGGCCCCAATGCTTCAGCTTCAGGCCGAGGCTCGACCGGCTGGACAGTACCGACAGCGGGATCGCGACGGCCAGGCCGGCGAAGATCGGCGTCAGCCACCAGAAGAAGCCGGGCGCGATCCAGAACACCGAGCCGGCCCAGGCGAGGCCCAGCAGGGTCTGGCCGGCATGGCGCTTCAGGCCCTCGCGCCAGCTCAGGCCCCGGTCGTCGCGCGGCTGCGCTTCCCAGGCGACGCTGCGGCCGGAAAAGGCGGCGGTGACGAACAGCGACTGGAACAGCATCATGATCGGCGCCAGCAGCGTCGAGAAGATCGTCTCGATCAGCACGCTCGGCAACAGGCCCATCAGGCCGCCATAGGGGCGGCGGCGGGCCGGGCTGAACACCACCAGCAGCAGACCCATGATCTTGGGCAGGAACAGCGCCACCAGCGTCATGACCAGCAGAAGGTTGATCTGGAAATCGGTCGCGACCGGCCAGTTCGGGAACAGGTTGAAGCCGGGCTTGAAATAGACCGGTCCCTCGATCGCGCGCTGGACCGCGTCGGCGGTGCTGAGGCTCAGCAGCGCCAGCCAGAGGGGCGAGGTCAGATAGCTGGCGACGCCCATGCTCAGATGCAGCCGGCCCATCAGGCGCAGGCCCGGAAAGCTCAACAGCCGGCTATGTTGCATGTTGCCCTGGCACCAGCGGCGGTCGCGGGTCGCGTAGTCGATGACGTTCGCCGGCATTTCCTCGTAGGAGCCGGCCAGCTCCGGCACGATCCAGACCTTGTAGCCTGCGCCGGTGATCATGGCCGCTTCGACGAAATCATGGCTGAGGATCTCGCCGCCCAGCGGCGCGCCGCCGGGCAGGACCGGCAAGCCGCAATGGCGGGCGAAGGCCGCGATCCGGATGATGGCGTTGTGACCGTAGTAATTGCCGGCGCCGCCGGTCCAGAAGGCCAGGCCCGAGGCCAGCACCGGACCGTAGAGGCGGCTGGAGAATTGCAGAATGCGCGCGAACGCGGTCTCGCGGTTCGCCGGCACCGGCAGGGTCTGGATGATGCCCGCGTCCGGATGGCCCTCCATCAGGCGGGCCAGCGACACGATGGTCTCGCCCGACATCACGCTGTCGGCATCGAGCACGACCATATGCGCATAGGCGTTGCCCCAGCGCTTCACGAAATCCTCGATGTTGCCGGCCTTGCGGCCGACGTTCTTCACCCGGCGGCGATAGAAGATCTTGATGCCGCCGGCGGCATGGCGGCGGCGCAGGCCCTCGACCATGCGGCGCTCGGCCTGGCCATGAACGGCATCACGGGTGTCGGACAGCACGAAGAAATCGAAATGCGCACCCTCGCCGGTCCGCTCCAGGCCGACGAGCGTCGCCTCGAGCCCGGCCGACACGCGCAGCGGATCCTCGTTATAGATCGGCATGACCACGGCGGTGCGCACGCCCAGCGGATTGCTTGCGTCGACCGTCAGGCTGGCCGGATCGCCGCCGATCAGCCGGACCATGAAGCCGAACACGGCGGTCCAGAAGCTGATCGCCAGCCAGCCGAAGCTGATGGTGAACAGCGCCACGCCGGCGATACCGATCAGGCCCAACCCGTGGGCAGCCATCACCTGGGACATCAGCGAGGCCGCGATCGCGGTGCTGCCGACGGTCAGAATCAGCAGGGCAACGCGGCGTAGGGCCAGGGTCAGCGTATGCGTCTTTTGGTCATGCATGGCAATGCCTCCGCACTGCACAACGGGCGAACCGGCGATTCATTCACTCCGCCGTCCAACGAAATGTCCAGGTCTCGGACAGCGACTTGTCGCGCAATCTCAGGAAAGCGCGCATTTCCGTGTCCTTCTTCCCGTCGGGCGTGAAGGTGAAGGCGGCGCGCCAGACATCCGCGTCGAGCTTTTGACAAATGATATCATCAACCTTGCCCGTTGACACGGTCACGATCGCCTCGAGCGGAAGCCGGTCCGACAGCGAAGGAATGTCACCCCCGGTGAAGTCCAGCCAGAATCGCAGGGCAGCCTTGTGATCGTCCTTCGCGGCATCGACCGGCACGATCGGGCCGGTGCGGGTGCCGACGACACGGCCGCTGCCGGACGGCAGCGCCGTGGCGCCGGGCAGTGTCGTGGCGCGATAGGCGAACGCCGTCGGAACGCCGGCCTTCACCGGCGCCTCGGGCACCCAATAGGCCGCCATATTGTCGTTGATCTCGTCGTCGCTCGGGATCTCGACCAGTTCGACCGACCCCTTGCCCCAATCGCCCTCGGGCTCGACCCACAGGCTGGGCCGGCGCTGATAATGCTCGATCACGTCTTCATACTGATGGAAATCGGTCTCGCGCTGCATCAGGCCGAAGCCCTTGGGGCTCTGGTCGGCGAAGGCACTGACCCGCAGGTTTTTCGGGTTCATCAGCGGGCGCCAGACCCATTCGCCGGTGCCGGTATGCAGCGCCAGGCCGTCGCTGTCGTGCACTTCGGGCCGAAGATCGGAGAAGGGCCGATTGCCGAGCTTGCCGTGCAGGAACATCGAGGTGAGCGGCGCCATGCCAAGCTTGCGGATGTCGAGCCGCGGATAGAGCACCGCCTCGACCCGGATGCGCGTGTCCGTGTCGGGCGAGATCTCGAAGCGGTAGGCGCCGGTCGTGCTCTTGGTGTCGAGCAGCGCATAGACCACCAGGGTAGTGGCATCCGGCGGGGGCCGTTCGATCCAGAATTTGGTGAAGGCGGGAAATTCCTCGCCTTGCGGGCTGGCCGTGTCGATCGCGAGGCCTCGGCCGGACAAGCCATATTGTTCGCCCCGGCCGATCAGCCGGAAGTACGAGGCGCCCTGGAACACGGCGAACTCGTCGAAATAATCCGGTCGATTGAGCGGGAAATGCAGGCGGAAGCCGGCGAAGCCCATGTTCTGGTCGAAATTGGTCGCGAACTTGTTCGGGCCGAAATCGAACATCGACGGGCTGTAGCCGATCTCGCGCACCTCGCCGCTCTCGATCGTGTGGATCGTGACCTTGCGATCATATTGGAAGCCGCGGTGGAACATCTGGATCTGGAACAGGCCGCCATCCCGCCACAGCGCCTGGTCCGCTCGGAAATCGATCATGCGGAAATGGGCATAATCCAGCGTCTTCAAGGAATCGGGCAGCGGCGGGCTGCTGCCGTCATAGGGCTGTTTGGCGAGCTGGACCGCCTGGTCCTTGACCGTATCGAAGGTAAAACCGGCGGACTCGGCGGCGAGCGCCGGCCTGGCCATGGCCCCGGCAGCAGCGCTGCCCGCCAGGGCGGCAATGAATTCACGACGTCTTATCTGCATGGTCGGTGAACAGCCCGCTAGTGCTTTAGATCCTTGGATTTGGAACGAGATATCGCATGCCGGTCTTAACGCACGGCAGCGAAATACACTTTTTCCAATCTCTTTCTAGCCCGAGCCGTGGATCGAAGGCGAGCCCCCGGCCGTTGAATTTGGAGGATCAGCGCGCTGCGGCTCATGACCCTGCCTTGCGTTATCGGAATGTATTGGGAGCCGGCCCTGGAACAGTCACTCGATCTTAGTCCGCCTCCGGCGCGGTTGGGCTGGGGCTATTTCATCGATTTCGACGGCACGCTGGTCGATTTTGCCCCAACCCCGGGCGGCGTCACGGTGAGCGAGGATCTGCGGGCGCTGCTGCACGCCGTCCATGGCGCGGTGCAGGGCGCGCTGGCGATCGTCAGCGGCCGGCCATTGGCAGACCTCGATTGCTTCATCGCGCTGCCGCATCTGCCGATGGCCGGCCAGCATGGGCTGGAATGGCGCGATGCGTTCGGCTGCGTCTCGCGCATTCCCCGGCTCAGTCTATCGCCACACATCGTCCAGGCTGCCCGGCAATGGTCCGCGGACCGGCCGGGGACACTGGTCGAGGTCAAGGATTTCTCGGTGGCGCTCCATGTCCGTTTGGTGCCGGCCTTGATGTCCGATGCGCTCGAAATCGGCCGGCAACTGGTCGCGAGCGATCCCAGCCGACTGATGCTGCAGCCCGGCTCGTTCGTCGTCGAGATCCGCTGCCGCGGCGGCCACAAGGGCGACATCGTCGACCGGCTGCTGCGCGATCGGCCGTTCCTCGGCCGACGGCCCATCTTCATCGGCGACGATCTGACCGACGAGCATGGCTTCGCCGCGGCCTCGCGCGCCGGCGGCTTCGGCATTCTGGTCGGCGGCGAGCGCGAGACGAGTGCGCGGCATCGCCTGGCCGGTCCGGCGGCGGTCAAGGCCTGGCTTCGGCCGCTGGCCGAGGGCACGGCATGAGCAGGCTCGTCGTGGTGTCCAACCGCATCGCCCCGGTCGGCGAGGGCGGGCCGCCGCAGGGCGGCCTCGCGGTCGGCGTACTGGAGGCGTTGCGCGAACAGGGCGGGGTCTGGCTCGGCTGGTCCGGCAAGATCGTCGAGACCGTGCCGGACAAGCCGCGTTTCCGAACGTTCGGCAATATCACCGTCGTCGAATTGGACCTGACCCAGGCCGAATACGACACCTATTACCTGGGCTATGCCAACGGCACGCTGTGGCCAGCGTTTCACTACCGGCTCGATCTGATGGAATTCTCGCGGCCCAATCTGGTCGGCTATCAGGCGGTCAACAAGCGCTTCGCCAAGGCGCTCGAGGGGCTCCTGCGGCCGGGCGACCGGGTCTGGGTACATGACTATCATCTGATCCCGCTCGCGACGGAGCTGCGCGCGCTCGATATTCAGCTCAAGCTGGGGTTCTTCCTGCACACGCCGTTTCCGGCGGCCCAGGTTCTTTTGGGCGTGCCCTGGCACCGGGATCTGGTCGAACATCTGGCGACCTACGACGTGGTCGGATTCCAGACCGAGCGCGACGTCGCGGGCTTGCGCGACTATCTGATGGTCGAGAATCACGGCACGATCGATCAGGAGGGCAACGGCGAGGCGTTCGGGCGGAAGTTCGTCGCCAAGGCCTTTCCGATCTCGATCGAGACCGCCGGCCTCGTCCGCCAGGCGGCCGACATGGAGAATTCGCCCCAGGTCAAGCGCCTGCGCGCCGCCATGCGCGGGCGCAGGCTGATCATCGGCGTCGACCGGCTGGATTATTCCAAGGGCCTGGTGCGCCGGATCCAGGCGGTCGAGCGGCTGTTCGAGGCCCATCCCCAGTTCCGCAGCGCCGTGTCCTTCATGCAGATCGCACCACCGACCCGCGGCGAGCTGCATCAATACCGCAATATCAGGCAAGAGCTGGAGCAGCATTCGGGCCGCATCAACGGCAAATATGCCGACTACGACTGGATGCCGATCCGCTACATCAGCCGGTCCTATTCCAGGCGCACGCTCGCCGGTTTCTACCGGGCGAGCGCCATCGGATTGGTGACGCCGCTGATCGACGGGATGAACCTGGTCGCCAAGGAATATGTCGCCTGCCAGGACCCGGAGGATCCGGGCGTGCTGGTCCTGTCGTGCTTCGCCGGCGCGGCGCGGGAGCTGGACGGCGCCCTGATGGTCAATCCCTATGATTTCGAGGCGGTCGGGGACACGGTTGCGGGCGCGTTGCAGATGACGCTGGGCGAGCGGCGCGAACGGCACAAGACCTTGATGGACCGGCTGAAGCGCTGGGACATCACCGCCTGGCGCAAGGCGTTCGAGGCGGCGCTCGCCGCCGTCTGACGGCGCGTTTTCGGAATAGTACCTTCCTACATGAGTTCTCAAGAAGGCGGGAGGCTGCCATGACCGACAGACGCTATGTGCCCTTGCAGGGTTCGGACCGGAAACTCCCGACGGCCGCGACCCTGCTCGGGCCGGTCGATCCGGCGCAGTTGCTGACGCTCAGCCTGTATCTGAAGCCGCGCGAGACGCCGCCGGCGGGGCGGCGCTTCGATCGGGTGGAATTCGCCCAGCGCTATGGGGCGGCACCGGACCATATCGCGCGCGTCGAGGCCTATGCCCGCGACCATGGGCTGGTCGTGGCCGATGTCGATCCGGTCCGCCGCCTGGTCCGGATCGCCGGCACCGCCCAGGCGCTCGGCCGCGCCTTTCGTACCAAGCTCGACCGCTACGGCATCGCCACCGGCGAGCATCGCGGGCGCGGCGGCCCGCTCTATGTCGGCGACGACATCGTCGATCTGGTCCAGGGCGTGTTCGGCCTCGACGACCGGCCGCAGGCGCGCGCCCAATTCCGCATCGCCCCCGCCAGCGCGACGGCGTCGAGCTTCACACCGGTGCAGATCGCCGATCTCTACGGCTTTCCGCCCGGCGACGGCGCCGGCGAGACCATCGCGCTGATCGAGTTGGGCGGCGGCTTCACCCCGGCCGACCTCGCGACCTATTTCAAGGGGCTGAACGTCGCCCCGCCAAAAGTGACCGCCGTCGCGGTCGACGGCGGCCGCAACGCGCCGACGCGGGACGCGGGCGGGCCCGACGGCGAGGTGATGCTGGATATCGAGGTGGCGGGTGCGCTCGCGCCGGGCGCGCAGATCGCGGTCTATTTCGCGCCCAACACCGACCAGGGCTTCCTCGATGCCGTGACCCAGGCGATCCATGATCAGACGCTCAAGCCCTCGGTCGTATCGATCAGCTGGGGCGGCCCGGAATCCGCCTGGACCCCGGCGGCCGCCCAGGCAATGGACCAGGCGTTCCACGATGCGGCGAGCCTGGGCGTCACCATCTGCGTCGCGTCCGGCGACGGCGGGTCGTCGGACGGGGTGACGGATGGCAAGGTCCATGTCGATTTTCCGGCGTCGAGTCCGAACGTGCTCGGCTGCGGCGGCACACGCGTCACGGCCGGCGCGGGCGGCACGGCGATCGCCGCCGAGACGGTCTGGAACGATGGCGCCCAGGGCGGCGCCGGGGGCGGCGGGATCAGCGCGCTGTTTCCGCCGCCGGCCTATCAGCAGGCCATCGCCCTGCCGCCCTCGGCCAATGCGGGCGCCGGGCCCGGGCGCGGGGTGCCCGACGTCGCCGGCAACGCCGACCCGCAGAGCGGCTATCAGGTTTTGGTCGACGGGCAGAGCATGGTGATCGGCGGCACCAGTGCCGTGGCACCGCTCTGGGCCGGGCTGATCGCGCGTTTGAACGCCGCTCTGGGCCATCCGGTCGGCTTCGTCAATCCGCAGCTCTATGCCCATGCCGCCGCCTGCCGGGACATCGTCAGCGGCAACAACGGCGCCTACCAGGCCGGCAGGGGCTGGGATGCCTGCACCGGGCTGGGCTCGCCCAACGGGACGGCCCTGCTGGCGGCACTGAAGAGCGGCGTCTCGGGCTAGTTGTGGATAAATCAGACGGGTATTTCCGTCTGATTTATCCACAACCCATTAGTCTGGCGGACCGATTCACCCACCGCTTGGGAACCAAGCGGTGGGATCGGACCACCAGTTTCGCATTGTCTCGGTCCCATGCTCGTGCCAGTTTCGGAAACGAACATCGATCGGGACGAACCGGATGAGCGATACGGGGACGGGCGGCGAACGGACGGGGGCGACGGCGCGCCATAGCGGCATCGTCGCCCTGGTCCGCCAACGCGGCTTCATGGCGATCGAGGCGCTCGCCAATCATTTCGACGTGACGGTCCAGACCATCCGGCGCGACCTCAATCTGCTGTCCGAGGAAGGCCGCGTGCTGCGCTATCATGGCGGCGCCGGCCTGCCGTCGAGCATCGAGAATATCGACTATACCGCGCGCCAGGTGATGAACCCGGTGGAAAAGGACCGGATCGCCCGGCTGGTCGCGGCCGAGATTCCGGATCAAGCCTCACTGTTCATCAATATCGGCACGACGACCGAGGCGGTCGCGCGCGCGCTCGCCGCGCATCGGGATCTGCAGGTCATCACCAACAATTTGAACGTGGCCACCACGCTTGCGCGCAGCACCGATTTCAAGATCGTGCTGACCGGCGGCACGGTGCGCAATCGCGACGGCGGCATCGTCGGGGCCGCGTCCTGCGACATGATCGGCCAGTTCCGGGTCGATTTCGGCATCATCGGCATCAGCGGCATCGACGAGGACGGGACCTTGCTCGATTTCGATGCCGACGAGGTGCGCGCGGCCCAGGCGATCCTGCGCAACGCGCGCCAGGTCTTTCTGGTGGCCGACCACACGAAATTCACCCGGCGGCCGATGGTGCGCATGGGGTCGATCACCGAGGTCGCCGCCTTGTTCACCGACGAGCCGCCGCCGCCGGCGATCGCGAAGCTGCTGCAGCAGCACGAGGTGGCGTTGAAGATCGCACCGAGGGAATAGAGTTTCGCTTTCGAAAAGAAAAAATCACGGGGGAGGCAGGAGCATGTCGCGGTTCATCGGCGCGCTCGATCAGGGCACGACCAGTACCCGGTTCATCGTGTTCGATCGCCAGGGGAAGATCGTCGCGGTCGCCCAGAAGGAACATCGGCAGATCTATCCGAAGCCCGGCCAGGTCGAGCACGATCCGCTGGAGATCTGGCGCAATACCGAAGCGGTGACCGCCGACGCCCTGGCCAAGGCCGGCATCACGGCCGGCGATCTCGTCGCGGTCGGCATCACCAATCAGCGCGAGACGACCCTGCTGTGGGATGCCAAAACCGGTCAGCCGCTGCATAACGCGTTGGTCTGGCAGGACACGCGGGTCGATCACCTGGTCGCATTCTACGCCAAGGACGGCGGCCAGGACCGGTTCCGCGCCAAGACGGGCCTGCCGCTCGCCAGCTATTTCAGCGGCCTCAAGCTGAAATGGCTGCTCGACCATGTCGATGGCGCCCGCGCCAAGGCCGAGGCCGGCGATGCGCTGTTCGGCACGATCGATGCTTGGCTGCTGTGGAACCTGACGGGACTGCATGCGACCGACGTGACCAATGCCAGCCGGACCCAGCTGATGGATCTGGCGACGCTCGACTGGGACGAGGGAATGCTGGCCGCATTCGACATCCCGCGCGCCTGCCTGCCGCGCATCCGTTCGTCGAGCGAGGTCTATGGGACCGCCAAGGGCGTGCTGGCCGGCGTGCCGATCGCCGGGATCCTGGGCGATCAGCAGGCGGCTCTGGTCGGCCAGACCTGCTTTGCGCCGGGCGAAGCGAAGAACACCTACGGCACCGGCTGCTTCCTGCTGATGAACACGGGGCGGACGCCGGTGCCCTCGACCTGCGGCCTGGTCACGACGGTGGGCTATCAATTCGGCGATGCACCGGCGCATTACGCGCTCGAAGGCTCGATCGCCATCACCGGCGCGCTGGTGCAGTGGTTGCGCGACAATCTGGGGCTCATCCGGTCGAGCGAGGAGATCGAGCCGCTGGCCCGCTCGGTCGAGGACAATGGCGACGTCTATTTCGTCCCGGCCTTCTCCGGCCTCTATGCGCCCTATTGGAAGGAGAGCGCCCGCGGCGTGGTCGCCGGCTTGACCCGCTTCGCCGGTCGCGGTCACCTGGCCCGCGCGGCGCTGGAGGCGACAGCCTATCAGACGCGCGACGTGATCGATGCCATGGCCAAGGATTCCGGCATCGCGATCAGCGAGCTGCGCGCGGACGGCGGCATGGTGGTCAACGAGTTGCTGATGCAGTTCCAGGCCGACCTGCTGAACGTGCCGGTGGTCCGGCCGCAGGTGATCGAAACGACCGCGCTCGGCGCCGCCTATGCCGCCGGCCTCGCCACCGGCTATTGGCGCGACCAGGCGGATCTGAAGCGGAATTGGGGCCGCGACCGGACCTGGGCTCCGGCCATGGCGGCGGACCGGCGCGACCGGCTCTACGCCTCATGGCAGAAGGCGGTCCGGCGTGCGTTCGACTGGATCGACTAATCTGTCCGGTTCTGATCGAGTGACGCCCGGCCCGTCTTGGAGAACTGCCATGAAAATCGCGCTCGTCGCCCACGACCGGCTGAAGCCGGCCTTCGTCGCATGGGTGCGCAAGCATGAGGCTGTCTTCGCGCAGCATCAGATGGTCGCGACCGGCACCACGGGCACGCAGATCAAGCTGGCCTGTCCGGCGCTCGACATCATGCTGGTCAAGAGCGGCCCGCTGGGCGGCGATCAGCAAATCGGCGCGATGATCGCCGAGGGCACGGTCGATGCCCTGATCTTCATGGCCGATCCGCTGACGCCGATGCCGCACGACGTCGATGTCAAGGCGCTGGTCCGGCTGTCGACGCTGTACAATATTCCGATGGCGTGCAACGAGGCGACGGCCGATCTGGTCGCAGGCTGGCTCGCCCGGATGGCCTCGCATTAGCGTCGGACAGCAATTCGATACCCGAGGAGCAACCCGATTGAATTTCCGGCTTTTGCCATGCTAGCGTCCCGCCGCGCCGCTGGATAAGCACCGGAGAAGAAGGCTATGGAGGAAAAGTCGGAGAAGTCGGGCACGCCTTGGGTATGGGGGCTTTTGCTGCCCTATATCGCGCTGCTCTGGCTGCCGTTCTATAACGCGAAGGAACCGGCCATCGCCGGCTTTCCGTTCTTCTACTGGTACCAGTTCGCGTGGGTGCCGCTGACGTCGCTGCTGATCTTCCTCGTCTACAGGAAGGTCAAATGAGCACCGATACGATCAATTGGACGGCACTGACCGTCTTCATCCTGTTCTTCGCCCTGGTCACGGTCATCGGCTTCTTCGCCGCGCGCTGGCGCGCCGGCGACATGACCCAGCTCCACGAATGGGGCCTGGGCGGCCGCCGCTTCGGCACCATCATCACCTGGTTCCTGGTCGGCGGCGATTTCTACACCGCCTATACCGTGATCGCGGTGCCGGCGCTGGTCTATGCGGTCGGCGCCTACGGGTTCTTCGCGCTGCCCTACACGATCGTGGTCTATCCGCTCGTGTTCCTGGTCATGCCGCGGCTCTGGGCCGTCTGCCACAAGCATGATTACGTGACCGGCGCCGATTTCGTGCATGGCCGCTACGGCAGTTCCTGGCTGGCGCTCGCGGTGGCGCTCACCGGCCTGCTCGCGACCATGCCCTATATCGCGCTGCAGCTGGTCGGCATGCAGGTCGTGATCGGCGCGCTCGGCATCGGCGGCGAGGGCTTCACGGGCGAGATCCCGCTGATCGTCGCCTTCGTCATTCTGGCCGTCTATACCTATGCCTCAGGCCTGCGCGCGCCGGCCATGATCGCCTTCGTCAAGGATGTGATGATCTATATCGTCGTCATCGCCGCGATCGCGATCATCCCGATGCATCTGGGCGGCTATGGCGCCGTGTTCGATGCCGCCGACAAGGCGTTCCAGGCCAAGGGCGGGGCGACCGGCCTGATCCTGCAGCCCGGCCAGTTCGTGCCCTTCGCCACGCTGGCGCTGGGTTCGGCCTTTGCCGCCTTCATGTATCCGCACACGATGACCGGCGTGCTGTCGTCGTCGAGCGGCGACGTGGTGCGCAAGAACGCCATGCTGCTGCCGGCCTATACGGTCCTCCTGGGCCTGATCGCGATGCTGGGCTACATGGCGATCGCCGCCGGCGTCACGGTCAAGTCGCCGACCGCGGTCGTGCCGGCGCTGTTCCTCAAGATCTTCCCGGACTGGTTCGTGGGCTTCAGCTTCGCCGCGATCGCCATCGGTGCGCTCGTGCCGGCCGCGATCATGTCGATCGGTGCGGCCAACCTGTTCACCCGGAATATCTGGCGGACCTTCGTCAATCCGAACATCACGCCCGCGGCCGAATCCTCGGTGGCCAAGCTCGTCTCGCTGATCGTGAAGTTCGGCGCGCTGATCTTCATCGTGGCCCTGCCGACGCAGTTCGCGATCGATCTGCAGCTGCTGGGCGGCGTCTGGATCCTGCAGACCTTCCCGGCGATCGTGCTGGGCCTCTACAAGACCCGGCTGCGGCCGTCGGCGCTGCTGGTCGGCTGGTTTGCCGGCATGGTCGTGGGCACGCTGATGGCCTATCAGACCGGACTGAAGCCGATCTATCCGCTGGTCGTCGGCGGCACGACCTACTCGGTCTATATCGGCGTGCTGGCCGGCGCGCTCAATCTGGTGGTCAGCACCGTCGCCTCCTTCCTGTTCGGTGCCCTTGGCATCGGTCAGGGTAGCGATGAGACCGAACCGGGCGACTACCAGCTGAGCAAGGCCAAATAAGCGACCGAAGCACGAGGTCCAAAGCCAACGGGGCGGAATAACAAGCAATTCCGCCCCGTTTTATTTTTAACCCTGGGGGATGTCCTTGGCGATCCGAGCCCCATCTCTGACGGGCCCGTGTTCAGGAGGCCGATCATGTCTAGTCTGCGACAGCTTGCCATCCTGGGGCTGGGGCTCCTCTTGAGCGGCTGCGGCGTAGCGGCCGCACCGTGCCGGATCGGATCGGCCGTGCTCGACATGGTCCCGCTGGTCGGCCATGTCGCCGCCGCGCCGACCGATGCCTGCGCCACCGCGATCGATCCGTAATCCTCCGATGCTTTGTTTATTTCTTGCTTACCGCGCGCCGTGACCGCAGGTTATCGTCTTCATGAGAGGCGGGTTGAACCGCCCTTGCCGTATCTTCGGGGTGGAGGCTGCTTCGCGATGGACGAGACGCTGGAAAAACGCACGATCGCCAAGGTTACTCGGCGACTGATTCCGTTCCTGATCGTTTGTTATTTCATATCCTACTTGGACCGGGTCAATCTCGGCTTTGCGGCCTCGGCCATAAACAAGCAGTTCGGCTTTTCCGGGACTGTATTCGGGCTTGGCGCCGGCATCTTCTTCATCGGCTATTTCCTGTTCGAAGTGCCGAGCAACATCCTGCTCGAGAAATACGGCGCCCGGCGCTGGATCGCGCGCATCATGCTGACCTGGGGCCTCGTCTCGGGTGCGACCGCCTTCGTCCAGGGCGAGTACAGTTTCTACATCATCCGCTTCATCCTGGGCGTAGCCGAGGCCGGCTTCTTTCCCGGCATCATCCTGTATCTGACCTTCTGGTTTCCGGCGGCTTACCGCGCGCGCATCGTCGGCTGGTTCATGGTCGCCATTCCCATTTCCAGCGTCATCGGCGCGCCGGTCTCGACCTGGGTACTGACCATGGACGGGACCGGCGGCCTTGCCGGCTGGCAGTGGCTGTTCCTGATCGAGGCCGCCCCGTCGCTGGTGCTGGCGGCCGTCGTGCTCGGCTACCTGACCGACAAGCCGGCTCAGGCCGGCTGGCTCGAGGCGGACGAGCGCAAGTGGTTGTCCGATACGCTCGAGGCGGAACGCAAGCATCGGGAATCAGTCCGGAAGTTCCGCCTGTCCGAGGCGCTGACCAATCCACGCGTCCTGCTGCTGTCGGTGGTCTATTTCGGCGACGTCGCGGCGCTCTACGGCCTGGGGTTCTGGTTGCCGCAGATTCTCAAACCATTGAACCTCAGCCCGCTCGCCAGCATCGGCGCCCTTTCAATTCCCTATGCGGTCGGCGCCATCGGCATGGTGCTGTGGGTGCGGCACTCGGACCGCGCCGGTGAACGCAAGCTGCATACCGCGATCCCCGCGTTTGTCGCATGCCTCGGTCTTGCCCTGGTGCCGTTGGTCAGCGATCCGGTGGCCGAGGTCGCCGTGCTGTGCGTCGCCGCCCTCGGCATCTTCACCATGCTGCCGGTGTTCTGGACCCTGCCGACCGCGTTCCTGACCGGAACGGCCGCGGCGGGCGGCATCGCGCTGGTCAACTCGATCGGTAACCTGTCGGGCTATGTCGGCCCGCAGATCATCGGCGTGATCAAGGATGCGACCGGTGGCTACGATGGGGGCATCTGGTTCCTGGCCGCCTGTGTGTTCGTCGCCGGCGTGATCGTGCTGCTGCTGGGCCACAAGCCGGAGTTCGAGAAGATCCCGACTTCGGCGTCCGCGCCGGCCGAATGACACTCGCGCCATAGATAATCGACCCGGGAGGGGGTGGCATCGATCCACCCCCTCTTTCTTTTTGTCGGTCCGCCAGCCACTTGGAGCTTGGCAACGGGAGTGACGGTATGAGCCTCGGGATGTTGGCCGAAAAGGTCGGACAGGAATTGGGTGTGTCCTCGTGGCGCGCGATCGAGCAGGACCGGATCGACCGGTTCGCCCAAGCGACCGACGATCATCAATGGATCCATGTCGATCCGGTCCGCGCCGCCGGCGGCCCGTTCGGCGCGACGATCGCCCATGGCTTCCTGACGCTGTCGCTGCTGGCGACGACCGCATACGAAGTTCTGGCCGAGATCTTCGAGGGTGCCACCGCCTTCAACTATGGTCTGGACAAGGTCCGCTTCGTCGCCCCGGTCCGCGTCGGCGCGCGGGTGCGCAACCGCATCAAGCTGCTGGCGGTCGAACCCAAGGCCGAGGGGCGCTGGCTGATCACGACCGAGAACAGCTTCGAGATCGAGGGCGAGGCGAAGCCCGCGCTGATCGCGGTCAGCCTGGTGATGATCCTGCCCGGATGAGGGTTCTGCCGGCATGACCGAACTGGATCCGCGTCTCGCCGCCAAGCGCGCCGGCCTTCGCCGCATGCGCTGGCTCGCGACCGGCCTTTTGCTGCTGATGCTGGGCCTGCTGGCGCTGGGTCTCCTGTTCCGGGCCCGCTGGCCGGGGCTGGATTGGCTGATCGCCTTCGCCGAGGCCGCCACGGTCGGCGCGGTCGCCGACTGGTTCGCGGTCGTGGCGCTGTTCCGCCGGCCGCTGGGGTTGCCGATCCCCCATACCGCGCTCATCCCCCGCAACAAGGACCGGATCGGCGCCGAACTGGGCCGCTTCATCGAGCAGCAGTTCCTGACGCCGGAGAATGTGACCGCCAAGCTGGCCGAGCTGGATCCGGTCGGGCGCGGGGCCCGCTGGCTGTCGCTGCCGGCCAACCGGCGTCGGATCGCGGCCCGGCTGCGCGAAGCGCTGCCGACCCTGCTCGACGCGCTGGACGATGCCGAGATCGAACGGCTGATCGGCGGCGCCGTCACGGCCCGGTTGCAGGCGCTCGACCTCGCCCGGATGTCCGGTGCGGCACTCGAGTTCGTGACCGAGGACGAGCGGCATCAGGCGCTGCTCGATCACGCCCTGGTGCTGATCGCCGGCTGGCTCGACCGCAACCGGACCCTGATCCTGATGAAATTCGGCGAGCAATCCTCGCTCACGCCGAAATTCGTCGACGGCTACATCGTGAAGCGCTTCGTCGACGGCATGATCGACCTGATCCGCGAGGTTGCGGAGACGCCGCATCACGAGATCCGCGTGCGCTTCGACCGGACGGTGCGCGATTTCGTGGGTCGCCTCGGCACCGACCCGGCCTTCCGCGCCCGTGCCGAGGCGGTGAAGCAGGACGCGCTGCGCCTGCTGGCGCCGGAGAAATTCACCGCCAGCCTGTGGCGCGAGCTGAAGCGGCACCTGGCCCTGCCGGCCGACGGCGCCGCCTCGCCGCTGGAACAGCAGATCGATCGCGCGCTCGGCCATCTGGCGCGGAGCCTGCGCGAGGATGCCGGCCTGAAGGCCCGGGTCGATCGCGCCGTGGCACGTATCGCCGGCGCCTTGACCGGGCGCTTGCGCCAACAGATGGGCTCGCTCATCGCCGACGTCGTGCGGCGCTGGGATTTCCGCGAGGTCGGCGACCGGCTGGAACTGGAGATCGGGCGCGACCTGCAGTTCATCCGCCTCAATGGCACGATCGTCGGCGGGCTCGTGGGCTTGGCGCTGCACGCGCTGCTGCAACTGGCCGGGGCGGGGTGATCGGCCTATATTGGGGTTGGCTGATCTGGTCTCCGAGGGATGGGTCATGGCGACAAGGCGATGGTCGATCGGTTTGCTGGCTCTGGCGGCCTCGCTAGGGACGGGCTCGGCGCGGGCGGACGAATCATCAAGCACCGGCACGACCCTGACGATGCCCGGTCTGCTGGCGCCGGCCCCGGCGAAACCGGGTGCGGCCGCTCCGTTGATCGGGCTCGACAGCGGCGCGCTGGCCCTGGTGCCGCCCGGCTCCGCGGCGGCCGCGCGCAACGACGGCCTGGCCGGCTCGCCCTCGACCGGCATCGATCTCAGCTATATCCCGCCGGCCGAGCGCGACAGCTATCTCAATTCCCACGATTTCGCCGATCACCTGCAGACTTCGCGCAAGGGTGGCCACCGTTCGGCCTTGAGCCAGTTGGGCGGCGTCGCCGAAGGCATGGCGATCAATGGCGCGATCCTGGGTATCGAGGGTCTGACGCTCGGCGCTCGCTAAATGTAATATTTTAAGCGCGATTCAGACATGAGGCCGAGCCGGCCTCATGTCATCGCCAACCTTGCCGCCATCCAGCCCGGTCGCCATGATGGCGGCTGATCGGATGAGGAGCGTTCCGGGTGGACGGCAAGCCGGCGAGCAAGCAGCACACGCGGGTGCCGACCCATGAGGAGGCACCCCGCACGTTTCAGCGCATGCTGTCCGGCCGTCGCCTGCATCTGCTCGACCCCAGCTCGATCGATCTCGAAATCTCCGACCTGCTGATCGGCATCAGCCGGGTCAACCGCTGGTGCGGCCAGACCGTGGGTGAGGTCGGCTTCAACGTCGCCCATCATTGCTGCGTGGTCGAACGCGTGCTGGTCGAGATGGTCTGGCCCGCGGCGCCGCTCGGCGCGCGCCGCTGGGCGCTGGCCCATGACCTGCCCGAGGCGGTCTATGGCGATGTGGTGACCCCGGTCAAGGCGGTGCTGGGCCAGGCCTACAAGGAGTTGGAGCATCGGCTGGAGAAGGCGCTCTGTCTTGCGCTGGGCTTCGGCACCGGCGTGCCCGACGAGTGGCGCCGGCTGGTCAAGCGCGCCGACCGGATCGCGGCGGTCAGCGAGGCGGTGCGGCTGGCCGGCTGGGCCGAGCCGGAGGCGCGTAAGCTGGTCGGTGGCGGCTATCGCGGCCGGCTATGGGAAGGGCCGCTCGACCCGTGGGACGAGCGCGAGGCACGGGCGACCTGGCTCGAACGGTTCCGCGCCGCCGGCGGCCGGGCGTAAAACCGGCAAACGCACAAACGCTTCATGCGACAATGCGGCCCCATCGCGCTAGATTACTTCATGCTCGGATACCGCTAGGATGTTCCGCCATGAGAGTTGTCGCCTCAGCCGGCAGTTCTCCCAGGAGATGTCCATGAGCCTCGATCCCGTGATCCTGTCGCGCGTCCAGTTCGTCTGGGTCGTGGCCTGGCATATCTTGCTGCCGGCCTTCACCGTCGGCATCGCCTCCTACATCACCCTGCTCGAAGGCCTGCATGTCTGGACCGGCAAGCCGATCTATCTCCGCGTCTCGAAATTCTGGATCCGCATCTTCGCCGTGTCGTTCGGCATGGGCGTCGTGTCCGGCATCGTCATGCCGTTCCAGTTCGGCACGAACTGGAGCCGGTTCGCCGATGCGACCGCGAACGTGGTGGGTCCGCTCTTCGCCTACGAAGGGCTGACCGCCTTCTTCCTGGAGGCGGCATTCCTGGGCGTGCTGCTGTTCGGCCGCAAGCTGGTGCCGTCCTGGGCGCATTTCGTCGCCGCCTTCATGGTCGGATTCGGCACGCTGCTGTCGTCTTTCTGGATCATCGCGGTCAACAGCTGGATGCAGACGCCGGGCGGCTACACCATCGGCCCCGACGGCCGGTTCTTCCCGGCCGATTGGACGGCGATCGTGTTTTCCGCCTCCTTCCCCTATCGCCTGGCCCATACGGTCAGCGGCTTCTATGTCACGACCGCCTTCGTCGTGCTGGCGGTCGGCGCCTATACCATCCGGGCCGGCAAGTTCGTGGCCGAGGGCAAGCTGATGCTGCGCATGGCGCTGGGCTTCCTCACCATCTTCGTGCCGCTGCAGATCGGGCTCGGCGATGCGCAGGGCCTGAACACGCTGGAACATCAGCCGGCCAAGCTGGCCGCGATGGAGGGGCTGTGGGACGGCGGCAGCGGCGTGCCGGCCTCGATCATCGGCATTCCCAACCAGGCGGGCGAGAAGAATGATTTCGAGATCGCCCTGCCCAAGCTCGGCAGTCTGTACCTGACCCATAGCTGGGACGGCGCCGTCAAAGGCTTGAAGGATTTTCCGCCGGATCAGCGCCCGCCGGTGATCGTGGTCTATTTCGCCTTCCGCATCATGGTCGGCGTCGGCCTCCTGATGCTGGCGATCGTCGCGGTCGGCTGGCTGCTGCGCTGGCGCGGCAAGTTCTATGACGCGGTCTGGTACCTGAAGGGCCTGCAATGGACCATGCCCCTGGGCTTCATCGCCGTGCTCGCCGGCTGGACCACGACCGAGGTCGGCCGGCAGCCCTGGACGGTCTATGGCCTGCTGCGGACCAGCGACAGCGTCTCGCCGTCGCTGACCGGCGCCAACGTGGTGCTGTCGCTGCTGCTCTATATGGCGATCTATCTGCTGGTCTATCCGACCGGCATCCGCTTCATGCTGCGCATCGTGTGGAACGGTCCGCTCGATGCCGATCCTGAGAACGACACCAAGGTCGAGAGCGGCCGGCCGGCAGAGCCGGTCCAGGCTCTGCCGCACGGAGATGCATCATGAACGGGCCGATCCTCGATCTGGTCGGGATCTGGACGGTGATCCTGGGCCTGGGCGTGTTCTTCTATGTTTTGCTGGACGGCTTCGATCTGGGTGTCGGCATGCTCTACGGCCTGCACCGCGAGACCGCGGCGCGCGGCATCATCATGAACTCGATCGCGCCGATCTGGGACGGCAACGAGACCTGGCTGATCCTGGGCGGCCTCGCCTTGCTCGCGGCCTTTCCCCTGGCCTTCGCCATCATCATTCCGGCGCTGTATTTCCCGGTGCTGCTGATGCTGCTGGCACTGATCTTCCGCGGCGTCGCGTTCGAATTCCGCTTCAAGGACAAGGAACATCGCGGTTTCTGGGACCATGCCTTCTGCTACGGCTCGGCGGTCGCGACATTCGCCCAGGGCACGGTGCTGGGCGCCTTCATCCAGGGCTTCCAGGTCGAGGGCCGGCATTTCGTCGGCAGCTCCTTCGATTGGATCACGCCGTTTTCGACGATGACCGGCGTTGCGCTGATGGCCGGATATTGCCTGCTCGGCGCCGGTTGGCTGGTGCTGAAGACCCATGGGGAATTGCAGGATTGGGCTCGGCGGCAGGGCCGTCGCGCGCTGCTCCTGGTGTTGGTCGCGATCGGCGCGGTCAGCCTGTGGACGCCCTATGCCGAGGCCGATATCGCGGCGCGCTGGTTCTCCTGGCCGAACGTGGCGCTGCTGGCCCCGGTGCCGCTCGCGGCGCTGGCGCTCGCCTTCGCCGCCTGGCGCAGCTTCGGGCTGAAACACGACGCGATGCCCTTCGTCTATTCGATCGGCCTGTTCCTCACGGCCTATCTGGGCATCGCGATCAGCCTGTGGCCCAATATCGTGCCGCATCGCTATTCGCTGTGGGAGGCCGCATCCTCCGAAAGCACCCAGGCCTTCCTGCTGGTCGGTACCCTGTTCCTGCTGCCGATCATCCTGCTCTATACCGGCTGGTCCTATTGGGTGTTCCGCGGCAAGGTCAAAGCCGACGCCGGCTATCATTGAGAGTGAACCCCATGCGACGTTTCCGGATCGCCCTGTTGATCGCGGGCCTGTTGGCCGCCGGGGGATTGGTCCCGCATCCGGCCGTGGCCAGCGAGGTGCATCTGCTGACGACCGGCGCCTATCGCCAAGTCGCCGCGGCGCTGATCCCGCAATATGAGGCCCAGTCGGGCAACAAGGTCGTGGTCGACAGCGACACGGCCGGCGGCGTCATCCACCGGATCGAGACCGGCGCGCCGTTCGACCTGGTCGTCCTCACCTCCCAGGCGATCGGCGACCTCGTGACCGAGGGCAAGCTGGTGTCGGACAGCACGATCAACCTGGCCAAGGTCGGCATCGGCGTCGCGGTCAGGTCCGGCGCGCCGCATCCCGACTTCGCCACGGCCGAGGCGTTCAAGCAGATGCTTCTGAAGGCCAAATCGATCGCCTATATCGACCCCAAGGCCGGGGGCTCCAGCGGGATCTATCTGTCGCGCCTGATCGAGCGGATGGGCCTGACCAGACAGCTCAAGCGCAAGACCGTGCTGGTTAATGGCGGCCTGGTCGCCGACAAGGTCGCGAGCGGCGAGGCCGAGATCGGGCTGCAGCAGATCAGCGAACTCATGGCGGTCAAGGGCGTCGACATGGTCGGGCCGCTGCCGGGCGCGATCCAGAGCTACACGGAATATGGCGCCGGCATCGGCGCGAAGGCGGCGCACCCGGCCGAGGCCAGGGCGCTCTTGGCCGTGTTATCGGGCCCGTCCGCGGCGCCGGTGCTGCAAGCGAAGGGCATGCAGCCGGCGGGGATGTAGAAATTTTGATCTCGCGTTCGACGCGAGAGGGTTTATATGGAACATATCATGAACAATTGATTTTAACAGGTCGCTCCAGAGATGGGCCAACTAATCTCCAGATATCGCCTCTCGGACGAGCCCCGGCAGTTTGGCCTGAGCTGTAGCGATCGGGGCCTGACGCTCGCCGGCGTGCCGCTACTGATGCGGACGAAGGCGGGGTTTCGGCCGAGGCCGGCGGGGAAATCGATCGACTGATCAGCCGGGCCTACCACACGAATGTCGACCTGGATGGTCTCAAGGGCGGCCTCGGCGTTGTCGCCCGAGCGCTCAACGATGGCGAGATGCCGCGCGCGATGATCGCCGCCGTCTTGTTGAAGCTGACGGAACTCGATTGGGACGGTGCCGCGCGGATCGCTCACGCCGACGACGCGCTGGCCAAGGCTGGTTTCGATCCGGATGAAAGCCGGGACTCCCGCGGCCAATGGACGACGAATGGCGAGGCTGTCGGGTTCAGTCCCGCAAACGATCATCTCCGCGCACCCGGACGAGCGGACAATCATGCTCGCCATCGCGTGTTGCCGCTGCTTCCGCCGACCGACGCGACGGACGACGCCTATCTTCTGGATATCGCTCGCAACAGCGATTTTCACGATGAGATCCGAGACGCGTTGGCGGACCATTTGAGACGGGACGGTTTGATTGCGATGACGGAAGTCGCCTTCGCCCTGGACGGCTCCGACATTGTCGCGCGAGCAGACATTGTCGCAATGAAGCCAGGCGATCCGACGACGCTTTCGATTATTTAGGTCAAGACAGGGCCGCGATCGCGCCTCAGCGAAGCCCAAGAGTGGGTCTATCCAGGTTTTGTCCACGGGGGAATCGTTAGTTCGCCGGATCCAAAGATTGCTCTATTCGGGTATTCGGTCGGTGCGCCGCTCCCGCCCCTATCCCAACTATTTGGTATGAACGGGACCTGGCAACGAAAGCGAAGCTGACCCCAGTCGAACCGATTTTTCCTTTTATCTGGTGGCCGGAATGATGAAGCGATTGGGTCTGATTCCAATTACTTTGCTCGTCACCACCTCTTGCGAACACCCGCAGCCTTCGGAGGCCCGCATGGACCCGGAAAAGACGATCGATATGTCGCTTATCGACGCGAGCGATAAAACGATCGATGCCGATCTCGCTTTGAAAATCGCAGAATTGATCTTGAGAAGCGTTCATGGCGACAAAACCTACGAGAACCAGCTTCCGATGAGGCTGATGGACGGCGGCGATCGATGGAATATAGACGGAACGGTTCGGCGTGCGTCTTCGGTGTATCTGGACGATCCAGAGGGCGGTTATTTGAGTATCAGTATCCAGAAGTCGAACTGTCGCATTTTAAAAATGGTGCGATACATGGCATCCGGTTGAAATCTACGCAGCACGCTTTAAAGTCTCCTCGACCAACCTCACGAACGCCTTGACCGCGCCGCCGCGCTCGTCGCGCCGGTGCGCCAGCAGCACGGTGCTGGCCGCCTGTGGCGTGTCGAGCGCCCGGTAGACCACGCCTTCGACCTGAATGCGGCGCAGCGAGTCCGGCAGGATGGTGACGCCCAGGCCGGCGGCGACCAGGCCGATCAGGGTCGGCGCCTCGCGCGCCTCCTGGGCCACGGTCGGGCTGAAGCCCTGGTCGGCGCAGATCGCCACGATCTGGTCCCAGATGCCGGTGCCGGCGTCGCGCTCGAACATCACGAACGGCTCGCGCTCCAGCGCCGCGATCGGCACGACCGGCAGTGCTGCCAGCGGATGGTCGGCGCGCAGCACCAGCATCAGCCGGTCGGTCATGATGTTCAGCGCCTCGATCTCGGGCGGGATCGGCGCGAAGGGCGAGCGGATGAAGGCCAGATCCAGCTTGCGCGCGACCAGCGCCGCCAATTGCTCGCGCGTGGTCATGCCGACCAGCTTCAGATGCACCTCGGGAAAGCGCTGGCGGAAGGCGTAGATCACCTGCGGCATGACCGCGGTGAAGGGCGAGGAGGCGGTGAAGCCCAGGCGGATCTCGCCGATCTCGCCCTCGTTCGCCCGGCGTACCACGGCGATGGCGCGTTCGGCCTGGGCGAGCGTCGCGCGCGCCTCGACCAGGAACAGCGCGCCGACCGGCGTCAGAGCGACCTTGCGCGAGCCGCGGTCGAGCAGGCGCACCTTCAATTCCCGCTCCAGCGCCTGGATCTGCAGGCTGAGCGGCGGCTGCTGGATGCCCAGCCGTTCGGCGGCCCGGCCGAAATGCAGTTCCTCGGCGACTGCCACGAAGGCGCGAAGATGGCGCAGCTCCATCGACGATATCCAAACCATATCAATAAACCGACATCGATATATTAGACACGAAGATGGCGCGTGCCTACCTTTGCCGGGTGCCCGGCTTTTCGGGCGCTAGCGCGCTTGTCGTTCGGATCGCTTGATCCGAACGACAAGAATTCGCGCCAGATCAACAACGTGTGAGCATGAGTCGATCACGGGCATCGAATCATGCTCCTGTCGAAGGCCCGCTTCATGTCGACGCTCCCGATGGTCGAAGAGGCCACCCATATCCTCGGCGGCACCGCCCAGTTCCGTCGCACCAATCTCGCCCTGTTCCTGTCGGGCTTTTCGATCTTCGCGCTGCTCTATGGCGTGCAGCCGCTGATGCCGGTGTTCGCCGCCGAATTTCACGTCAGCCCGGCCGCCAGCAGCCTGACCATCTCGCTCACCACCGGCGCCGTCGCCGTCATGATGCTGTTCGCCGGCGCGGTCGCCGATGCGGTCGGGCGCAAGCGCCTCATGTGCATGTCGATGGTGCTGTCGTCGCTCCTCACCATCGCCGCCGCCTTCGTCGCGAATTTCGAACAGCTGATGGTGCTGCGCCTGTTGATGGGCATCGCCTTGAGCGGCGTGCCGTCGATCGCCATGGCCTATCTGGGCGAGGAGATCGATCCGCGCTCGGTCGGCCTGGCCATGGGCCTGTTCATCGGCGGGAGCGGCTTCGGCGGCATGGTCGGCCGGGTCGCGACCGGCGCCCTGACCGACTATGCCTCCTGGCGCGTCGCCATGATGGTGCTGGGCGGATCGAGCCTGCTCGCCGCCGCCCTGTTCTGGCGCAGCCTGCCGGAATCCCGCCATTTCACGCCGCGCAAGTTCCATCCCCGGCGGCTGGTGACGGGCCTGGGCGAACAATTCGCAGTCAAGGGCCTGCCCTGGCTGTTTGCGCTCGCGTTCCTGCTGATGGGCAGCTTCGTCACGCTCTATAATTACGTCGGATTCCGCCTGATGGCGCCGCCCTACAATCTCAGCCAGACCGTGACCGGCAGCCTGTTCACGGTCTATCTGATCGGCATCTGGTCCTCGGCCTGGGTCGGCGGGCTGGCCGACCGCTTCGGCCGCCGGCGCATGTTGTGGATCATGGTGCTGATCCTGATGGTCGGGGTGGAATTCACCCGGGCGGATGGCGTGCCGATGATCGTGCTCGGTATCGCCACCGTCACCTTCGGCTTCTTCGGCGGCCATTCGATCGCGTCGAGCTGGATCAGCCGGCGGGCCGGTCCGTCCAAGGCACAGGCCTCGTCGCTCTATCTGTTCTTCTATTACACCGGCTCGGCGCTGGTCGGGTCCTATGGCGGCGTGGTCTTTAGCGCCGGCGGCTGGGTGGGGGTCGCCAATCTGCTGACCGGACTGCTGTGCCTGGCATTGCTGATCGCCTTGCGCCTCAGTTTCCTGAAACCCCTGTCGGCCGGCAAATGACCGCCGTATGATCGGCTCGGGTTTGACGCGGAGGAAAGCGATGCGGATTCTGGTCACCGGGTTCGATCCGTTCGGCGGCGAGCCGGTCAATCCGGCGCAGGAGGCGATCCTGCGGCTGCCGGCGGTGCTCGGGCCCCATATGATCGAACGCCGGCCGCTGCCGACCCTGTTCCATCGCTCGCTCGAGGCGTTGGGCGACGCGGTCCGTACGCTCAGGCCCGATGTCCTGCTGTGCATCGGCCAGGCCGGCGGGCGGACCGAGCTTACGATCGAGCGGGTCGCGATCAATGTCGATGACGCGCGCATCGCCGACAATGCCGGCACGACACCGATCGATCGGCCGATCGTGCCCGGCGGACCGGCCGCCTATTTCACCAATCTGCCGCTGAAGGCGATGGTCCGCGCGCTGATCGACGCGGGCATCCCGGCGAAAGTCTCGAACACGGCCGGCACCTTCGTGTGCAACCACGTGTTCTATGGCGCGATGCACCTGGTCGCGACCGAGTTTCCGGCCCTGCGCGCCGGCTTCATCCATATCCCGTTCCTGCCGGAACAGGTCGCCCGCAACCCGGGGCAGCCGTCGATGGCGGTCGAGACCGTGGTCGCGGGCCTGCTCAAGGCGATCGAGGTCGCCGTCGGCCGCACCGACGATATCGCCGTCGCCGACGGCGCCACGCACTGACGGACTAGTGCGCGATGACATGAGGCCTGCTCGGCCTCATGTCTGAATCGCCCACTAGATCATATGTTTAGAGACGGATTCAGCGATCATGTCGAGCGGACATGATCGCATCCGGCTCTATGTTTTAGAGACTGATCCACCGATCAAACCGAGTTGGTTTGATCGGATCAGGCTCTATGACGCCGCGTGCAGCGCCGGGACCTGGCGGCCGGCGCGATGGATGCCGCATTCGGTCTTGGCCTGACCGGCCCAGCGGCCGGCGCGGGGATCCTGGGCGTCGCCCGCGGGGGCCGTGCAGGGCTGGCAGCCGACCGACCGATAGCCATGGGCGATCAGCGGATGGCGCGGCAGGTCCAGGGCCTCGAATGCCTCTTCGACCTGCTCCGGCGACCAGTCCGCGATCGGGTCGAGCTTGATCAGCCCGTCGACCGCCTCGATCCGCGGCATGAAGCGCCTGAGCGCGCCGTGCGAGCTCTTGCGGCCCGAGATCAACGCATCGAAATTGGAGATTGCGGCCTGCAGCGGCTCGATCTTGCGCAGGCTGCAGCAGGCGTCGGTATCGAACTGCCACAGCACGGCATCGGGGTCGCGGTCGGCCCGGTCCCGGTTACTAGCGCCGATGGTCCGGACGTCGGTCAGACCCAGCCGGCGCTGCACCAGATCGCGATAGGCCAGCGTTTCGGGGAAATGATGGCCGGTATCCAGGAAAATAATCGGAATATCGCGGCTGACCCGGGCCGCCAGCGCCAGCAGCAGGGCCGATTCCGTGCCGAAAGACGACACGATCGCGACGCGGCCGGGAAATTCGTCCTCGATGACCGCGCGCAGAAACTCTTCGGTGCCGGCGCCCTGATATTGGCGACCCAGCGCTGCCGCCCGCTGCCGTGTCTGAAGATCCAAGTCCATTGTGCCCGTCCCACGTACAGAAAAGCATCGTCGGGGCGTCGCACGGGCGTCCCGCTTTAGCGGCATTTTTAAAGCGCCCGCAAGCTGATGCTCAAATCGGCGCTGTGGGATGAATATTGTTTTACAAAATCAACATGTCAATAAGAGATATCCACATTTCTGTCGTGTTTAATCGGGCTGTGGCCGGCGGACATCAGGGCGTGATTCCCCAGGACGGTGCGATCGGGTAAATTGGCGGGATGTCGAACCCGACTTCATCGGCGTCGCCGACCGTCACCGTTCCTAGTCCGCTGGGCATGCTGACGGTGACCGAACAGGATGGCGCCATCATCCGGCTGCGCTGGCGCGGCACGACCGCCACTCCGGCGCCGACGCCGCTGCTGGCGGAGGCCGCGCGTCAGCTCGCCGCCTATTTCGGCAAGAGCCTTAAGGATTTCGATCTGCCGCTGCGCCCAGCCGGCTCGCCGTTCCAGCAAGCGGTCTGGCTCGCCATGCGCCGGATTCCGTCCGGGGCGACGCGCAGCTATGGCGCCATCGCGGCCGAGGTCGGGGCGCCGGCGCGGGCGGTCGGCGGGGCCTGCGGCACCAACCCGATCCCGATCATCATCCCGTGCCATCGCATCCTCGCCACCGGCGGCTCGCTCGGCGGCTATAGCGGCCAGGGCGGCAACGAGACCAAGCTGTTCCTGCTGGCGCTGGAAGGGGCGGCGGCCGCGGACGCGGACCCGCGCCAGATGCGGTTGCTCTGAGACGGCGAGGGATGATCCGCGGCGCGCCGCAAAGAAAAACGGCCGGCAGGGGGTACCCCTGCCGGCCGTTGTTTCATCGATGCCGTTGCGAGTAGAGCCCGATCATTGAATCAGCTTCTAACCACATGATTTAGCGTGCGATTCAGACATGAGGCCGAGTTGGCCTCATGTCATCGCGCTCTCTAGCGCCGGCCGCGATCGCGGCGCGGGGCCTCGCTGGTCGCATCCAGCTCGTCCGGGGCGGAGCGGCTGCTGAGACCGGCGACCAGATCGCCGAAGGTGCCGAGCGCGCGCGGTGCCGCGGCCGCCTGGGGGCGCGGGTCCGGACGGCCCTGGGCCGCGCGTGGTCCCTGATGGACCGGCTTGGCCTGCTGCGGCTTGTGCGGATTGACGCTGTGGGCGCCGGGCTTGCCCGGGGCCGGACGGCTGTGGGGCAAGGGTGCCCCGGCCTGTGCGGCCGCTGCTGCCGGACGCGGACCCTGGATGCGCTGGGGCGCCTGGCCCTGGCGTTGACCCTGACCCTGGCCGTTGCGCTGTTGCGGGCGGCCGCCCCGGGCGTTCTGGGGGCGCGGCGGACGCTGATCGTCGGACGGGTGGGTGACGACCGGCTCGGTCGGCGCCGGGCGGCCCAGGACCGGCACCGCCTGCTTGGTCAGCCGCTCGATATCGCGCAGGTACGCGCGTTCCTCGCCATCGCAGAACGAGATGGCGCTGCCCTCGGCGCCGGCGCGCGCGGTGCGGCCGATGCGATGGACGTAGCTCTCGGGAATGTTCGGCAGCTCGAAATTGATGACATGCGAGATGCCGTCGATATCGATGCCGCGCGCGGCGATATCGGTCGCGACCAGCGCGCGCAGCTTGCCGGCCCGGAAGCCTTCCAGCGCCGCCTGGCGTGCCGATTGCGACTTGTTGCCATGGATCGCGGCGGCATCGACGCCGGCCTTGCCCAGGAACTCGGTCACCTTGTTGGCGCCATGCTTGGTGCGGGTGAAGATGATGACGCGGCTGAAGCTCGGGTCGGCCAAGAGGTCGGCCAGCAGTTGACGCTTCTCCTTGCTCTCGCAATGGATGACGCCCTGGACGATCTTCTGCACCGTGGTCGCGACGGGGGTGACCTCGACGCGCACCGGCTCCTTCAACAGGCGCCCGGCCAGCTTGGCGACCTCGTCCGGCATGGTGGCCGAGAAGAAGAAGGTCTGGCGCTTGGCCGGCAGCTTGGCGATGACGCGCTTCACGTCATGGATGAAGCCCATGTCGAGCATGCGGTCGGCCTCGTCGAGCACGAAGGCTTCCAGATTGTCGAACTTGACGAACCCCTGGTTCATCAGGTCGAGCAGGCGGCCCGGCGTGGCGACCAGGATATCGATGCCCGGCTTCATTGCGTCGGTCTGCGGCTTCTGGCCGACGCCGCCGAAGATGACGGTGTGCTTCAGGCCCAGATTGGCGCCGTAGTTCTTGACGCTCTCGCCGATCTGGATCGCGAGTTCCCGCGTCGGCGTCAGCACCAGGGCGCGGGCGGTGCCCGGCCTGCGGCTGCCGCCGGAGGTGCTGAGGTGCTGCAGGATCGGCAGGGTGAAGGCGGCGGTCTTGCCGGTGCCGGTCTGGGCGATGCCCAGCAGGTCGCGGCCTTCGAGCGCATAAGGAATGGCCTGCCGCTGAATCGGCGTCGGCGTCTCGTAGCCTTCGGCAGCCAGGGCCGCCTGAATCTCCGGGCGGAGGGCCAGCTCGGAGAATTTCGTTATTTCGGTCATATGTTTCTTCTGGCGCGATCGGGCCGCCACTTTCGATGGCGGACGCGCTTCGCGCTTGTCGTCCCCTGCCGCGCGCAAGCCGGTGGGACGGGATCAAGGGGAGACGTTTCGAAATGCATCGGGGCAGATCTGGGACACTGCCGCCGTTCGGCGCGATCGCGAAACGGGAAAGATTTGCCCCGTTGGTTCGGGGCTTGAAGCGGCCTTCGAGGTACCAAGACCTCGAGAAAGAGGATAGCGCGCCCGAAGAGATTCGAACTCCTAACCCCCAGATTCGTAATCCGGGGAGCGCCGAGGTCGAATCACCCGCAGCGGCGCTCTTATAGCGAAGGACACGGCGTTTGTCGATGCGGCCCTGCCCTGCGGTTCCTGCTTGGCGGACGCTCACGCCCTATCGCCCGCGATCCGTCCGTGGGAGGGGCGGGGGATGAAAGGGGTCTTTCCGAGCCGGATCGATCACGCAGGGCATATCAGCGCTCGGCAATATGCCCGGCTGGTTGACGAATGGGTAACCGGGATCGGATTGCGTCCCGACGATTACGGGACCCATTCGCTGCGTCAGGCGGAGGGTTGGCCAACGACAACGAAGGACGCCCAGTCGAGGTCCGTCGCCTGCGCTCCGGCGGGGACGGTCGGCGCGTCTTCGGGAAGAATGTCGCGCCCGTCGCGAATCCTACCCGCTGTTGACATATTCTCGGCGGCGATTGCCCCGCGCGCCGTGTCGAGCGCGAGCCGAAAATCCCTGGCGTCCGCAGGAGCATCCCTGAGCGCCGCGTGAAACGCGCGCATGACAAGCCTTGCGTTCTCGTCGCCAACCGACCAGAGCGAAGCGACAACCGCCTTTGCGCCGGACCGTAGGATTTGCCCTGCGACGCTGACAAGCTCCCGGCCGTCGCGAAGACCACCCAGTCCCGTGCTGCAGCCGGACAGAACCACCAGTCGCACCGGCCAGGCGCGCGCGGCGAGAGTTTCGAGATCGACGAGTTCCGTTCCTCCGTCGTGCGTCGCAAACATGAGACTCGACTGGCTGCCACGCCGCGGATTGCCACGGCCGTGAACAGCCAGATGGACGACATCGATCGGCCCTTTCTCCAGCGCCGTTTCCAGCGCCGCTCGCGTGCAGGCGCCTTGCTTCAGCGGCAAAACATCGTAAAGCGCGGCCACTTCGTCGCATTCGGCATCCGCGCCTGGAAGGTCGCCACGTGAGTTCCCCGCCACGAACACCGAGCCGCTCTCCGTTGTCGCGGACGTCAGCAGAAAGGCGGCCCCAGGCAGATACCCGAGCGAGGCCCGCTCGCACCAAGGCTTACCGTCCACCGGCGTGATATGCAGCGGAAGATTATGGAGACCAATGTCGGTCACCAGTAGCACGCGATTACCGACGGCACTGTGCCGGGCCACGCTGGCGACGAGATTGAGAATAAGGGGGGACCGGCGGCAGATATCGAGAAGCATCGCTGCGCGCTGACGCATATCGCCGAGATCCGCAGCCTCGAGCGCAGCGAGGTCGCCTTCTGCGCTGACGACGTCGAGACTGGACGACGTCAAGAGATAGGCCGCGAGGCCGTTTTCTTCGACGGCGAACTCGACGAGGGTTTCGCCGGCCGGCAGGACCTCCTGGAGCTTGGCGAGCGTTACCGGCCTGTTGTCGCCGCCTGGGACCGAGTCCAGAAAAATGCGTCCCCTGCCGAACTGCAGCGCCTCGTAGGCGGCGGCGAGTTTGCCCGCCTTTCTCAAAAGCATGGCGTATTTGGGATAGATATCACGATACTGACGATCGACGAGCGCCCGCTCGGCGATGTCCGCGATGTTGCTGCGGATCTCCTCGGCGGCATCGATCGCGACCTTGAAGAACCCCTCCGCCTGTGCAGGTGAATCTTTCAACTTGTCGTTCCCAATCGCACGGCTGGCGATCAGCCGTGCGCGAGGCGTCAACCGATTGTCGGCGAGTAGCGATCGGATGCGCTCGACCACCGCTTCCGCTTCATTCGCGCGATCGAGCTTCCGGGAAAGATGGAGTAAGCCGGCAAGTCGATTTGACGTGATCCACTCAAAGGGGGCCGCCTTTATCGCCTTGTCGGCGGAGACCTGCGCAAAGGCAGCGGCTTGTTCGTATGCACCGACGCGCTCCGCGAGTTTGCCGAGCTGATTTTCGAGCGTGCCATTATCCACGGTCTCGTACGCTTTGGTGCGGGCGTCCAACTTGAACTCGCTCACGATTTTATCGTGCATCGACAGCAGGAGTTTCGCGCGGGCATAACCGAACAGGGAATCCAACGAGCGGTCTGAACCGTCGTCGCTCAGGCTCGACAAGGTCACGATGGCCCCTGCCTCTGCGTAAGCCAGTCCGTAGCGCGAGGCCTGTCGCCGCACGCCGTTCGCCATGGCACCCGCTTTGGGGACCTGCCCCACCCTCTGAACGAGAGCCGCCCAGTTCATCTCGATGCGCAGGCTCGAAAGAATGTCGCCGCGTTGCCGTGCCCGCTTCAACGCGGCGGCGAGGAATGCCTGCGACTGCTCCGGCTTTCCCCGCGAGTCCAGCGCAAGAGCCGTGCCCAACAGCTTGTAGATCCTGTCAGTGAGGGGAAGCCGCTTTTTCAGGGCCGCCGCAAACCCTGAACGGTAGAACTCCTCATTGATGCCGCGCCTCTCAGTCGCTTCCGCCAGACCAAGTGCTTCGGCGAACGCGGCAGCTGCGGCCGGTCCCTGATCGAGCCTGTTATGCAGATCGGCGCGAATCATCGCGTTGATCGCGCGATCCTGCGTCCGCGCATCCTTCAACGCCGCTTGCGCCTTGATAGCCAGTGCAAGCCCATCCTCGATCCGCCCGTCCAGCCGGGTCAGCTGGGCATCGCAATCGTAGACCATGCCCCATTCGCTTGGGGTTCCCTCCGCATGCTTGAGGAAGGTCTTGGCCGCCTCCAAGTCGACGCGCGCCTCGCTCAGATCGCCGAGCAGGCGACGAAGCCGCGCGCGATTGAGCAGAATTGAAAACCGTTCATGGGGGCTTGCGGCCTCCCTATCGGACTCGCCATAGCAGGTTAGCGCTTCGTCATACTCTTCTATCTCCGTCAGGATGTTAGCGAGATTGTCGAAGGCGGCGCTGCGCCGTTTCCTGTCGTCAGGCGAAGCGGCGGCAAGCACGCGCCTGTAGGCTGCGATAGCGCCTTGGGCGTCCTGCAATCCCCTGAAAGCCACCGCCCGCAGCCAGAGCGCGTCCATGGCAAGCTCGCCTTGACCGGCGGCGTTGGAATACGTCAGGAGTCGCTCGGCCTCCGTTAGCAGGTCCGGAAACCGTCCTGAGTCGCGGAAATTGATGCAGGCAAGCCGCGTCATTGCCGCAACCGGACCAAGCTTGGCGGAAAGAAGTTCGATGGCCGCAAGCGCGCGCGGATCATCCGCCGCGACGGCGGCTCTCAGGCTCGCCAGATCCTTCTCGCCGACGAGGAGTTCGATCGCCAGGAGCACCGCCGCCGTTCGTGGAAACCCGGGCGTCGGCGGCTGGGTGACGGTTTGCCAACCTTGCAGCAAAGCGAACACGGGCATGACCGCGACGGTCATCTGCCGGAGCAGTCCGGCGGGGTCAAGCGGTTCGGACATGACGGCGCTCCGAACTCAAAGGCTTACGATCTCGAACGAGAAAGAGAAGTCCTGTGCCCGAATCACGCCGGCCTGGGGATGTGTCCCCAAGCCGAACTGCTGACTGGGCAGGAAAGACGTCCGATAGAGGCCGATAGAAGCATCCACGGCGGCGGTCAGGACCTTCTCGGCGAAATAGCCGATCGTTCCGGCAGCGGCAGCCGCGCCGACGACGGTCGCGGCGACCGGTGCTGCAAGAGCGAGGCCCGCGAGGACGGTCGCCGCGGACTGGAACTCCTTGTTGTTCAGTGTCTCCTTGATCAGTTCGCCGAGTGGCTTCGAATTTGGTTTCGCCTTGCTAACCCAGAGTTGAAAGTCGAGGTAACGCGCGGGCTTTCCGGCAAAGATGAGCAGGTCGCCCAGAGGTAGTGCCTCTTCATTGCCGATGCGGGGAAACGAGAACGTCTTTGGCGCGTATGGCGTCTCGCCCTTTTGGCCCGCCGTCACGACAAGCGCATCCACGCGTATGCCCGTCGCCCCCCAGTAGGCGCGGTTGGAATGAACAATGAGCTTGGTCAGCCTCAGCGCGATTTCGCCGGCAAAAGGCTGGCCTTCCGCAGAGGCGGCGGCACGGCTGAGAAAGGCCGGGGCCACGCTCTGATCGACAATGAAACGCGCGCGGCGCTCGGCCGTCGGGCGTGGCACGGGGCTAAGCAGAAGCTCGATATGATGCGTAAGGAAATTTCCGCCCTGCGATTCTTCCGCCTCGAAATCTCGCGTCATGGCCGAACCGATTTGGAACAGGAGCTCGTCCAGGGCGGAAGACTGGCCCTTTTCCCGCGCGACTTGGACTTTGCCCTCCAGCGCGCGAAATTGCGTCGGCGCGTCGGCGGCGATGACGACGAGAGCCTCCCGGCGAGGCCCGTCGGGAGGCACGCGGCTGTTCCACCCCGACTTCAACCCGATCAGCTGGCCGTCGCGTTCTCCTAGACAGTAGCGATCAGCGGGGGCGATTGGGATCCCGGTCGGAATGCTGGTCGTCAGAAGCGTAACGTCGCCGCCGATACCCAGGTCGAAGACGGCGAGATAGACATGCGATGGGCCTCGGTTGGCAATGTCGACGAACAGCTTTTCGCCGGCGTGGAGAAGGTCGCCATTCCGCATGGCGATGGGCTCGCCGGTGTCGACCCGTCCCCAAACGACATCGATCGTGACGGGCAGATCGCCTTTGGGCAGGGTTCGCACGGCGTCGGCGCGAGCAAGGCCGGCGAGAACGGCGTTCGCCTCAGCACGTCCACCGATGTCGTCGTCGAGCAGGATCGTGAGCGCCGCCCCGTCTGGATCCAGCACGACCAACTTGCCTTGGCTCGCCTTCAGCATTGCAATGGCTTGGCTCGGAGGCTCCGCAGCCTTCACGAACTTATTGTCTTCGATCACGGAGGCTGCCGCCGTGCCGTCAAGCGCAACGGGCCTCTTGCCGAACGGGAAGCGCGAGGGAAACGCTAAGACGCCGTCGACGACCGGCGCGTTCGGCGGATCCAAAGACACGTAGGAGCGGTCGCCTTCGACCATTCCGACGAGGGCTCTGGCGATTGTTTTCTTCTGATCGAGGGCTGTGACTCCGGCTGGCATCACCAGATATGCCGCGCCCTCGACGGCGCCGAGCAGACGTCCCGCGCGCAAGGCGGGCCGGCCATTCTCGCGGAAGAAGGCAACGCCGTCGAAGTCGCCCGTCTCCTCGAGTTGGAAGAGCCGGCGTCGCGACGGGCCTTCGACCTCCGGCCGCTGTTCGGGCGCCCCGCGCATTACGATCTCACGCACCCGGGCGCCGAGCGCCGTCCAGTTGACGTGGGTTCCGGTACTTCCCGCCTCGCCCAGCGCCTGCTCCAGTGCGGCGGTCATCAATCCGCCGGCCCTGCCGTCCGCCCGCTGCGATTCATAGGCCGAGCGATCATGGTCCGCAGCGACCAGCCGCACGGCGTCGGGGTTGCTCTCGACGCCTGCGGATTCCCAAAGGGCTTTCAGGGCGTCGAGGCGCTCCGCGACGCCGTCCGTCCACACGCGAGGCAGCGCGCGAGGCGTCAATTTTTGGTAGTCGCGCGACATCATCGCCGCGTGGCAGCAGTCGAGGATAACCGTCACGTTTCGCCCCGCGGCGGTGAGCTGTGCCATTAGCGCCGAAAGCTCGAAGGCGAAAATCCCATGGAATGCGCCGTCGTGCGCCTCTAAGTCGGTAGGAACAATGAACTGGAGATATTGTGCCGTCGACGCGCCAGGCGCCCACTCCGGATTCGCTGCCCGGCCGCCGTGACCGGAGTAGTAGATGACGGCGGCGTCCTCGGCACGATGGTTGGAAATCAGGCGATCGTAAGCCTTAAGGATTCCCTCCCGCGTCGCGTCGGCGTCCACGAGCACGTCGCATGCGGCAAAGCCGAACGGCTTCAGAATATTTTGAACGACATCAATGTCCGTATCGACGCCGCTCAGTCCACCTGTTTGGCTGCCGATGAGCAGTGCTCTGCTTACCATGGGTTACCTCCAGATCCTGGGCCCGGACGAATCGCGAAAGCGCGCTGGGCGCGTAAAGTGCGATTTGCCGCCTGCGCGGCCTGGTGGGGGTAATCTCGAGACTATGGATTGGGAGACTTGGCTGCGCAATGCTTCGTGCTTGAACTCTGCAGGGTTCTGTTCAGAGGCGGCCTTGGTGGGTCCGGCACCGTCGGCAAGACCGGCATCCTTTGGCCGTTACTGACGTTGATCTCGCACTACCTTGCGGGCTTATGGAAGTGCCGCGCCGCCGGAGAGGCTCGCGCGAGCTCGATCAGAACGTGTTGCCGAACCGTGGCTCACCTCGGACCATTGCCTGGGTCAGCGCGTGCACATGGGCGTGGATGGCACATTTCACTGCATAGACCAGCAACACCTCCGGCTCTCGTCGGACCCGGAGCAACGAAACCAGGCGGCGTCGGTATTCTCGACGCAGAGCCGGATCGCCGACTCGCCATTGCAAGCGCGCCAGTATGCCTGCCGCCTGGAAGAACGCCCGGGCGCTGGCGAGCAAACCCGACCATGGATGCGCCGACCAGTATTGCCGTCGCGTCTGGTTGAAGCGCAGGCCGCCTTGCACGAATAAGGCTTCGAACCGATCGAAATAGGCGCCGGGGGCGTAAAGCTCGCCCATCAACGCGATATAGCCGGTCTGCAACTCGTCTCGTCCCAGCCGCAACGGGATGACGTTGGTGCCGAAGGGGGACAGATCGGTCGGATCGAGCCGCCCTTCGATCGTCAGGCGCTTATGCAGCGGTGTCTTCGGCAGAGCGGTGAGCATGCCGGTCATGGAATGGATGATACGGGCTTCGGCGATGAAGCGACGATGGGCTTCGAAAATCGTGCTGTCATCGTCATCAAATCCCAGGATCATGCCGCACCAGACCTCCAGTCCGGCGTCCTGGATGACGCGGACCTTTTCGACCAGCGTGCGCTCGCCCCGCAGGTTCTGCCTCTTCTTGGCCTCGATCAGGGCTGCCTCGTTCGGGCTCTCGATGCCGACGAACACCGTCACGATGTTGACCGCCGACATCAGTGCGAGCAATTCCGCATCGTCCGCGAGATCGAGAGAGGCCTCGGTGAAAAAAGTCAGCGGATAACCGTGTGCCTCCTGCCAGACGGCAACCTCGCGCAGGATCGGTTTGATCGCGGCCTTGTTGCCGATGAGGTTGTCGTCGACGATGAAGACGAAAGGCGCGCCCTCGGTATGAAGGGCCTCGATTTCGGCAATCACCTGGCCGACAGTCTTCAGCCGGGGACGGCGACCGAACGTGACGATGATGTCGCAGAACTCACACGTGAACGGACAGCCACGCGAGAACTGGACGCTGCCGAACGCGTAGTGTTTCATCGGCAGCAGGTCGAAGCGCGGAACGGGCATCTGCGACATGTCCGTCCGCTCGGCCTGTTCATAGCGACGGGTGTGCCGCCCCTCGACCCATTCGGTAAGGAACAATGGCCAGGTATCTTCCGCCTCGCCGACGAAAATTGCGTCCGCCAGGCCGTCGAAATAGTCCTCCTGAAGGGTGACCCACGGGCCGCCGACGATGGTGAAGATGCCGCGCTGCTTCAACTCGCCCAAGATTTCCCGCATCCGGAAGCGCTGCACGCTCATGCCGGTCAGCCCGACGATGTCAGCGCGCGCGCATCGGCCGAAATCGATTGCCTGCACATTCTCGTCGATCAAGGTCACCGTGTGCTGGTCGGGAGTGAGGGCCGCCAGCAAGGAAAGCGCCGCCACCGGAAAGGCCGCTCGCTTGCCCAAATACGGCATGGCGTGTTCGAGGCCCCAATAGGAAATCTCAAAACGCGGGTTGATGAGGACGATATCGACCATCCGATAAGGATGCGCGCGAATGGGAGCGATTCCCACCCTCGCGTTTGAACTGCAATCGAACCACCCTGAAGTGGTTTTGTAGCGTGGGCTCGATCGGTGAGCGCCTCGCCTCGCCACCGAACGCCGAAGCCCTGTGGCCACACTTTCGATTTCCGCTTCGCGCCTATGTCGGTCGTTCTGCCGTAAGATTGAACTCAGCGAAAGCAGACGCTGCGGTGGACGATCTTGCCAAAAATTGGGCGAGGGTGTCGGACTTCTAGACACGCTCCAATTACGCTACCAACATTCCAAAATCATCATTTTCCAGCATTCTGCCAGCGACGGTGAAGCCATAGTGGCCAACGCAGCACCCGGTATAGAAATGTAAGCTTTCCGGGCAGAGGCAGATTCAGCATGTCATCAAGATTGATGCTCTTGCTTCCGATTTCCGTCATGAAGGCGTGCGGCGTTGAGGCCAGAAGAAAATGCGAGGCCGATACCAAGGTCGTGCCGAATGGAAGCTGATAGATTTCCGTCTCCGCTTTGCCGCGGGTCATGCACAGCAAGGCGAGCCGCGAGAGTAGCCTTGTGACGCACGAGCGGCGCAAGGCTCTCGCCAGATCAGGCGGCAGTTCCAGGCCGAACATGTCCGCACAAAGCAAAAGCGCCTGGCCCACGGCGCGATGGGTGCCGGTATTCCGAGCCAGCCTATAGTATGTCTCGATATCGATCGCACTCTTGTCGGCCAGCAGTGCCTGGATGTCGGTCAACCACTTCAGGCGGTTCCAGGCATGACTGGCTCCGTGCACGCACAGATAAATGAAGAGTTGCGCCGGCGGAAGCGTGCTGATTATGGCCGAGCTGGAAACCTTGACTGGCTGCAGTGCCGTGAAATCCACCCCCTCGTCCGCCAGAGACGAGATATTGGTCAGACGCCAATGCACCTCCAGTTCGATGTTCTTGCCTCTATGCCGCCACTCCATATCCTTATTGAAGCGCCGCCAGAGGGATAGGACCGCATCCGGGGTACCAGGAGGAGGCCGCTGCCGTTCATAGCCGGCCGTCTCAAGCAGAGCGCACACAGCCGAGAATTCGGCGTCCAGCACGACGAGATCGATGTCCTTGGCATGACGGATGGCCAAATTACCATAGGCGAGCATCGCCAGGGTTGAGCCCTTCACCTGAGCACAGTGCAGGGCCGCTTGATCGAACAGCCTCTGCAAACGGAGGGTCTCCGCACAGAGCGCGAGGCTGCCGCGAGCGACCACGGTTGCTTGGTTCTGAAGAACTTGGCCTGCCGTCTCCGGGACCTCGATCCCCGCATGGGAGAGGCCATGCCAGACCAGGCCGGCTACCCGGTGACGTTTCACCACGCGTTCAAAGTGAGCCCAGTCGATCGGGCGGGCGGCTGCGGCCCGAATTGCCGCATTGCGACCGGCCGATGGCGGCCATCGGCAACACGCGATCAACAAGCCGAATTCCGCACTGATCGCACCCGCCGACGAAGGCTTCGCGATCCGGCCGGAATTGCGAAGCTCATCTTCCGTTTCGATGCCGGCGGTCGGGGCTGCCGTCACGTCAGACAAAACAGGTAATCGGCGTGAAGCTGTGCGCCTCGGGATACCCGGTGACCTCGATACCCGCCGCCATCACCCAGGCATGGGCTTCCAGTCCACCTGTCGCCTGCCGTGCCGCACCAAAATAAAGCACCCCCGGTAGATTGCGCCGACGCAGCATCATCTTCGCAGCCAAGGCCTGCGGTAGACACACCGCCTTGAACGGCACATAGCGCGCGGCACGCGTCACCGCCCAACCGATGTCTCGCACAAGCTCGATCTCGGTCGGGGAAGGGGATGCCGACGGCCCCGCCGCCATCCCGTCTATCGGTGCCGCTACGTGGCCAATACGCCGCGCCAAATGGCGGAACGGCACGACCAGGACGCTCGCGCGGGCCAAGGCCAGCCACAACGCCGCCTCGAACAAGAGCCCGCGCTGGCGCCGGCCAATCCGTCCCAGCCTGAGAAATTTTGACACGATTCGAAAGCGGTACCGCATGGTTCGATGATATTCGCTTCGGCCGGTTCAAGCCATCTCAATCACGCGGCGGCAGAATATCAATTAACCATTTCAGCATACCGTTGCGTTGTGATGCCCAGAATACTATGTTCCCTTAATTATCATCGGTATGTTGGTCATGAATCTTCCTCGTAAAGTTTTAATTCCTGAAACGACTATATTTTCTACCATTGCCGAAGAAGGCGTTCTTTTAGATATAGATGCCGGAACGTACTATTCGCTTTCCACCACCGCATCCTTCCTTTGGACGCAATGGATGAAGGACGGTTCGGTCGAACAGGCGATCGACCAATTGGTCGACGCCTTCGCCGTGGACCGTGCGACGGCCAAAAGCGACGTGCGGGAACTGGTTGAGGATCTGCTGGCCAAGCGGTTGCTCATTGCCGGCGAGGCGGAATGAGCCGGCGATGAGTGCGTTCGTCGCGATTCTCCACCGGACCGGCCGCCCGGTCGATCGTCGGCTGCTGGTGCATCTGACGGCGGGACTCGCCTGGCGAGGACCGGACGGCACGGGAGTTTGGTGTGAGGGTCCGATCGGGCTGGGCCACGCCTTGTTATGCACGAGCCCTGAAACCGAACGAGGCATCGGTCCGATCGTCCTGGATGGTTTGTGTCTGAGCGGCGATGTGCGTTTGGACGACCGCGAAACAGTGCTTGCCTCGCTCAAGGCCGCCGGTTGCCCCGTCGATCAGAGCACGTCGGACGGCGAGCTGGTGCTCCACGCTTACCGGGCGAGAGGCGACGATTGTCTCGACAGCCTGGCCGGCGATTTCTCGTTTTGCCTGTGGGATGGAAAGAGGCACCGCTTGCTGGCCGCCCGCGATCAGTTCGGCATCATGCCGCTCTATTTCGCGGAAACCGAGGATGTCCTGATCCTCAGCAACAGCCTGCTCTGCCTCAAGGAGCATCCCGCCGTCGATCTCGGATTGTCGGAAGAAGCGATCGCCGATCATTTGGCGATCGGGATGAGCGCCCGACGTGACGCTACGTTCTACCGCGGCATCCGCCGGCTGGAGAACGGGTGCAAGCTGGTGGCCGCCACCGGCACGGTCGAGATCCTTCGTTATTGGACGCCGTCGGAGCGAGCCGTGCCGTCCCGCACAGCGCACACGGCCGATCATGTCGAGGCATTTCGCGAACTCTTCGATCGAGCGGTGGGCGACCGGTTGCGCTGCACGCGGGTGGCGACAGACCTCAGCGGCGGCATGGACGCGAGCAGCATCGCCGCCAGCGTCGCGACCCTTTGGGGACCGGCAGCGACCCGGCAAGCCGTCCGGGCCCATACCTTCTATTTTGATCATCTCGTGCCCGATGAGGAAGGGCGCCTGGCACAAATGATCGCTGCGCAACATGACATGCCGCTCGATCTCTTTGCGATCGAGCCGCTGCTCGAAGCGGCGTTCGCCTTGAACCCGCGCCATGTCGCGCCGGAACCGGCGCTAGGTCTGCTCTCGCCGCATGACGCTATTTTCCCGCGCGCGGCCGACCATGCGCGCGTCCTGTTGCGCGGCTATGGCGGCGACCCGCTCTTCGAGCTCGTTGGCATGCCGTCACTGGGAGCTACCGAAATCCTGCGTGCTCTGCCCGATATGGCCAAGCTAGGCCTGCGCCATCGTCGCAAGCCGTGGAACGGGCTGCGCCAGCGGTGGCGCGCGGGCCGCCGGGAGCCATGGCCGCTGCGTCCCGACAGCATGCTCGACCGCGATTTCGTCCGACGCGAAAACATCGACGACCGTCGTGTCGCTTGGCTCGCGCAACACGCCGCACCCTCGGGGACTGCCATGGCAACGAATATCCTATGGCGTAATCTGTTCGACCGGGCCGATGCCGATTTTACCGGCGTGCCGCTACAGGTCCGATATCCGTTCTTCGACTTGCGGCTGGTCCGCTTCATTGACAGCGTTCCTCCGCTGCCCTGGCGGGGGGACAAAATGCTGCTACGCCTGGCGATGGCAGAGCGGCTTCCGACCCCCGTTCTGCATCGACACAAGACGGGAGTCGCCGGCGTGCCGATCAAGGCTTGGCTGCTGCGCGATGGGTCGAAGCCCTGGATGTTCGATCTACTCGCCCTCGACGCCGTGCAGCCCTACATCGACCGCGACGCCGTTACCGACCTCCTGCGCCATCCCGAGTGCTTGGACAGGGCGACCGTTGCACAAATCCATTTCATCTGGACGCTGGCCATATGGCTGCGCGACCTGCCGTCCAGGCGGCAGCCCGCCGACCTCTCCGCGTTCGGCTGACGCCGCCTATGCCGCGCTATCTTCTTCACGGCAAGTTGGTCGCCCTGCCGATTGCATGGTCAGGGCTTGTCGAGGCCGCTGGGGCAGCGCATGTCGACATCCTGTTCGTCTTCGGCGGCTATCGCGATCCGGTCGCTTTGCCTTCTTTGATCGAGCCGGGATGGATTGAGGCTCCCCTCGACAAGGGCCCCCATGCCATGGCGGCGCGGCTCTGGCGCCAGGCGACCACCGACGGCGTCCGCCACCTGATCCGCTTCAGTGGTGAGGATGACCATGCCGAATATGTTATCGCCGCCGACGCCAGTCGCGTCGATGTCGTTTGGACACGGCCCGAGGTCGAGGTGGGCCATCTGGTGCATCTGGCTCTCGGTCCCGTGCTCGGGCTGATCCTGCGTCTCGAGGGACAGGTGGCATTACACGCCACCGCGGTGGCGATGGGCGATCGAGCCGTCGCCATTGCCGGCCGCAGCGGCAGCGGAAAATCCACCCTGGTGGCCAATTTGATCCGACAGGGCGGCACATTGCTCGGCGACGACATGAGCGTTATCGACGTCGATACGGATACGCCGAGCGTCAGGGCGGGCCAAGGCGGCCTGAAGCTCTGGCCGCAAAGTCTGGAGCAGTTGGGCGAGGCCGCGCACGTCTGGCCAACGATCTTCGATTCGGCAAAACGCCATGTCCAGATCGAGCGGGTCGTCTTGACCGCCCCGGTGCCGCTCGACGCAATCCTGCTACTCGGCCCGTTCTCACCCGAAATTGACGATCCGGCGCTGGAGCGATTGTCGCCGCAGGAGGCGTTCCTGCCCCTGTCGGCCCAGCTTTACCTGCCCTTCGCGCCGCTTCAGCCCGTGAGCCGAGCGATTCTGTTCCAGCGCCAATGCCGTGTCGTCTCCCAAGTCCCGGTTCTCAGGATACTGCGCCCGCTTGGCCTGGACGCGTTGCCAGGTCTATGCCGAACGATTATTGAAGCAATCTTCAGCCATACGAGGCATGCGGTAAGCAATAGTTAAAGTAGGCGCTTTACTCTCAGATCATCTATCGGCACACCTTAGTTGCACTTGCGTTTCTCGTTCGAGTGTGTCATCCAATTTTTGGACAAGAGAAATTGGGCTTAAGAGAAAATTGCTCTGCAGGGACTATAAATAATGCCGATCAACACCGAAATACAAAATCAGGCGCCGACTCGGCGATCCTATGTAAAGCCCGAAATCAAGTCGATGGATGAAGTCATTGACATTGTTCAGGCAAATGCCGGCGGCGGCGCGACCGACAGCGGGACCTCCCCAAACGCTTATTCATGATCCTCTCTTTCGCCAGGCGGCATGGCGAATATTGTAATCATGACGAAACATCTGATCCAGTTCCTGTGCCGTACAGGGAAAGCCAAGTCTTGTCGCATGCCGCGCGAGTTCTTGGTAATTAGCGGCCGCAGCCTGATCGGGTCTTATCTCCGGCTTTTCGGATAGGGCTTCGATAAACGACATAGCCGCCTGATACGTCACTGATCATTCTCGCTTAAGATTCGATGCTGTCCGCGATGGCGTGCATCGCCAGGGCCAAGGTCGCCAGCGCGGAAGCGGTGGTGAAGCATCGTTCCTGATCGACATGTTTCGATGGCGCGCCGTCCCGTTCGGTTTGCTGCGGAAGCATATGCAGCAAAGGCGCGCCGGCCGGCCAGCCCCCGTCCTGATCTTGCAACCGGAGCAGTCTCGTCAGCGCTGTCGTGCGGTCGGAAGCCGCTCCGTGCCGCAGGAGCGGACGTAGCGCCCAGGCAAGATCGAAAGTCGACAAACTCATCGGATCGAGCGCCAGGCACCAGGCCCGAGCGGCCGCGATCGATGGGGCATCGTCCACCGGATCGAGGTGTTCCGCAGCCATGACCGTCGCGAAAACATCGCTGTCCCACCAGTAGGCGGTCCAGGCGCCATCAGGCCGTTGGCGTCGCCGGAGCTGCACCAACGCCTCGTTGCCGATAAGCGGCGCCACGTTCGCCAGCACGCAATCGTGGCCGAAGCGCCAGCCGGCCACCTCCTCCGTCGTCAGCAAGCGATCATTCTGCCGGATGGGTGTGGTCCGGCCATAGGTCGCGACGCCACCATCGACCAGAAGATGCTCCGCCAGAAAGGCCCTTGCCCGTTCCATTGCGGGCAGCTCGATTTGCAGGGCGGCGGCAAGGCGCAGTACCCAAGCCGTCGAGTCCGCATCTGGCGGACTGATTGCGTTGTAGCCCCAGCCGCCGTTCGGCCGCTGACGCCCCAGCAGCCATTCCATCGCCTGGGCCGCGAGCAGCCGGCCACGCTCCTGTCCGGCCAGGACGAGCTGGCAGCCGATGAAACCGGTGACCCATTCGTCGCTTTCGCCGATCGCCAAGTCGAAGTCGCGCCAGAAACCGCCCTGCCGACGTTGAGCGGCAAGGAAGTCAAGGGCCCGGTCCATCACCTCATTCAACAGCGTCCTGGAGAGCGGGATGGCGGACTCACCATCCGTGGCGGCGGGAAGCATCGGCGGCAGCAGCCATTCGTGGTGCGCGCCGAGATAGGCTTTGGCCTGTCGGCCGCCTTTGCCGTCAAGGGTGAGTTTTACGTGAGTAAGCTCGCGGCGGAACGAGGCAAGGTGGTCCCGCGGTGCCAGCATGGCGGCTACAGCCCAGGATGCCGGCCAGGTCGGCGTAGAGGTTCCGGGAATGATCGTGCCCGCGAAGGACAGCAGCGCCTGCGCTTCGGTCGCGGTGCAAAGCCCTTCGTCGACAAGAAATTCGAACAGCCGCCGCCACCGCGGATCATCGGCGCGCTGCCGGTTGATGAAGGCTTCCACCCCCAGAGAAGGCCGCCAGTCGCCGCCGTCCAGATCGAGCGCCACGGTCACCAGGTCGACCTCGTCCAGCATCCTGGTGAACGCATGCAACGCCGCCGTCCGGTCGCCGGGCCAGCCGATCGCTTCAAGCAATGGCAGCAGGCCGTCCCGATCCAGATCCTTGATATTGACGCGAATCGCGCCGCCTTCCCGGCCAAGCATAAGGCCGATATGGCCGACCGAGCCGACCCGCGCCGCTGCCTCGAAGCATCTCGCGAGCTTGGCCGCCGCTTCGGCCTCAAGGCCTCCGCGCAGCCACACGATCGCCTCGACGATCAGTGCCTCGCGCTTGGCCCGGGCCTGCGGATCACGGCTTCGATTGTGCACGTCGAGAAATATGCCGGGTACGCGAGCGCGGTGATCGTCGCCCTCCGGCAGGTCATGTTCCAGGTAGATATTCTTGAACAGCGCGCCGAACGCATGGCCGTTCGCCCACGCTTGCAGGAAACGGTGCAGCCGCGCCCACGGACCACCGTCGTCGACGATCGATGACGTATCGAGATCGTCGAGGATATGCCGTGCTTTGGACGCCTGATCCGCGTCGAGGAGTTGATGGAGATCGACCTGGCTGGTCTTGCCCCCTAATCGCAATTCCAGCCCGATATGAGGCACTGCAGGCAGGGTCCGGGCCAGTTTATCCAGACGCTGCCGAACCGCCGGGACGACTGGGCAAGGCGCCCAACTGGACCACAACAAGTCGAGACAACCCGACGCGGTAAGAAAGCGCTCGATCGTGGAATCCGCCATGCCTCGCAACTCAGACCGACTCGATATGCCAAGCAGGCCGTGCCGGCACAAACTACGGTTACAAGGTCGCGCACGCAATGCTCCAGACCGCATACAGACGGCGGAATATCGTGCTCGCGAAAATCACGGGGAGAAGTGTCCGCTTTCGGCCTCCACAGCGGCTTATCGGCAACCGCGGACAGTTCGCGGTTGCGCTCTTTCTGGCAGGCTTAATGAAAGAGATCTTCGCCGAGTTCGGCCTCGACGAGGATTCCCAATCTACCTGCCAAGGACAAGAGAGCATCGACGGGCCCAATCACGCCGCCGACGGCACCTGGATCTCTTCCGCGTTCGAGGGCCTGCCGGCTCGCCGAAGTTTCTTTGCGAATTCGGTCGACCCAAACGATCCGCCTGGGGTGGCGTCGGCGAGCTCAAGGATGTTGCCGCTCCGCTCCCTGTCCAGCACAAAAAACCGGCCCGTCGGCTGATCGAAGCCGACATCGTCGGCGCAGACGTCGGCCATGGCGGCAAAGCCCAGGCGACCCTTCACGATCACCTGGTCGCACATCCCTTCGATGACATCGGCGGCGGCCCCTGCAGCCGGGCCGATATCGCCTCGACGGAATAGGACAGGGGACGGCACCGGGGTCTGCAGAACAGCCGGAAGATTGGCGCTGTAATAGACGCGGACCCGCCGGAACGGGATTCCGAGACGCGCCGCTACCAGGCCTGCGAAATATGCGGAAAACCAGCCCCTCCCGTAATCTCTCATGCCGAGCACGATCGTCACGGTTCCACCGGCGTTGAAACGGATGGCCCATTTCCGGCCGGTCGGAAGGACCGCGTTCGAGGCGACGGTCTCGATACCGAGATTCTCGACTCTCGCATTCTGGGCAAACCCGGTCGCGCCCGTGCGCGTGAGGTCGTTGTGTGCAGCGTCGCTTTGCGCAAGGGGCAATTCGGCGGTGATGATGTCCATGGCGAAGTGATCCTCGATGAAGTCGGCCTTGCCGTCGTCACCTTCGTCATTGCCATAGAGCTCCAACCGCAGAACTCCGGTTCTTGCGTTGAAATCGGACTTCCCGTCTGTCTGAAACTGGAATCGCCGTCACGCTCGGCCGGAGGGGCGTCGGGTACAGTGGTCCGGGGCGCCGGTCCTCTTATCGACCCGAACGGATGCCCGACGAGCCAAGGCAACCGTGATGCGGCTAGTGCTCGATGAGAGATCAATGTCTCTGCATAGCAGGAGCCACCAATCTGAAAAGCGAATGGCGCCATGTCAACAATAAGAGCAAATGAGTGTCTGATAAACCCAAGGTCGCGATAACGCATCGTTAAGTTGTCGCACTGATACTCCGCATTGGTCAGAAGACGGTTCGAACGTTAGTGGGATCACCCCTGTGTTCAAGAAACTTAGGCAGCTATCATCCCGGCTGCTCGATCAGCTGGGAGGGGGAGCGCGGGATCCTCGCAAGGCACCGCTACGAAGCAACGCGCGAGCACCAATGCTCCCGTCGGTCCCGCCTTCCAATTCTATCGCGCAGATCAAAGCATTGTGCGCCAGTCGCGATGTCGTCTCCGGTGGCTGCCTCCATGTTCTGAACCTTGCCGGCATCAAGGATCGGCTGGGGAGCAAGTGGCCGCACATCGCTGAGCAGGTCGCGTTCCTCGTTCGCAGGACGCTTGAACATCGGTTATCGCCACAGGACTTTCATAACGTTATCGATGAGACCGTGTTTGTCGTTGTGTTTGCGGGCCTCACTGCCGACCAAGCCGCTCTCAAGTGCAATGCGATCGCTCAGGAGATCATGACGAAGCTCTTCGGCGATGCCGACCATGAGACAACAGTGCAGATCCAACGCGCGTCGCTTGATGGCAACGGCACGTTTTCTCTGGAAGCAGTCGATCCCATCGCCCTCGTGATCGAGGCCCTCGGCGAAAGTCCGGTGCAGTTCAACATCGGCTCTACGGCCTCATCCGCAGCAGGACGCGGCCTCGGCGGTGGCAGCGAACTGGCGACTGCGGGCAACGTCGGGCCGCCGTGGATCGAGATGCCACCTTGCCCTCTTCCAGAAGAGGCGGCCGTGGGATTGGAACGGCAGGCGGAAAGTGCGCCCCCCCGAGGCGGGGGTGGGCAGCCTCTCGAGGGCGAATACCAACAGCAGCTTTACGAACTGATGCGGGTCATCGGCGCGACCGGGGACAAGATCGACGATTGGCGCCGTCATCGTCCGAATCCCTCCGCCATTCGATCCGGCGCGATCGACCAGCACTCGCCCACCCACGATGACGAGAGCGCATCCGCACCCAAGGAGCACGTCTGGGTAAGCCGCTCGACGGAAAGGGTCGCGCGGACGGCGCGCCAGCTCGCGACGCCCGGCGCCCTCCAGGATGCCGAATTCTCGTACCAGCCGGCGTGGTTTGCGGACAAAGGGGCGGTCACGCTCTATGCATGCGAGATGTGGTTTCGCGGCGAGGAGGGGCGCGCATCGATCGACGACATCATGGCCGCCAATCCCGATCCGCTGATCGCGAGCCTTACGGACCTGCTGGTTTTACGGAAGGGCCTGTCGGACATCGCGCGCTGCTGCGGCGAGAACCGCAAAGCGCTGGTCAGGATTCCGGTCCATTACGCGACGATCGCCAATCGGGAAATGCGGGATAAGCTCCTGGCGATTTGCGAGAGCGTGCCCAACCTCATTCGCCGCCTGCTCATCCTCGAAATTGCCGATCTTCGAGGGATCGATTGGGGACAGCTCGCGCATTTTGTTACGCCGCTGACCCGGGTCTGCCGCTCGGTCTCCGTGCGTCTGGGCATCGACAACCATATCCCCCGGGAACTTGCCGCCGCAGGCGTGAGCCTCGTCGGCGGCGATATGCGCGACTACCCGGGATCGGAGGCCGAGGCGATCGCGCAGCTACGGCTTTTTGCGTGCGAGGCCAAACGGGCGGGACTCGCCTCCTATGTGCTTGGCCTCGAAACGCGCAGCCTGGTGCTCGGCGCCATTTTCGGCGGCTTCGACTATGCGAGCGGCCCCGCTGTCGCCGCCTCCGTCGCCAGTCCGGCAGGGGTGCATAGCTTCGAACTCATCGATCTTTACCGGTCGGGGAAAGTCGGCGGGCAAGCGCAGAATGGAACCGTCGCCGAGATGGTGCCAAACGCGTGGGGATGAAACGGGTCTGATTGGGCGGTGTCTCAGCCGTGGGAATTCGCCGATACCTCCCGAGATTCGCCAAGGGGAATTGCGCTTCGGCGTCCACTCCAAACGAGAACCCGTGCGGACGAACCGACAGGGGTGCCCGGCAGCACTCCGGCGGAACAGCGCTTTGCCAGATGAAAGCCATCCTGCCATGACCAACAGCGTGGGCCTGCCGCCGGACCTCGATGCCCTGACGATTCTGGAAAGCACGACGGATTGCGTCTGCGTCATCGATCGGGACTGGCGAATCGCATACATGAGTCGACGCGCGTCGGTGGAGACCGCCCGCGGCCGTGAGTTCGTCGGCCTCGTTCTTTGGGAGGCGCTTCCGGAGATCGGCGCCAGCGCCTTCGGACGCGCCTACCGCCAGGCAATGGCCGAAGGCGTACCCACGGAGGCCGAGGAATTCTACCCTCCGCTAGACGCCTGGTTTTCCGCGAACGCCTATCCGCTGCCGGATGGCATCATGGTGTTCTTTCGCAACATCAACGCGCGCAAGCAAAGCGAGGCGGCGCTGAGGGCGAGCGAGGAGCGGTTTCGCGAGCTGTTCCGGACGCTGAATCAGGGCATCGTGTTCCACGATCGTCATGGCAACATCATCGACGCCAATCCGGCCGCCGGGCATATTCTCGGGCTGTCCCTCGACGAGCTGCGTTCTTCTCGCCACTCCGGCGACCGACGATGGCGGGCGGTCGACGGCGAAGGCCGAGAACTGCCGCCCGCGAAGCATCCGAGCGTGATGGCACTCAGCACGGGACGGACCCAGCACGACTGCGTCCTTGGGATTTTCAATCCGCTGCTCGATGAGCGCCGCTGGCTCCTGGTCGACGCCATACCCCAGTTCCGTTTGGGCGAAGCCACCCCTTACCAGGTCTATACGCTGTTCAGCGACCGTACGGATCAGCGGCGTGCCGAGATCGCGTTGCGCGAAAGCGAGGCGCATCTCAGCCGGGCGCAGCGTGTGGCTGCGATCGGCAGTGGCGAAATCGATTTCAGCAACGGAAGCTGGAAATGGTCCGATGAGACCTACCGGATCTACGGGTTGGATAAGGCGACGTTCGTGATCTCCGCGGAGTCGATCGCGGCGATGGTGCATGTGGAGGATCGCGAGTACTTCGGGGCAAGCGTTGAAGCCGCCCGACGGGGGATCACACCCCCGACGATCGAATATCGCATCGCTCGTCCGGATGGCCAGATCCGAACCGTCGCCCGTGAATGCGAGCTAACGCGCGATGAATCGGGCGCGGTGATCGGAGTCATCGCAACGACCCGGGATGTCACCGAGCTGCGGGCGGCACAACGGCAGAGGGAAGAACTGCAGGAGCAGCTGCTCCATGCCCAGCGCCTGGACGCCCTCGGCACGCTTGCCGGCGGCATCGCGCATGACCTGAACAACACGCTGGTTCCAATTATCGCGCTTGCCTGCCTGGGCCGCGATGCGACCCGGGCGGGCGAACCGCTCCATGCGGATCTTCTGACCATCCTGCAGGCCGGGCTCCGGGCCCAGGAACTCGTCCAGAAAATCCTGGCGTTCAGCCGCAAGGAGACGGCGGAGCCGGCATTGTTCGCCCTCGCTTCCGTTCTTCGCGAGGCGCTTGGCATGCTGCGCGCGGGCGTGCCGTCCTCGATCTGCATCGATGAATCGCTCGCCGACATCCCGCCGATCCATGGCGACCCGGGCCAGATCCACCAGGTCATCGTCAATTTGATTACGAATTCGGCACAGGCGATCGGCCCGCGACCGGGCACTATAACGGTCACCCTCGATCTAGCGGCGATCGGCGCCGCGCCGGCAGCTCAACTGGCGATCACCGATACCGGTTGCGGGATGGATGAGGCGACCCTGAGCCGCGCCCTGGAGCCGTTTTTTACGACCAAGGGTGTCGGCGAGGGGACCGGCCTCGGTCTTTCCGTGGTGCATGGTATTGTGGCGAGCCACCACGGCACGATGCAGATCCAAAGCCGCACCGGCCAGGGAACCTCGGTCACGATCCGTCTGCCGCTGGCGCCGCCCGGACCTGAGCCCGCAGCGGCCGTTGAGAGGAAAAGCAATGAATAACCCTCTTGTTTTGGTGATCGAAGACGACGAAGTGGTCCGCGACCTGATCAAGCGGCTACTCGAAATGGCAGACTATCGGGTGGTCGTGGCGGGCAATGGTCGGGAAGGCTTGAAGCAATATCGGCTGACCGCGCCGGCCCTGGTGATTACCGATCTCATCATGCCGGAAAGGGAGGGGATCGAGACCATAATGGAACTGCGCAAGCACGGCAGCAACGTCCGAATACTCGCGATCTCTGGCGGCGGCCGTATCGGCAACTCCGATATCCTTCGCGTCGCCCGCTCGCTCGGCGCCGACGATATCCTGGCGAAGCCTTTTCAGCCCGTCGACTTGATCGGCAAGGTCCAGGAGCTTCTGGCTTCCCCTAGAGAATAAGGACGACAGCGTGAGCGCTGAAAGACTTGGGCAGTCAGGGACCGCAGCAGTCACCGGATGCTCGCCGAACGAGGCCGCCATGCTCTTCTGAATGTGATCGAGGCCACCTCTCGCTCGAGGGCGGTCAGGCGATCGACGTTCCGGTGCAACATAGACGACGCTGTGGATGCCCAAGGCGACGAGGATCAAGATCAGAAGCCCAGGTGCGATCGCGATCTTGAGCGGAAGCGAGAGATGCGGTCGCGACACCATCCTGCGTCGATATCGGTTGGGTTCAGCGACGGCCCGAAGCCGATTCTCATCCCGATACGACACGTCCCGCCCGCTACGGCGCCAACTCGACTTTCACCGCCAAATCTTCCGATGCCGCTGCGAACACGACGCCGCCCGCACTTGCCAAAGCTGTATATTAGAGTCACTATATATGACATGAATATACAATCGATGCCGCGGAATTATGAAAGTCCCCTTCGCGCGGAGCAGGCGCTGGCGACGAGGGAGCGCATCCTCCAGGCCGTGGGCGAGATCTTCGAGCGCGACCCGGAGATCGCTTTCTCGGTCGATGACCTTGCGCGCGAAGCCGGCGTCAATCGGCGCACCGTCTTCCGACACTTCCAGGACAAGGACGCTTTGCTCGATGCCTTTTGGGCGCGCGCCAACGAGAAGCTCGGCGTCCGGGTCTGGCCCGAGAACGAACTCGACCTTGCCGCAATCCCTCCCGAGCTGTTCGCAGCACTCGACCGCCACGAGGGTATCGTCCGCGCGTCCAACGTCTCCGTGGCCGGCCGTGAAGTGCGATTGCGGGCCAATGATCAGCGGCAAGCGGCTTTCCGCAAGAGCCTGGCAGCCGCCAGCGAACAGCTGAGCCCAGAGCGCAGAAAGCAGCTCGAGGCGCTGGTGCACCTCCTCTTCAGCCCTGCTGCCTGGCAGACCATGAGGGATCACTGGGGCTTGACCGGCCGTGAGGCCGGCGAGGCTTCCGCTTGGGCCATCCAGGCTCTGCTGACCGTGGCGCGGAAGGGCGACGACGGCTGACGCCGACAGGACCGGCCGGGATCGAGAATGCCGTCGGCATTTGGTGAGACTTCAATGCCGCCTGTGAAACTGCATGGCACCGCGTTATTTAGCCGAGCCGGATTGCCATCAGCAATTTAACTCTGAAGATCGAGCCAAGCCGGGCGGCGGAACCCACCGTCGCCACTCAGATAATCCAGGCCGAGAACGCGATGCTTTCGTGATCAGCCGGCCGCGTGGGAGGAAGACGATATGGCGAAGATTGCATCGGTCGAATCTGGGTTTTTTCGTGTGCCGTTGCCGACGGTCCTTTCCGACAGCACCCACGGCGCAATTCCTGATTTCGAGCTTATCACCGTGCGGGTCCGGGACGCGGACGGGGCGGAAGGGCTCGGCTACAGCTTTACCGTCGGGCGCAATGGCGGCGCGATCTATGACGTCCTCCGGCGCGAGATCCCGGAGCTGGTCGCAGATCAGGACGCAGATCGGATCGAGTTCCTATGGAATCGCATCTGGTGGGGCCTGCACTACGGGGGGCGGGGCGGCCCAAGCGTCCTGGCGCTTTCCGCCTTCGACATCGCGTTGTGGGACCTTAAGGCGCGCCGGGCGAACTTACCGTTGTGGAAGCTGTTGGGCGGTCATGATCCGCTGGTTCCCTGCTACGCGGGCGGCATCGATCTCGACCTGACGCTTGACGCCTTACTGCGGCAGACGGACGACAATATAGGTCGGGGCTTCCGGGCAATTAAGATGAAGGTCGGACGCCCGCGCTTGAGCGAGGATGTCGAGCGGCTCGCCGCCATGCGCGGCCATCTCGGCGACGACTTCCCGCTGATGGTCGACGCGAATATGCGCTGGACTGTGGACCAGGCGATTCGCGCGGCGCGCGCGTTTACGCCTTACGCACCGGGATGGCTCGAGGAGCCGATCGCCCCCGATGATGTTGCCGGTCATGCGCGGGTCGTCCGCGACGGCGGGCTTCCGATAGCGGCCGGGGAGAACTTGCGGTCGCTCTGGGAATTCCGTCACCTGATCGCGTTGGGGGGCGTGACCTTCCCCGAGCCCGACGTGACCAATTGCGGCGGTGTGACAGCCTTCATGAAAATCGCTCATTTGGCGGAGGCATTTAGTCTACCTGTGACGTCCCATGGTGCGCACGACATCACCGTCCACCTGCTGGCCGCTGCGCCGAACCGGTCGTTTCTCGAGGCACATGGCTTCGGCCTGGACCGGTACATTGCTGATCCTTTGGTGATTCGGGACGGGTGCGCCATGGCGCCCGATCGCGTGGGGCATGGGATTTCGTTTGACTGGGCCGCCTTGGAGCGGATCAGGTCGGCCTGACGGCGCAAAGAGCGAGCACTAGCGCAAGCTGAAGTTAATCGCAGCTTTGTTCGAATAAGGGACCGCGCCTGATGCCACGTATAATGGTCATCGATGATGATCCGACGATGCTCACGTTCATTTCCGGTCTGTTGGAGGCAAGCTGCCATTCGGTGGTCGTGGCCCAGGACGGACGTGCCGGGATAAAAGCATTCGAAACGGATCGGTTCGACCTGGTGATTACCGATATCGTCATGCCGGAGCAGGAAGGGATCGCGACGATCGGCGCCCTTCGACGCCTGAGCCCGACGGTGCCAATAGTGGCGATTTCCGCGAGCAGAACCGTCGGGCGGTATGGAGACTATCTCCATGCCGCCAAGCTGCTGGGGGCAAACGTGGCCTTGGCGAAGCCCTTCACCGCCGATGCCCTGATGGAAATCGTCGGGCGCCTGCTCGCGTCACCGGGGCCGGGAGAGCCTCTCAACTAGGAGGTTCGCTCCACCGCCGCGTATTTCTGCCGGCACGCTCGGCCTGGTGGAGCGCGAGGTCAGCAGATTTATACAGGCTCTCCTACGCCACACGGCCCGTCTTCAATCGGTCGGGCTCGCTGCGGGGCGGGTGAAGGTACATGCGCCTATGGTTGAAGGCATCGGCAGAAGTCGAACCCATAGGTTTGGGAGCTACCGCGCCGCTGATCGACGGCAAGGCGGTCGAGAAGGTCGAGCAGCATATCGCCGACGCGGTCGCCAAGGGCGCCAAGGTCACGCTCGGCGGCAAGCGCCATGCACTGGGCGGCAGCTTCTTCGAGCCGACC
>JAQGIC010000058.1 GCA_028288725.1 Rhodospirillales bacterium
ACCTCGTTGCCCTCCTACAACCGATTGAGCTGACCCTTGTTCCTGGACTCAAACATTTCAAGGCTTTCGGGCAAAGAGCTGCCCGGTCAGTTCCTCGCAGGCGACGTCCTTTGCAGTGCCGAGGTCGGGTGTCGGGATTGGGATGGTCCGGCCGATGGAAATCGCCGGCGAGCGGATCTTGCCCTCGATCAAGACCGGCGCATGCAGGTTCAACAAGTCGAACTGCTTCGCGTCGGCTGTGATCTTGCTCTTCAGGACCTGCGTCGTGAGAACGGCCTGGCCGTCGAGGTGGAGCACGGATTTCTGCGTGTCCATCAGGGTCTTGTCGAACGCCACGACCCCATGGTTGAAATTCAGGCGACCGAGCGCGCAGCGGACCGGAATACGGTCGTCGCCGGTGACGTAGAGCAGCAGGGCGTCGCCGATCTGCAGTCCGGCCAAGCTGACCATCAGCCCGCTGACCGATCCCCCAGCCATCGCCACCGCGACGTCGCCGTCGGCCGTGCTCATGACCTGAGCGAGCGATCGGCCGTTGCCCGCCAGCAGAATGTGACCGTTCAGCTTGCCCTTGGTCGTGTCGAAAAAGCGCGAGCCGCGGAAGAAGGCCGCGAGGTCGACGTCCTGGACCTGCAAGTTCGTCCGCACCTTGGGCTCGTCCGCGCGCGCATCGATCGCCAGTTCGCCGGCGACCTTGCCGCTGCCGAAGGCCATGTTCAAGGGCCGCACGACCGCCTGGCCCTGCTCGATCTGAACATGAGCCGACAACGCCTGCACCGGAAGATAGGATGGCGCAATCACCCGCTTCGCGTCGAGGGACACGTCCATGTCCATGGCCCGCAGGCGCTCCATGTGGAGTGGGGTGTTCGGGAAGAGCTCGCCCTTGGCTTCGAGCTCCGCCGCCGTATTCTTTTGCTCGGCCGAAACATTGCCGCTCTTGCCCGGCGGCGCGCCGACCAGCGGGGCGAGGTCGGCGAAGGCAAGGCGCTGCGAGACGAGATTCGCCTTGAGTCGCGAAGGCTTGCTTCGCTGGTCGATGGCAATGACGCCGGACAGATCGCTGTCGCCGGCATGCCAGATCACATCGTCCACGCGCCAGGTGCCGGGCTCTCGATCCAGCTTGCCGGTGATGCGGTAAGGTGGCGTCGGGGGCCCCGGGATGCCGAGCAGCGGATAGATGTCCGCAAGGCTCTGGCCCGAGAGCGAAAGCTGCACGTTGGCGCCCTTATACTGGAAAGGGTCCTGAAGGGTGCCCTTGACCGTCAGTTCGGTAGCGCCGTAGACGATGTCCAGATCGACGGGATAGGGCGTCTCGGTCTCCCGCAGCATGAGCGCCGAGCCGCCGACGAAATGCAGGGAAAGTGGCTGGTTCTCCAGTCGCCCTTTGACGGAGAACTCGGATTGCGGCTCGGTGCTCGCCTTTCCCGTCGCCGTCTGGACGGTACCGTCGAGCTCGAGCTTGCGCACGGGGTCCCTATAGCCGAGCCGCCCGTCAGAAATCTCCAGCCGCCCGATGAGCGGCATCTGATGGCGATGCTTCGGCTGGACCGTCTGTGCTGCGCCGCTCGCCAGCGGACTCTGCTCTGGGCTCCAGTTCGACTCGCGCTCGGCGTTGCGCTCGAGATAGATCTCCGGCTTGCGCAAAATCAGTCGGGGTAGGACGATGTCGCCATGCATCAACGGCCCCAGGCGGATGTCGAACTCGATCCGCTCGGCCTTGAACAGGTGATCGGCTTTTCCCCAATCGGCGTTCGAGACCTCCACGTCGTCGAGCCGGACGCGCGAGGTCCAGCCCCAATCGATCGAGATGTCGGCGATCTTGGTCTTACGGCCGGAAACAGCGCCCGCATGATTCTCGACCTGAGCGCGGACATAGTCGGAGCTCACAAAAAAATATGCCGCAACGGCGGCCGCCCCGATGAGCAGGCCCAGAACGCCGACAGTCCAGATGATGACCTTGGTCAGCCGCCTCACGATTTTGATCCGCTTGCCGCGCTGTCGTACCAGCCCACCGGAAACCGCCACTCAGGGCATTGGTTCCCATCCATGGACCGGCCTGTCCGCTCCCGTTTCCTACGAGGGGCACAACCCCGGACAGGGCTTATTGAGGGCGTCGACGGGTTCTCGGCGCGCGAACGGTGAGGCCCCTGATAAAAACGCCGCATTACCCGCCGCGTCACCCCTGGGCCGATCCCACCGTGTCCGCCATGACAGCGCCCCGCGCGCCCATCGGTTTGGGGCGTCCGACCGTCGTATCCCGAGCGGTCTGATGTTCCATCTCCGCGTCCAGATCGGCACCGACCAAAATGACGGTCGTTGAAATCCAGATCCAGATCATGAAGCCGACGACGGCGCCGAGCGAGCCGTAGGTCTCGTTGTAGCTGCCGAAGTTCGCCGCGTACCATGAGAACAGAAACGATGCGAGCAACCATCCGATCGCGGCCGACGCACTTCCCCAGGTTATCCAGCGCCACCGAGGCTTCTCGCGACTGGGGCCGTACCGGTAAATGCAAGCCAGCGCGAGCGTGATGACGACGAGCAGTGCGGGCCATCTGGCGATTTCGATCAAGGTCTTCGTCGTGCCTCCGAAACCCGCAAAATCCACCACGAGGGGCAGGACGACCACGGCTGTGGTGGCCGCAAGGAAGAACAGGATTCCGCCCGCGGTGAACGTCAGCGACACGATATTCAGGCGGAGAAAGCTTCGCTTCTCTTCCTCCTCATAGACGACGTTGAGGGCATCGAAGAGGGCCTTCATGCCCGCATTCGCACTCCACAGAGCGATCAGAAGACTGGCAAAGAACGTCAGTCCCAGCGTGCTGGGTGGTTTCGACGCCACTCTTGTCATCTGATCGCGAAGCACGTCGACGGCTCCGCCGGGCAGGAAGCCGGAAAGCTGATCAAGGTGGGCCGCGATCTTGCCGGCGTCAGCGAAGAGTCCGTAGAGCGAGACTAATGCGGCGACGGCGGGAAAGATCGCCAAAATCGCGTAGAACGTCACCCCTGCGGCCGTCGCCATGATCCGCCGGCTCGATAGGTTTTTGTAAACCCGAAGCAATATGTCCTTCCAACCGGCCGCCGGGATTTCCGAAGGAGAGCTCGCCTCCCGGCCTCGCCCGGCCGGATGGTCCCTCCCGGCAGTGTCGGCCTCGGTCGGAAGGCGGCGGCGACCTCGCGTGAAACCCAAGCTCAGAAGCGCGAGCGTTGCCGCAGCGCCCCACAGGAGAGAGCGGTCCGCTCGTCCGTTCGCGGTTTGCCGCCACGGCAGCTCGTCATTCGACGCTGTCGGCATTCTCTTGGGCGCTCCGGTCATCGGCCGAATCAGGGTGGCGCGCGGCAGCGGGTGCCTTCGGAAGCTCCGCGCCGGTCGCCTGACTGGGCAAGGGCACGGCAACTCTCGGTTCCCCAGCCCCCGCTTTGACGGCTTGGACGGCATGCTCGGCGACCTGCTGGGCTTTTTCCACGCCGGTGGCCGCAGCCTCCTGGAGCCGGTCCTTGGCATCCTCGCTCGCCTCTCCCATGAACCGGTCTTCAGCCTGCGTTCCTGGCAGAACCGCTCCGATCGCAGCACCAAATGCGATCCCCACGCCCGCCAGCAGGAGCGGTTGATCGCGAACGAATGCCGTTACGGTTCGACCCCGATCCAGGGCGCTTCGGCCGATGGTTCTGGTGGAACCGGCCAAGTCGACGGAAGCGGCCGCCGAGGCCAGGCCGCGGGCCGCCGAGGTGGTCGCGCGCGCGGCCTCACCCACTCGGGAGCTCGCGTCGGAGACGACGCCGCCAATTGATTGCGCCGCGGAGGATACGGCCTTGCCGTCCTGCAGACTGCTCCCTGCACCGGCCCCGAGTTCGCCGGCAGGGCCGGGCCGCGCCGCCAGCCCGCTGGATGAGCCCCGTCTATTGGACAGCATCAGCCAAGTTAATCCCGCCCCCATCAATGTAATGGGGAGAGGATTCTGCACCGCCTGCCGTCTCAGATTTCGGAAAAACTCGCCGCCGCCGGTCCCCTGGGCATAGTCGACCAGTTGATCGACGATCTGTCCTGGCGAAATGCGCGACCGCAATTCGTCGACGGTTTCCGCGAGCTGGTGACGCGTCTGTTCGGTCTCCCGTTCAAGCTGCTCTGTGTAGGTCATCGCGCTGCCTCATTTGATCTTTTGCGACCGATGCATCCTGTTGCAATTGATGAATCGTCCTGTTGGGAATCATCTTTTCCACCTTCAGCCGGTTCACTCCCAAGAACAGCAGAACAAGCCCGATCAGGAGGACGGCACCGCCAACTATGAGTTGGGACCAGTGCGCCGCTATTCCGGCCTCCATCAGGGCGCTGACAGCCGCCTGAAGGAGCACCACCAGGGCTGGAATGAGCAGTACCGCCCCGCCGACGATCAATGCGAGTGCCGCGGCCGCCCTGGTAATATTTTCCGACACTTCCGCCCGAGCGAGTTGGGCCTCCTTGCTCAAGAGCGTGGTAAATTGGTTCAACAGATCACCGAAGATCTGTGGAATTGATTTGTCCGCTGCGACGGTGCGCATCCTCTCCTCCTTACGCTCGAGGACCGCCAGGGCGGTCGGTGGAACTCTTCAGAAAGCGGGAGACCGCAAAGCCGGCGAGCACGGCTCCACTAAAGAAGGCCGCCGGCTGTGACCGGGCAAAGCTGGCAAAGCCGCTTGCCAGATCCTCAAGATTGTGCTTGCGCAGCTTTTCCGCCGCGTCCTCGACCCGCGCAGCGGCGTCATGAATAAAATCGGCCGCTTCAGGCATTGCTTCCTCGAGTTCCTTCGCGGCGCCATGTATTGCGCCTGCCACCGCACCCAGCTGCTCGGCGCCCGTGTCTTTCTGCTGCTCCGCCAGGTGACGTGCCTGCTCCTTGATGCTTGAATTTTCCATGCTGTGTTCCGCCCCCGTCTCAGAGTGCTCCCGTTCCAAATGGGCGCGGCATAGGCCGGGGCACGCGCATCTCTCGTTCAGATCTCACCGGCACGGGAACAGCCGGCTGAATACCATCCCAAGCTCGTTCTGCCTGATTGGTTCCGAATGGCCTCGATTCCTCTAAGGCAAGATTTCGCTGCAGCGGGTCCAAAGCCCCATCCCGGCGCTGATAGGCTGTGGTCCCGCAGCCGCTGACGTCGCCTTTGCTTCAGCGCTACCGTCTGAGGCACGCCGATTGTTGCCGAAGCCGTTCGGTCCTGCTCACCCGAGAATTCATGTAGATCGCCTGAGCATCTTGCAGATGATTCTGCAGGTCCTGAAACGGCGTCGTTTGTTTGCCGGCCGTCTGGGTCTTGTCACCGGCCTTCGGTGACCAACCGTCCGCATTGGGCCCTTTGACGGAAAAGGTCTGAATTTGCGGCGGCAAGCCAAGGAGTGACCGCCGGACCTCGCGGGCTCCTTGCTGACTGCGTCAATGGGCCGAGCGACGCCGTTGCCAAGAAGGGTCATCTAGGCTGAGACGCACTTCAGCCGCCCGTCCGCGAGGCACTATCCCGAAACGATCCCCACGCCCGAGTATGACGCTCAGGACGGCGTGCAGAGGTTCGAAACGTAAAGGATGTCTCCGAACACCCATCAGGGACGTCTCCGGTCTTTACATCCTCTCCAGTTCATCTTGACCCCTAATGTAGCCTGCCTGTCAGGGTGCGGTGATGGCCGTCTTGTTTGTGATCTCTGGCGGGGCCTGGCGGTACCAGGCGCCCAGATCATGGGTGTCGCCGCGCAGCACGCCCGCCGTGGCCAGCCGCCGGACCTCGGTCTGCAGCATGCCGATGACGGAGCGGATGAGTGGCGTCACCTGTTTGCTGGGTGGCGTCGCCAGCACCAGCATGGCCCGCATCGCCGGACTCCGGAACGGACGGGCCGACAGGCGGCCCTCCTGCACTTCGCGATGGACCGCGCCGAACGGTAGCACGCTGCAGCCGACGCCGCGCTCGACCAGTTGCTTCAGCGCCGCGACGCAATCGATCTCCGACTGCACCTGCGGATGGACGCCCTCGGACCAGCAGGCTGCGTCGACGACCCGGCGCAAGCCATTGCCAGGGCTCGGCAGGAGACAGGGGCGAGCGCCCAACTCGCCGACATCGACCGGGCCGGTCGCCGGGCCGCCGGGGGCCTCGATCAGGAACAGGTCTTCCAGCAGCAGCGGTGTTGCCAGGATGTTGGCACCCCGGCGCGCGTCATAAAGCACGGCCAGATCCAGCCGCCCGGTCTCGATCCACTCCAGCAGCACGCCGCTGAAGCTTTCGTGCATGCGCAGGCGTGCCTTCGGGTGGGTTGCCGCGAACGCCGTCGCCAGGTCGGCACCGACCGTGGCCGCGATCGAGGGCGGCGTGCCGATGGTGACTTCGCCGATCTCGTCCAGCGTGCGCGATTGCAGCTCGTTCTTGACCGCATCCAGCTGCTGCAGCGCGCTGCCAGCGACATCCAGCAGCCGTTGCCCGGCAGGGGTCAAGGCCACGCCCCGGCCGTGCCGATAGAACAGCTCGGTGCGCATCTCCGTTTCCAGCTTTTTCAGCTGACGGCTCAGAGTCGGCTGGCTGATGGCGAGGTGGGCCGCGGCGCGCGACAGGCTGCCCGCCGCTGCGATCTCCCTGAAATATCGCAATTCGCTGATTTCCATCCGAGCCCTCGCAAACCGACAGAACTGTAATAACTGATATTGCATATATCGGATAGCTTGAGCCTCCGACCCTCCGTAGGTTTGGCGCCAGGGATGGGAACGTCAAAGAAACGGGCGACATGTTCAGGGAATCATCGCCGCTGTCAGCGGTCAGTGCCGGCTATCTCGAAAATCTCTACGATCGGTTTTGCTTGAGCCCCGACGGCGTGGATGAAAGCTGGCGCTTGCTGTTCGGCGTGCTGGAGGCCACGGCCATCGAGCCCGCCGCTTCTGGTCTCGACACGCGCCGGGCGGCATTGGCCGAGGCGCTCAGGCATTGGGGGCATCTCTCCGCGCGCCTCAACCCGCTGGCGACACCGCAACCTTTGCCGGATGTCGAGGCGTTTGCGGCACATCTGCCGCCGCAGGCCCGGCCGCTCGATATTCTGCGGGCGCTCTATTGCGGCAGCCTGGCGATCGAGACGGCGCATATCGACGACGCGACGCTCAGGAACTGGCTGATTGGCCGCTATGAGGCGGTTGCCCTTGCAACGCCGCCCGGCGACGAGGTCGCCATGCTCGGTGACCTCATCCGCGCGGACACGTTCGAAGCGTTCCTCGCCCGCAAATTCCCGACCAAGAAGCGCTTCGGCGCCGAAGGGGCGGAGGCGATCATCGTGCTGCTGCGCGAGGTGCTGCGCCAGGCCGCAGGTGCCGGCGTCACCCATGTGGTGATCGGCACCATGCATCGCGGCCGCCTCAACTTAATGACCAATATCCTCGGCCGCTCGGCGACCCGTCTCTTCGCCGAGATTAAGGGGGCCCATCCCTTTGCCGCCGACACGGCGCGTCCCGGCGACGTGCCTTATCACCTGGGCGACCGGGCGATGGTCGAGACCGGTGCCGGCGCGCTGGACGTGACCGTGCTGGCCAACCCGTCGCATCTGGAAGCGGTCGATCCGGTGGCGCTCGGCCGGGCCCGGGCCCTGCAGGACGGCCTTGGCGCCGCCCGGGTGCTGCCGATCATCCTGCATACGGACGCGGCGGTCATCGGTCAGGGGGTCGTGGCCGAGACGCTGCAGCTGGGCGGCACCGCGGGCTTCAGCACCGGCGGCACGCTCCATGTGATCATCAACAACCAACTGGGCTTCACCACGGAACCCAGCGAGGCGCGCACCTCGACCTATTGCACGGGCGCCTGGAAGGCGATCGACAGCTGCATCCTGCATGTGAACGGCGACGATGTGGCGGCCGCCTCGCGCGCGGCCGAACTCGCGATCGGCTGGCGGCAGACCCATGCCCGCGATGCGGTGATCGATTTCGTCTGCTACCGGCGCAACGGCCATAACGAGATCGACGAGCCGACCTTTACCCAGCCGGTGATGTACCGCCAGATCGCCCAGCAGGAACCGGTGGCCGCCATGACCGCCCGCCGCCTGGTCTTGGCTGGACGGGTCACGGCCGAGGCGGTCGAGAAGCAAGCGGAGACCTTCCGGGCGGCCTTGTCAGCGGCCTATGACGCCAGCGCGGACTATCGCGTCAACGAAAGCGGCTATCCTGTCATGCCGGTCGGGACGGCGCGGCCGACGGGCGCGGATTTGGACCGCCTGCGCATGATCGCGGATACGCTGGCGGCAGAACCGCAGTGGATGGCGCTCCACCCGAAGATGGGCCGGTTGCTGCAGCAGCGCGTTATCGGCGATGACGGGATCGCCTGGCCGATGGCGGAGGCGCTGGCATTCGGCAGTCTGCTGCTCGACGGCACCGACGTGCGGCTGACCGGGCAGGACGTGGTGCGCGGCGCCTTCTCCCATCGGCACTTCAGCCTGGTCGATAATCTGAGCGGTGCCAGACATATCGGGCTCACGGCCCTCGGAGCGACGGGCCGCTTCTCGCTCCACAACAGTCCGCTCTCCGAATATGCCGTGCTCGGGTTCGAATATGGCTACAGCCTGGAGCGGCTGGACGCGCTGACGATCTGGGAGGCGCAGTTCGGCGATTTCGCCAATGGCGCCCAGATCATCCTCGACCAGTTCATCGCGGCGGCAGAGGAGAAATGGTGCACACCGTCGGGGCTGGTCGTGCTGTTGCCACACGGGCTGGAGGGGCAGGGGCCGGAGCATTCCTCGGCCCGGTTCGAGAGATGGCTGCAGATGACGGCCGGCACCAACATGCGGATCGTCAACCCCTCGACGCCGGCCAATTATTTCCACCTGCTGCGTCGCCAGGTCTGTGCGTCCGAGCGGCGGCCGATGCTCGTCATGAGCCCGAAGCGGCTGCTACGCCTGCCGGCCGCGATGTCGCCGTTGGATGATTTCGCCCCGGACCGGTCGTTCGAACCGCTGGTGACGAGCGCTGCCGGCGATATGGTCGATCGCATTCTGCTGTGCAGCGGAAAGATCGCCTATGACCTCGAAGCCGAGCGGGCTCTGCGGCAGGCGGAAAAGGTGGCGATCGTCCGGATCGAAGAACTCTTCCCGCTGCCGTCCGACGCGTTGACAGCGCTGTTCCGCCGCTGGCCCGCGGCCCCCTGCGTCTGGGTGCAGGAGGAGCCGGAGAACATGGGCGCCTGGTCCTGGCTCGACCGCCGGATCGAACGGCTCCGGCGCGATGCCGGGGCCCTGCAGCCGACGATGCTCTATGTGGGCCGCGCCCCATCCGGCTCGCCGGCCGGGTCCTTCCATGGCGACCATGATGCCGACCAGGCCGCGATCGTCGCCCGAGCGTTCGAGGTGACGGCATGAGTGCCGCGGCCGGTATCCATGCCTCGATCCGGGCATGATCTCGCAGCCCCTGCAGCGGATCGGCGGCTCCGCGCTCAGGTTTCCGGAGCCCGGACGAAGCACATGATCCCCATCTGCCTGGTCCAGCAGACGATGGCACTGCCGGCGGGATTGTCGGCGCGCTGCAGCACTTTCTCCGGCGGCACCGGCTGCCAGCGGTTCTCGATCCAGACTTCGTAACCGCCTGCCGTCGTTCGATACTCCGCCGGACGGCAATCGGCGATGGAACAGCAGCTGACCCCCGTGTTCGGCTGACGAAGACTTTGGAACCAGGGGCTGAGAGCCGGGTCGGCATCGGCAGGCGGGGCTGCTCGGACGGGCGCTGGGACAAGCAGCAGTCCGAGAATGCCGAGGTGAATTATCCACCGAGCTTTCCACATGAACGTGATCTCGCCGCCGCCACTCGGTTGATCTAACGCTCACACCGTCGCTTCGTTCAGAATTTCGCTCATCAGTCTTTTAAAGCCATACGCGGGGCGGTGGTTGCCAAGCGGCATCCTGCCTTGGCCGCGGGAGAGGCTGATCGCACCACGCCATCGAGCAAAAGTTTGGAACGCCCGCCCGAACCCCCGTGTTGAACCTGCTTATCGCACGAGGAGCGAAAGTCATGGCGCAAACCACGATGTCCGACGCTTTCAACGCGGCGGCCGAGAAGTTGCAAGATCGTGTCGCAGCCCTTGGAGATCAGGCCAACTATCAGGTCCGCAAGCAGAGGCCGCGTGCCGAGCGGGCGCTCCGTGCCGGTTATGACGAGGCTGCCCGCGCCACCCTCTCGATCGCGCGCAGTCGGTCGGTTCAGGGATGGATCGTCGCGGGCGCGATCGGGTTGATCATCGGCTCGATTCTGCTCGGTCGCCGGGACTCCAAGGGCCGGTAATCCGCGCCCGATCAATAACGTCTCAGCATGGTTCGACTGCGCGTAATCGAACCATGCTAGGCTTGGCCGCGAGCGCTTTGAGCGGCTCTGCCTTCCAAGGACCGGCCGGCGTTTTTCGCGGTTTGCCCCATCAAACCCAGCATGGTGGTCATGACATCGATCCAGTAGGCGACCCCATCGCGGTAGAGGTCGCGTTGCGCTTCCGCCAGTTCCACCGGCGAGCTGCAACGAAGCAGATCCTGGGGCCGCCGCGTCGCTTGATCGATCGACTTGTTGAGCAGATCGAACCAGGAATGCTGCATCTGCTGCATGCCGCGCCCGAGGGTCGAGAACGCCAGCATCAAGGCTTGGACGTCGTCGGCCGTGCTTTCCGTGGTCTCGCGATAGATGTCGGTGACCCGGGCGGCGGTCTTGATATTCTGCCGGCCCTGATCCTGGCCGAGTCCGGCGATCTGCCCTTGCACCTCCGCCGCCGCGCGCAAGCCCATGCGGGCAACATCGTGAGACTGCTCGGCCGTCCGGTGGGCCGTCTCGACCGCGCCGGCGACCTGTCGCTTGGCCGCTTCCGTTGCGTCACTGGCCACATTCTTGGCCTCGCGGGCGCCCCGGTCGACGGTTCGTTTGGTATCGGCATGCTCCGTGGCTGGGCGACTGCCGCCGGGGCTGGTCTCATGCGCTGAATCTGTCATCTCGAAATCTCCTTTGGCGATGATTGGATCATTTGGGGGTGCGACGGTGCTTTGGGTGGCGAATGTTCGAAGATGGCGTGACGCCGGCCGTCCCATCCCAACTTGGCCGAGCCGCAGGAGATCCCTTGCCCCAGAAATTTCATATTCACCCGGGGCCCCCTTTGTGCGGAACGACCACCGGCCAAGACGGATTGAACCGGCGAGGGGAGCGATGCCATGGCCGATGAAATCCCGCGCGAGATCGAACTGAAGCTGGCTTTCCGGCCCCGTGATCGTCGCCGGCTTGAACAGGAACTGTCCGGCTCGGTCTCGCCGCCGCAGCGCCTGGTATCGACCTATTTCGACACGAGCGATCGAAGACTGGCCGAGCACGGTCTCAGTCTCAGGGTTCGACGCAACGGTGTCGGCCGCATACAGACGCTGAAGGCCCTGGATCGCGGTCCGGCGGCTGCGGCCGAGCGGAACGAATGGGAATGGCGCATCGCCGGCGATAGACCGGAACCCGCGCTTTTGGCCGAAACGCCTTTCGCGGGTTTGCTCGACGACTCATCGCTTCTGGTGCCCCGGTTCAGAACCGAAGTCGACCGATCGGTTCATCTGCTGAAGCCGGCCAAACGCATCCGGATCGAGGCCGCGCTCGACGACGGCCTGATCATCGCCGGCGAGCGGCAAGAGGCGCTGCATGAATTGGAACTGGAACTGAAGCGCGGCCGACGGGATGCGCTTTACGACTTTGCGCTTCGCTTGAACGAGATCGTCCCGTTGACCTTCGCGACGGAGAGCAAGTTCGACCGGGGCGAAGCGCTGAAAACCGGCCAAGCCGCGGGCGCCGCCAAGACGGCGACGCCCGAGCTCGGCCGGGAGATGCCGGTCGACCGCGCCGTTAAAATCGTCCTTGTCACGGCGCTGGGCGGATTGCTCGCCAATCTTGCGCCGACTTTGCAGGGCGGTGTCGAGGGATTGCATCAGTTGCGCGTCTCGCTCCGCCGTCTGCGGGCGGATCTGGTGCTGTTCAAACCGTTGCTGGATACGGACCAGGCGCGGCGCGCCAATGACGCGCTTCGTCGGATGGGCCGCATCCTGGGCGATGCGCGCGACTGGGATGTGTTCGCGCTGGAAACCTTGCCGACGATCGCGGCCAAGGGCAGGACCTGGCCGCACCTGTTGCTGCAGCCGGCCGAAATCAAGCGAAAGGCCGTGCGCGCCACGGTCGAGGATATATTGCTCGGACCGGAACTCACCGCGCTGGTACTCTCGCTCGCGGCATGGATCGAGCGGGGGCTGTCAGCCGATGACGGGCCGGTTCGCCGGGTCGCGGCCGGGCTGCTGGACCGCGTCGCCCGCAAAGCCCGTAAACGCGGCAAGCACCTGCGGCGACTGGACGGGCCGGAACTTCACGCGGTTCGGAAATCGATGAAAAAACTTCGCTACGCCGTTGCCGCATTGGCGCCTCTGTTCGACAAGCGCGATGTCGCCCGGTACCTGGACGACTGCAAGTCCTTGCAGAAGCTGCTGGGGCGCATCAACGACGCGGCGGCTGCGGAGCGGTTGGCTGCCGAGACGGTATCGCCGCAGCGCAAGGATCTGCAGGGGCCGAAGCTCTCACTGGAAAAATGGGTCCGCGGGCGGCAACGGCGAGCCCAGGGCAAGCTGGGCGACGCCTGGTCCGACTTTCGCGCCGCCCGGCCGTTTTGGCGGTAAAGGCCCCTCCCCAAAAGCTGCCGGACAGCGGTGCTGCGGTCGATGCCGCGGAGCGCGCGATCGGATCGGAACCCCGCGGACGGTAACCGTGTTCTGCCTCGGGTTGTAATGGACCGGAAAAACCGATGGCCACGCTGGAAGCGTCCGAAAAGAAATTCGTTCTTCAAAAGGTTCAGCCGGCGTTGCTCGGCTTGATGGACGGCGCGGTCTCGACGCTGGCACCGATTTTTGCGGCGGCCGGCCTTTCGCAACATTCGAGGGACGCATTCTTCGTCGGTCTTGCGGCATCGGTCGGCGCCGGGATCAGCATGGGATTGGCCGAGGCGCTCTCGGACGACGGTGAAGTCACCGGCAGAGGCAGTCCCTGGGCTCGCGGCGCCATCACCGGCATCGCGACGGCCATCGGCGGGATGCTCCACACCTTCCCGTTTTTGATCAGCGACGTCCAAATGGCGCTTCATGTCGCCTATGTCGTCGTCGCCATCGAATTGCTCGCCATTGCCGCAATTCGGTATCGCTTCATGCACTCGCCGCTGGTCCAGACGATCGGGCAGGTGATCGTCGGCGGTGGCATCGTCTTCGGCATCGGCCTTTGGCTTGGCCAGATCGGTGCAGGGGAATGAGGGTCTGAACCAGGCAGGTGACCGAGTTGCGATAAGAATTCGCGCCATGGTCGATTCCCCGAACAGAAGCTTAAGTCGGAAACCGCCCCGACTGCCGGCCGCTTTTGGCGAGGCACAACCGACGGGGCGCCATGCGGGCCACTTTATCCCCGGATTCGTTTCACCGGCGGGCGAGGCCCGCCAAACAGTGCGTCGTCAGAGTGGGGTCGTCGAAAACTCGATGGGTGCCCGGAACGACGAAACGTCTTCCCCGTTCCCTGCAGGTGAAATAATTTATTGATTTACCGGCGTTTGAGAACGAGCTAGAGCGACATTATCGATACTGCCTGAAACGCGCGGTGGCGTTGTCTTGCCCTGCGTTGCTGCTATGGGACCGGCCATGCAAGAACAGTCCGAAGCGAACGGAAATGTGGGTGTAGGCGGCTTGTCGAGAAACGGCCGCCCTGGGCCCGACGGTCCGGCGCCTCTGGATGAAACGATCGATCTGAACCGGCTCCTCGGTGCGCTTCAGGCGATGCGGGTCGGCGATTTTTCGGTCCGGCTGGACGGCAATCAGACCGGGATCGCCGGCAAGGTCGCCGACACGTTCAACGAAATCGTCGCGGCCAATGAGCGCATGGCTCAGCAGCTGGAGCTGGTCGGGCAAGTGGTCGGGCGCGAGGGCAAGACTCGCAAGCGGGTCAAATTCGGTCTGCTGCATGGCGCCTGGGGCGAGATGGAAGGGTCGATCAATACGCTGATCGACGATCTTCTGTGGCCGACCACGGCCGTGACGCGCGCGATCACGGCCGTGGCCCAGGGCGATCTGCTGCAGACCGTCCGGCTCGACGTCGACGGTCGCCCGCTCAAAGGCGAATTTCTGCGCTCGGCAACCATCGTCAACACGATGATCAAGCAGCTGAGCGTGTTCACCTCGGAAGTGACGCGCGTGGCGCGCGAGGTCGGCACCGACGGCAAGCTCGGCGGCCAGGCGCTGGTGCCGGGCGTCGCCGGCACCTGGAAGGATCTGACCGACAGCGTCAACGCCATGTGCGGCAATCTGACCGACCAGGTGCGCAATATTGCCCAAGTCACGACCGCCGTGGCGCGCGGCGACCTGTCGCGCAAGATCACGGTCGACGTGCGCGGCGAAATCCTCGAACTGAAGGACACCATCAACACGATGGTGGACCAGCTGAACGCCTTCGCATCCGAAGTGACGCGCGTCGCGCGCGAAGTCGGGACCGAGGGGCGGCTCGGCGGCCAGGCGGCCGTGCCCGGCGTCGCCGGCACCTGGAAGGATCTGACCGACAACGTCAATTCGATGGCCGGCAATCTGACGGCCCAGGTGCGCAACATCGCCGAGGTCGCGACCGCCATCGCCGGCGGCGATCTGTCCAAGAAGATCACGGTCAATGTCTCGGGCGAGATCCTGCAGCTGAAGGAGACCATCAACACGATGGTCGATCAGCTGAACGCGTTCGCAGGCGAAGTGACCCGCGTCGCGCGCGAGGTCGGTACCGACGGACGCCTGGGCGGCCAGGCCAACGTGCTGGGCGTCGCCGGCACCTGGAAGGATCTGACCGAGAGCGTCAATTCCATGGCGTCGAACCTGACCGCCCAGGTCCGCAACATCGCCGAAGTGTCGACCGCCATCGCCAGCGGCGATCTGTCGAAGAAGATCACCGTCAATGTCTCGGGCGAAATTCTGCAGCTCAAAGACACCATCAACACGATGGTCGATCAGCTGAATGCGTTCGCGGGCGAGGTGACCCGCGTCGCGCGCGAGGTCGGTACTGAAGGCAAGCTCGGCGGTCAGGCCGAGGTGAAGGGCGTCGCCGGCACCTGGAAGGATCTGACCGACAGCGTCAATTCCATGGCGTCGAACCTGACCGGTCAGGTCCGCAATATCGCCGAGGTCGCGACCGCCGTCGCCCAGGGCAATCTGTCGAAGAAGATCACGGTCAACGTCTCGGGCGAGATCCTGCAGCTGAAGGAGACCATCAACACGATGGTCGATCAGCTGAACGCATTCGCGGGCGAGGTGACGCGCGTCGCGCGCGAGGTCGGCACCGAGGGCCGTCTGGGCGGCCAGGCGGTGGTGCCGGGCGTCGCCGGCACCTGGGGCGATCTGACCGACAGCGTCAATTCGATGGCCGGCAACCTGACGGGCCAGGTGCGCAACATCGCCGAGGTCGCGACCGCGATCGCGAACGGCGACCTGTCGCGCAAGATCACGGTCGACGTGCGCGGCGAGATCCTTCAGCTGAAGGAAACGCTGAACACCATGGTCGATCAGCTCAACCGCTTCGCGGGCGAGGTGACGCGCGTCGCGCGCGAGGTCGGGACCGAGGGACGGCTGGGCGGCCAGGCGCAGGTGCCCGGCGTCGCCGGCACCTGGAAGGACCTGACCGACAGCGTGAACTCCATGGCCGGCAACCTGACGGCCCAGGTCCGCAACATCGCCGAAGTGACGACGGCCGTGGCGCGCGGCGATCTCTCGCGCAAGATCACGGTCGACGTGAAGGGCGAAATTCTCGAACTGAAGAACACCATCAACACGATGGTCGATCAGCTGAACGCCTTCGCGTCCGAAGTGACGCGCGTCGCGCGCGAGGTCGGCACCGAGGGCAAGCTTGGCGGGCAGGCCGTGGTCCCGGGCGTCGCGGGGACTTGGGGCGACTTGACTGACAACGTCAATTTCATGGCCTCGAACCTGACCGGCCAGGTGCGCAACATCGCCGAGGTCGCGACCGCGATCGCCAATGGCGACCTGTCCAAGAAGATCACGGTCGACGTGCGCGGCGAGATCCTGCTGCTCAAGGAAACCTTGAACACCATGGTCGAGCAGTTGCGCTCGTTCGCGGCCGAAGTGACGCGCGTCGCGCGCGAAGTCGGCACCGAGGGGCGCCTGGGCGGCCAGGCGGTTGTGCCGGGCGTCGGCGGCACCTGGAAGGACCTGACCGACAACGTCAACCTGCTGGCAGCCAATCTCACGACGCAGGTCCGCAACATCGCCGAGGTGACGACGGCCGTGGCGCGCGGCGATCTCTCGCGCAAGATCACGGTCGACGTGAAGGGCGAAATTCTCGAGCTGAAGAATACGATCAATACGATGGTTGATCAGCTGAACGCCTTCGCGTCCGAAGTGACGCGCGTCGCGCGCGAGGTCGGCACCGAGGGCAAGCTCGGTGGCCAGGCGGCCGTGCCCGGCGTTGCCGGCACCTGGAAGGACTTGACCGACACGGTCAACGTCATGGCCGCCAATCTGACTGAACAGGTCCGTGGCATCGTCAAGGTCGTGACCGCGGTCGCCAACGGCGATCTGGAGCAGAACCTGACGGTGAAGTCGATGGGCGAGGTGGCGGCGCTGGCCGAGACCATCAACAACATGACGAACACGCTCGCCACATTCGCCGATCAGGTGACGACGGTCGCGCGCGAGGTCGGCGTGGAGGGGCGCCTGGGCGGCCAGGCGAACGTGCCGGGTGCCGCCGGCACCTGGAAGGATCTGACCGGCAACGTCAACCTGCTGGCGGCCAATCTCACGACCCAGGTGCGCGCCATCGCCGAGGTCGCGACGGCCGTGACCAAGGGCGATCTGACCCGGTCGATCCAGGTCGATGCGCGCGGCGAGGTGGCCGAGCTCAAAGACAACCTCAACACCATGATCGACAATCTGCGGCTGACGACCGACCGCAACACCGACCAGGACTGGCTGAAGACCAACCTCGCGCGCTTCACCAATATGCTGCAGGGCCGGCGCGAGCTGGCGACGGTCGCGCGCATGCTGCTGTCCGAACTGGCGCCATTGGTCAATTCGCAGAACGGCGTGATTTATCTGGTCGAGCCGGACCACAGCCTGCGGCTGCTCTCGGCGTTTGCCGACGAGGACAGCGTCGGCCATCCCGAACGGCTGCGCGCCGGCCACGGGCTGATCGGGCAATGCGCGACGAACGCCAGGCGCATGCTGATCACCGAGGTCCCGGCCGATGCCGTCCCCGTCAGTTCCGGCCTGTTCAAGGTGCAGCCCCGCAACATCATCATCCTGCCGGTGCTGTTCGAAGGCCAGGTCAAGGCCGTGATCGAGCTGGCCTCGATCAGCAGCTTCACCGACCTGCAGGTCTCGTTCCTCGAACAGCTGACCGCCAGCATCGGCATCGTGCTCAACAGTATCGAGGCGACGATGCAGACCGAGGGTCTGCTGAAGCAGTCGCAGCAGCTGGCGAGCGAGCTGCAATCGCAGCAGACCGAACTGCAGCAGACCAACGAGCAGTTGGAGCAGAAGGCGCAGCAGCTGGCCGAACGCAATGTCGAGGTCGAGCGCAAGAACCAGGAAATCGAGCAGGCGCGCCGCGCGGTCGAGGAAAAGGCGACGGAGCTGGCGCTCACCTCGAAATACAAGTCCGAATTCCTGGCCAACATGTCCCACGAACTCAGGACACCGCTCAACAGCATCCTGATCCTGGGCCAGCAGCTGAGCGAGAACCCCGACGGCAACCTGGCGCCCAAGCAGGTCGAATTCGCCCGCACGATCCACAGCGCCGGCACCGATCTCCTGAACCTCATCAGCGACATCCTCGATCTGTCGAAGATCGAGTCGGGCACCGTTTCGGTCGATGCCGAGGAGATCCTGTTCCAGAATCTGACCGACGTGATCGGGCGGCCGTTCCGGCACGAGGCGGACAATCGCCGCCTCTCGTTCGAAGTGCAGCTCGATCAGAGCCTGGGCCGGAGCATCGTCACGGATTCCAAGCGCCTGCAGCAGGTGTTGAAGAACCTGTTGTCCAACGCCTTCAAATTCACCTCGCACGGCGGCGTCAAATTCACGATTTCGGCGGCCAAGAGCGGCTGGTCGATCGACCACCCCGTGTTGAAGAACGCACCGGTCGTCGTCGCCTTCGAGGTTGCCGACACGGGCATCGGCATTCCGCCCGAAAAGCAGAAGATGATCTTCGAGGCGTTCCAGCAGGCCGACGCCAGCACGAGCCGCAAATACGGCGGCACCGGCCTCGGCCTTGCGATCAGCCGAGAGCTGGCGAACCTGCTGGGGGGAGAGATCCATCTGCGCAGCGTGATGGATGTCGGCAGTACCTTTACGCTCTATCTGCCGATCGCCTATGTCGGCGCCCCTGCCGTCCCCCGGAAACCCGACGAGGCACCGATTCGCGCGTTGACGCAAAGCTCGCTCAAAGCCGTCGAGCACAAGGTCGAGGCGGTCGAGGACGATCGGGCGCAGCTGGCGAAGGGGGATGCCGTTCTGCTGATCGTCGAGGACGATCCGCACTATGCCCGGATCATCGCCGATCTGGCGCATGATGCCGGCCTCAAAGTCCTGGTGGCGATGACCGGGGCCGAGGCCCTGACGCTTGCCCGCGACTATGCGCCGACGGCCGTCTCCCTCGACGTGTTCCTGCCCGACATGCTGGGCTGGACCGTCCTCAGCCAGCTGAAGCAGAATCCGGCGACCCGCCATATCCCGGTCCAGATCGTGACGCTGGACGAGGATCGCCAGCATGGCCTGGCGCGCGGCGCCTTCTCCTTCGTCACCAAGCCGACCACGACGCAGGGGCTGGAAGCGGCCCTCGCGCGGCTTAAGGAATATGCAAAGCCCCGCCGCAAGCGGCTGCTGATCGTCGAGGACAGTCCTGCCGAACAGTTGAGCGTCCGGGAATTGCTGGGTCACGACGACGTCGAGATCATCGGCGCCGAAACCGGGACCGCGGCGCTCGAAATCATGCGCAGCAGTCCGATCGATTGCGTCGTGCTCGATCTTCGTCTGCCGGACATGTCGGGCTTCGAACTGCTGGACGAGGTCCGCGACGATGCGGAGCTGTCCCATCTGCCCGTCGTGGTTTTCACCGGACGGGAATTGTCGCCGGAAGAGGATGCCCGCCTGCATACGATGGCGCGCAGCGTCGTGGTCAAGGGGGTCGAATCGCCCGAGCGCCTGCTCGACGAGACGGCGCTGTTCCTGCACCGCGTCGTCGCCGATCTGCCGGCCGACAAGCAGCGGATGATCGAGCAGCTCCACAGTTCCGATGCCGATCTGGTGGGGCAGACCGTCCTGCTGGTCGATGACGACGGCCGCAATATCTTCGCGCTCAGCAGCGTCCTGGAACGGCGCGGGATCAACGTATTGGCGGCCACGACCGGCCACGAGGCGATCGAGCTGGTCGAGACGACGCCGAACCTCGCGATCGTCCTGATGGATATCATGATGCCCGAGATGGACGGGTACCAGACGATGCAGGTCATCCGGGCCAATCCCAAGTTCCGTCGCCTGCCGATCATCGCGCTGACCGCCAAGGCGATGAAGGGCGATCGGGAAAAATGCCTGGAGGCCGGTGCCTCCGATTATCTTGCCAAGCCCGTCAACACCGAACAGCTGCTCTCCGCCTTGCGGATGTGGCTGCACCGGTAGGAGGCAAACGTGACGCCCCGGGACCGCCTGAACATTCTGCTGGTCGATGACCAGCCGGCCAAATTGCTGAGTTACGAGACGATTCTCGCGGATCTCGGCGAGAATCTCATCAAGGCCAATTCCGCGCGCGATGCCCTCGAGATGCTGGTTCGACACCAGATCGCGGTGATCCTGATCGACGTGTGCATGCCCGAGCTGGACGGGTTCGAACTGGCCCGGCTGATCCGGGACCATCCGCGCTATCAGACGACGGCGATCATCTTCGTTTCGGCGGTGCAGGTCACCGACCTCGATCTGCTGCGGGGATACGAGCAGGGGGCCGTCGACTATGTGCCGGTGCCGGTAACGCCGGGACTCCTGCGGGCGAAAGTCCGCGTGTTCGTCGATCTTTATCGCAAGACCCGCCAGCTCGAGCAGTTCAACGCAGCGCTCGAGGCCCGGGTCGCCGAACGGACCGCACAGCTTGCCGATGCGAACGCCGCGCTCGAGCGGCACAATGAAGAGCTGGAGCGCCGCGTCGAAGAGCGGACGCGGGAGCATGAGGCGGCGCTGAGCCGGGTTCACCAGATGCAGAAGCTGGAAAGTCTGGGCCAACTCACCGGCGGCGTGGCCCACGACTTCAACAATCTGCTGATGGCCATCATCGGTCAGCTTGAGCTTTTGGACCGGCGGGTGCCCGATGATCCCACGATCCGTCGCCTGCTGGCGGGCGCGATGCAGGGCGCGGAGCGGGGTGCAATCCTGACCAAGCGCATGCTGGCCTTTGCGCGCCAGCAGGATTTGAAAACCGAAACGCTGGACGTCGTCTCGCTCATCGAAAACATGATGGAGATGCTGTCGCGTTCGCTGGGGCCGTCGTGCCAGCTGGTCACAGACCTGCCCGACAGCCAGCATCCGATCGCGACCGATCCCAACCAGCTTGAATTGGCGCTGCTCAATCTGGCGCTCAACGCCCGCGATGCCATGCCGTCCGGCGGCGAGGTTGTCATCGCGGTTCGCCGTGAACGCCTGACGGCTTCGACCGTGCCCAGCGCGATGCCGCTCGAATATGTCGGCATCTCCGTTTCCGACACCGGCTGCGGCATGGATGAAGCGACCGTCAGCCGCGCAACCGAGCCTTTTTTCACGACCAAGGATACCGGAAAAGGAACGGGTCTCGGCCTGTCCATGGTCGACGGCCTCATGGCCCAGTCGGGCGGCTTCATGAAGATCGACAGCGTTCCGGGGCGCGGCACGATGGTGTCGCTGTTCTTTGTCGAGGAAGAACTCCAGCCGGTCGAGGGATCGCCGTCGCTGCCGGTTGCTCTTCCGACCATCGATCGGGCCTGCCGGATTCTGCTGGTCGATGACGACAAATTGGTCAGCGAAAGTGCCGCGGCGATGATCGAGGCCCTGGGCTATGGGGTCGTGACCGCGACGTCCGCCGTCGACGCGCTTGCCCTGCTTTCATCGGATACCGAGATCGATTGCGTCGTAACCGATCACGCCATGCCGGGAATGACCGGCCTGGAGCTTGCGACGCAAGTCCAGCACCGCTGGCCTGGTCTGCCGATCATCCTGTCGACCGGCTATGCCGATGCCATGGACCACAGCACCATGCCCGTCCCGTTTCTGGCAAAGCCATACCGGCTGCAGACGCTGGGCAACCTGCTCTCGCAAGTTCTGAGCGTCGACCAGGCGAAGAGAGCCTGAGACGATCATCAACTGCTGATCATCCGTCCGAGGGAACGCGCGCGACCGTTCGGGGTTATGCTATCGAGACCATGTTGCATTTCCGAACCGGACAGGAGCTGTCGAATGTCCTGGCGCGTTTTTTTGGTATCCCCACCGGAGGATCCCGCGAGGGCGGTTGTGCAGTTCGACTGTGTGATCACGCGAACGGAGGACGAAGCCAGAGGGTGTGCGATGCGCCTATATCGGGAAGGCGCTGGGCGGGTGCATGTTCGGCCGCCGGGATGGACGACGACGGTGAGCGGTCCAGCGCTCCAGGAATGGCTGACCGACCGGCTATCCGGCCGGGTCAGAGGCTAGAGGCCACCACTCCTTGAGCGAAGCAGTTCATCCCTTGGGTCGCTTGCCGTCGTTGGTGACCGGCTTATTTGGGGCCGACACCAAGCGCTTCGGCCCAGGTCAGATTCCGGGCCTTCAGGAAGGTCGACGCGGCCTTGGCCGCATTGACGATTTCTCCCTCATGCTCCGAACCGAGCATCTCCAGCACCTTGGAGAGCCGTTCGCGCTCGGCAAGGGACATTGCATCGGTCCAGTTTCGTGTATTGCCGCCGCCGGCGTCCGGCTGCCGGCCGGCCATGCGCTTGTCCGTCAGACGGCTGGGCGGTATCTCGCCGCCATGCATCCACGCGAGAATGGGGCTGTCGAAGTAGGCATATTCTCTTGCCCCCAGATCGCGGGACGCGGCTTTGACGCGATAGCTTCGGCGGCCCCACCGATCTTCGAACAGAAGGAAGGTGATCGGCGTGACGCTCCAGCCGTCGTTATATTCGGCGGTCGAAACCTGAACGATTTTTTGACGTAGCAGCCTGGATCGAAAAGACATTCGTTGTTCCCCGAGGCGGAGTGCCAGGGAGCCGGACGGCTCCGAATGGCGAAAGAATGTGCTCCAGGAATCGAGGGTTCTCGCGTGCTGAGGCACACGAGAGGGAAAAGCTCAGTTGATGTCAAATATGCAGCTAGGTCGTTTGGGCACAGGTCCCGACGAGCCTACGGGTTCCCGACGCATCGGCATTCGGTTCCGTCAAGATCGCCTCATGCTGCCGCAGGCTTATCTGAACCGTAGCCGGTTGCTTCGATCCGCGGTCCAGATGTTCGGCGCTGATCGTCTCCCCATCGTCCGACGTGATGTGCCAGCGCAGGCGAGGAGGTCCCTCATCAAGCAGTTGGTGTTTCGCGACGACGTAGGTTCGATAGAGCTTTTTGCCGCCCTCATCGAACGTGCAATCGAGCCGTGGAAGCGGTCGTATCGCGGCCGCCGTATCTGTTCGAACCGGCGGGGCCGACCGCGGAGCTTCCGCAACGCAGCCTGCGGCGGCGACGCTGCACAGCAGCGCTGCGATCGGACGCAGCCACCTCATTCCCATGCCATTCTCATTCGCTCATCCCGTCTTCCATCGAAAACGCTTCCGCGGGAGATGCGCTCCCTTTCTCGACAAACTTTGCTGCGGTGGGATGAAGTCCGTCGGGCGGCGTTTCTATGTCGGAAGACTCCTGGATGAGGCTGGAATGGGCTGGCGTCTTAAACTGGGCGGCACGATTGCTCTTCTGCTCGCGAGCGGGCCGATGCCCAGCCCGGCGGTGGCGGGAGACACGGGGACGGCCGAGCGCATCGTGGCACGGCTGCAGGCCCTTGCCGAGCGTGGCGACAATGATGCAGCCTTCCAACTCGGCGTCACCTACGATACCGGAAAGGGCGTCGCCCAGGACTATGGCCAGGCGATACGGTGGTATGAGCAGGCGGCTGCCGGCGGGAATGCGTTCGCGGCGTTCGACCTCGGCGCGATCTATGATGCCGGGCGCGGCGGTGCGAGGGACGCGGGCGAGGCGGTCCATTGGTATCGGGTCGCCGCTGAGCGGGGCCTCGGGCGAGCGGCATATGCGTTGGGCGCGATGACGGAGGCCGGCGATGGGACCGCGCCGGATCCGGTCGATGCCGCGCGCTGGTATCGCCAAGCCCTGGCCGGGGGCGTCGAAGCCGCCCGCAACCGCTTGGCGGCGCTCAAGGCGGCGCAGGCTCAGCATGCCGCGTCCCCCACCCAGAACCCCGCACGGGAATTTTCCGTCGTGATCGCCCGGTGGCGTGCGAATGGCATCGACGGCAACGATTCCGTTGCCCATTCGGCCCTGCAATCCGCCGCGGCGCACGGTCTTGCCTTGGCGCAATACGATCTCGCCTATTCCTATGAACATGGTGTCGGCGTCGCCGTCAACCTGGCGCTGGCCTATGCCTGGTACCAAACCGCGGCGGCATCGAATGGCGCCCCAATGGTGAAAGCGGCGGCGGCGGTCAATCGGGATCGGCTCGCCCGCCGTCTCGGCGAAGAAGAGCGTCAGACGGCAGGCATCCAAAGCAACGACCTTGCCGTCCATCCTTAACGCGCTGACCAGTTTGGATCGCTTGATCCAAACTGGTCAGCGTGCCGCCCCGTCATGCCATTCGGACCCCACCGGCCCGGGAAATCCGATCAGTTCGTTGGGCGGCAGCCGGCGATCCGGCGAATAGGTCGGATTGGCGGCGAGGAACTGATCGAAGCTCGGCCGCGCGCCGGGATTTCTATACATGGTCTGGTAGAGCCGCCGCAGCGTATCGCCGCGCCGGGCCGGCACGAGAAGCAGATCGACGGAGGAGAGCTCCGCCGGCTGCCGCGCCATCGCCGTCGCCTCGGCCTGAGAGGCGATCGGCACGGCTGGGGGCGGGGGCGCGGGCTGGGGCGCGGGCAGGGGCTTGGGCTCCGCAGCGGCAACCGCGATTGCCGCCGGCATCTCCGCCGGGCTTTGCCGCAAGATCCACCAGGCGATGCCGCATAGGATGCAGATGGACGCCGCGAGGGCGGCCTTTTTCCGCCATGCTCCACCGAGCGCTACCGCCGGCCGTCCTGCCGATCGGCGAACGGCCCGGTCGACGGTCTCCGCGCTGATGGGCCGTTCGCGTCGAGCGGCGCCGGCATCGAGGACGGCGGTGGCGATCGACGTCAGGCGTCCGGGGGCGCCTGCGGCGGCGGCGGCGATGCGCGTCATCGCATCGCGTCGCAGTATTCGTTCAGGACCTTCGGCGCCGGCACCCGCAAGCGCCTGCTGCATGAATGCTACCGCTTCCGCGGCCGGCCAGGGGGGCAGGTTGATGCGGGCGGCGGTGCGAACCTTGAATGCCGACCGCGCCGGCGCGGCGAGCTGGGATGAGAGCGGCGGCCGGCCGGCGAGCACGATGGTGACCGCGGGCTCCTTCGGGACGCCGAGCGTCGCCAGCTTGGCCAGAGCGAGCCACGCGGGCGGGGTCAATTTTTCGGCGTTGTCGATCAGCAGCACCGTGGCGAGCCCGGCCCGTCGCCGCTCCAAAAGCCTGGTATCCAGGGCCGCGGCATCGGCCAAGGGCTTGAAGGGGCCGAACACGGCATCGCCGAGCGCGCGGACGAGCGTTTGAAGATCGAAATCCGCGCGGTTGAACAGCAGGGCGAGCACGCGCTCCGGGGCGACCTGTCGCTGATAGCTTCGCAACAGCTCGGTCTTCCCGGCACCCGTCTCCGCCTCCAGAAGGATGATGCCGACCCACCGAGCGACGAGATCGTCGATCGCACGCAATGCTGCGCGATGACCCGACGGCTGGAACAGGACGGTGGGGTCGGCGATCGCCGGAAACGGGGGGCGCTTCAGGCCGAAGAAAGTCTCGCTCATCCATACTCTCGTAGAACAGGACTGACGCGGGCGGGCGCCGGCGGGCACCATTCGAACGCCGGGGGCGTTCGAATGGTTTCGTCCATCCGTGTCAGGCCGTCACGACCCGTGAGGCCGCGATCCCGGGACCCGTTACAGCGCTCTGCCGAGCGGGTTGTCGGCCGGAAACGTCGCCGCCCGGGACGGGTCGTCGATCTGGTAGCTTTTGCCGTGGGTGCGCGTGTCGAAGTTCGCGTTGCCGGACCAGATGACGTTCACGTTCGCCGCCCCGGAATGGCCATCGAGCACCGCGGTGTTGTAGCGTCGTTCGTTCGTCGGAATGCTCGTCGCGGCCGCCTGGTTGTTCGTCCAGCTGTTATTGCTGCTGAACGCATTGGACAGTTCGCCGCGCCACGTCCCCGCAATGGCCAGATCCAGGTTGTTGCCGTAGGCGACGTTGCCCTCGACCGTCACATGGTCGGTATGGAACAGATGCACGCCGCGGGCGCCGTTCGCGTAGGTCGTATTGCCCTGGACCAGCGACCGATAGGGGTACGCGGCCGCGCCCGACTGGGTGTTGCGGAAATCGTCCAGGATGATGCCGTTGCCGTCGGTATGGGCGCCGGCGACGTGAGCTTCCTCGTTATCGTGCGAGACGTTGTCTTTGATGATGATGTGGTAGGTGGCGCTCGCGTCGGCACTCGTCGGCGTGAAGCTCACCGCGCGCGGCTCATAGATCGAAATGCCGGACATGTGGCCGCCATTGAAATGGGCGTTGTTGTAGGTCGTGTTCCCGATGATCCAGTACCAATCCTTGTAGGTCGCCCCGATGCCTTCGCCGCCGCAATCGTGGACGACATTGTTCAGGACCTGGAAATGGTGACCGTAGCCGGCGATGCCGCTGCCGTAGGTGAACGGCGTGTTCGTCAGGCCGAGGTTGCCGCCGTCGACCTCGAAACCGTCCAAGATCAGATAGTTGGCCTGCGCGGCAACCACGTCCTGCATCCCGGCCGCCACGGCTTTAATCTTGGCCCCATGGCGGCTGGCCGAGCGATACACGACATAGCCGTTCGGGGAATTGGCACTTCCGCCGCGGTTGAGATAGATCGTGTTCCGAACCGGATAGGTACCGTTCGCGACGTTGACGCAGTCGCCGGGACGCAACAGTCCGCTGTCGTTCGCGTGTTGAAGCGTCTGCCAGGGGGTGGAGCTCGAGGTGCCTCCAGACCTGTCCGAGCCGTTTTGGGCGACGTACCAGTTGCGCAGGCAGGTATAGCCCGCGCCTGTCGATGCCGTCGCCGTGCCGGCGGCGCCGACTATCGTGACGGTGACCGAGTTGCAGCTGACCGAGCCTGTGGAATCCTTGAGGCAATAGCCGAACGAATCGGTCGCGGTCGCGTTCGCCTTGAGCGAAGCGTAGTAGCTGCCCGGTGTGTAGGTGACGGTCGTGGCATCCTGCTCGACCACCTTTCCGTGGGTGCCCGAGGTTGAAAGCGACAGCAGATGGATGGTTTGGCCGGCGGGAATCGCGGCAAGGCTCGATACGCTGACATCGACCGACCGGGTCGCGACCACGGCCGGGGTCTGTTCGGCCGCCTTCAGCACCGCGGCCGCTGCGGAACTCTGAAAAAGCGGGAAAGGGACCACGCCGGCACAGGAGAGTAGCACGGCTAAAGCGCGATGCTTCCAAAGAGAAAGAGTCATCATCCTCATCGAATTTTCCCCTTTTTTAAGTGAATATTGGCCAGACGGAATGGTATTTTCGTGACTAAAGTCATGAAAAGAGAGGCGAGCGATAACGTTCGCCTTATGCTCAGCATAAGCCGGTGTATAGATTCAGAATCTCTGAATTTTATTTGAGATTCCTCTGCGCTTCATCCCCATGAAGCGCGGCAACCATAATTAAGCGAGCGGAAATTGGCTGTGGCATTTTTCAGATCAAAGGAACTACCTGAAAGAAAGGCGCGGCAAACGAACCCCGGCGGGGGAAGCGCCCCCTGTTCCGACCCAACGCCAGCAAGGAACGACACGTGATGCGGACATTGCCGCCCTCCGCGTACATCCTCACGTTCTGTTGCCTGTTCGGGTTGTGTTGCATCCCGCTGTGGTCGACCGAAATTCTGCCGTTGCGGGACTATCAATCCCATTTGGCGCGGATGGCGATTATCGCCGACGGCGGCAGGACGCCCTTCTTCGCCGATTTCTACCATATCGATCTGGGTCCGATCGGCGCTCTGGCGATGGATCTTCTCATGCCGCCGATGGTCCGGTTGATCGGCCTCGATGCGGCGGCCCGCCTCTTCGTCACCCTGACCTTCCTGCTCATGACGAGCGGCGGGATGGCCTTGAATCGCGCGCTGTTCCGGCGCACGACAGCGTGGTCGCTGGCGGGCTTTCTGCTGCTTTACAACGGCATTCTGATTTGGGGCTTCATCAACTACCTGTTCGCGCTCGGGCTATTCCTGTGGGTCCTGGCAGGCTGGTTCCAGACCGAGCGCTGGCCGGCATGGCTTCGCATTCCCTGCTTCTCGGTGCTTTGCTATGCGCTTCTCATCAGTCACCTCTACGCGCTCGCGCTCTATGGCGTCTGCGTGATGGGTGCCGAGGTCTCCTGTGCCGCCGGCGGGCCCGCCCGATGGATATTTTGGCGCCGGCGGCGCGTCTGGCTCGCACTGAGCCAATTCGCCCTGCCATGCGCCTTGTTCGTGCTGACCAGCCCGACCGGCGGGAACATCCGAAGCATCGGTCTCTTCTCGGTCGCTCTCAAGCTCCATGGGTTGGCTACGCTCGTTCATACCGGGGCGTATTGGGCGGACCTCTCGCTGTCGCTGGCTGTGGTCTGTCTTGCGCTATGGGGATGGCGACGGGGATGGCTCGCTCTCAGCCGCCGAATGGTCTGGAGCATTGCCGCCTTGGCGATCCTGTTCGTCGTCATGCCGGACGTTATTTTCCATGCCGGCTTCGCCGATTTCCGCTTGCCCTTGGCGATCGCCTTGATCGCGATTGCGGCGACGCAGCCCATCCCCGGCACCCCGCGACGGGAGGTTTGGCGTCTGGCAGCCCTCGTCGGCATCGCCGGGCTCCAGGTCGCCGTGACCACGGCGCGGTGGCAGGCGTTCGATCGCCAATATGCCGCGATGGATGGTCTGCTCGATCTCGTGCCGGCCGGCCGGCGCGTTCTCGCAGTCTTCGCCCAGGAGGACAAGCTCTACGGTCTGAACGAACCACCGATCGCCTACGAGCCGGAACTTGCCGGTGTTCGGCGCCATTTTTTTGTGAACGGCGCTTTTGTCTGGCCGCAGGACAACTCGTCCCTAACCCTCGCTTCGCCCTACGCCTGGCTCCAAGCCGATAGAGCCTGGTTTCCCGAATATTACCCGGGCGAGCTTGCCGAGATCTGGCGCGCCCCGCGCACAAGCCCGCTCAGCCCCTTCCGCGCGGCGGTATTGGCGGATTTCGACTATTTGCTGATCGGGCCGGAGGGGCGTTTCCCGACGTCGGTGTTTGCCGGAATGGCGCGCGTGGGCAATGCCGGGTCCTTTGCCCTGTACCGCATTCCGGATGCGCGGCTGTAGCGGGCCTTCGGCCGGCGCATCCAGAAGTGATCCGCGCCAGTTTCAATTCGCGGCATCCGTTTACGGTGAACGCTGTAGATGACCGGAATGCAACAATTTAAGCGGTGTACCCGACAAATTCGAGACATCCGCCAGCCCAAAAGGCATGACACCAAAAGAGATCCGGCAAACCACAGCGATAATGTGGCAATCACCCTGTCTCTCCCCGATGAAATGCGTGCCACAATAATGTGCCGTCTCCATCTGATGGTCGCTGTGGCATTTTTGCGTCGAAGTTAACCCTGAAGTTCATTTGAAGAAGATTGGGCACGTTCTCAAAGATATTCAAAGTGCTGGGCAGATCTTTAAATAACGCCACTTAAAAATCTGGTCTCCGCCAAAGGAACTTTCGGTGATGAGCTTTGTTTGCGGGCAGTGAGTGAGGCGCGCCGCAACATCAAACAGGTGTGGCCGAACTCACTAGTCCAGGGATCCGAGTTGTGGTTAACGGATACTGGGCATATCATGATTCGGATCACAAAAATCGTTAGTTGGCGATGCATCCAATGGGATGCTCGTCTGTTGGAGGGTTCAAGGCTCGTTTAGCGAAGAGAACTTTGGAGATCTTTTCATAAATGAGGAAATAATCATGTCCCTTACGGCGCAAAGCCCGCTTTCGGACGAGGTCGGGATCCCGGCGGTCGCCAACGATCCGATCCCCTATTATGAAGCTCCGCCCACATTCGGCCGACGTTGGTTCTCTCGCGAAATGCTGGAGGTGGCGGCGGGTGCGCTCCGATTCCTCGATGTGATCGAAATCATCTCGGCCTCATTTTTTTCGTTTTATTTGCTGCGCTCGCTACTGCCGCCGGAACTCGATGTCGCGCATCTACAATATACGCTGGTGGGCACGTTATTCGCGCCGCTCGTGCTGCATTGGTGCGGGCTTTATCAGGGCCGCAACATGATGTCGCGGGCGCGCGGTCTCGCCGCCGTTACTCGGGGATGGGTGGTCTTTACCGGGCTGCTTTTCTTGATCGGTCTTATCACCGACACTCTCAACAATGGCTCGCTGCTTTGGGGCGGCCTTTGGCTTGGCACCAGCCTCGTCTTTTTCATGGCGACGCGACTTGCCATCGCCCGGGGCATCGCGACCATGGTGCGGCGCGGTCATTTGCGGGACGTCGTTGCCGTCGTCGGTGGCGGCCATCTGGCGGACCGTCTGATTGCGCATCTATCGGCGCTGCACACGCACGGTTCCGATCGCTGTCCGATTGAGGTGGTCGGCATCTTCGACGACCGCCATGACCGCGTTCCGCACGAGTGCCGCCCCGTCACGGGGACGCTGGACGACTTGATCACGCTCGGGAAGGAAGGCGTGATCGACCGGATCGTGGTGACGCTGCCTTGGGCTGCGGAGCAGCGGTTGCTGGAGATTCGAAACAAACTTCAGGCGCTTTCGATCGATATCTCGCTGTGTCCAGATGGCATCGCCTTTTCCGTGCCGTCTCGGCGGGAGGCGGAGTTCGGCGAACTGCCGCTCCTGGCATTGGCCGAACGCCCGTTGCGGCGGTGGGATGCGGTCACGAAGCGCGTCGAGGACATCGTTCTGGCATCCCTGGCCCTCGTCGTTTTCGGGCCGATGATGTGTTTTATCGCGCTCGCCGTAAAACTCGATTCCGCCGGTCCGGCTCTGTTTCGCCAACAACGGCACGGCTTCAACAATCGGGAAATCGACGTTTACAAATTCCGCACCATGCGGACCGACGTGGCGGACGCCAGCGGCGGTGTTCAGACCTGTCGGGGGGACGCCCGCATCACGCGACTGGGCGGAATTCTTCGGCGGACCAGTCTCGATGAGCTACCCCAGCTGCTGAATGTGTTGAAAGGGGACATGTCGCTTGTCGGGCCACGCCCGCATCCGGTCGGGATGAAGACGAAGGACAAATTGTGCCACGAAATCGTCGAGACCTATGGCCATCGGCATCGGGTCAAACCCGGGATCACGGGGTGGGCGCAGGTGAATGGATACCGTGGTGCTACGAGTGAGCCCGAACATCTGGTCAGGCGGGTCGAGTGCGACCTGTATTACATCGAAAACTGGTCCGTCTTGTTCGATCTGAAAATTCTCGTAAAGACCGTCACCAGCGTTATTACGACAGACAATGCGTTCTGACCGGCTCCGGCAATGACGTGCCGCAAAGAATCTCGGTAATCGCAGTCGAACGCGACCATTCCTGTTCGTCGATCCCATGATGCTCCCCGCATATTTCCGCGAAATCGCCACAGGCAGCTTTGCCTGAGCATTTATTTTCACGTTGGGGGACGTCGCCCAAGCGCGACGGTCCTGGATTGAAATCATGAATGAATTTCCGCTAGGGCACCGGCGCGGCTTGACCAGCCTGGGGCTTGCCGCCGGGCTGTTGTTTGCCACACCGTCGGATGCCGCGACCGTTACGACCGCGACGGCGTTCGACGGCTCCAACGGTGCCGTTCCCGCCCAGGGCAATCTGCTGTTCGACGCGCAGATGCTTTACGGGGCGGCATATGCCGGCGGCGTTGCGGATCTCGGCACGATATTTCAGCTGCCCGCCAGCGGGAATGCCAGTGCGATCGCGATCCATTCCTTTTCCGGTGCCGACGGCGAGCATCCGAACGGCAGCCTGGTCGCCGATGCTCAGGGCAATCTCTATGGCACGACGGCGGCCGGCGGCGCGTCGAACCTCGGCACGGTATTCGAGCTGGTGAAGCCGGCGGTGCAGGGAGGCAAATGGACGCTGACGGTTTTGCACAGCTTTACCGGACCCGACGGCGCACACCCGGCCGTCGGTGTTTCGCGGGGGCCCGACGGATCGCTCTATGGCGTGGCTTATGACGGTGGCAACGTGCCCTGCGTTGCCTTTCTCGGCCATCCGGAAGGGTGCGGGACGGTCTTCAAGATCTCCGCAGCCGGCAATTTTCACATTCTGCATACGTTCTCAGGCTTCCCCCTCGATGGCGCCGGCCCGGGGACAAATCTGGTGATCGACCCGGCGGGGGTCGTCATCGGCACGACCAACAAGGCCACCAACTCGGGGGACGGCGGTTCGTTGTTCACGATCTCCCCGACTGGAACATTCACGAATGTGACGGAGTTCTTTCCCAAGGCGCGGCAGGGATATCCAGTCGGAAACATCGTCCGCGACCCCGCGGGGAACGTCTATGGCATGACGGCACTCGCCGGCGGCTTGGGCGGGCCGGAGCAGGGCGCCGGGATTTGGGAAGTGACCGCCCTAAGCCATAAACAGCTGCTGCTCAAAATCCTCGACCGCCAGGTCTCGAAGAGCGGTGTCGTGCGCGACGGTGCCGGAAACCTGCTCGGCACGACGACGGGCAGCGTCATGGGGGCGGGTGTGACGGGCGCCGGCACGGTTTTCGCCCTGAACGCTGCCGGTTCGGCGGTGACCTATGTCCAGCTGGGCACGCCAAACCTGGCGCCGGTCGGTGGCGTCATCCTCGACCCCTCCGGTGCGCTGTGGGGGACATCGAGTGCCGGGGGCCAGATCTGCCAGTCGTCCGCCAGCCCCGGTGCAGCCGGTTGCGGCACGGTGTTCAAGGTCGTTCCATAGCGACCGTCGCCGCGGGCCGGGCTTTGGCCCGATCGAGCAGCGACAAAGCGGCGCTTCCCGTCCCCTTCGGCATCGCCGGAGCCAGGACGCCCGTCTTCAGTGCCAGGATCGAAAACACGTTCCAACCAAAAACAGACGCGCTGATGATGAAGCTCTCGGTCAGGTTCGCGATCAGCAATTGCGTGGAAGCGATGAGCAGCAGCGCGCCCAGGTCGTGCTTTTGCAGGAGGGCGACGATGATGCGCCGGGCGGTCCAAAGCGCCGTTGCGGCCAAGCCGGCCAAGCCGATCGCGCCCAAGCTCAAGGCAAGTTCGAGGTAGCCGTCGTGGGCATTGGGGGCCGGCCATCCGATCTGGTGCTGGATGTAGGTTGCGTTGCGGCCGTCCGGTGTCCAGAACGCCATGTAGCCCCAGCCTGACACCGGCCGTTCGCGGATCGCGTCCAGCACATATTTCCAAAGATCGGTCCGCCCGGTCAGCGAGGGATCCCGATCGAGCACATCGAAAACAGCCGCCGGATCTCCTCCGACCGTTCCTACGATCAGGATCAGCAGTGCCGCCACCGCGAGGGCGCAGACCAGTGCGCTGGTCAGTCCCCGGCGAAACGCGGCATAGAGCGCCGTTATCATCAGGGCAATCGTGACGGACAGCAGCGAACTGGCCGAATGGGCCATCGCGACGAGCGCGATCAGCAGGACTGTTCGGATGCAGGCGCCCGGCAGCCATCGCCTTGCCCGGATCATCATGGCAAGCTCGACGAAAACGCCGACCGACATCACGTGACCAAGCGCGTTCTTCTGAGGAAATACGCCGCGCCAGTCACCGGTCAACCCTGCCACGATTTCCCGTCCGATGGTCGGAACAGCGATCGCGACGACGATCGAAGCCAGTGCGGAAATCAGGATGGTCGTGGACAGCATCCTCAGCAGCCGATCGAGGCCGATGGAGATCGCCACATAGAGATCGAAGGCGCATATGCCGGTGGTGAGAACCGCGCGCTTGAGGGTCAGCGACGGCTCGACCGACCACAGGGTCGAGGCGAGAATCATCGCAGGCAGGATGAAATAGGGCAGGCTGGCCCCGGCGAGGGCGGTCATGCCGCGCCAATGCTTGCGGGCGAAGATCGCCGTCCCGATCAGCACCAGGGCGAACGCGACCATATGCCGGATGTCGCCGCCGTCGGCCTGGCTCGCGTCCGCCGCTTCTTGCGTACCGGCCATACCGACGAACGCACCCTGCAGGACCAGAAACGCAAATCCCAGAAACAGCCGCTCGGGCCGGCTCGGGACCGTTTCCTGCACCGGCGCGAAGCCGGCCTGGTCAATCGTCGCGATGGCAGCGGAAGCATGAGCGGCCGGCACGCTCCTCGCCCGGGCAAGCAGGCCGCTCATGATGCCGCATGACCTTGGACGGCGGCGACGGACTCTTCGGACGATGAGGGGGCGGGCGGCCGGCGTCGACGGAGCGCCTGATGCAATCCCGTCGGGACCGTCCAGACCATGAAAAAGACCACCAGCTGGACCAACGTCGGCCGGCCGTAGCGGAACGCGAGCCTTAGCAGCGTCGCGAACTCACGCCGGCCGCCAACCCTGCGGGCCTGATGCGCGATCACGGTCAGACAGAACCCGCTATAGGCGCGCTTACTGACAAGCCCGCGCATTTTGGTGATCCAGCTGATCGACCCCTGCAGCTGACCATTGGAGGAGAGCGAGGGACGAACCTCCTCGGCATAGTGGCGAACCAGGATCTCCGGGATGGTGATCAGCTCGACATTCAGGCGCTTCACCAGGTCGATGACGAACTCCCAATCCTCATGCTGGCTGTGGGTCGGGAAATCGCGCTGGTCGAACAAAGCTTTCGATAGCAGCAGGGACGAGGTCTGGATGAAGCTTTGACCGCCGAAGAGCTGGCGGCGATCAAACAGCCATTCGTCGATCGACATCCTGCCGTCGAAGATTTCGCGCGGCCGGATCGACGTCCCCAGCGGTGTTATGAAAGCGCTTTGACAGGAAACCAGGACGGGGCCGGTGCGGGACAAGGCCGGCGCCAACTGGCGCTCCAGCTTGGTCGGCAGCCACTCGTCGTCGTCGTCGAGAAAGGCGATCCAGTCGCCGGTCGCCAGCCTGGCACCCACATTGCGTGCCGGCCCACTGCCGAGCGGCGTCGGGTTCACCTGGTAACGCAGTCGCGTGTCGCCGATCGATGCCAGGCGCGCCAGGGTTTCGGGATCCTCGCCGTCGATGACGACGATCACCTCGAGATCGGCGACGGTCTGCTCGAGGACGGTCGCAACCGCGCGGGCCAGCAAGTCCGGCCTGCGCCGGGTTGGTATCACCACCGATACGAGAGGCATAGGTTTCCCCACCCACAATAACGCCGTCTTCAGGCGTCCCGAATAGCCGGTTCGATTTACTGCTCAGGCCTGGAACCAAAGAGTTTTATTCGCCGTTACAGTTTCCAGATCGACCCTTGCAAGGTCGTTCAATTCCATGAACGCGATCTGCGCCAAACCGTTCATCGGCCACGGCGTTGGAGTAAGGCAAATGACGGCACGCGAAATCCTTGCTTTGCTGTTCCGCCACCGCCGATGGCTCGCGGTCTGCCTGTTTCTGCCGTTGATACTGGCAGGTATCGCCTATTCGATCGCGTCGCCGCGCTATACCGCGACCACGCGGCTTCTGCTGGCGTCGAACCATGATCAGGGTTCCCGCGCCAGCCTGAGCGCGACGACCTCTTCGGACACGCAGACCACGAAGCAGGAAGTCATCAATTCCGAGCTCGAGATTTTGACCGGCGGCGATCTCGAGACCGCCGCGGTGAAGAAGTTCGGCCTCGATCGGCTGTTCCCCGGACAGAATTTCACCGGCGCCGACGGGTCGGTCCAATGGGACAGGGCACGTCGCGCGTTCGATCATTCCTTGAGCGCCAAGGTGATCAAGAACTCGGAAGTGATCGAGGTTTCCTACGAGGCGCTGAATGCGGCGCTCGCTCAGGAAGTACTCGACTGGTACATCACCGCGTATCAGCAGAAGCATGTCGAGGTTTTCGCCGTCCCGATGGCGGCGTTCCTGAATCAGGAACTCGAGGGCCTCGATAACCATCTGGGAAGCGTGGAAAAGCAGATTGCCGACTATCGCGTCGCGCATTCGCTTTATGGCGCCAACGACGACCGTAAGCAGCTGCTCGATCGTCGCAGCACGCTTGCAACTGCCGCCGCCCAGGTGCGCAGCCACGCGGTCGAATTGCAGGCGCGTCTCGTCGAACTGAAGGCCGCGGTGGCCACCACGCCCCAGACGACCAAGACCTATGCGGAAAGCGAACAGTCGGATGCGCTGACCAAGGCGCAAAGCCAGCTGCTCGATCTTCAGGTTCAGGAAAGACAACTGAGCGAGCGCTATAAGGACGACAGCGTGCCGGTTCAGACCGTCAAGTCCCAGATCGCGACCGTCCAGAAATTTCTGAGCGGCCAGCAGTCGCAATTCGTCGGGCGGGTGCGAACCGGCCGCAACCCGCTCTATGACGAGCTGCTGACGGAGCTCGCCCGCGCCCAGGTGGAACTGGGACCGGCTCAGGCACGGGCGGCGGAGCTGGACGACGAAGTGGCCAAGATCGATCAGCAGCTCGACGGAATGGAGCAGGCGCAGGTTCATATCGACAAGTTGAGCCGGGATCGCGACACCACGGCATCGAGCCTGAAGCTCTACCGCGAGCGCCAGCAGCAAGCCCAGCTGCAGGAGGCGATGGATCAACAGCGCATCGTCAATATCCGGCAGATCGAATCCGCGACGACGGCCCAGAGCGGTCCGAAATTGCCGGTTTTTATCGGTGTGGGCCTCGCCTTCGGTTTATTTGCCGCTGCCGCGACTCTGGCGCTCATTTTCGGCATGGGCAGCACGCATCTTGTTCCGGAAAGCCTGGAGCGGGCTGCGAAGCTCCCGGTGTTCGTAAGTCTGCCCTATCGGCAGATCTGATTGCTGCTCGCTGCTTTTCGTTGAGGGGCGTGGGCGATATCGGCGGCGATGCCGGAGATATCGCCCGCATCCCAAATCAGCGCGGCCGGCTTTGCTGTGCCTGTGACTTCCACCTTGAAGGATCGGGAAAACCGACGATGAAAGCCCTTGAACCAAGAACCGTCAGAAGCTTCTTCGGGACCGTGGCGGCGCTGACGGCGGTTGCCATCCCGTTGGCCGGCTGCGAGCCCAACCTCGGTGTGCCACCGACCGATCTCGCAAAGACGAGCGCGGTCCAGCCGACCACGGCACCGCAGGCCTACCTGCTCCAGCCCGGCGACAATATCGAAGTGAAATTCGCCTATGTCGCCGATTTGAATCAGGCGCAGATCATCCGTCCGGACGGAAAGATCTCGTTGCCGCTGGTCCATGACGTGCAGGCGGCCGGCATGACGCCCGGCGAGTTGCAGGATGCCCTGCTGGAGAAATACCAGGCAACGGCGCTGAAATCGCCCGAGCTCGTCGTGATCGTAAGGGAGTTCAACTCGAACAAGATCTATATCGGCGGCGAGGTCGGTCTGCCCGGCGCCCAGCCGCTGCTGACGCCGACGACGGTGCTGCAGGCCATTCTTCAGGCCAACGGCTTCAAGAACACGGCCCGCGCCAACGAAGTGCTTATCATCCGGCAGCGCGCCGGCGGTGGCTACGACTGGCAGGTTCTCAACCTTGAAAAGGCGCTGTCGGGCGAGAATTTCGCGGCGAATATTCCGCTCGCCCCGCGCGACGTGATCTACGTGCCCCGCAGCGACATCGCCAACGTCGACCTGTTCGTCGATCAATACATGCGTCAGATTCTCCCGATCGCGCCCGGCATCAGTCTCCCCGCCGCCTGAAATGCGGTCGGCCATGACCGAATTCTCTCCGGATTCCGGGGCGAGACTGCCCCGGATTCTCATCGTCACCGCCGGAGGGCTCGAACACGGCGGCGGTATCGGCCGGATGGTCGGCTATCTGGCGGACGAATGGGGGCGAGATCCCGCAGGGCCCGAGTTCGACATCCTGGATCCGCGAGGACCGGGCGCGTTGAGACTCTGGCCAAGGCGGCTTCTGTCGACGCTGTGGGCAATCCAGTCCCATGCGCCCCAGATGCCGCTTGTCTATATTCACGTCGCGGGCCGGGGCAGCACCCTGCGCAAGTTTCTGGTGGCCGCCTTCTGTCGGCTCCGCGACATGCCGATGGTCCTCCATCTGCACGACTATGACTATGAGCGGTTCTGCCGTTCCCTGCCGGCGCCGCTTCTGGCTGCCGTGCGGTGGATGTTCCGGGCCGCCGACCAGGTTATCGTTCTGGGCGAGAATGCCAGGGCGACCGTCACCGATCTGCTCGGCGTTCCGGCCGAACGGGTCTCGGTGCTGCCGAATGCGGTCCCTGAACCGCCATCGCCGCCGGCGCGCGCCTTGTCGCCGGTCCATATCCTGTTCCTCGGCCAGTTGAGCGAAAGAAAGGGCGTCCATGACCTGATCAACGCTCTCGATCAACCGACGATGCGCGGCCTGTCCTGGCGCGCGACGATTGCCGGTGGCGGTCCGCATCAGGCGATCTTCGAGCGCCAGCTCGCCGCGACCGCCATTGCCGGACGGGTCTCAATGCCCGGGTGGGTCGACCGGCCGGCGATCGTCGATCTGTTGAACGGCGCCGATATCCTGGTCTTGCCGTCCTATGCCGAAGGGATGGCCATGTCCGTCCTCGAGGGGATGGCGCATGGGCTTTGCATCGTCTGTACCGCCGTCGGTGCTTTGGGCGAGGTCATCGAGGCCGACAGGTCCGGCCTTCTGGTGGAACCGGGCTCGGTCCAGCAGCTGTCGGACGCGCTGGCTCGGGCAGTGGCGGACGAGGGGTTGCGGGGGCGCCTTGGTACGGGCGCCCGGGAGCGCTTCCGGTCCGGCTTCGATGCCCGCCGCTATCCTGCCCGCCTCGCCCCGATGCTGATGATGGCGCTTCGACATTATGCGGGCAAAAGGCCCCAGCCCAAACTCGCCGTCAGACACTAGCGGGCCGCTTGCGCAACCCGAACGGTAGCCGGGCCATGATCCGGCGGGCTTCGTTCGGCGCGAATATGCCGACAAGCGCCGCGTAGATGATCGTCCCGACGATGATGAGGCCCAGGAGCGCGATCGGGGCGCCCACCGTCCGGACCAGCAGCGGGCTCAGCGCCACGACCGCGGCCGCCATTGCCAGTGCAAAGCCGAAAAGGGACCCGGTCGCGGCGGCCACCAAGCGCATCGGAATACCGCACGTGCGCGAGACGATCAGCGCGGGATAAGGCATCAGAACGAACAATCTCAACACCATGACGCCGCACACCGCGTTCAGGCCGAAAGGCACGGCGACCAGCACGCACAGCGCGTTCGTGACGCTCTGAACCACGGAAATTCGCGCTTCTTCCCGGGGAAAATTCAGCGCCAGAAGAACGGCGCTCGACGCGTAGAAGACCACTTGCGGCGGGACGGTCAAAAACATCAGTTGCGACGCATGGATACCCGCCTGCCACCGGTCGTCCAGCCAAACCGAGATCAGCAGGGGGATCGTGGCCGCAGCCCCGAGGCTCATGGGAAATCCGATGAGCGCGACATCCTTCAGCAAGCGATAGAACGCGCTGGAAAGCGCCTTCTCGCCATAGCGATACCGTCGAAGATCGATGCGCGCGACGATCACTCGCGGCGAGATCACCACCTGGGCCAGCGTTTCCGGAAAACGGGTCGCAAGCGTGAAGAGCCCGAGATCGACCGGGCCCAGGAAATACCCGATGATGACCCGCGGCAGCTGTGCGCTCAGGAACACCATGCTTCGAGACACGAATACATGGGCCGCATAGACCCGCAGATCCTCATAGTGGGGCCTCGACCAACCGAGACCCGCGCCGGCCTCCGGCCCCGCCGTGACCCAGAGGATCACGACCTCCGCGATGCGCTGAAGCAGGATTTGGGCGACAAGCGACCAGACGCCGCCGCCTGCGAGCGCCAGAACGACGCCCGCGCTGCCGCCGATGGCGAGGCCGAGCGTCGATCTGATGGCGAGAGGGCGGAAGTCCATCCGTCGTTTCAGGACGGCGATCGGCGCCGAGGTAAGGGCAGAGATCGCCGGCAGGATGGACAGGACCTGGAACAGCGGCGTCAACTCCGCGTCTGCGAACAGCAGGCCGAACAGCGGCGCCAGCAGGAACACGCCGAGGCCGGTTGCCAGCGAGATCACGAGATTGCAGCTTGTCGCCGTCTTCAGATGCTTGGGCTCGAGCGGGTCCATGCCCATCAGCGCCTCTGCCGCCGCTTCGACGGTAACGAACTCGCAATAGCCGATGAACACCATGACGATGGCGAACAGGCCATAGGGGCGGGGACCTAGAATCGGCGCAAGGATGGCGAACAGCACCAGCCATACGACTTGCTGTGAGAGTTTTTCGACCGTAACCCAAAGGCTTGGCGACATCAGCTTTCGCCCATAGTGAAAATTCTGTGAAAAAGACTTTGCCGGGACGGCGCAGTGGCGATCGTCAGTCGATCGGAAATTTCTCCAGCCCGAGCTTCTGCCGGGCGATCAGATAGAGAAATTGCGGAATGACCCGGCGATATCGCGGCCAGAGCCGCCTCGGCTCGGTCGCGAGCCTGAACAGCCATTCGAAGCCCGATCGTTGGATGAGCTTGGGGGCCTGCGGCTTGTTGCCCGAATGGAAATCGAAAGCGGCGCCGATGCCCAGCAGGATTGCCGCATCCAGGTTGGGACGGAACTTGGCCATCCAATATTCCTGCTTCGGCGTGCTGAGGCCGACCCAGACAAAATCCGGACGGGCCTCGTTGATGATGCGGGCGACCTCCGCGTCTTCCTCTAGCGTTGTCGGCCTGAACGGCGGCATGTGGCTTCCGGCGATCTGCAAGCCTGGAAAGCGGCGGGCCATCCGGCGCTCCAGTTCCTCGGCCACGCCGGGGCCGCCACCGAGAAAAAAGTGCCGGTAGCCCCGTGCGACGGAGAAGGCGCAAGCCTCCATCAGAAGATCCGGACCATAGACGCGATCGACCTCGCCGACCCGCGCGAGCTGCGCCAGCCTGACCAACGGCATCCCGTCGGGGGTCACCATGCCCGCACCATTGTGGATGCGTCGAAATTCCTCGCTCCATCGGCTCTGCATGATGGCATGGACGTCGGCGACGCAGACATATTGTCGGGCACCGGTCGTGATCCATTGTTCGAACTGGCGGAGGGCGCGCGGAATTGTGATGGCGCTGACGCCGACGCCCAGAATGTTTGCCCGGTCCGTCCAACGGTCGGCCGAACGGGCCCGGTCCGCTAGGGCTGAGTGAATGACTGTGTCCATGCTCGGGTCCCAAGGTTGCAGGTTCGTCGGAGGCGGCAAGCTCAGCTATTGGTAGGCGAGGGAAGAATGATCGTCGTTCCCCAAAGCAGCCGAATGTCGCTGATGATGCGATTTCGGCTCATTACCTTGGAAATCATCGAAGGTGCGATCTCGGGGCCGTAGGCCTGCAGGCAGATTTTCCAGAGCGTGTCGCCCGGCACGACCGTGTAGGGGGTGTCATGCGGGACGCCGCCTTTGAGGCTCGCCGAAAGCGTCGCCAGGTCCGGGGATGCCGCAGCGGGAACCACGGTGGGTGGTGGAGGAACGGGGGTAGCCTGCACGACGGCCGGCGGTGGCGACGGAGCGACCACGCGTATCGCCGCTGCCGGTGACGGCGTGCTGGGAGCTGTCGATTTTCCCGTCGGGCTTTCCTCGGCCGTCACGTGTTGCGGCGTCCGCGCCGGCGGGGGCTGCGGTTCGGCCTTCGGTGCCGGCGCCTGGGGGGCGGCGAGCGGCGCTTCCGTCACGGGGCGGGCGGGCGCGGCCGGCGGCGTGGCATCAGACCGGGCATCCGGCCAGGCCATCGCCTGAATCTGCTTGAACCGCGCCGGGTTGGTTTCCCAGAACAGCGCCAGTCCCGCGCAGGCGACGAACGCGAGCACGATGCCCATGGCCATGCCCCAGGATCGCTTGGGTCGCGCCGCCGGCCGTTCTTTCACGTTGCTGGCCGCGACCCGGCGGACACGGGCCGCCGTCACCGGCTTTTCGTTCGCCCCGAACGCGTCGATCAAGGCTCGATTGGCAAGGATGTTCATGCGGCGGGGCACGCCCTCCGCCAGGTCGACGATCGCGCGGAGCGTCGCGGCCGACATGATCTTTTCCGGATCGTCGGCGCCGGCGAGCGTCAGCCGGTGCCGCATGTAGCGCAGCGATTCCTCCGGCGTCAGGTTGTCGAGCCTCGCCTTCAGCACGATACGCTGCTCAAGCTGACGGAGATGGCCCTGGGCGAGGATCTCTTCGAGTTCCGGCTGCCCGACCAGAACGATCTGCAGGAGCTTCGCGTCGGTGGTTTCGAGATTGGTCAGGAGACGCAGATTCTCCAGCGTATCCTCCGGCAATCGTTGCGCCTCGTCGATCACCAGGATGACCTGACGCTTCTCCTCATAGAGACGGATCAGTTCGCGTTGGATCGCTCTCAGACGATTGAAGCTGCCAATGCCGCTTGCGAGCGTAAGGCCCAACTCGTCGGACAGAAGCTCCAGCAGGTCGTCAAAGCTGAGCAGCGGGTGAAAGACGTAGATCGGCAGCAGGCGCTGCCGGTCGAACCGGTCGAGAAACGCGCGGATGACCGTCGTCTTGCCCAGGCCGACCTCGCCGGTGAGCATGATGAAGCCCATGCGCGTGGCGACCGCATACTCGATCGACGCGATCGCTTCGCGATGCACCGGTCCGTCGAACAGGAAACTGGGGTCGGGTGACGCTTCGAACGGAAGCCGGTTCAGCCCGAAGAAGTGCGTATACATTTCTTCCCGCCTAGGCGTGTCGGGCAAGCGCTTGGGGGGCGGTCGGCAGCAGGCCGCTCATAGCCATTTGTACAGGCGCTTCGGGATATATTGCCGCCGCTTGTTGAGCACGAGACCCAGTACATGGCCGCTGGCCTCGGCGATAACCGCGGTCGTTGCGTTGACGACCTCGGATCGGGACCGTTCCGCCTCGACGACCAGGACCACGCCATCGGGAAAGCCCATGAAACCGCCCCAGCTCTGCTGTTCCAGGACCGGCGGGACATCGATGATGACCAAGTCGAACTTCTGGGCGTTGCCGGTCAACCAGTCGCGAAACGCCATCTTGCTTCCGAACCCGGAATCGCGTCGATGCAAGTCGGCGATATCGACCAGGCTCAGCCCTTGCCGGCTCGTCTCGACAATGGCTCTCGACTGGGTTTCGGTCAGGCTTCCGGCGACGCGCACCGCGTCGAGATCGGCCGGATCGCCGCAATAGAGGACGGACCTTCCTTCGGCCGCGATGTAATAGGCCAGTTCGCGGGCGACTGTGGACGTGCCCTCGCCCGAACTGGAGGATGTGACCGCCAGGGTGACCGGCTTGCGGTCATCGAACAATGGCTGCAGCCGCCCTGAAAGCGTCCGCATTTCCATGCCGAATTTGGCCGGACTCGGTTTGGAAACGCGCGGCAACGGCGCGGAGACCGGGGCCGCGTCCTGACGCCCACGCTGTAGCGCTTCGTAAACGTTGGCCATTCCCGACCTGCTTTTCAGTTGAGCGACTCTCCGCAGATGGCAAACGCAGGTTTCCTCAATAAGTTTCCGCGGTTTCGTCAATAAAGCCGACAGAGGATGGTGCGATCCGCAAGAGCGGAGCGTTAGCATTCTCGCCCAGGAGCGCTGGGCTCAAAGGATGGGAAGCGTCGCCAAATGTTCCAACCGACTGTTCCGGTCGACGCGTCTCTTGCGGAACGGGCACCGGGTAAATTCGGGAGCCTGGAGTTTGCACGCGGAGTCGCGGCTCTGCTCGTCGTGCTGGACCATGCCGGCTACCTGGTCGCCGAGGATCGATATTTCGGCCGCCAGGCTTTCGATGGACTCCTGTTGAATTTCCATGTCGGCGTGGATTTCTTTTTCGTTTTGAGCGGATTCATTATTTCGACGGTGCATTGGGGCGATGCCGGGCGGCCAGACCGGCTCCGGCGCTATGCGAGGCGGCGTTTCATGCGCATTTTTCCGCCGTACTGGATCATCCTGACGTTCGTGGTGATCACCTACGCCCTGTCGCCCCAGCTGGGGGTCGCCCGACAGCACGCATGGCCCAATGTCCTGGCATCCTACGCCCTGTTCCCCATGCCCGACCAACCGGTGCTCGGCGTCGCCTGGACGCTTGTGTTCGAAATGGCGTTCTATGTTCTGTTTGGCGGGCTCATCGTCGTCGGGCGTTCGATCCTCTGGCTCGCCGTGCCCTGGGCGGCATCGATCCTGTGGGCGGGCGTCTTTGGCGCCCACGGCTATCCGGTCGATTTTCTGACCAGCCCCTATCACCTCGAGTTCATCATGGGGGTGCTGGTGGCGTGGGCGGCGCGATCGCAGGTGCCGCGGGACCCGCTGGGGATGGTGCTGCTGGCCGGCATTGGCGGGCTGACCTTCGCGGCATGCGCTCTCGTCATGACGCCGGCCTCGATCCTGGAAACGCCGCTGGTCGGTCGGCTGGCGTTCGGCGGCGCGGCGGCTGCGGTAATTCTCGGGACCGCCCGACTGGAAATGAACGGGTTCTTACGTATTCCGGCAGGCCTTCAGCTGTTGGGGGCGATGTCCTATTCGCTCTATCTCAGCCACGTGGTCACGGAATCGCTGTTCATGCGCTTCGCCATGAAGCTGCCCGCGTCCATCCGATCACCGGAGATGGTGGCGATTCTCGTCTCCCTCGCCGGCGTGGCCGGCGGGTGGGCCTTCTGGCGCCTGATCGAGCGGCCGCTCTTGAGACGCTTCAACGGTCGCCGCCCGACAATCGTGCCGGTCTCGCCGTCGCTCTCGGGCTGATACGGCGACCCGTTCCTATTTCGGCGATTGAACCCAAGGGTCCGGGCGCATGGCGAGCCCGCCCGTCCGCTTTTCGAACAGAGGCGCGCTTTCTTCGGGCGTGGCGCCAAGTTCGCCCGGCAGGGGAGAATGGTCCAGGGCCAGTCCCGTCCCCGGCGTGCTTTCGATCCGCATGCCGCTGTTCGGGCCCCGGTCGTCGCGGAAACTCGATCGGACGGCATCGTCATCGCCGCCGCCCCCATGGCGATGGACCGAGGAATCGGGCGCCGGTCGGGCAGGGACGGTGACCGAAGGCGTCTCGTCGGGCGCGTCATCGGATTGTGCCCGACAAGGTGCCGGAACCAGGCCGCCCAACAGCAGGGTTGCAACCAGCGTGAACGCCGCCTGCCGGTGCAGAAGAAGAGCGGTACCTGCCATCCGAACGGACCTTCCCTAGCGACGGTGTTGATAGGCGCCGATGTCGACCGTGCCGTCGCCAGGACGACCGGCGCCGTCGAGGTCGAGGCTGGATCCACGGGCGGGTGAGCCGGCGTTCACAGCTTTGCTGTTCGGCATCAAATGAAAATCATGGTCGCCTTCGCTCGTGAAGCCGGCCGCGTCCGCGAGGAAGTTATGGCTTCCCCACGAGATCTCGGCGGCATCCCGCCCAAGTCCGGGCGGCTTGCCGCCAACCATCATGTTGTAGTCCCCGTCCAGGCGTTTGGTATGCGCCAGCATGATCGCAAAGGCCTTGTTGCCGTGGGCGTCGACCAGGTTGTTGAAGATTTTGATATGGTCGGCGAACGCCACATAGATTTCACCATATGTGCCGTCAACCATTCGGGCGTCGAGCAAGTTCCCCGACGAGGTATTATTGCGCAGACTGACATCGTCGCTGTAGAAGACCTCGATGCCGCGGCCGCCGTTGCCGTAGGCGATATTGTTCTCGACCAGGGTGGCCGCGCGGTACCGGGGCGTCTTGCGACCCTGCCAGACCTGATCATGCCGGAAATCATCGATGATGATGCCGTTGCCGTCGGTCGTGTGACCGGCGGCCCGGGCGGGCAGCTTCGGATCCGGCACCTTGTTCATGTTGCCATAGGCGAGGTTGCCGCTGATGACATTGTGGAAGCCGGGCGCGTCGTCGACGTTCGCCGCCTGGTAGAGGCTGATGCCGCTGCATTGCCAGGGCGATCGCATGCCGTTCCCGAACACGCGATTGTGCCGGATCTCGATGTGGTCGGTCTGAATTGCCGCGATGCCGCCGCAACCGGAATCATGCGCGACCGTATCGGTGATCTTGACGTGATGATGGCCCGGTTGCACGACGATCGCGCTGCCCAGATCGCCGGACGATGCCGCATCGATCCGCGAGAGACGAATATAGTCGGCGGCGATCGTCACCGCGTCGCCATCGGTGCGGATCTGCGGCAGTGCCCCCTCGGAGCCGCCAACCTCGATCGGCGCCGCGGCCGTTCCCGACTTCGTCAGGCGGAGCGGTTCGCTGTAATGCCCGCTCTCGATGACGAGATGATCTCCCGGCATCAGCTGTTCGGTTGCCTGGGCGAGGCTGCGAACGGCGCTGGTCGGCGACAGCCCGTCTCCCTGGTCAGATCCCTGTTCGACGCTGACGTAGTAAGTCGTCGCCCAGGCGGGCGTGGCCGATGCCAGGCTGGCCAGAACGAGGATCACGCTGCAGGACCGGCGTCGGAACCTCATGCGCCGAGGCACTGGCCGGGGATGCCGGCGATCAGCGCGCGCTTTGTCATGGAAAGGCTCCAAAGGCACAAATGGGGTAAAGCCATCATCTGTTCCGCTCGCGCCATCCGACGGCTGCGATCGCGTTCCGGCAGGCTGCGAACGAGAATCCGCGACGGTTGTTCCCCAAATCTTTCCGCGTTCGGACGGCGGTTTTTTTTACAAGACGCGGGAGAAACGGCCGCTCCCGACGTTGAAGCAACGGTAGACGGAGCCTCAACGAGATAGAGCAGTCATGGAAACGTCTCATGCAGCGGCCGAAATGGTGTGGGCGCCGGAGGCCTTCGCCGCAAAATTCGACCGCGAACCGTTCGGCTTCGAACATAATCTGTCCGGGCTCGGCCTGTTCGGCTTTGACAATCTGACCGCGCTCGCCCGGCAGTATGCGGGCTTCGATCAGGATTATTTCGTGGCGGGCAGTGCGCCGACTCCGGGTACGGAATTCTACGCCGTGCCGAGGCTCTATCAGCAGCCGCACGAAGCGCTGGAGCATCTGGACGACGCCGCGTACCGGGTGCTTTTGAAACGCCCGGAAAAATTCGCCCCGGACTTCGCGGACCTGCTCCGGCACCTGTTCGCACAGGTCGTCGCGGCGGCCGGGCAGCTTGCCAAAGAAGAGATCGTTCGCCTGGAATCCGCGATCTTCATCAGTTCCGCCGCGGCGACGACCCCGTTTCATTTTGATCCGGAGGTCAATTTCTTCAGCCAGATCGAGGGGGAGAAGACCTATCACGTCTATCCCCCCGCTGCGGTCACCGAGACCGAACTGGAACGGTTCTACAAGCGCGGGATCGTCAATATCGGGCAACTGGATCTGTCGAAACGGCAAATCAGCCAGGAATGCGTTTTCAATCTCGAGGCCGGCCGCGGGCTGCACCAACCGCAGAACTCGCCGCATTGGGTCGAGACCGGTCGATCGCGCTCCATCTCCTACAGTTTCGTGTTCGAGACCGCGTCGTCGAGGGCGCGGGGGCGCGCGCGGTCCTGCAACCACTATCTGCGCAAGCTCGGATTCCACCCGGCGCCGCCCGGGATCCACCCGGCAATCGACGCGCTCAAGTCGGGAACGATGCAGTTCGTTATTCCCGCCCGCCAAGGCGTCGCGCGCTCGGTGCGCGGCATGCTCGGCCGCTAGCTCTCGCCAGGCGAAATATCCATGGACGCCTCGACCCAAAAGCAGGATGCCGCCCGTGACGGGCGCATTGATCGCCCCTTGCCGACGGATGCGGATCGGCAGTTCGCTCGATGTTACAACAAGTCCAGTTTCATGTTCGAACATGGCTTCGCCGGACATCCGGTGTTCGACTTGCCCGAACTGGTCGCGCTGTCGCGGCGCCTGCCCGAGCATCCCTATTTTGCTTATTGGTCGAACGGCCCGGTGCGGGTCGAGGACCGCTGGGAAACCGGGCAGCGGGTGCGCGAAAGCCTTCAGGAAACCATCGCCGAGATCGAGCATAACAACTCGCTCGTCATCCTGAAGCATGTCGAGCAGGATCCGGTCTACGCACCGTATTTCCAGGAGTTCCTGGCGCGGATCGTCGATTGCTGCGGCCCGGAGATGCGGGACGACGTGCATGTCGGCGAAGTGCTGATTCTGATCAGCTCGCCGAACCGCGTGACGTCCTACCACATCGACGCCGAAGCGAATTTTCTGGTGCAGGTCACCGGGGACAAGATCGCCCATGTGTTTCCCCATGACCATCCGGCCGTCATGTCGGACGCCGAACTGGAACGGTTTCACGCCGGGGATTTCAACGGCGCGGTCTACAAGGAAACGAGCCAGGCTACGGCCAGGAGCTTCGATCTGAAGGCAGGGTACGGCATCCATATTCCGACGCACGCGCCCCACTGGGTGCAAAATGGGAATAACGTCTCGGTCGCGCTCAGCGTCAATTTCGAGCTCAAATCGGTTGCCGATCTGGCGATGATCTACCGCTTCAACCGGTGGGCCCGCAAACTCGGCGCAAGGCCGTCCTCGCCCGGCGTTCATCCCAGGCGCGACGGCGCAAAGCGCGCGATCGCGAAAACGGCGTTGAGCATCAAACAGCTGATCCGGCCGACCGATACCGGGCCGTCCTACGCGACCTGGTCTCCAAACCGGGAAGCGCGCTAGCGGCGGCATTTCATCCGGCTTGTCGCCGTTGGCAGACCCCGCCGATCTCGGCTGGAGACACGGCCGCGAGCCCATTCAAAAATATTGACTCAATAACAATGAACTTTCCGGAATTCCTTTCCGTTTTCGATCTGCTGTACCAACCCGCGAATTCGAGAAGACGGCATGGATCAGGAACCGATGCACAAAGATACCGGTCCCGACAGGCCGCTTCTGTCCCCGTCAGTGACCTCCGTCTTCGCGGAGATTGCTCGGCTTCAGGGTGATCGGATCGCGCTAATCCATGATGACGGGAACTTTAGCTACCGAGAACTGGATATAGCGTCGGACCGCATTGCCGGGCATCTCGCTGCGCAGTTGATCGGACCCGGCGCGTTCGTGGGCCTGTGCGCCGAGACGTCGGCGGCGTGCATCGCCGCCATTCTTGGGATTCTCAAGGTCGGCGCAGCCTATATCCCGTTCGATCCGTCCTACCCGCCCCGGCTGCTCGACTTTGTGCGCCAAGACAGCGCCCCGGCGATGATGCTGTATTCGCGGCGGCAACGGCATCTCATGGCCCCGACGGACAGGGGCCTCGTCATCGAGGACCTGCTGGAACAGGCATCGGCGGGGCGCTTTGTCGGCGAGGCCAATGCGCCCGACCAAATCGCCTATCTCATGTATACCTCCGGTTCGACCGGTCGGCCGAAGGGCGTGATCGTGCCCCATCGCGCGATCGTCCGGCTGGTCCAGGGGGCCGACTACGCCCGGCTCGACGCGGACGAGGTGATCCTGCAACAGGCGCCGCTGTCGTTCGATGCGTCGACCTTCGAGATCTGGGGCGCGCTTCTCAATGGCGGCGTTTTGGCGATACCGCCCGGCGGCCGCGCGTCTCTCGATGACATTGCCGGGGCGATCGCGCGGTTCAAGGTCACGACCTTGTGGCTGACGGCGGGACTGTTCCACCTGATGGTGGATCATCGGCTCGAGGCGCTCCGGCCCTTGCGGCAGCTGCTCGCCGGCGGCGATGTCCTCTCGGCGGCCCATGTGAGAAAGCTTCGGGCGGCCTTGCCTTCGGTCTGTCTGATCAACGGTTACGGCCCGACCGAAAACACGACATTCAGCTGCTGTTATACCGTCGAGGCAGAGCCGGGCGACACCATTCCGATCGGCACGGCGATCAATGGAACCTCGGTCCATATTTTGGACGAGGACGGCCGGCCCGTTGCCGACGGGGACAGCGGCGAGCTTCATGTCGGCGGTCTCGGGCTCGCGCACGGCTACCTCAACCGACCGGAGCTGACGGCGGAGAAATTCGTCCCGAACCCGTTCGCCGATCAGCCCGGAGAGCGCCTGTACCGAACCGGCGACCGCGTTCGCCGTCGAGCGGACGGCAATCTGGAGTTCCTCGGGCGCGCCGATCGTCAGGTGAAAATCAACGGTAAGCGGGTCGAGCTCGATGAAATCGAGGCGACGGTCCGGCGAAGCGATCTTGTCGGCGACGCGGCCACGGCGGTGGTCGACGGCGCGAACGGGGCCCGGATGATCGCGCTCTTCGTGACGCCGCGCGATGCGTCGGTTGGGACCGTCGATGCCCTGCGCCGCTTCATCATCGCGGAATTGCCGGACTACATGATGCCGGGGCGGATCGAATTGATGCGCGAGCTACCGCTGTCGCCGACCGGAAAGCTCGACCGGATCAAGCTCGTCGAGGGCCTCGCCAAGCCGGCCGGGCCTGCCGGTCCGGCCCCGATCGGACATATCCCGCAGACCGTCCGCGCCGCCTGGCGCCAGGCGCTCGCAACGGATGCGTTCGGTATGGACGACAATTTCTTTGATCTTGGCGGCACGTCGCTGCAGCTGGTCGGGATGCATGCCGGATTGCAAAGCGCGCTCGGCCGCTCGTTGCCCCTGCTCGAATTTTTCGACCATCCGACCGTCCGCAGTCTCGCCACCTGGCTTGAAGGCGGTCCCGCGTCCGCGCCGATTTCGACCGTCCAGCAGGATTTGGCGGCCAAGCGCAACGCAGCGCTCGCCCGCACCCGCCTTGCCCGAGGAATGGATCTCCCATGAGCGAAAATGAGAAGCTGCTGGGTCCCGGTATTGCCATCGTCGGCATGGCCGGGCGTTTCCCCGGCGCCGACACGCCCGAGGCGCTGTGGGAGAATATCTGCGCCGGCGTCGAGTCGATCACCCGCTTTAGCGAGGCCGATCTGGACGATTGGCTGGACGCTTCGGAGCGGGCCGCGCCGAACTATGTCAAGGCGCGCCCGATCCTGAAGGATGTGGATCGGTTCGATCCGGAATTCTTCGGGATGTACGCCAACGAGGCGGCCCTGACCGACCCGCAGCACCGGGTCTTTCTCGAATGCAGCTGGCAGGCGCTCGAGGACGGCGGCTACGACCCGTCGGCCTATGCGGGTGCGATCGGCGTCTTCGCCGGCAGCAGCATGAATACCTATTTTCTCAATAACGTCTGCGCCGACCGGTCGACGATCGAACGGTTCACCACCAGCTTCCAGGTCGGTTGCTATCCGATGCTGCTGGGCGCCGGCCAAGAGTTCCTGGCGACGCGCGTCGCCTACAAGCTTGGGCTGACCGGCCCCGCGATTACGGTGCAGTCCGCCTGTTCGACATCGCTCGTCGCGGTCGGGCAGGCGTGCCAAAGCCTGCTGCTGTATCAAAGCGACATGGCGCTGGCCGGCGGCGTGTCGATCAGCTTTCCGCAGCAGCGCGGCTATATGCACCAGGAAGGCGGATTGGCCTCGGCAGATGGTCATTGCCGCACGTTCGACGCCGCGGCCAGCGGCACGGTGTTCGGCAGCGGCGCCGGGGTCGTGCTGCTGAAACGTCTGGAAGACGCGATCGCCGATGGCGACCAGATCTATGCCGTCATCCGGGGCGTCGGCATGAACAACGACGGTGCCACCAAGATCGGCTTCACCGCGCCCAGCGCCGAAGGCCAGGCCGTTGCGATCGAGCAGGCCCTGGCGCTCGCCGGCGTCAATGCCCGCGACATCAGCTATGTCGAATGCCACGGGACGGCGACGCCGCTCGGCGATCCGATCGAGGTTGCGGGGCTGACGAGGGCATTTCGCAAGACGACCGACGAGAGACAATTCTGCGCGCTGGGCTCGGTGAAGACGAACGTCGGTCATCTGGACGCGGCGGCAGGCGTCACGGGCCTGATCAAGACGGCGCTCGCGCTCCGGCACGCGAAACTGCCCCCCACGCTGCATTACACCACCCCCAATCCGCAGATCGATTTCCAGGCCTCGCCGTTCTTCGTCAATACCGTTCTCGGCGACTGGCCGGCCGGGAAGGGGCCGCGGCGCGCGGGCGTCAGTTCCTTCGGCGTCGGCGGCACCAATGTGCATGTCGTGGTCGAAGAAGCGCCCCCTGCGGATGCGTCGAGCGAAATCGCGGGCCCGCAGTTGCTGGTGCTGTCGGGGCGGACGCCGAACGCCGTCTCCGAGGCGCGCACCCGCCTCGCGGGGTACCTGCGCAGCCATCCGGACCTGAGCCTTCAGGATGTCGCGACAACTCTGCAGAGCGGCCGCCGTCGGTTCAAGCACCGGTTTGCCGCGGTCTGCCGCGATCGCGCCGATGCCCTGCAAAAGCTGGAGGACGGGAGCCTCGGCGCCGGCGGCGACGCAGGATCGGCCGAGCCGACGACGCTCGCCTTGCTGTTCCCGGGGCAGGGCGCGCAATACCCGCAGATGGGGCGGGATCTCTATGCGACCGAGCCCACCTTTCGCCACGCGGTAGATGCCTGCGCGGACATTCTTCATCGGCTGACCGGCACCGATATCCGTGCCTATCTCTATCCGGAAGAGTCGGTGGAGGACGCCGGCAAGCAGCTGATGTCGACGCTCGTCGCGCAGCCGGCGATCTTCACGGTCGAATACGCCTTGGCGCAATTGTGGCTGAGCTGGGGTCTGACGCCTCAGACGATGATCGGCCATAGCATCGGCGAATTCGTCGTCGCCTGTCTGGCGGGAGTCTTCTCGCTTGAAGACGCGTTGAGGATCGTCGCCGCCCGCGGGCGGTTGATGCAGGACCTGCCGACCGGCGCGATGCTCGCGGTCCGGCTGACGCCCGACGAGATCGAACCGATCCTGCCGCCGTCGCTCGCCATCGCGGCCATCAATGGGCCGACGCTCTCCGTCGTCGCCGGCCCCCACGATGCCATCGCGGCCTTTCAGGCGATGCTGGAAGCCCGCGGCGCGTTCAGTCGCCTGCTGGCGACCTCCCACGCCTTTCATTCGCCGATGATGGATCCGATGGTCGCGGCTCTGCGCGACACGGTCGCGGCCGTCAGCCTGTCGGCGCCGCGGTTTTCCTATGTCTCGACGGTGAGCGGTGGCTGGATCGCCCCCCATGAAGCGACCTCGCCCGACTATTGGGCGCGCCATGCGCGCGAGCCCGTACGGTTTCACGCGGCGCTGAAGACCCTGTTCGAAAACGGCAATCCTGTCGTCCTCGAGGTCGGTCCCGGCACGACGCTGACCAATCTCGCGCGCCAGGCCATTCGCGGCCTCGACCAGCGTGCCGTCGCGTCCTTGTCGGACTCCAGCCGGGAGACCGGCGATGTGGATGCCCTTCTGACCGCCGTCGGCGATCTTTGGACCGCCGGGATCGACATCGATTTCACGGCGGTGCGCCAGGGCCGCGGCCGGCGGATTTCCCTACCCACATATCCGTTCCAGCGCAGCAGCCACTGGGTCGCGCCCCCCTCCCGTCTCGCATCTTCTGACAGCGCCAGCGTCCGGCTCGCTCCCCCGACAGCGCCTGCTCCATCAGAGGAACCGGTTTCCATGCCCGACACTTCCGCTCAGCCCGCGACCGCCGCTTCGGGCCATGCCGAACTTCATACGTTGATCAGGAGCACCATCGAAGACCTGTCCGGGGAATCCATGGCCGGTACGGAACTGGGCACGAGCTTCCTGGAAATGGGCTTCGATTCCCTCTTCCTGGGCCAGGTGGCGCAACGGTTGCAGAACCAGACCAAGGTCAAGATCAGCTTCCGCCAATTGCTGCGCGACCAATCCACCATCGAAAAGCTGGCCCTGTTTCTGGCCACCCAGATGCCGGCTCCGGCACCGAAGCCCGCCATCAGCGCCCAGCCCGCGGCGGTGGCACCAGCCGTCGCCCAGGCCGTGCCGACCGGCGGGATCGAAGACCTGTTCCGCGAACAGATGAACGCGATGAAGGGGCTGTTCGACCAGCAGCTCCAGACCCTGCGGCAGATCGGCCAAGCTTCGCCGGCGAGCATGCCCACGCCGGCGGCACCGGGGCTCTCGCCGGCTCCGGCACCGGTATCCGCACCGGCCGACGACGCCCCGCCGTCGCGCTTCCAGGTCTATCGGGCCGGTGCCAAAGCGGCAGCGCCCGACGTGACTCCGGCTCAGCAGACCCATCTCGACGGGCTGATCCAGCGCTATGCCCGGAAGAGCGCGGGCTCGAAGCGATTGACCGCACAATACCGTCCTTCGCTGGCGGATCCGCGCGCGGCTGCGGGGTTCCGCTCGGAATGGAAGGAGATGGTCTACCCGATCGTCTGCGAGCGCTCGCACGGCTCCAAGATCTGGGACGTCGACGGCAACGAATATATCGACCTGGTGAACGGCTATGGGCAGACCGCCTTCGGCCATGCTCCGGATTTCGTCACCCGTGCGGTCGCCGAACAGATGGAACGGGGCTTCGCCATCGGACCGCAGGCCGAACTGGCCGGGCGAATTTCCGAGCTGTTCCGCGAGATGACCGGCAACGAGCGCATGACCTTCTGCAACACCGGCTCCGAAGCGGTCATGGCGGCCCTCCGCATCGCGCGCGCCGTGACCGGGCGGACCAAGGTCGTCGTGTTCAACGGCGCCTATCACGGCCAGTTCGACGAGGTGCTGGTGAAAGGCCTCGCCCGATCGACGGCCAATCCGCGATCGCTGCCGGTGGCGCCGGGTATTCCGGAATCCGCCGTCAGCAACCTGGTCGTGCTCGACTATGCCACGCCCGAGGCGCTCGACTGGATCCGGGCCCATGCCGATGAGCTCGCCGCGGTCGTGGCCGAACCGGTGCAAAGCCGGCATCCGGCGCTGCGGCCGGTCGAATTTCTGAAGGCGATCCGCGAAATCACCGCGGCGTCCGGCACCGCCTTCATCCTGGACGAGGTCGTGACCGGCTTCCGTGTGCATCCGGGCGGCATGCAGGCGGTCATGGGCATCCGCGCCGATATGGCGACCTATGGGAAGGTCGTCGGCGGCGGGCTGCCGATCGGTATTCTGGCCGGCAAGGCCGCGTTCATGGACGCGCTCGACGGCGGCGCCTGGCAGTATGGCGACGGTTCGGTTCCGGAGGCGGCGGTCACCTTCTTCGCCGGCACCTTCGTGCGGCATCCCTTGACGCTGGCCGCGACCTGGGCCGTGCTCAATCATCTGAAGGACGCGGGGGCGTCGCTGCAGGAGCAGCTGGCCGGCCGGGCCGAGCGGCTGGTCGACCAACTGCGGGCTTTGTTCCAGACTTACGGCATCGCGGCGCCGATCGAGAATTTCTCCAGCTTCTTCTATTTCAACCTCGGTGCCGAGCATCCGCTGGCCGGTCTGCTGTTCCATCATCTGCGCTATCGCGGCATCCATATTCAGGACGGATTTCCGTGTTTTCTGACGACCGCCCATTCCGATGCGGACCTGGATGCCATCGTCGCGGCGTTCGAGGCGAGCCTGGCCGAACTCGCGGCGGTCGGGATCTTCCGGCCCAAGGCCGTGATGGCGGACGCTCCAGCCGCGGAAGCGGCCGCCGATCGCGTTCCGTTGACCGAAAATCAGATGGAGATCTGGCTGTCCGCGCAATTGGGCGAGGATGCGTCCTGCGCGTTCAATGAATCGGTTACGCTCAGCCTGGAGGGTATGCTGGACCGCCCGGCGCTGCAGGCGGCGCTCGATCGGGTCGCCGCGCGCCATGAATCGCTACGCGCCCGCTTCAGTCCGACCGGCGAATGGCTCCAGATCGCCGCACCCGAACCCGTCCGTTGCGATTTCCACGATCTGGTCGGCGCAAACGCCGCCGCGGCGTTCGACGAGATCGTGGCGACCGATGCGCGGACGCCGTTCGACCTCGTCGAAGGTCCGGCCTTCAGGGCGCAGCTGGCCCGTCTCGACGCCGACAGGCATGCGTTGGTCCTGACGGCGCATCACATCATCTGCGACGGCTGGTCGATCAACGTGATCGTGGGCGAACTGGCCGAGATCTATCAGGCCATCGTGACCGGCCGCGCGCCGACGCTGCAGTCGCCGCTTCGGTTCAGCGAATATGCATTGCGCGAAACAGCCGCCAGTTCGGAACGCGCAGCCACGGAAGCCTATTGGCTGGGCAAGTTCGAGCGGCTGCCTCTGCCGCTCGACCTGCCGACCGATCGCCCCCGGGCCGCGATCAAGAGCTTCAGCGGTTCCAGCCGTTCGCGCCGGATCGACCGGGATCTGCATCAGGCCCTCAAGGCCGCCGGCGCTGCGCAGGAATGCACGCTGTTCGTGACGCTGCTGGCGGCATTCGAGGTGCTTATGGGGCGGCTGGCCGGCCAGAGCGAAGTGGTGATCGGCGTCCCGACCGCCGGCCAGTCGCTGGTCGACGACGAAGCGCCGCTCGTCGGCCATTGCGTCAACTTCCTGCCGATCCGCGGTCATTGGAAGCCCCACACCACGCTCGGCGAGCATATGCAGCGGGTGGCGGCCCAGGTTCTGGAGGCCTATGAGCACCAGAACTACACGTTCGGCACGCTCGTGCGGCAGCTGGGCGTGGCACGGGAAATCAATCGCCTGCCCCTGACCGAGGTTCAGTTCAACCTCGAACGGCTGTCGGAGCGGTTGGACGTGCCCGGGCTCACCATCGAAATCCGGCCGAATGCGAAGGCCTATGTCAATTTCGACATCTTCCTCAATGTGATCGAATCCAAGCAGGGGCTGCGGCTCGATTGCGACTACAACACCGATCTCTGGGACGCGGCGACGATCGACCGCTGGCTCGACTATTACGAGGCACTGCTTCGCTCCTTCGCCCGCTCGGGCGAAGCGACCGTCGCCGCGGTCGACCTGCTGCCGGCACCGGAACGGGAATGGCTGCTTTCGGGGTTGAATGCGACGACGCATCCGTTCCCGTCGCAGGTGTGCGTCGATCAGGTGATCGAGGAAATTGCCCTGCACCATCCGGACCGCATCGCGGTCGAGGCTTCGGGGCTTTCGCTCAACTATCGGGAATTGAACACCCGGGCCAATCAGCTGGCTCACGGGATCCTGGACAGCGTCCGACCGGGCTCGCTGATCGGCATCTGCGTCGAGCGTTCGGCGGAAATGCTGATCGCGATGCTGGGCGTCCTCAAGGCCGGCTGCGCCTACGTGCCGCTGGATCCCCGTCATCCGCTGGAACGGCGGCGCCTGATCCTGGGCGAAGCCGGCGTTGCCGGACTGATTGCCGACGATCCGGAGATGAGTTCGCTGGCTTCGCCCGGGACGGTGATCCTCGATCTTTTGAATCGTCCCATGGCGGATGGCGCGCCCCTGGATCGGCCGGCGATCGCGCGGGCCTCCGACCAACTCGCCTATGTCATCTACACCTCGGGCTCGACGGGGCGTCCAAAGGGCGTCGAGATTTCGCATCGGGCAGCGGTCAATTTTCTCGCCAGCATGGCGCGGGAACCGGGCTTCGGCTTCGACGACGTCATGCTGGCGGTCACGACCATCGCGTTCGACATCGCGGTCCTGGAGCTGTTCCTGCCGCTCAGCGTCGGCGGCCGGGTCGTGATCGCCGGTGCGGATGAGGCGCGCGACGGCGATCGGCTTCGCAGCTTGTTGTCCGAAAGCGGCGCCACGGTCATGCAGGCCACGCCGGCGACGTGGCGGTTGCTGCTCGAAGCCGCCTTCGCGCCGGCGCCAGGCTTCCGCATGCTGTGCGGCGGGGAAGCGCTGCCGCGGGACTTGGCGGCGCAGCTGCTGAAGACCGGCGGCCGGCTCTGGAACATGTATGGGCCGACGGAAACGACGGTCTGGTCGTCCTGCGTGGAAATCGCGGAGCATACCGGCGAGATCACGATCGGCACGCCGATCGCGAATACCCAGTTCTACATCCTCGATCGTTTCGACCAGCTTGCGCCGATCGGGGTTCCCGGCCAGTTGCACATTGGCGGGGAAGGGTTGGCGCGCGGCTATTTCAAGGCGCAGGACCTGACGCTCGACAAGTTCATCGCCAACCCGTTCGGCGGTCCTTCGCCGCGGCTTTACCGCACCGGGGACGTCGCGCGCCGCCTGGCGGATGGCACCATCGTCATGAGCGGACGGATGGACCATCAGATAAAGCTGCGCGGCTTCCGTATCGAACTGGGCGAAATCGAAGCGGCCCTCGGCCGGCAGGAGGGCATCGCCAGTTGCGCGGTCGCGCTCAAGCCCGGTCCGTCGGGCGCGCCTCAGCTGGTCGGCTATGTCGTGCCGCGCGATCGTCAAACCTTCGCCACGGCCGCGATACGCGGTGCGCTTGCGGCGGAACTGCCCGACTACATGGTGCCGACCGGCTGGGTATTGCTCGACGCCCTGCCGCTGTCGCCGAACGGAAAGCTGGACCGCGGCGCCTTGCCGAGCCCCGAGACCGTACCGGAAACGGTCGAACAGAACCAACCGGTCAGTCCGCTGGAGGCGCGCATCCTGGCGATCTGGCGGGATGTGCTGAAACTCGAGCGGATCGGCACGACCGACGACCTGTTGGATCTCGGCGCCGACTCCATTCACTTCTTTCAGATTACGGCGCGGGCCAATCGGGATGGTTTGCCGATTGCGGCGAAGCAACTGCTGAGACATCGGACCGTCGCCAGCCTGGCCGCGTTTCTCGAAGCCCAAAGTGCAACCTCGCCCGTCGCAAGCCAAGCGAAGGCCGGTTGACCCTCACGATCTTTGGAAGGCGGGGAATCTTGATCACAGGACCTTTCAGTTTGGAGGCGGGGGGCCTCGGGGACAATCTGGTCGCGGCTGCCGAGCGGCAGTACCCGTGCACTCTTGCCCAGGAGCGCTTTTGGATCCTGGACCGGCTGCTCCCAGGCAATCCCGCGCTCAATATCGCCGTGCGGTGGCGGCTTGTCGGCCGGATTTCGACGAGCGAGCTGGAACAGGCGTTCCGGCTCATTCTGTCCCGGCACGAGAGCTTGCGCACCGCTTTCGTCGAGCGCGACGGCGGGCTGGTCCAGATCATCAAGCCGTCGGTCGGCTTCCGACTGCCCGCAGTGGACCTGACCGGCCTGTCCGAGGATGCCGCCGAAGCGGAAATGGAGCGGCTGACCAAGCTCGAAGCGTGCGGCTCGTTCGATCTGGCGCAGCCACCCATGTTGCGCGCGACACAGCTCCGGGTTCGGCACGACCAGTCCGTCCTGCTGGTCACGGTTCATCATGTCGTCGCCGACGGCTGGTCGATCGGTGTCCTCGCCCGCGAGATGGGGGAGATCTGCGCCGCTCTGCAGGCCGGCCGGCTACCGACCTTGCCCCCGCTGTCGCTCAGCTATGGCGACTTTGCCCGGCAACAGCGGAACGATCTGTCGAATGCCGATTTCGAGACCGACGAGCTCTTCTGGCGCCAGTCGCTCGGCGGCATGAAGCATTTCGAACTGCAGACCGATTTCCCCCGTCCGCTCGAACAGACCGCGAACGGCTCGATCGTCTCGATCCTGTTGCCGCGCACGATAACCGACGCGTTCGCGCGTCTGGCCCGGCGCAACGGCTGCACGCTGTTCATGGCGGCGCTGGCCAATCTCTACACGCTGCTGCACCGATATTCCGACGAGACCGACATCGCGATCGGGACGCAGACCGCCGGACGGGACGAGGTCGACGTCGAGAATCTGGTCGGCCTGTTCATCAACACGCTGGTCCTGCGCGGCGACCTGTCCGGCGGCCCGACCTTCGAGGACATGCTGGAGCGGACGCGCGATCTGGTGAGCGATGCGTTCGAACATCAGCGGCTTCCGCTCGAGCGGGTGATCGAGATCGTCGCGCCGCAGCGGGATCTGAGCCGTAACGCACTCTTCTCCGTGAATTTCATCTTCCAGCGGTCCTTCATCGAAAACGCCGCCTATGGCGAATTCAGACTGGTCGACATGCCCTCCCGCTCGGCCGGAGCGCTCTACGATCTGAACTTCTTCATGGTCGAGCGTCCGGAAGGCTGGCGGATCTCCTGCGAGTACAACACCGACCTGTTCGAGCAGGCGACGGCGCAACGGTTGATCGAACATTTCAGCAACCTGATGCAATCCGCGATCGCCGAACCGAATCGCAAGATCTCCGCGCTGCCGATTCTAAGCGAGGCGGAACGACGGGCCCTCACCATCGAGGCCAATGATACGGCCAGGCCCTATCCGCGCGAGCTGGCGCTGCCGGCGTTGTTCATGGAGCAGGCGGTGAAGACGCCGTCCGCCGTCGCGGTGGCCTGCGGGCGCGCCTCGCTCACCTATGAAGAGCTGGACCGGGCATCCTCGTCGCTCGCCCATCATCTGCTGGCGCTCGATGTCGGCGGACGCCTGGTGGGCGTGATGCTCGAACGTTCGGTGGATCTGCCGATCGCGCTGCTCGGCATCATGAAGGCCGGCGCCGCCTATGTCCCGCTCGACCCGGCCTATCCGGCGGCGCGTCTGGCGCAGATCGTCGAGGACGCGGGCCTGGTTGCCCTGGTGACCAGCAGCAGCTTGCGAGAGCGCTCGCTCGGCGACATGCCCCGTCTCGAAATCGATCGCCTGGAGGATCGGGCCGGGCCGCAGCCGTTACCGCCGGTCGATGCGGAAGCGCGCGCCTACGTCATCTTTACCTCGGGTTCGACCGGGCGGCCCAAAGGGGTCCAGATCCCGCACCGGGCCTTGGTCAATTTCCTCTGGGCGATGCGCGAGCGGCCTGGCCTGAAAGCCGATGACGTTCTCTTGTCGGTCACCACCATCTCGTTCGATATCGCGGCGCTCGAGATGTTCCTGCCGCTGATCGTCGGCGCCCGGCTGGTGATCGCAACCGCGGCGCAGATCGTCGATGGGCGGGAACTGCTGACGGTGCTGGAGCGCGAAAAGGCAACGGTCCTCCAGGCGACGCCGGTGACCTGGGAATTGCTGATCGACGCCGGTTGGCGGGGCGCTTCGGGGCTGAAGATGCTGTGCGGCGGCGAAGCGCTGTCCCGACGGCTGGCCAATCAGCTCCTGCAGCGCGGCGGCGAGCTTTGGAACATGTACGGCCCGACCGAGACGACGATCTGGTCGTCGGCCCATCGGGTCGGACCGGGCAAGGGGCCGGTCCCGATCGGCGGCGTTATCGCGAATACCCAGTTCTACGTGGTCGACGGCGCGGACGGCCTCGTTCCTCCGGGCGCGCCCGGTGAGCTGATCATCGGCGGCGACGGCGTCGCCATCGGCTATCTGGGCCGCGACGATCTGACCCGTGCGCGTTTCGCACCCGACGTCTTTCGTCCGGATGCCGGCGGGCGCCTGTACCGCACGGGCGATATCGTTCGATCCCGCGGCGCCGGGGAGTTCGAATATCTCGGCCGAACCGATCACCAGGTAAAGCTGCGCGGATTTCGGATCGAGCTGGGAGAAATCGAGGCCGCCATTCTCGCAGATCCGGAGATCGCCGAAGCGGTCGCGACGATCCATCGGCCGGATGCCGGCGAACCGTCGCTCGCCGCCTATATCGTGGCCTCGGGAGCGCAGCGGAAACCGCCCCCTCAGATCGTCGCCCGTCTGCGCGCGCAGTTGGCTCAATCGCTGCCAAAATATATGCAGCCGCAGTTTCTGACGGTTCTCGACGCCCTGCCGCGCACGCCCAACGGCAAGATCGATCGCGAGGCGCTGCCGGCACCGGTCGTGGCGAGCGGCCCTCTTCAGGGAACGGCGCTGCCGCTCGACAAGATCGAGCAGCAGCTTGCCGCCATCTGGCAAAGCGTCCTTTCCGTGGAAAACATCGACCGAGGGGTCGATTTCTTCGAACTGGGCGGCCATTCGCTCCTGGCCGCCCGCCTGCTGATGCGGGTCGAGGCGGAATTCGGGCACAAGATCAGCCTCGCCAGCCTGTTCAAATCACCGACATTGGAATCCATGGCGCGGTTGCTGAAACAGACGGACCTGCGCCAGCATGATTTCCGCCAGATTGTCCGGCTGCAGACGACGGGCTCAAAATCACCGGTCATCGGGATCAACAATACCGGGCTCTATTTCACCCTGTCGAAGCGGCTGGGCAACGATCGGCCCTTTACGGCCCTGCAGCTGTTCGATCCGTCCTTCTCCCGCGACCGGATGCCCGACAGTTTCGAGGCGATTGCCGAGCAATATGTCGCGCTGATGCGAGAGGTGCAGCCGACCGGCCCCTATGCCCTGCTTGGCTGGTGCGTCGGGGGCGCATTGGCCTTCGAAGTCGCGCTGCAGCTGATCGCGGCCGGCGAAACGATCACGCTGCTTGCCATGATCGACACCTGGGCGCCGAACTATATCAAGGATCTGGGCCCGATCAGGGGGCGGCTCGCCAATTATTCCTACCGGTGGCAATTGATCCTGCAGGATTGGGTGCGCGCGCGGACCGAGCCCGGCGGCCTCCGGCGGTTCATCGGCAACCGGTTGTTCGTCCAGCGGATCGCGCGTCTGTTCGGCCGCCAGGGGGCCAGCGCCGACATGACTTTGGGCGCGCAGGCCCGGTACGTGACGGCGGACGGGTACGACCAGTGGCTGCTTCGATATCTGCAGGAAAAGATCGGTCGCTACCGCCCGGGGACCTATGCCGGCGAGATTACGATCCTGCGGAGCGAGCAGGAACCGCGGGGACCGTTTCTCGACCCGAGTTTCGGGTGGCAGCAGCACACGGATCGACCGGTCGACGTCGTCACCATCCCAGGCGACCATTTCAGTATCTTCAAGGAACCTGGCGTCGACGATATGGCCCGGGAGATCGCCAGGCGGATCGACGCCGCGCAGGACAGGTCGATTCCGCCCCGGCAGAAGGGATGAAAACGACCGTCCTTGCGGCCGCCGCCGCGATCCTGGTGCTGGGCGGTGCTGCCCTGTTCTTCGTCAATCGGCCCGTGCGGCTTCCGCCGCCGTCCGGGCCGTACGGCGTATCCAGCCGCGTTCTGCATTTGCCCGCCGACCGGAGTGCCCTTGCGACGCCGATCGCGGAGATCTGGTATCCGACCAGTCCGGATCGCGGCCTTGCGGCCGGTCGCGAGGCGGCAATGCCGGTGCTGATCTATCTGCCGGGCTGGGACGGGGCCGCCGTGGAGGATCTTTTCTTGATCCACGACCTGGTCAGCCATGGCATCGTCGTGACCAGCCTTCGATACCCCACCGCCTCGGAGGTTGCCGCCGGCAGGCGGCGTGGCGTTGCGCTGCGGGTCGAAGTGCCGGGCGGGTTGGATTTTTCTTCTCAGCAGGCCTTTGATCGAACGCGCGCGTTGGGGGATGAGAAAGTCCGTTCCCGGGCGCGGAATGTCGCGGCAGTGCTGGACCAGTTGACGCGGCTGAACGAAGACCGGGGCAGCGAGCTCTTCGGGCGGTTGGATCTGGACCATCTTGGCGCCTGGGGTTTTTCCTTCGGGGGCGCCGCGGCGGCACAGGCAGCATGGCAGGACCGGCGCATCAAGGCGGTCGCCAATCTCGATGGCTGGCTGTTCGCCGACGCCGCTCTCCAGGGCGTGCCCTGTCCCTACCTGGTGCTGGGCGACGGTTCGCCGCTGCCGAGCGCCGCCGATCTCGCGGCCTCTGAGCCGACCAGGCGATACTCCGCCATCTTCGACATGGAGGATTATCGGCGTCAGGTCGCCGGCCTGACGCGCTATGGCGGCTTTCTGGTCACCATCGACGGCACCGACCATGTCAATTTTTCCGATGCGGCGACCCGGTCGAGCTTTCGTGGGCTGACGGGTGCCGGTGCCATCGATCCCGCCCGCGCGCTGGTCATCACCGCCGCCTATCTGCGGGAATTTTTCAAATCATCCTGGTTCGGTCAGCCGGCGCCGCTACTGGAACATGATCCGCCGGCCTATCCCGAGGTCCATGTCAAAGTGTTCGGACGCAGCGATGCCGGTTCTTGATCCCTCCGTGCGGCCGTCGTCGGACCTGCAAAGCCTCTTTCCGCGCAATGTCGTGGTCATGGAGAGCTTTGCCGAGGGCGATCCCGGCAGCCTGTCGGCGGGGGAGGCGGCCTGCCTCGGGCGCGCCCTGCCAAAACGGGTGCGCGAGTTCGCCGCAGGGCGTCACTGCGCACGGCGGGCACTCGAACGATTTGGCCTGACGGGATGGGATTTACGCGTTCGCGAGGACCGCACGCCGGTCTGGCCGGAGGGGTTCGTCGGAAGCATTTCTCACACGGCCGGATTTTGCGCGGCAGCGGTCGGCAGGCGGCAGGAATTTCGCTCCATCGGCCTGGACGTCGAGATCGCGCTTAGGGTGACACCCGATCTGTACACGGCGTTTCTGACCCCGGGCGAACAGGCGGCGATCGGGCGCATGCCTTCGGAAGCGGCCGATAAAATGGCGACATTGCTCTTTTCGGCGAAGGAAGCCTTTTACAAATGCCAGTATCCGATGACATCCGAATGGCTTGAGTTTGCCGATATCGAGGTCGATATGCCGGCGAATCATCTCGATAAGGGCGGTCTCAACGTCCGGCCCGCACGATCGCTTGCGCTTGAACAGAAGTTTCCTTTGCCCTGGCATGGGCATTTCTTGATTTTCGGCGGATTCGTCGCGACCGGATTCGTCTTCCCTTGGACAGAACGCTAGAGCAGCCTGTAGACCGTTAGCCCGGCCAAAATCACGACACCCCAGCACGCGAAAGCGGCCAGAAAAATGCCGAGGACGACGCCCCATCCCAGGATTTGTTGACTCAACGGCGCGCGCTCGCGGGTCAGCGTCACGGCATGTGAGACCGATCGCTGTAGAATCACGAAGCGGAGGGTCGCAGAGCCGTCTCTATGCGGAGCTTCCGCGCCAACCTGTTCCTTCACCGTCAACGTCCTTGGGTCGCTCATTAGTTGAGATTATCAGCTTAAGGAAGAGAACGCACGAGCCGCGGCGGACGAGATCGGGCTTTGCTCTAGCCCGCATTTCTCACACTCCCGTCGTTGTCATCGCGTTGCGGGGAGGCGATCCGGCAAGTCGCGGCTTGCCGCCAAGGCTGTACGCCTTGGCAAAAGCCGCAACGCAGACGGTCGCCCGCCGCAACGCGACCCCTTCGGGGCGGGGAGAAACTGGCGACACAGTGCGTTGTCGGTCTTGGTCGATGCGCCGCATCGACCTGCACCCGCCGCCTACTGTGTCGCCAGTTTCTCCTCCGTGCCAGCGGCGGGAGTGTGAGAAATGCGGGCTAGACCTGGGTGCGATCGATCCGGCGGATGGAGGAGGCGGGTGTCCAGGTCTGGAACTGTCGGCCGCGGAGCGAGTGGATGACGCCGAGGGAGGCGCCGGCGAGGGCCACCAGGATCTCGGCGATGGAGGACAGCGGGCGCAGCTGG